>NZ_MUYJ01000020.1 GCF_002155695.1 Erythrobacter tepidarius
TCGGCGACCGAAACAAGGTCGTTCAATGACAGCGCCGGTGGGACGCGCCTGATGACGAGGTGTTCAAGCACCTCGGGTGACAGATAGGCGAGCCGCATTATTCGGCTCACGAACCGGTCGGAGACCTTCTCGGCCGCGGCGATATCCTGAATGGTGGAAGCGGCACCGGATTCCAGCTGCCGCCGCCAGCTCCAAGCGCGAGCGATGGCGCGCAGCACATGAGGATCTTGTAACCGGCCGTCCCGGACCGTCACCTCGTCGGGCGGCAGGATCATCGGCCGCCCGTTGCGTTTGCGGATCGTCAGGGGGATGACGACCCGGATGGTGTTCGTCGAGTCGGTCATGCACAGGCCTCCGTCTGGCGGGGGGCCATCATGTCCCGCAGGACCGAGCCCAGACCCTCATGGCGCAGATCGACGGCGATGCCGTCTTTGCCGACGGTCACCCGCTCGACTAGAAGCTGGACGATGCGGGTTTGCTCCGCCGGATACAGCGCCGCCCAGAGCTGGTCGAACTCGCCGAGCGCCTGGACAACCGCCTTCTGATCGATGGTCGGGCTC
Organism: Erythrobacter tepidarius; assembly: GCF_002155695.1. GTDB lineage: Bacteria > Pseudomonadota > Alphaproteobacteria > Sphingomonadales > Sphingomonadaceae > Erythrobacter > Erythrobacter tepidarius. The sequence continues at coordinate 561 of NZ_MUYJ01000020.1, forward strand.
TCGTCGCGCAGGGCCTTGATCGTCCGCGCCGCGATCTCGGGCGCGCGGATCATGCGGCGGATTTCGCCGACCACGGCGTCCTCGACCATGCCTGCGGGCAAGCGCAGCGGGCCCGAGGCGTCGCCGGTCGGGCGGTTTCGGATCAGGTCCATGGACGCGTAGTAGCGGTAGAGGCGCGTGCCTTTCTTCGTCGCCGTCGGCGTCATCGCCGTGCCCGTCTCGGTGAAGATGATCCCCTTCAGCAGGGCTGGCGTCTGGCGGCGGGTATTCTTCGCCCGCAGGCGCGGGCTTTCTGCCAAGATGCTGTGAACCTTGTCCCACAGGACCTGATCGATGATGGCTTCGTGCTCGCCGGGATAGGCCTTGCCCTTGTGCACGGCTTCGCCGAGATAGACCCGGTTGTTGATCAGTTTGTAGAGGAAGCCCTTGTCGATCGGCTTGCCGCGCTTGTTCAGAACGCCCTCGGCCGCGAGCGCTTTCGCCAGCGTCGTGGCGGAGCCGATGGCGACGAAGCGCTCGAAGATCATCCGGACCGTCGCGGCTTCCGCTTCGTTGACGACCAGCTTGCGGTCGCGCACGTCGTAGCCCAGCGGGACGTGACCGCCCATCCACATGCCGCGCTTGCGGGATGCCGCGACCTTGTCGCGGATGCGCTCGCCGATCACCTCCCGCTCGAACTGTGCGAAGCTGAGGAGGATGTTCAGCGTCAGCCGGCCCATCGAGGTCGTGGTGTTGAACGACTGCGTGACCGACACGAAGGTCACCCGATTGCGGTCGAAGATCTCGACCAGCTTGGCGAAATCCATCAGCGAGCGCGACAGCCGGTCGATCTTGTAGACCAAGATCACATCGATCAGACCGGCCTCGACGTCCTGAATGAGGCGCTTCAAGCCGGGGCGCTCCAGCGTGCCACCGGAGAAGCCGCCGTCATCGTAGCGTTCGCGAATGGTGGCCCAGCCTTCGGCCTTCTGGCTCGTCACGAAGGCCTCGCAAGCCTCGCGCTGGGCGTCGAGGCTGTTGAACTCCATGTCGAGCCCTTCCTCGCTCGACTTGCGGGTATAAATGGCGCAGCGCTGGCGGCGCGGAACGACCGCGACGGCTTCCTGATGACGGCTCATCGGTCGTCCCTCCGCGCCTCGCGCAAGCCGAAGAAGCGGTAGCCGTTCCACTGCGTGCCGGTGATCGCCCGCGCCACCGCCGAGAGCGACTTGAACTTGCGCCCCTGCCAGTCGAAGCCGTCCTTCATCACCGTGACGGTGTGCTCCACCCCGTCCCATTCACGCACGAGGCGGGTGCCGACCACCGGGTTGCGGGAATCCGCGATGATCGTCTTGCGCCCGACCCGGCCCTCGATTTCGTCGGCCAGCAAGTCAAGCGTCCGCCGCGTCTCGCGGGACAGGCCGCCGAGGGTCAGTTCCTGGACCCGGTAGCTGAGCCTCAGCTCGAGGTAACTGCGGCTGTTGTTCGGAGCGGGCGTGCCGAAGAGGCTTTCCCACTTCGCCTTAAGCTCGACCACCGTCATTCGTTTCAGCGCTGCAAGCTGCGTGACCACGCTCGCGTCCGCCGTGTCGCGTTCGCCCACCCGCCATGGCGCGGCGTCAGTCTTTCTCTTTGTTCCTGGCATCATTGTCCTCCAACTCGGTTGCTCGGTTTGCGACGACCAACACGGCGTTTGAGGGCGAGAATGTCGAATGAACTGTCTTCGCCAGGTGCAGATAAAGAACTGGACTGTTCCGGCAGGATACGCCTGAGCCCCGCGGCAAGAATCTGCGCGAGTTCATCGAGGCGTTCGTCCGCCGACAGACGGACGGGCAACAAAGGGTTCGGACCGGATCGGGCGTCTTGCATGAGACCGTTCGCAACAGAAGATGGCTGGCGAAACGGTAGGCGCAAAACGATGATACGCAATCAAATTCAATGACTTATCGCGTTGCTGCGGAATCATTAGAAGTAGATCGAAGCCGTTCGTCAGGCCTTTCCAGCGTGAACATCTGTGCAAATCGCCCGGAGCGGCGCTACCCGCAGCATTGTCGGGTCGTTACCTCGAATCATCGCGGGTGAACTGGTCGTAGCTATCCCAAGGTTCTTCGTCCTCGACCTCAGCTCCATCGACGGCACGATCGAACTGCAGAAGAGACACCGCCAAACCGAGCCGGTCAGAGAAGAAGGTCAGTTCTCGGACGGGTTCGGAGCCCCGACTAAATGTCCAGATGCCGGCTGGCAAAGCCACCGGGCGCTGAGAACTGGTGTGCTGCGACGCCGACCCCATGGCCATGATGGAGCCGTCGGGAATCGGCATGCCCGATTGAATGAACACACCGCTTCTGTAGGCGCGCGTGCTCGCTCTGCCCCACAACGCGAATCCGTCTCGCGCAACCACCATGGCCGCTCGGGTGTCGGTGAATTCGATCCACTTGCGCGCGGCCGCAAGAAGCGAAACTCCGTATCGGTCAGTCACATGGCCAAGGAGGTCGCGAGTTACCTCCTGACTGCCGACCTGGTTCCGATAGTCGTCGATCGGCATCAACAGGAAGGAGGCGAAGGTATCGGCATCTTCTTCACGCTGCTTCTCCGCATCCTTCCAGCCGTTGGCTTGCAGCGGAAGGCACTCGAAGTCGAACTCGTCCGAGAGCTCGCCGTTACGGTAGTGCGCTGCGGTCAGCGGGCGCCGGTGCAGCAAGTAGTGCCCGAACTCATGAGCGAGCGTGAAGCGCTCGCGTCCACGGTAGCGGGACTGAGTGTTGTAGAGGATCTGCCAACCGGGCTTCTTGCGCCGTGCCCGGAGCATGCCCTCGAAGCCGTCGATGTCGACGCCCTTCACTGCCGTAATCGGGTCTTCGTGGTTTCGGGAGACTTCGAGCGCCAGCGCCTCCACGTCCACGGGGAACCGGTCTTCTCCCAGCACGGTGCGGAGAAGCACAGTCAGATCGTTCGCGGCCCTTCTGGGCGATTTTCTGCCGCTATTGCTCATTCATCCTCATCGTCCAGGATCTTAAGCATCTCGCGAAGCTTCTCTTTGCTCTTCGGCTTCATCTTCTGATACTTGCGAAAGAAGGCAGTGTCTGTCGCGTCCGCTTCGGTGACTCGAACATCGGCGCTTGCAACACCGCAAGCTCGCCGCCTAAACATCAAACCTCAGACGAGGCCCACACTCCGCAAACCTACGCCGCGAGTTGTGCCAAATGTTCTGACGACGGACACTTGTCTGAATGGCGCTGGAGACGAAAATGAACACTGCGACCGGGATGCTATGCCTGTGCTTCTTCACTGTCTCGATGGCCAGTCTTTCAGATAAGGCCACCGCACAAGAAACCCGATTACCGCTCAGCTATGCCGATGCGCAGGCGCGGCTCCTTGATCGGTCCGATGCGATTGATGCAGCCGATGCCGCCGTGCGAGCAGCCGAGGCGCGCATGGAGGCCACGCGCTCACTCGGTCGACCAGAAGTCGAAGTCGAAGCGCAGGTGCTTGATTTCCAGAAGACCCTGTATCTGCCGCTGGGCTCGCTTGAGCCGGTCGCCAATGCGTTCGGCATCACTGATCCGCTGCGCTTTCGCATTCGCCGCTTCGTGTCCCGCCCGATTGTTACTGCCACTGTGCCGATCTATGCCGGCGGCAGGATGGGGGCAGCGCGCGCTGCGGCGACCAGCCGCGTGGCTATCGAGGTCGCCAATCTCGACGAAGCATCGCAGCAGGCGCTGGCGCAGCTGGCACGCGCCTATTTCGGGCGGCAACTGGCTGCGCAGGCGCTTGCGATCCGGCAGGATGTGGCAGAGGGCATCCGTGCCCATGTGGCGGATGCCCGCGCTTTGGAACGCGAACAACAGATCGCGCCTGCCCAGCGACTGCAGGCCGAAGCCCAGCTGGAACAGGCGCTGCGCGAGGCCGAAAAAGCCGGCGCGGATCTGGCTGCGGCAGATATTGCGCTTGAGGGATTGTTGCGCGCTCCCACGCAGGTTGAACCAACCACGCCGCTTGCTGTGTATGAAAGCCCGCTGCCACCGCGCGAAACGTTCATCGCGGCAGCGATGGACAATCATCCCGGTCTCAACCGTCTCGAAGCCAATGTCAGGTTGGCGCGCGCGGGGGTCGCCGCCGAACAGGCGGAACTGCGACCGACGGTCTATGGCCTCGCGCAGTATAACCTTGATCGCCAGGACACACTGGTGACCGATCCCGATTTCATCTTCGGCGTTGGGGTAAGATTCAAGCTCGCTTCGGGGCTAGGCCGCCGTTCGAACATTGCGGCGGCACGTTCAACCGAAGCGCAGGCCGAAGCGGGCGTGCGTGAGGCGCAGGTGCAGATCGAAACCGGAGTGAAGATCAACTATGCGCAGGTGCTTTCGGCGCAGGCGCGCCACGCGTTGTATGGGCGAACGATCGCCGCCGCCGATGAATCCCTGCGCGTTGCCCGCCTGTCATTCCGCGAATTGCAGGGCACCAGCCGCGATGTGACGGATGCCCAGTTGGCAGCCGGGCGCGTGCGGGTCGAGCAGGCACAGGCCGCTTACGAATATCTCGATGCACTGGTGTCGCTGCTGGAAGTTAGTGGTCAGGTTGATCGCCTGCCGGAATTCCTGCCGCACCCTGGCCAAACCACGGGCGCCCCATGACAGATCCAAAAGCACAATTGACCGAAACCGCACCGGCCTCGCGCAAAATGCGGGCAGCAGTGCTGGTGATGTTGGCGGTCGCGGTTGTCGGGATCGGCATCTGGCTTGCCTGGAGGCCACAGGCAGCGCAGGTTCAGGGCATTGTCGATGCACGGGAATACCGAGTTGCCAGCAAGGTCACCGGGCGGTTGGCCGAAGTTCTGGTTGCCGAGGGGGAGAAGGTCACGGCAGGGCAACTGCTCGCCCGGATCGACAGCCCTGAAGTCTTGGCCAGACAAGCGCAGGCTGATGCCGCGGTCCAAGCGGCGCAATCGCAGGCCGACAAGGCCGAAGCCGGTGCGCGGCCGACCGATATTGCCGCAGCACAGGCACAGTGGCGCCGGGCGGCAGCAGCGTCCGATCTGGCCCGCGTGACGTTCGAACGCATCAACCGGCTCGCCAATGAAGGCGTGGTGGCGGGACAGAGGCGCGATGAGGCGCGCACCAACATGATCGCAGCGCGTGAAGCCGAACGCGCGGCCCGGTCGCAATATGATGCTGCCTTGTCGGGCGTGCGGGTGGAAGATCGCCGCGCCGCTGCAGCGCAGGCAGCGCAGGCGCGCGGCGCAGCCGCCGAAGTGGCCGCAGCGCGCTCCGAAACACAGATCATCGCGCCCGCCAGTGGCGAAGTCGGGCGACGTCTTGCCCAGCCCGGCGAAATCGTCAGCGCTGGTTATCCGGTGCTGCTGTTGACCGAGACGCAGGCACCGTGGGTAACGGTGACCTTGCGCGAAGACGAGTTGCAAGGCGTGCGGGTGGGGAGCCAGTTTGTCGGCAGTGTTCCTGCACTCGGTCGGCAGGGCATCGCGTTCAGGGTGAGCTTTATTGCGCCCGCTGGCGATTACGCGACGTGGCGCGCGACGCGGCAATCCGAAGGGTTTGACGTGAAGGGTTTTGAGGTGCGACTGGTTCCGATAAGGCCCGTTGCAGGCCTGCGTCCGGGGATGTCGGTATTGTTCGACTGGCCACAATGACGCAGCGCGCCGGATTTAAGGCGAGCTTCGTGCGCGAATGCCGCTTTATGGCGCGCAGCCCGTGGGATCTCGCTCTTCTGACATGGATACCGCTGTTGCTGTGCGGCGTTATTGCATGGCAATTGTCCGGCGGCGTGGTGCGCGACTTGCCAGTGCTGCTGATCGTCCAGGACGATAGCGCGATCAGCCGCGATCTGGCGATCCGGATCGAGGCCGCTCCCGGCCTGACATTGGCCGGTCAGGTGTCCGATCTTGCCACCGCCGAACGGTTGGTGCGGTCGCACAAGGCGCACGCCGCCCTGTTGGTGCCGCGCGAAACCGCGGAGCGCGCGCTGATGGGACAAGCCCCGGTCATCCTTTATTTCAACGCCAGCTATCCGGCCGCTGCCGCCACGATCCAGCGCGAGGTCGCAGCGGTGGTCGATGCCGCCAATATGCGCCTCGCCGCAGAACAGACCGCCGCGATTGCGCCGCAGGGCAGTGTCCGTCCTGCGCCGGTGCGCGCGGTCACGGTGATGGCCTGGAACGCACCTGGAAGTCAGGAATTCCAGCTGGTCAGTCTGCTGCACCCAGCGCTGTTGCACCTTATTTTCATGCTCGCGGTCGTGTCTGCCTTCGGCCGCGAACTGCGCGACCGATCCATCGGCGATTGGGCACCTGATCTGGCCGCGCTGGCGGGCAAAGCTGCCCCCTATCTTGCGGTATTCATGGGCTGGGCTTTGCTTGCGATCCTGTGGCTGGCGGGCGTGCGAGGGTGGCATTTCGCCGGTTCGCCGATCGTGCTGCTGGCGGGCTATGCCGCGATGTACCTGGCCTATCTTGGCGTGTCGCTGCTGTTTGTCGGCGCGACAAGGACGCTCAGCCAGTCGCTTTCGATGACCGGGCTGTTTGCCGGTGCATCCTTTGCGTTTGCTGGGGCGATTTTCCCGCTGGAACAGGCCAGCGCCTTTGCCAGGGTCTGGGGCAACGCGTTGCCCTACACCCATTTTGCACGGCTGCTGGCGCGCACATGGATTGCCCAAGGGCACGGCATGGCGCTGGTCGGGCCGCTGCTGGCAATGCTGGGGATCGCATTGGTGACAGCGGGGCCGGGAGCGGTGCTTTATTTGCGCGCCGCGCGCGACCCCGGCAGTTGGGGGCGGCGCTGATGTGGGCGGCGTTCCGGGGGCTGTTCGCCGCCATCGCAGCCGACCGTGCGGCGGCCTTGCTCTTGTTCGTCTCGCCCGTGATTTATGCCGGGTTCTATCCCAGCGCCTACACCGATGAGGTCGTGACCAGAGCGCCCGTCGTTTTGGTCGATCTGGATCGCACAGCTGCCAGCCGCAATCTGATTGTCCGGGTCGATGCCGTGCAGCAGGCCGAGATCGTTGCCAGCCTGCCATCTGCCGGCGAGGCAGAGCTTTGGATGGCTGATGGCCGGGCGGTCGCGGCCCTCATCGTTCCTGCAGGTTTCGGCGAGGAAATCGCCCGCGGCAATCCCGGTACGGTCCTGCTGACCGGACACGGAGCCTATCTCCTACGCGCATCGAGCGCGCTGGGGGGTATCGGCGCAGCGCTGGGTCAGACTGGGCGTGACGCGGCGCGAGAACAGGCCCGTGCTGCCGGCCCACCGGCACCGCCGGCCCTGTCCTTGGTGGCACGGCCGCTGTTTAACACGCGAGAGGGTTATGGCGCGGCGGTGTTCCCGGGCGTTGCCTTCGTCATCATCCACCAGAGCCTGTTGTTGGGCCTGACGCTGCTGGCCGGCACTGCGCGCGAACGCATGGGTGCAGACGTGCACATAACCGGTTCGCAACTGGCAGGCATTGCGCTTGCGGCAGGCGTCATCGGACTGCTTGATGTTGGCTGGTTTGTCGGCTTGGTGTTCTGGTGGCACGATTATCCGCGGGCGGCAGCGCCTTTGGCGGATGTTGCCATTGCGGCGATTTTGTTCGTGGCGGCCACGGTGGCGGCCGCGCTCGCCTTGGCCAGCATGTTCCGCACGCGCGAACGCCCGCTGCAACTGGTGCTGCCAATCTCATTGCCGCTGTTTTTCCTGGGCGGTCTGTCGTGGCCATCAGAAGCGACCCCTCCGGTGCTGGCAGCGCTGGCGCGCCTGTTTCCGACATCACCAGGACTGGAGCTGATGGTGGGCCTGAACCAGATGGGCGGCTCTCTGACAGATTACTGGCCCGCCGCGCTCAATCTTGCTGTGCTTGCGCTGGTGTTCGGGATTATCGCCACGCGTCGCTGGGTGCCGCGACTTGATCGATGAACTTGCCGTTCCCCATCCGGGTAGTCCCAGTGCGAATCTCTACCCTTCCCGCATTAGGAAAGGCAGCGACATTTGCAGGGTCGAAGGCGAAGCTATTCGAAGCGGGCTAAGAACCGTTGGCCGGCAGAAATCCACCCATTCCCAGTCATGAGCGGGGCTGATACCCGATCTCGAAAACTGCCTGGGAGATTGGACGGTTTTCTCGCCGAAAGCCGAAATTCTCAAACCGACCCCCAAGCGGCAATCAAACCCGCTTCTGATTTGCTCCCCGAGAGGGGAGGATCGCTGGCAATCGGATAGAATGCCCAAAGGCGACAGTCTTGCCTGCTAGACTGGTCTAGCGCCGCCGCCAGGCTGGGGACAGGCCGTGCCCCAATGGAATGGGAGGCAGATAGTGCTGGATCGGCAGAATATCGCAGCAGGCGCGCACCAACCCGAAAAGTTCGATGTCATCATCGTTGGCGCGGGCATTTCCGGGATCGGCAGTGCCACCCTGCTGCGCAAGCATTGCCCGGATTTGAGCTTTGCCATTCTCGAAGCTCTGGATGGCTATGGCGGCACCTGGCAGATCCACAAATATCCCGGCACCCGGTCCGATAGCGACCTGTTTACCTTCGGCTACGGCTTCAAGCCGTGGACCGGGCAGCCGATCGCCTCGCGTGACCAGATCCTCAACTATCTGGGTGATGCGATTGCCGATGCGGGCATTGGTCCCTTTATCCGATATGGCCACAGCGTGAAATCTGCCGACTGGTCCAGCGAAACGGCCAGATGGCGGCTCATGGTTGAACGCAAGGGCGTCGGCGATGTGGTGCAGATGGAGGCAAGCTTTCTGTGGATGTGTCAGGGCTACTACCGGCACGAGAAAGGCTACACGCCCCAATGGCCGGGCATGGACAGGTTTAAGGGTCAGGTAATCCACCCCCAGCACTGGCCAGAAGATGTCGATCTGGCGGGCAAGAACGTAACTGTGATCGGTTCGGGTGCGACCGCAGCAACCCTGATCCCGGCGCTGGCCGACCGCTGCGCGCGCGTGACCATGCTACAACGCACGCCGACCTATTTTGCCGCTGGTCGCAATGCTGACGCGCTGGCCGAGGAATTGCGCAGGCTGGATGTGGATCCTGTGTGGATCCATGAGATCATGCGGCGCAAGGTGGTGCGCGACCGGGCCGATCTGCTCGACCGCGCGCAATCATCGCCTGACAAGTTGAAGGCGATGCTGATTGGCGGTGTTCAGGCGCTGCTTCCGCAAGGGTTCGATGTCGAACGGCATTTCACGCCGCCTTATCGCCCATTGCAGCAGCGCGTGGCGTTTGTGCCGGACGGTGACCTGTTCAAGGCCATTTCGGCGGGCAAGGCGTCGGTCGTGACAGATACGATCAGCACCTTCGACGATACCGGGATCGTGCTTGCTTCGGGCGAGCGAATCGATGCCGATGTGGTGATCACCGCCACCGGGTTCGATATGGCAGTTATGGGCGAAATCCCGTTCAGCATCGACGGCGCGCCGGTCAACTTCGCGCAGACCGTAACCTATCGCGGAATCATGTTTACCGGCATCCCCAACATGGCATGGGTCTATGGCTATGGCCATTACAGCTGGACCTTGCGCGCTGATCTTGTCGCGGGCTTCGTCTGCCGGCTGCTCGATCACATGCACAAAAGCGGCGCGAGCAGCGTGATGCCGGTGCTCAGGCCCGAAGATCAGGGCATGGAACTGAAGCCGTGGGTCGATACCGATTACCTCAACCCCGGCTAACTGCTGCGCAGCCTCGACCGGCTGCCCCGGCGCGGGGACACGCCTGAATGGCAGCACAGTCAGGACTATTTCTACGAAAGCGAGGCGATCCCTGCGATCGATCTCACCGATCCGATCCGCGAAGGCGGATCGGACGATTGGACCCGCTTCCAGGGGGCGAGCGCCGCCATCGGCCACTACGTCCGCATGGCGCATGAGGGCCGCATGAGCCGCGACGAGGCTTGGGAGGCGATCTGCCAGTACAATGCCGCCCAGCTCCGTCCCAGCTGGCCGCTCGAACGCCTCGCCTCGGAAGCCCAGCGCCTCTGGCGGCTGCACGAAGAGCGCCACGGACCGGCCCTCGAACGGATCGCTGTTCCGCCGATGTCCGCGCTTCCGGTTTTCACGCTCGGCGCACTGCTCGACGACGTGAGCCCGATGCCCGAGGACATCATCGCTCCGCGGCTGCTGACGCCCGGCGGGATGCTGGTGCTCGGCGGCGCCCCCAAGGTCGGCAAGAGCGATTTCCTGATCAGTCTGCTCGTCCACATGGCGGCGGGCGTGCCGTTCCTCGGCTTCGCGCCAAGCCGGCCCTTGCGGATCTTCTATCTGCAGGCGGAGATTCAATACCACTACCTGCGCGAACGCCTTCAGGCGATCCGGATCGATCCGGCGCTCCTGGCCGCGGCGCGCGACAATCTCGTCGCCACGCCGAAGGTCCGCATGCTGCTCGACGCCGGCGGCGTGGGCCTGACCATCGCCGCGGTTCGCGCCCACTACGGCCATGGCGCTCCCGATATCCTCTGCATCGACCCGATCCGCAATCTCTTCGATGGGGGTCCGGACGGCGGCGGGGAGAACGACAACACCGCGATGCTCTTCTTCCTGCAAGAGCGGGTCGAAGCGCTGCGGGACGCCGTAGCCCCGGATGCCGGCCTGATCCTCTGCCATCACACCCGCAAGACCACGAAGAAACAGCTCGTCGAGGACCCGTTCATGGCGCTCTCGGGCGCGGGCAGCCTCCGCAGCTTCTACACCTCCGGCGTGATCATGCACCGTCCCGACGAGGGCCGGCCGGAGCGGATGCTGCATTTCGAGCTGCGCAACGGCCCCGGCATCGAGCCGATGATCATCGACAAGGCCGACGGGCGCTGGGTCGTGGTGGACCGCTCTGGCGAGCGCCTCGTGCGCCGCGAATTTGGCGAGAAGCTGGACGCCGAACGGACCCGGAAACACGACGTGATCCTTCAACTGCTCTTCGATGAGGCCGAGGCCGGCCGACTCTACACCGCGCTGCAGTTCGCCGAGAGCTTCGAGAACCAGGCCGGGCTCGGCGGCAAGGACACGATCCGCGAACGGATCAGCGTGCTGGCGACGAAGGGTTTCATCAAGTTCGTTCGCGATGGCGCACCGTTCGGTCTGCCGACCTCGCGCTCAAAGTTCGGCTATCTCTGCGTCGAGGGCATGACCTTCCCGACCGGAGAAGATACGGAAGACCCCGGGACCGGCGAGGTCGTGCCCGTCCGGATCCCGGTCCTTCCCAGCACCTACAAATGCCCGCAGAGCGGCGCGGCGCTGCCGGTCGAGAACCCTCTGGTCTGGGTCTATCAGACGGAGGAGACCTCGTGATGCGCCAGCTCATCCCGATTACGCGGGCTTACGCAGAATCAAGTTGTGGCAAGTTGCGGCGAGCCGGGCGGCCAGCTTCCCAACTACTTTCGCTGCCTTTCGCGCCGCCGCGCTCCCCTCAGCCGTCCCGCGCACATTCAAGTTGGGAAAGCTCGTCCCAACTACCTTGGCTCCAGCGCGCTCCGCTGCGCGGCCTTTCGCAGATTCAAGTTGGGAACGCGACCCGCGCCATGGGTCGTCCCGACTCAGATTTTTCAAACAAATTCAACGCTTTGATACGCTCTCGAAGTTGTGGGGGTGAAAGCCACCCCCTTCGGGGGTGGGGGAGAACCGCGCCAAGCGGGTTCTCCCACTCCCACCCCCAGGGGCTTCGCGCGCGCAGGCACCGTGCCGTCCATCCCCTCACCGACATCAGACGAGAAGGACCCACCACCATGAGCCAGTGCCCATCACCCCGCCCCAAGAGCGTGCCCCATCCGACTCCGGTCATCTCGACATCCGCGGGCGGCGCCATTCTCGCCCTGGATCTCGGCACCACCACGGGCTGGGCGAGCCTGGCGGGCGGGATCGTGCACAGCGGAACCGCAAGCTTCCGCTCCGGCCGCTACGATGGCGGCGGCATGCGATACCTGCGCTTCCAGCACTGGCTCGAACAGCTGGCCAGCGACTGTGGCGGTCTTGCCGCGATCCATTTCGAGGAGGTCCGGCGACATGTCGGCACGGATGCCGCACATCTCTACGGCGGTTTCCTGGCGACGTTGACCGCTTGGTGCGAGAGGGAGGGCGTGGCCTATCAGGGCGTGCCCGTCGGTACGATCAAGCGCTTCGCCACGGGCAAGGGCAATGCCGGCAAGGATGCAGTCGTCGCCGCCGTTCGCGCCCGCGGCTTCAGCCCCGCCGACGACAATGAGGCCGACGCCATCGCGATCCTGCTCTGGGCCATGGAGACCCGAGGAGGCGTGCTGTGAAGTGGACACCGAGCCTCGTCGAGGAACGTCTCGCGGAAGCGGCCTTCGTGCTCAAGCGCCTGCCCGAACCCCGGCGGCAGGGTTACTTCAACGTCTGGCCGGAGATCCTTCACAGCTTCGCCGACAAGGTCGGGCAGGAGCCAAAGCCGATGCGCGTCATCCCATCACCCGCCGCGATCAGCCGGATGGAGGAGACGCTCAGCTGGACGGTGGGGCTTGATCCGATCGACGGCAAGATCGTCTGGCTGCGCGCCTACGGCGAGCGCTGGAAAACCATCTGCTGGACCGTGGGATTGCAGCGCTCGGCGGCGCACGAGCACTGGCTCTACGCGCTCTGCGTGATCGCGTGGCGGCTGAATCAGCGGAAAGTCCCGCGACTCCGGTCGCGGCGCTACGTGATTGAAATGGTTAAGGAGGCTTGCGACGATCCCGCTGGACATCCCAATTAACTTCTTGTCCGTACGTTGTCCGTATGATATGGAATCTGGGACAGGAGATCAGCCATGCCCGCAGCCGAAGCCAAGTCCGAACGTATCGAGGTGCGCACCACGCCGAGCATGAAGGCGCTGCTGCAGCGAGCGGCCACGTTTTCGCACAAGAACGTGACGGAGTTCCTGCTCGAAGCGGGCATCCATGCCGCCGAGGAAGCGCTGGTCGATCGGCGCTTGTTCCGGCTGGACGACGCCCAGTGGCAAGCCTTCCAGGATGTTCTCGACCGTCCCGTCCAGAGCAAGCCGCGCCTCGCCAAACTGCTCGCCAAGAAGAGCGTGCTTGAGTGACGGCGGAGGACCAAGCGTTCTCTGCCGTCCGAAAGCTCGACGCTTCCCATAGCGTTGACGCGTTTGATTGCGGCAAAGAGCCCCTGAATCGATTCCTGCAACGCCACGCGCTGGTCAGCCAGAAAGCGGGCAGCGCTCAGACCTATGTCGTTTGTCACGAAGGGCAGCGCGTCGTGGGCTACTACAGCCTCGCGGTCGGCGCCGTCGAACATGGCGATGCGCCTGGTCGGGTCGGCAAGGGGCTGGCTCGTCACCCGATTCCGGTGATGCTCCTCGCTCGTCTTGCCATCGACCGATCCGAGCAGGGAAAGGGACTGGGCAAGGGGTTGCTCAAGGACGCGCTGCTCCGCACGGCCCAAGCGGCCGAGATTGCTGGTATCCGAGCACTGCTCGTACATGCCAAGGACGACGAAGCGCGCGCCTGGTATGAGGCGCTTGACTTCGAGCCAAGCCCGACCGACCCGTATCATCTCTTCCTGCTGATGAAAGATCTGCGAGCGCTCCTCGGCGAGTGACCGCAATCTCGCGAAGCGAGGCGGAAAGTGTCCGCCGGACACTTTTCGAAGAGACGAAAACCCCGGTTCTTGGGTAGATTCTGGCTATCCTCGGGAGAGGCGCGCGCGTCGCGGCCTTGGTCCCGCTTCCAGACGAGTTCGCGGGTCCTTCCTGGCGGAAATCGTATGCTGGCGGGCGAGGCGCGGCGTAGCGCCAGCGACAGGGCCGATTTTTTGGGAAGCCACCCCCGTCTGAGGGAAGCCACCGGCTGCCGGAGGGCACAGGAAAACCGCGTGATTTCTGCTGGATAGCCGCAAGTCCGGGCGAGCTGCCGGGTGGCTTCTTACTGGATTCCGGAATCCACCCGGAGTCCACAGGCAATCCACCGTGGAGTCCACCGTGGAATCCACCCTCCCGTTCGCCCATTCGAGCACGCTGGCCATCGGCCGCATGCGCATCGAGGCTTCGCCCGCTGAGCCAGCCTGGCCAATCAGCGGCCACCCGCGCGGGTGCGCCCCTCCCGCGTTCCTGACCCTTTATCGTTCCTTTCTGCCCATGACCCTTGCCTTTGCCCCCGACCGCATCGAGACGTGGCCGCTCGAGCGCCTCAGGCCCTATGCCCAGAACGCGAAGCAGCATGGGCCCGATCAGGTGGCGCGGATCGCTGCCAGCATGGCCGCGTTCGGCTGGACCGTGCCGTGCCTGGTTGCCGAGGACGGCGAGTTGATCGCCGGGCACGGGCGGGTGCTCGCCGCGATGGAGCTGGGGCTGACCGAGGCTCCGGTGATCGTGCTGGCGCATCTGACCGAGGCCCAGCGCCGCGCCTACCGCATCGCCGACAACCGGCTGACCGAACTCGGCACCTGGGACGAGGCGCTGCTGGCGGGCGAACTGAGGCACCTGCTGGCCGAGGACTTCGATCTGGGGCTCACCGGCTTTGCCGATGGCGAACTCGACCGGCTGCTGGCGCTCGATCCCGAAGCGGGCGATGAGGATGGCGGCGCTTAGGTTCCGCCGGTGACCATCCCCGAGCCGCCGCGCAACCCGGCCTCGCGCAGGGGCGACCTGTGGATCCTCGGGCACCACCGGTTGCTCTGCGGTGACAGCACCAACCATGAGGACGTCCGCCGCCTGATGAACGGCGAGCGGGCGATCCTGTTCGCCACCGATCCGCCCTATCTGGTCGATTACGACGGCACCAACCATCCCACGCAGAACAAGGACTGGAGCCGGTCCTATGGCGTCACCTGGGACGACAGTGCGCAGGGCGCCGAACTCTACGACGGCTTCATCGCCGCCGCCATTGCCGAGGCGATCGCCGAGGATGCCGCCTGGTATTGCTGGCATGCCTCGCGCCGCCAGGCGATGCTGGAAGCATGCTGGGAGAAGGCCGGCGCCTTCGTTCACCAGCAGATCGTCTGGGTCAAGGACCGCGGGGTGCTCACCCGCTCGCATTACCTGTGGAAGCACGAGCCCTGCTTCATGGGCTGGCGCCGTCCGCACCGCCCGCCCAAGGTGGCCGAGGAGACGCTGCCCTCGACCTGGGAGATGGCCGTGCCCGCCGGTGAGGAGCGGCCCGATCATCCCACGCCCAAGCCGGTGGATGCCTTCGCCATCCCGATGCGCCAGCATGTGGCGCGCGGCGGCCTGTGCTACGAGCCGTTCTGCGGCTCGGGCACGCAGATCATCGCCGGCGAGGAGAACGGCCGGCGCGTTCATGCCATGGAGATCAGCCCGGCCTATGTCGATGTGGCGGTCGAGCGCTGGCAGGCCGCCACGGGCCGCGCCGCCATCCTTGAGGGCGACGGCCGCACCTTCGCGCAGGTGAAGGCCGAGCGGCTGAAGGGCGCGCAGCCGCCTCCCGCGGACGGCACCGAGGCCGAAGCTGGCGAGGCAGTGTCCGAAGCGAGACCCAGGCGCAGGCGGGCGCGGTAGGGCCATGTGGACCGTCCGGGAGATGTGCGAGGCCTGCGGGCTGGGCACGTGGCAGTTGGGCCAGTGGATCACGCGGGGCCATTATCGGCCGTCACAGGCGGTCAGGCCGGGCCAGCGGCGGCTGTTCGACTGGTGCGATCTGGCCTGTCTTGCCGTGATGGCCGAGCTGTGTGCCCTGTCGCTGGAGCCGCATGAGGCAGGGCGTCTGGTCGCCGAGCTGCGCGGCCTGCTGGAGCAGCGCGGTTGTGTGCACCAAGACATGGCGCTGTTCCTCGTCCTGGCACGATGGGATGAGAGCAGCGACTTCGCCGAGACGGTCTGGCTGAGTGATGACGCTGGTCTGCCCGCCATCGTGTGCCGCCGTCCGAAGACCTGCCTGATCGTCGACGTGGCCGGTGCATATCGGGCCGCGCTGGCGCGGATCGGGCAGAGAGAGCGGCCATGAAGCAGTCCCGCGTGATGTCGCTGATGGAGTCGCTGGCCAATGTGGTGGTGGGTTATGGCGTGGCGGTGGTGACGCAGCTTGTGGTCTTCCCGCTGTTCGGCCTGCACACGACGCTTGCTGCCAACCTGATGATGGGCGCGGTGTTCACGCTGGTGAGCGTGGTGCGCTCCTATGGGCTGCGGCGGCTGTTCGAGCATCTGCGCGCGCGCCAGGCGCTGACGGGAGGTGACCAGGTCGGACCATGACGAAGGGCATGAGCGAGCGGCAATATGCGGCCCATGCCGGTATCTCGCGCGGCGCGGTGCAGAAGGCGCGCGCGGCCGGGCGGCTGGTGCTGCATGCCGACGGCTCGATCGATGCCGCCGCGTCTGATGCCAGGCGCAGCCAGTTCACCGATCCTGCCAAATCGCGGCGCGCGGCCAGTTCCTCGAGAGGGACCGAGGGCGCCAGGCCAGTGCCCGAGGCGGCCGTGGCGGCGGTGGGCGAGACCCTGCGCGAACAGGGGCTGGCCAGCACCAGCGGCTCGGGGGGCACGACCTTCCTGCAGGCCCGGACCGCGAACGAGGTGCTGAAAGCACAGGAGCGCCGCCTGCGGTTGCAGAAGCTCAAGGGCGAGCTGGTCGAGCGCGACCGGGCCGCGGCGCTGGTGTTCCGCATGGCGCGCGAAGAGCGCGAGGCGTGGATCACCTGGCCGGCGCGGGTGGCGGCGCTGATGGCGTCGGAGCTTTCGGCCTCATGCAGCGAGGCGGCAGGCCGCGAAGTGATCGTGGAGGTGGCGGCGATGCAGAAGATCCTGGAGGACCATGTCCGCAGCCACCTCGAGGAGCTCGCCGCACCGCGCGCGCCCGACTTCACCTGAGGCTTCGGGCGGGAACGAGGACTTTCCCGGCGCCGGGGCGCTTCGGCGTGCCTGGGCGCGGGGACTGGCGCCCGATGCGCGGCTGAGTGTCTCGCAATGGGCCGACCGCCACCGGGTGCTCTCGGGCCGCGCCTCAGCCGAACCGGGCCGCTACCGCACGGCGCGCACGCCCTACATGCGCGAGATCATGGACCGGCTGAGCCCGCACGATCCGGCGCAGCGGGTGGTGTTCATGAAGGCCGCACAGGTGGGCGCGACCGAGGCCGGCAACAACTGGATCGGCTATGTCATCCACCAGGCGCCGGGGCCGATGCTGGCGGTCCAGCCCACGGTGGAACTGGCCAAGCGCAACTCGCGGCAGCGGATCGAGCCGCTGATCGCCGAGAGTCCGCCCTTGCGGGAGCGGGTCAGACCCGCCCGATCCCGCGATGCCGGCAACACCATGCTGTCGAAGGAGTTCGCCGGCGGCATCCTGATCATGACCGGGGCCAACTCGGCCGTCGGCCTGCGCTCGACCCCGGCGCGCTATATCTTCCTCGACGAGGTCGATGCCTATCCCGCCTCGGCCGACGAGGAGGGCGACCCGGTGAGCCTCGCCGAGGCGCGCTCGCTGACCTTCGCGCACCGGCGCAAGGTGCTGCTGGTCTCGACGCCGACGATCCGCGGTGTGAGCCGCATCGAGCGCGAGTTCGAGAGCAGCGACCAGCGGCGCTACTTCGTGCCGTGCCCTCATTGCGGGGCGATGCAATGGCTCAAGTTTGAGCGGCTGCGCTGGAGCAAGGGCAAGCCGGAGACGGCAGAGTATCATTGCGAGGCCTGCGAGGCGCCGATCGGTGAGCACCACAAGACGGCGATGCTGGAAGCAGGCGAGTGGCGGGCGACGGCGGAAGCTGCCGATCCGGCCACGGTCGGCTATCACATCTCGGCGCTCTATTCGCCGGTGGGCTGGATGAGCTGGGCGCGCATCGCCCGGGCGCACGAGGCGGCCCAAGGCTCGGACGAGGCCATGCGCGCCTTCGTCAACACGGTGCTGGGCGAGAGCTGGGTCGAGACCGGCGACGCGCCCGACTGGCAGCGGCTCTACGATCGGCGCGAGCCGTGGACGCCGGGCACGGTGCCGGCGGGCGGGCTGTTCATCACCGCCGGGGCCGACGTGCAGAAGGACCGCATCGAGGTCGATGTCTGGGCCTGGGGGCGCGGGCTGGAAAGCTGGCTCGTCGATCACCTGGTGATCGAGGGCGGGCCGGACCGGCAGGATGCCTGGGCGCAGCTCTCTGCCCTGCTCGACCGCAGCTGGCGACACGCAGGTGGTGCACACTTGCGGATCGCGCGCCTCGCCATCGACACCGGCTACGAGACCCAGGCGGTCCATGCCTGGGCGCGCAGCGTAGGCTTTGCCCAGGTTGCACCGATCAAGGGCGTGGAGGGGTTCAACCGGTCAAGCCCGGTCTCGGGTCCGACCTATGTGGACGTGACCGAGAGCGGCAGAAGGCTGCGCCGCGGCGCGCGGCTGTGGACCGTGGCGGTCTCGACCTTCAAGACCGAGACCTACCGCTTCCTGCGCCTTGCGAGGCCGACGGATGAAGAGATTGCCGCGGGTGCAGCGTTCCCGCCCGGCACGATACATCTGCCGCAATGGATCGAGAGCGAGTGGCTGCGCCAGCTCACCGCCGAACAGCTGGTAACGGTGCGCAACCGCAGAGGATTTGCGCGGCTTGAGTGGCAGAAAATGCGCGAGCGCAACGAGGCGCTCGACTGCCGGGTCTATGCCAGAGCGGCGGCCTGGATCGCGGGCGCTGATCGCTGGGGCGAGGACAAGTGGCGCGATCTCGAGGCGCAGCTTCAGGTGGCGCCCGGCGCAAGCGATCCTGCCGGGCAGATCCATCGGCCGGGACGGGCGCCTGAAGGCAAGCGCCGCTCCGACTGGCTCGGGCGAAGAGAAGGGTGGTTGTGAGATGAGCGCGTGGAGCGAGACGGAACTGGCGGCCCTGCGCCGCGCCTACGCCAGCGGCACGACCCGCGTGAGCTATGACGGCAGAACCGTCGAATACGGCTCGGCCGCCGATCTGCTGGCGCGGATCCGCACGCTCGAGCAGGCGCTCGCCAGCGCCTCGCGGCCGTTGCCGCTTGCCGGCCTTGCCGGGTTCTCGCGCGGGGATCGCTGATGGCGCTGGGCTGGTTCGACCGGGCGCTGGGCTGGATCGCGCCGCGCATGGCCGCGCGCCGGGTGCTGGCGCGCGAGGCCTTCGCGAGCCTTGCGCGCGGCTATGACGGGGCGGCGCGCGGGCGGCGCACCGAGGGCTGGCGCGCGACCGGCAGTTCGGCCGATGCCGAGATCGGCGCGGCCGGGCCGCTCCTGCGCGACCGCATGCGCGATCTGGTGCGCAACAATCCCCATGCCGCCAAGGCGGTGGCGGTGCTGGTCAACAATATCGTAGGCGCGGGCATCATGCCGCGCTCTGCGAGCGGCGATGCGGCCCTCGACCGCCGGGTCGATGCCCTGTTCGAGCGCTGGTCGGCCGAGTGCGACGCCGATGGCCAGCTCGACTTCTACGGCCTGCAGACGCTGGTCTGCCGCGAGATGGTCGAGGCCGGCGAGGTGCTGGTGCGGCGCCGTCCGCGCCGCGCCGGGGATGGTCTGGCCGTGCCGCTGCAGCTGCAGATGATCGAGGCCGACCTGCTCGATGGCTCCCGCCATGGCGCTTCCGGCGCGGGGCGGATCGTCCAGGGGGTCGAGTTCGATGCGCTGGGGCGCCGCCGGGCCTACTGGCTCCATGCCGAGCATCCCGGCGACGGCGGGCCTCTGGCCACGCTGCGGCAGGGCAGCCGTCCGGTGCCGGCCGAAGACATCGCCCATGTCTACGAGAAGCAGCGCACGCAGGTGCGCGGCGTGCCCTGGGGCGCGCCGGTGATCCGGGTCCTGCGCGATCTCGACGACTACGAGGTCGCCGAGATCGTGAGGAAGAAGACCGAGGCCTGCGTCACCGCGATCGTCGTCGGCGACGACGAGACGCAGCAGGGCATTGCCCCGGCGGTGGTCGATGCCGACGGCAACCGGGTCGAGCAGTTCGAGCCGGGGCTGATCGCCTATGCCCGCGGCGGCAAGGACATCCGCTTCAACCAGCCTGCCGCGACCGGCGGCTATGCCGAGTACCGCCGCGCGAGCCTGCACACCATCGCGGCCGGGTTCCGGGTGCCCTACGAGCTGCTGACCGGGGATCTCTCCCAGGTCAACTACTCCTCGATCCGCGCCGGCCTCGTCGAGTTCCGCCGGATGATCGATGCGGTGCAGTGGCAGCTGTTCATCCCGATGTTCTGCCTGCCCGTCTGGCGCTGGTTCACGCAAGGCGCCTGGGCGGCAGGGGCAATCCCTGTGCCCGAGGTTCCGGTCGAGTGGTCGCCGCCGCGCTTCGAGGCGGTCGATCCCTACAAGGATGCCATGGCCAACCTCATCGCCATCCGCTCGGGCACGATGACGCTGGCCGAGGCGATCGCGCGTGCCGGGCGCAATCCCGAGGCGGTGCTGGCCGAGATCGCCGCCACCAATGCCCGGCTCGATGCGCTCGGCCTCGTGCTCGACAGCGATCCGAGGCGGGTGAGCCGCACTGGCGGGGTGCAGGGCAGCGATCCGCTCGCCACCGACAGCGAACAGGAGTGACAGGCAATGGAGACGACGATCGAGCTTCCGGCGCTGCGCCGGGCGGGCGAGCTTGCGCCCCATACCATCGACCCTGCCGCCCGCACCGTCGAGGTGGTCTGGTCGACCGGTGCACGGGTGCTGCGCCAGCGCTGGTTCGATGCGCCCTATGACGAGGAGCTGAGCCTCGATCCCGCCCATGTCCGGCTCGAGCGGCTGAATGCGGGCGCGCCGTTCCTCAAGGTGCACGAGACCGACAGCCTCGATGCGATCATCGGCTCGGTGGTGCCCGGCTCGGCGCGGATCGAGCAGGGGCGCGGGCTTGCGCTGATCCGCTTCTCCGAGCGCGCGGAGGTGGAGCCGATCTGGCGCGACATCGAGGCCGGGCACATCCGCGCGGTCTCGATCGGCTACCAGGTCCACCGTTACCAGGTGAGCCGGCCGGAGAACGGGCGCGAGCTGTGGCGCGCGATCGACTGGACCCCCTTCGAGATCTCGGCCGTGCCGGTGGGCGCCGACCCGCAGGCCGGCTTCCGCAGCAGCCCGGTCCCCCATTCCCCCTGCGTCCTCGTCCGGCGGGACGCACGCCCAAGCCCCGAAGGAGAGCTGACCATGCACGACCCCGTCCCCGATCCGTCCGCCGCCGATGCGGCCGCCAGCGCCCCGTGCGAGGAAACCCGCGCGGCTGCCAGCGCCGTCGCTTCCGATGGCGCCCCCGCTGTTGCCCCCATTCCCACGCCGCTGCGCGAGGCCGATGCCGGCTTGCCGTCCGATGCCGAGGCGATCGCGCGCCGGGCCCGCGAGGAGGAACGCGCGCGGGTCGCCGCGATCCACGATCTGGCAAGCCGCCTCAGGCTCGAGCGCGGCTTCGCCGAGGATCTGGTCCGGCGCGGCACCCCGCTCGAGGAAGCGCGGCAGCTGATCCTCGACGAGCTTGCTGCCAAGGCCGAGGAGACCCGCAGCTTCCCCCATGTCGCGATCCCGCTCGGCGGGCGCGACGAGCGGGTCACCCGCCGCGAGGCGGTGACCAATGCCCTGCTCCACCGCTACAGCCCGGGCCTGTTCCCGCTCGAGGATGCCGCGCGGTCCTATCGCGGCATGACGCTCATGGAACTCGCGCGCGAGAGCCTCGAGCTGGCCGGCACCAGCACGCGCGGGCTCTCGCGCGACGAGGTGGCGACCCGCGCGCTGCATGCGACCTCGGACTTCCCCGAGATCCTCGCGGCCGTCACCAACCGCACCCTGCGCCAGGCCTATGAGGCTGCCCCGCGCACCTTCACCGCCTTCTGCCGCCAGGTGCTGGCCACTGACTTCAAGGCCATGCACCGGGTGCAACTGGGCGAGGCGCCGCAGCTTCTGGAAGTGGCCGAGAGCGGCGAGTTCAAGCGCGGCACGCTCGGGGAGAGCAAGGAGAGCTATCGCGTGAAGACCTATGGCCGGGTGGTGGCGATCACCCGTCAGGTGCTGATCAACGACGATCTCGACGCCTTCACCCGGATCCCGGCGATGTATGGCAATGCCATCGCCCAGCTCGAAAGCGATGTCGTCTGGTCGATCATCACCTCCAACCCCGCCATGGCCGACGGGCAGGCGCTGTTCCATGCGAGCCACAGGAACCTTGCCGCCACCGGCACGGCGCTCGATGTCACGAGCCTCGGGGCGGCGCGCGCGGCCATGGCGAGGCAGACCGGGCTCGACAAGAAGACCGTGCTCAACATCCGCCCGGCCTTCCTGATCGTGCCCGCCGCGCTGGAACTCAAGGCCGAGCAGCTGCTGGCGCAGAACCTCGTGCCGGCCTCCAGCGGCAATGTCGTGCCGGCCTCGATCCGCACGCTGGTGCCGATCGCCGAGCCGCGGCTCGATGCCGCGAGCGAGACCGCCTGGTATCTCGCCGCCTCGCCCGCCCAGATCGACACCATCGAATATGCCTATCTCGAGGGCCAGCAGGGGGCCTACATCGAGACCCGCAACGGGTTCGATGTCGACGGGGTCGAGATCAAGTGCCGGCTCGACTTCGGCGCCAAGGCGATCGACTGGCGCGGCCTCTACAGGAACCCCGGCGCCTGATCCGGTCCCGTCTTTGACACCTGAACCCCTACGAGATGGGCGGTCCTGACGGGCCGCCCTTCGTCTTTCCAGGAGGATCTTCCCCATGAAAAACTACGTCCAGCCCGGCAAGACCATCACCCTTGCCGCACCCCATGCCCTTGCCCCCGGCGACGGCCTGCTGGTGGGCGCGATCTTCGGCGTCGCCAGCGGTGCTGCGCAATCCGGTGACAATGTCGAGGCCGCGCTCGTCGGCGTCTTCGATCTGGCCAAGGCGCCGAGCCAGGCCTGGAGCGTGGGCGCCAGGGTCTATTGGGACAACACCAACCGGCGCTGCACCACCACGGCTTCGGGCAACACGCTCATCGGCGTTGCCACCGAGGCGGTTGCCGGCGGGGCCGAGGATGTCGTCGGCCGGGTGCGGCTCAACGGCAGCTTCTGATGAGCGCCTTTGCCGCCGCGCTCGATGTGCTGTTCGCTGACCCCAACCTTGCCCGCGATGGTCTCTGGCGTGCTGGCGGCAGCGGCCCGCCGGTTCCGGTGCGCGTGGTGCTGCGCCGGCCGGACCGGGTGGCCGACTGGGGCGAGACCCGCCTTCACGCCGCAACCGCGCTCGCCGATCTGCGCATGGCCGAGGTGCCAGTGCTGGAACCAGGCGATGTCATCGCGGTCGCAGGCCAGGACTGGATCGTCCAGGGCGAGCCGCTGGGCGATGCCGAGCGCCTCGTCTGGACGGCGGAGCTGGCCCCCTCATGAGGCTCGCGCTCACCACCATCGGCGATCTCAGGCAGATCATGGCCGAAGAGGTGGCTGCGGCCGAGCAGGCGGTGAGCGGGGCTGTCACCGAGGCGACCGCCGGGCTCAAGGGCGAGCTGCGCGCGCAGGTGACCGGCGCGGGGCTGGGAGCGCGCCTTTCCCGCACCTGGCGCTCGCAGGTCTGGCCGAGCGGCGAGGCGAGCCTCGGGGCGGCGGGACTGGTCTGGTCGAAGGCGCCGGCGATCATCCGCGGCCATGCCGAGGGCGCACTGATTCGCGCGCGTGGCGGCACCTTCCTTGCCATCCCGACCGAGGCGGCGCTCTCCATGCGCGCCGGTGACCGGCGGCTCACGCCGCAGCTGTGGGAGCAGCGCATGGGCACGCCTTTACGCCTCGTGCCGGGACGAGCGGGCCGGCCAGCCCTGCTGGTCGCCGAGAACCTGCGCGCGCGCAGCGGCCGGCGCGGCGGCTATGCCCGGGCGAGCGCCACGGCGCTCAGGACCGGGCGCGGCCTCGTGAGCGTGGTGCTCTTCGTGCTGGTGCCGCAGGTGCGGCTTCGCAAGCGCCTCGATGTCGAAGGCGCGGCCGAGCGCTGGATCGGCCGGCTCGAGGACCGGGTGGTGGGACGCTGGAGGTGAGGATCGGTGATGTCGACGCGTGAGGCCATTCTGGCAGCGCTCGCCGCGCAGCTCGGCGCTGCACTCGCGGCGCCGGTGCGGCGCAATGCGGCCCTGCCCGAGAAGGTGCCGGCTGACGGGCTCGTCATCCTGCGCGACGGCGAGCCGGGCGAGCCCGAGGTGACGCTGAACCCGCGCCGCGAATGGTATCGCCACCGCATCGAGCTCGAGCTGTTCGTGCCGCAGGGGAATGCTGGCGGCGGTGAGGCGGCGCTCGATGGGCTGCTCGGCGCGATCGGTGCGGCACTCCGCGCCGACGAGACGCTCGGCGGCCTTGCCGAGACCCTCACTCCGGCCGCGCCGGAGATCGGGGTGCTGGCCATCGAGGGCGCAGTCCCGCTGCTCACCGCGCGGCTCGTGCTGACCGCCGAGTATCTGGTCAGCGATCCGCTCGCGGGGTGAGATGCGATGGGATCAGGATGGGCCGGCAATGGGCCCGAACGGGAGCCGCCGCCCGGACGGAGGCGGCGGATCATCAAGCTGCGACTGCGGAGTCGTCACGCCTGCTTCAGGCGGGCGATCCCGAGCAGTGTGTCCTTCAGCGTCTCGCTCACCGCGCGGCTGGCGCTGGCGGATGGGCCGACGCGCAAGGCCCCGGCGCGCCCGACGTAGTAGTGCCAGCCCTGCGGCGCCTTGGGATGGCTGCAGGTAAGCACAGTGTAGCGCTGCGTGGCGGCATCGGGGACGAGGCGCTCGCCCGAGGCGAGGAGAGCGGCGACCAGACGGTCGTGGAGCGTGGCCTTGGCCATGGCTCAGCCTTCCGCTTGCAAGCGATAGACCCGCCCGCGGGTCTCGTCCCGGTGCGAGGCCACGCCAAGGCCCAAGCGGCGCTTGAGCCCATGCGAGAGCGCGGCGCGCACCGTGTGCCTCTGCCATCCGAGTGCTGCTGCGATCTCGGCCACGCTGGCGCCCTCGGGTGCCTGCAGCATGGCGATGAGCGCGGCCTGCTTGGTGCCGTCGCGCTGGCGGCGCGGCGGCGGGGCAGGCGTGGCGACAGCCTCCTGCGAAGCGGGTGGTTCGGGCTCAGGATCGCAGATGTGGCAGCGCGTGGTGTGTGCAAGCTCGGTGCCAGCCAGATGGAGCCTGCGGCCTGCGCCGTTGCAGTGCGGGCATTGGGACTCCTCGTGCGCAGCGCCAGATCCTTGCGGGGCTGCAGCCTTGGCTCCCCCGGCGCTGCCGACGGCGGCAAGGCCTGCGGGCGTGATGTGAAGCAGGGTGGCGCGGCCGTCCTCGTCATTGCGCCAGAAAGTGTTGTGCTTGGCGCTGGCCTTGGTCCAGCTGCGGGTCACGGTCTCGGCGATGAGCCCGCGCCGCAGCAGGGCGGCAACGACCCGCCGGGCATTGGGTCCGCGCAGCGATCCGGGAAGCGGCAGGACATTGCCATCCGCGCGCTGGGCGGCGGCGCTCAGGACCATACGCTGGGTGTCGGAAACCGGCATGGGACTGCTCTGTGTCATGGTCATGCCTCGATCCCAAGGAAGCGGGCGATCTCGCGCAGCTGGTCGCGGACATGGGCAAGGCTGCCGACATGGCCCCAGTGCACGCTGTCGGGTTCGGCGTGGAAATGATCCTCGCTCAGCGCCTGCAGACGTTCGAGCAGCCTGTCGATTTCGAGCTTGTTGGCCATGAAGGCTTCGAGCGCTGCCTTGCTGTTGCGGCGGGCCTTCTCGGCGCGGGCCTCGTGGCGGGCGGTGGTGGTCAGGGTCATCTGCTTCCTCCGTTGGCGATGCATCCGGTAGAAGCGTGTTCGCTCTGTCCGCCCTGCTTATCAAGCGATTAAGCACATGATCTGAAACAATAATCCTGCCCCGCGCGGGTGGCTCGCGCGGGCCTTCCCGTCCCCCATCCCCATCGGAGATGACCCATGCCCAAACTGCGTGCCTATGGCGCGGATGCGACGCTCAAGATCGCCCGCGAGACGAGCTATGGCGTGATGCCGTCGAGCGGCTGGCGCAGCCTCGACTTCCGCTCGACCGACCTTGCCGCCACGCAACCGCTCGCCGCCGATCCGCTGCTCGGGCGCGGGCGCAATGCGCAGGATCCCTATCGCGGCCTCGTCACCGACGAGGGCCAGATCGACGTGCCGCTCGACCTGCGCGGCACAGGCTACTGGCTCACCGCCCTGTTCGGCCTGCCGACGACGAGCAGCGTGGCGGCAAGCGGATCGATCACCTTCGCCGCCAATCCCGCCGCCGGGCAGACGATCACGCTGAACGGCGTGGTCTGGACCTTCGTCACCGGCACGCCGGGGGCGCTGCAGACCCAGATCCAGGCGACCGTGACCCAGACCATCGACCAGCTGGTCACCAA
>NZ_MUYJ01000021.1 GCF_002155695.1 Erythrobacter tepidarius
CCGTGCTCGAGGCAGGCTGCTTCGCCCATGCGAGGCGCAAGTTCTTCGAGCTGGCCGATGTCGTAAGCTCGGCCCGCAAGAAGAGTCGCGGACAGAGCGCCGCCATGATCTATCCGATCGCGCTCGAAGCCGTGCAGCGCCTCGATGCCCTGTTCGACATCGAGCGCGGCATCAACGGCAAGAGCCCGGCCGAGCGGCTTGCAGTTCGCCAGGAACTCAGCGCGCCGCTCATGGCCGAGCTCCACACCTGGCTGACCGAGCAGGTCGCCAAGCTATCGCGCGGCCATGATCTCACCAAGGCCTGCTTCTACATGCTCAAGCGCTGGGACGCGTTCACCCGCTTCCTCGACGATGGCCGGATCTGCCTCACCAACAACGCAGCTGAGCGCGCGCTCCGCTGCATCCCGCTTGGCCGCAAGGCATGGCTGTTCTGCGGATCCGATCGCGGCGGCCAGCGTGCCGTCATCATCTACACCCTGATCCAGACCGCCAGGCTCAACGATGTCGATCCGCAGGCCTGGCTCGCCGATGTCCTCGCTCGCATCGCCGATCATCCCGCCACCAGGCTCGATCAGCTGCTGCCTTGGAACTGGCGCAAGAGTGAAGGTCTGCTATCGCAGGCGGCATGACCCGCCAAAGCGCCATCGACAGTTTTACCGAGATCGCCACGCTGCGTATCGAGCTGAACGATTCCGACCCGCTCATCTGGCGAGAGCTCGAAGTCCCAACCTCCATCACCCTCAAGGTGCTGCACGAGATCGTCCAGACCGCCATGGGATGGCTCGACTATCACCTCTGGGAGATGGTCATCGATCACCAGACCTACGGCCTGCCCATGGACGAGGACTGGGGGACCGCTCCCCGCAAGGTCGCCTCCCGCACACGACTGCGCGATGTGCTTGCTCCCGGCACTACCCGGATTCATTATGTCTATGATTTCGGCGATTACTGGGAACACAGTTTGATCATCAGGGATGTCCGAGCTGGGGATCGCTCCACGGCATATCCGCGTTTCATCGCCGGTGAGCGCAACTGCCCTCCCGAGGACTGCGGCGGCATCCCGGGGTTCTACGAAATGCTCGAGGCGAGAAACGATCCGGACCATCCAGATCACGCCGATGTCAGCGAATGGCTCGACGACTACGATCCAGACGAACTCGATGTCTTCCCGATCAACGGCATCCTCGGCCGGATCGCCGCTCGTCGTAACGCCGCAGCAAAACGCATCATCAAACCCAGTGACCGCTAACTGAAACGGGTGCGGCCTTCACCGGATGGATACGCAAAGGCTCGCCCGGCGGCTTCCGCTTCTACCCTGGTCAGGGCGTAGGCAAAGACGACCAGTGACAGGATCCCGGCGGCCAGCCAGACCGGCGATCGCTCGAGCCGAAGGACTGCCCAGAAGGCAAAGCAACCGGCGATCTCGGCGATTGCCGCGAGAACGTACCAGGCAATTGTTGGGAGAGGCGCTGTCACAGCCGGATATCCCAACGAGCGAGTACCGCCGCCATGCCGACGTACAGGACGATGGTTAGGACGCAGCCGGCCGCGAGTGTGGGCCAGAATGCGAAGCCGCGCTTGAGCAGAACAGGGATCAGCAGGAACATCGGCAGGCTCGGAAGAACGTACCAGAATGTGGCCTGCGAATAGCTGGCCATGCGCGCGGCGTCGCCAGTGTCTCGCCAGAGCCAGATCATGCTGAGCAAGGCGACAAGCGGGAGCGATGCCAGCAATGCGCCTAGTCCAGCGCTCCGCCGCGCGACTTCGGAAACCACGACAATGATGATCGCCGTGATTGCGGTTTTGACGACCAGATAGATCATTCGTGGTCTCCGTTGCACATGGTGTGGTCCCCGAGGGCCTCGATCACGCGGCAATCGGCGGCAAGTCCGCCCCGGCAGCGACCGATGATGCGCGATAGTTCGTCGCGCAGGGTGACGAGCTGGCCGATCTTTTCTTCGACTTGCGTCAGATGCCGGGTGGCGATCCTATCGGCCTCCGAGCACTCGCGCTCGGGATGGTCGGCCAGATCGAGCAGCGAGCGCACTTCCTCGATGGTGAAGCCCAACTCGCGTGAATGACGGACGAAAGCGAGCCGCGTGCGATGCGCTTCGCCATAGGAGCGATAATTGCCCGCAGTCCGGGCCGGTTCGGGCAACAAACCGATCCGCTCGTAATAGCGGATCGTCTCGATGTTGGTGCCGGTCGCCCTGGACAGTTCGCCGATTTTCATCGCTTGACCCTGTAGTTGCTACAGGGTGCATATAGAGGGCCGAC
The DNA here is from genome assembly GCF_002155695.1 of Erythrobacter tepidarius. Taxonomy (GTDB): domain Bacteria; phylum Pseudomonadota; class Alphaproteobacteria; order Sphingomonadales; family Sphingomonadaceae; genus Erythrobacter; species Erythrobacter tepidarius. The sequence goes on from NZ_MUYJ01000021.1 coordinate 2,278, forward strand.
TCGAACGAACCAAGGAGTTTCGGCCATGGCGGACAGTTGCTGCGCCAGTTCCTGCAGTGACGACACCGCGCGCAATGATCCTGCGTGGCGCAGGGCGTTGTGGATCGCGCTCGTCGTCAATGCCGTGATGTTTTTCGTCGAGATCATCGCGGGTGCCGCATCGGGATCCCGCTCGCTACAGGCTGACGCGCTCGATTTTCTGGGCGATGCCGCAAACTACGCGATCAGCCTTGGCGTCGCCGGAATGGCGCTTGTCTGGCGGGCGCGGACCGCGCTGGTCAAAGGGCTGACCATTCTGGCCTTTGCACTCGGGGTGATGGTCTCGGCGGTCTGGGGCCTTGTTGCTGGAACCCAGCCCGATCCTTGGGCGATGACAGGCATCGGCGCTCTCGCGCTGGTGACGAACATCTCGGTGGCGCTCCTGCTCTATCGTTTCCGGTCGGGTGACGCCAACATGCGATCAGTCTGGGTCTGCTCGCGCAACGATGCGATCAACAACCTGCTGGTGATTGGCGCGGGCTTCGTGGTGCTGTGGACGGGCAGCGGCCTCCCCGACCTCGTCGTCGCGCTCATCATGGCGCTTCTCGGGCTTCAAGGTGGATGGCAGGTGGTTCGGCAGGCTCGATATGAACTTGCGGCAAGAGGGGTTCCGGTATGAAGCAGCTCGAAACCGCATATTGGGCGGAGATCGGTGCTTTCCGGCAAGCGAGGGCTGGCCAGGACGCGGCCGATGCCTGGCACTATCTGGAACGCGCGCATATCCTTTCTCAGCAGATCCTGCGGCTTCATCTCCATGCCCATGCGCTCATGCTAACCTTTGCCATATCCCGGCGCGAATGGCGGGAGGCGCGCGGACAGGTGCTGCGTCTGATGCTTGCGCCCCTCGGCGCTCTGCTGGGGCGGATCCCACTTGGAAACACCGGGCGAGCAGCGGTCAGTGCCTTCGTGACCATGCCCATACCGGAGGAGCTTCGTCATGCTCTGGGCCAGGAACAGTGCAAGTGATGCGCTTGCTGCTGCTGTATTGCCCTGCTAGGTGGGCACTATGAGGGGCATTGTTCTCCAGTTCCTGATTCTTTTCTCGGTGCTTTGCGCCGGTTTTCATGCGCCTGCTGCGGCGCATGGGGACGATCACGATCATGGTCAGGCCAGTGTTCTTGTGGCTGATGCGCTCCATGCTGATGCCCACGAAGATTTCTCAGACAATTCATCCTCTGATCCGTCGCAGGAGATCTTCCATCATCACCATTGTCCGGCAGCGATGATGGTCGGATGCGGGTATAATGTAGACGGACCTTACGCGAACCGAGACAAGCTCCGTCCGGGCGAGGTCACAGATCTCCTGTCACGAGCATCGGCACCACCGATCGAGCCCCCGCTAGCCTGAAACCTGCCACTTTGGCGGGCGTCTTTCTTCGCCCGCGATTGCCAAGTGTTTCAGGAGTTGTCCCATGTCATTGACGTTGCGCGTCGGCCTATTGGCCGGATTGGCGCTGGCCTTGCCCATAGCGGCAAGTGCGGAACCTGTAAGTCTGGACGAGGCCGTCCGCCGCGCCATTGCGGCGTCGCCCGTGATCGAGGCCCAGGAGGCAGGCATCCGGTCTGCAAGGGCGGGGCGCAGCCAAGCCGATGTTCGGCCCAATCCGGTCCTGTTGGTCGAGGCCGAGAACATCGCCGGCACCGGCGCCTATGATGTCTATCGGCAGGCCGAGACGACCGTCACATATACCCAGACCATCGAACGCGGGGGCAAGCGCGATGCGCGGATCGCCTATGCCGATCGCGACATCGGTGTTGCCGAAGCCTCGGCGCGCCTCGCCCGGCTCGACCTTGCCGAGGCGGTGCAACGCGCATTCATCGACCTGCAGATCGCCGAGGAAGTTGTCTGGCTTGCCGAACGACGCCTCGAAACCGAGCGCGCCATGCAGACCGAAGCCCTGCGCCGGGTACGCGGCTACAAGGATCCGCTCTTCGTCGAAACCCGCGTCGAAGCCCGTTTTGCCCAGGCACGGCTTGCGCTCGACGAGGCTCGGTCCCGCCGCAACGCCGCTCGCGCGAGGTTGGCCTCGTTCTGGGGCGGAAAGGCAGAAGACGTCGAGGTGCCGCGCGGGATCGAGAAGCCTGATGATCATCTGCACCAGTTGGCTGCGGCCGACAGTGCGCTTGCGTCTGCCACGGTGGAACGGGCGCAGGCGGCGGTCGTGGTCGAACAGACCCGCGGCGTGCAGGACTACACGGTGAGCGTCGGCGTGCGGCATCTGCGCGAGACGGGCGATGTCGCACTGGTGGCCGGAATCTCGATTCCACTCGGCCGTTTCGACCGCAATCGGGGCAACATCGAGCGAGCGCAGGCCGAACGGCAGCGCATCGAACTGCTGGCCGAAGCGGCCCGCCTTGACCGCCTGCGTCAGTTGGCCTCGCTCAGGGCTGAGGCGGATGCCGCCCGGATGCGCGCCGACGGGATTATGCAGGATGTCTATCCCAAGGCGGTCCGCACGCTCCAGCAGATCCGCGAAGGCTACAATCGCGGCGGTTTCCGTTTCAGCGATGTGCAGGACGGTGCCGACGCCATCATCGAGGTTCAGTCGCAGTGGGTCGAAGCAATGACCCGTTACCGCGACATCCAGTCCCAGATCGACCGGCTGACCGGACGCTTCGACGTCGTCGCCGGGGAGGAAGTGCAATGAGGAATATCCGTTCTACCGCCGCTATTGCGGCACTCGCACTCGCCCTTCCGCTTGCCGCCTGTGGTTCGGATCCGGCACCAACGGAACATGGCGAGGAGGGAGGCGAAGCCAAGAAAGGCCCCAATGGCGGGCGCCTCCTCAAGGATGGCGATTTTGCCGTCGAGGTCACGGTGTTCGAAACTGGGCAGGAGCCGCAGTTCAGGGTCTATGCCACGCGCGGCGGCGAACCGGTCGATCCGGGGACCGTGCAACTGACCATGACGCTCCGGCGACTGGGTGGCGAGGTCAACACATTCGCCTTCAAGCCCGAAGGCAAGTTCCTTGCCGGGCAGGGCGTGGTCGAGGAGCCCCACAGCTTCGACGTCGAGGTGGTCGCGACCGAAAACGGCAAGCGACACGTCTGGAAATACGCCAGTCCCGAAGGCCGCACCCGTATCGACGCAGAAGCGGCCAAGGCAGGCGGTATCGAAATAATGATAGCAGGTCCGGCGACGATCGTCGAGACACGCGAACTGTTCGGCACCGTCGCACTCGACCCATCTGCCCGTTCGGAAATCCGCGGCCAGTTTCCGGGCCGCGTGGTCAGCGTGACCAAGGACGTGGGCGACTATGTCCAGCGGGGGCAATTGCTGGCGCGCATCGAGTCAAGCGAGAGCCTGCAAGTCTATCCGGTCTATGCGACCGTCAGCGGCGTGGTCGCCGAACGCAATGGCAACCCCGGCGATGTGACCGGCGACCGCGCGCTCTATGTCATCACCGACCCGGCCCAGACCTCGGTCATCTTCAATATCTTCCCCAAGGATCTGGCGGTGATCCAGCCCGGCATGCGGGTGGAAATCGAAGCCATGGACGGCACGCCCGTCGCGGCGAGCCAGCTCGGGGACTACCTGCCTGAAGGCAATGCCGAGGCCGGAACGGCGCTGGTGCGAACCTCTGTCCCCAATCGGGCGGGGCGACTGCGCGCCGGCATGGCCCTGCGCGGCAAGGTGGTGGTGAATGCCGTCACCGTGCCACTGGCTGTGCGGACCGAAGCCATCCAGCCGTTCCGTGACTTCAAGGTCGTCTTTGCCAATTTCGGCCAGGACTACGAAGTTCGCATGCTTGAGCTGGGGCGCTCCTCGCCTGAGTGGACTGAAGTGCTGAGAGGCATCAAGCCGGGTACGCCTTACGTCGCCAAGGGCTCCTTCCTGATCCGCGCCGACATCGAGAAGTCGGGCGCGAGCCATGATCATTGAGCGGGAGAGAAAGCGCCATGCTTGCCCGCATCATCGGCTTTTCGATCCGCCAGCGCTGGTTCGTGCTCGCGGTTGTCGCCCTGTTATGTGTCATCGGCGTGTGGAGCGCGACCAAGCTGCCCATCGACGCCGTACCCGACATCACCAATGTCCAGGTCCAGATCAACACCGAGGCCGAAGGCTATTCCCCGCTCGAATCCGAGCAGCGCATCACATTTCCCATCGAGACGGCCATCGCTGGCGTTCCGGGCCTATCCTACACGCGCTCGATCTCGCGCTATGGGCTGAGCCAGGTCACGGTGGTATTCGAGGACGGCACCGACACCTATTTCGCCCGCCAGCAGGTCAACGAGCGCCTGCAAGCGGTCAGGTCGCAACTGCCGACCGGGATCGAACCTGAAATGGGACCGATCGCCACCGGGCTCGGTGAAATCTTCATGTTCGCGATCGAACCAAAGCCCGGCGCCACCAAACCCGATGGCAGTCCCTGGACGGCAACCGATCTCAGAACCCTGTCCGATTGGGTGGTGCGGCCGCAGATGCGCACCATTCCCGGCGTGGCCGAGGTCAACACCATCGGCGGCTACGAACGGCAATACCATGTCACGCCCAATCCGGCCCAGCTGGCCGCGCTCAGTCTGTCACTGAACGATCTTGTCGAGGCGCTGGAACGCAACAACGCCAATCGCGGCGCGGGCTATGTCGAGCGCGGCGGCGAGCAGATCCTGATCCGCGTTCCCGGGCAGGCGGCTAATGAAGCAGACCTCTCGCAGATCCTCGTTGCGACCCGCGGCGGCGTGCCGATCCGCGTCGGCGATGTGGCCGAAGTTGTGATCGGGTCCGAACTGCGCACCGGCGCGGCAACCGAGAATGGCAAGGAGATCGTGCTCGGAACGATCTTCATGCGGACTGGCGAAAACCCCCGGATTGTTGCCCAGGCTGCTGCGGAGAAGCTCAAGCAGGCGACAGCATCGCTGCCCGCAGGCGTGGTGGCGCACCCGCTTTATGACCGCACCAAATTGGTCGACCGCACGATCGCTACTGTCGAGAAGAACCTCACCGAGGGTGCATTGCTCGTGATTGTGGTCCTGTTCCTGCTGCTCGGCAATTTCCGGGCGGCTCTGATAACTGCTGTGGTGATCCCGATCGCCATGCTCATGACGCTGACCGGCATGCTGGCAACCCGAACCTCCGCCAACCTGATGAGCCTGGGTGCGCTCGACTTCGGGCTGATCGTCGATGGTGCGGTCATCATCGTCGAGAACTGCCTGCGACGATTGGGCGAAGCCCAGCATCGAATGGGGCGCTTGCTCGATCGCGACGAGCGGTTTGGCCTCGTGGCCAAGGCGAGCGCTGAAGTCATCCGCCCCTCGATCTTCGGCATCATCATCATCACCGCAGTGTATCTGCCGATCTTCGCACTTGAAGGTATCGAGGGCAAAACCTTCCATCCCATGGCGATCACCGTCGTACTGGCCCTGACGGCGGCGCTTATCCTCTCGCTGACGCTTGTGCCTGCTGCCGTTGCCATCTTCGTCACCGGCAAGGTGGAGGAAAAGGAAAACCGCGTAATGCTCTGGATGCGCGAGCGGTACGCGCCGCTCCTCGACAAGACCTTGGCTCGGCCGAAGCTCGCTGTTGCCTTAGCCGTCCTGCTTGTCACCCTCAGCGCTGCGGGAGCAACACGGCTAGGGTCGGAGTTCATTCCCAATCTCGATGAAGGCGACATTGCGATGCACGCGCTGCGTATTCCGGGCACCAGTCTTGGCCAGGCAGTGCAGATGCAGGAGTCACTGGAGAAACGTATCCGGCAGTTCCCGGAGGTGGAGCGCGTCTTTGCGAAGATCGGTACGGCCGATGTCGCGACCGACCCCATGCCACCATCGGTCGCGGACAATTTCATCATGCTCAAGGACAGGAGCGAATGGCCCGACCCGCGCAAGCCGCGTGACCAGCTTGTGGCCGAACTGAACAAGGCGGTGTCGGAGATTCCCGGGAACAACTACGAGTTCACCCAGCCGGTGCAGATGCGCATGAACGAGTTGATCGCGGGCGTGCGCGCCGATGTGGCGATCAAGCTGTTCGGCGACGACCTCGAGCAGCTGCTAAAGAGCGGCGATGCCATCAACGACGTGGCGGCGTCTATCCCCGGGGCTGAGGATGTGAAGCTCGAGCAGGTCACGGGCCTGCCGATGCTCTCGGTCACACCGCGCCGTGACATGCTCGCACGCTATGGCATCAGCATGGCCGAGGTTCAGGATGCCGTGGCCACGGCAACTGGCGGCCGCAAGGCGGGCGAGGTGTTCGAGGGCGACCGGCGCTTTGCCGTCGTCGTGCGCCTGCCCGAATCGCTGCGAACCGACCTGCCGGCACTCGGCAATCTGCCCGTTCGGCTTGCAGCTGGCGGGACAGTCCCGCTGTCGCAGCTGGCTGACATCTCACTCTCGACCGGACCCAATCAGATCAGCCGTGAGAACGGCAAGCGCCGCGCCGTGATCACCGCCAACGTGCGCGGCCGGGATCTGGGATCTTTCATCACGGAGCTGCGTGAGAAGGTCGGCGCCGAAGTCGAACTGCCGACCGGCTACTACGTTGAATACGGCGGCACGTTCGAACAGCTCCAGTCGGCCAAGACACGGCTGCAGGTGGTCGTACCGCTTGTGCTGCTGCTGATCTTCGGGCTGCTCTTCACCCTGTTCGGATCGACCAAGGATGCGGCTATCGTCTTCTCGGGCGTGCCGCTCGCATTGACTGGCGGGGTGGCGGCCCTGGCATTGCGCAGTATCCCGATGTCGATTTCCGCCGGGATCGGGTTCATCGCCTTGTCGGGTGTTGCGGTGCTCAACGGTGTCGTCATGCTGTCCTTCATACGCGACCTGCGCGAACGCGGATCGGGAGTGCTGGAGGCAGTGCGCGAGGGCGCTCTCACACGCCTGCGGCCTGTGATGATGACGGCTCTCGTCGCATCGCTCGGCTTCGTGCCGATGGCGCTCAACGTCGGAGCCGGTTCGGAGGTGCAGAGGCCACTCGCGACTGTCGTGATCGGTGGGATAATCTCCTCGACGATCCTCACATTGTTGGTGCTGCCGGCGCTCTATCGGCTAATACATGGGCGCGCGGATGGAACGGAGATCAAAGTCGTCGAAGGCGTCACTCAAGGGGCATGAAAGTACTCGCTGATCATCCCGCCAATGATATGAGGGTGGCATCGTGGACCCGGAGCAGCTGACCATAATGGGGTATCCAGCTACCCTGCAGTGCTCGCGAAAGCGGCGAGCAGAGTGACGCAACAGCGCCCCCAGCAAGCCTTCAGGTTCGGCGCGCTTCGTAATATTCAGCCCGGCTGAGACGTCGCAAGAATTTGGCTTGACCCCTGCGGTATCGGACGCGCCTTGGTAAGATTGTAAACCATAATTTATGTTGCAGAGAAGGTTGGATCCGGGTCGACTTCCCACCGCCAAATCATTGTGAAGAAGTTCGACATTTTTGGAAGAATTCGGTGGGTTCCCTAAACCGTTCCACGATAGATGCGGCGCTAGACCGGAACGGAACGGGACTATCGAATGTGCCTTGCCCTCATGAAGCGGTCGCTGCGCGTTCAGGCGCAACCGTCCATCTGGGGCCGCCCTCGCAGGATGTGACGGGCGCGGCATAGTCCGCAAGGAAAAAGCCGCTCGTGCTCCGAGAAAATACGGGTCCTACCTGAGGACTCCGAAAAACCTATGCGACCGGCGACCGCTTTTCGCGCCTCAGACCGCTGAGCGGGGGTTAGTTTCAGTTTGATCTTTCACACCAGACCTGGCCGCTCAAGCGCGAAAATGCTCTCCCTCTGAGGCCGCGCCAGTGTGACTTTCACTTCCACACCTTTCACACTTGGGGGTAAGCCGAACGGCTAGATCGCGGCTGGCATCCGCCTTGGCCGATCACCATCCCCCATTTTCCTCGGCGTAGGCGCGGCACCCTTCAATGAAGCTCCAGCTATTGCCGCCGCAACGGTCGGGATCGGTTATCCCGTTTTCCGCTGCCCATTGATATCCGGCTTCATGCCCGCTGCAATCGACCGTGCAGCCATAACGAGCATAGCTGCCCGCTTCGCCCTCCAGCTCATCGCGGCGTTCATCATATTCATCGTAGGTCTCACCAGCCACCACTTCATCGCCTGTAAGCCCCTGGGCTTCTTCGAATGTGAAGGTTTTCGGCTCCATTTCCTGAGCATCAGGATCATCGAACGCGCCGCAAGCGGCCAACATCAGCAGCGCCGCAAAAGCCATAAAGCCCCTCATTCCTCACCCTCCTCCGCTTCGCCCAACGGCATTTCGATCCCGGCCATGATGCGGTCGGTTTCGGCCAGAATCTTGACGATCCTCTGATAGTGGCGGATGTCGTCATAGCTCAAGGCGCGGCCTTTACGGTCTTTGATCCATTTCTGGGCGGGTTGGTATCCGCCAATAGGAAAGCTCCAGGACACGGCTGGGACGCCTTCGAAGTATTGCCCTTCATTGCCCTTGCCGTTGATGTAGACCGCTGACCTGGCCCGGCGGCATGGTGTGTCGGAAGCGACGATCTACAACTGGAAGGCCAAGTATGGCGGGCTGGAGGTATCCGAGGCCCGGCGGCTACGGGAACTTGAGGGCGAGAACGCGAAGCTCAAGCGGCTGCTGGGTAGCGTAGAGCGACGTGGAATGCCGTGCGACAGCGGAAAATAGGGCTCAATCCGGCGCATCTGCGCCTCGCTCAACTACCAAAGCTCCGACACCAGTAGCACCTCCTTGGTGCCGCCATTGAATCAACCGATTGCCACTCCCGCAAGCAATTTAATGGGTCCTGAGCCTAGGGTGCCGTACGCCCTTGTTAAGCCCCTCAATAATATCAATTGTTGAAAAACAGGGGCAGAAACGGAGCGAGCGCCAAGGCGGTCGCTCATGGCGCGCAGCAAAGGTTACCTAGTCCTCCGGCAGAGGGCCGAGTGACTTGCGCGAAAGGGCGCTTCGGGGTTTTCCCGTCTGAAGGGGACACCGACGCCAGCATGTGGGTCCAGCGCAGGAGAAGACCTTCCCCCGACGGAGGTCTTCGGGCCTGTCTGGCAGCGATTTCGATTATCGCGCGCTTCGCCTGGCGAAGGGAACCTGGAACAGGCAACGGCCTGCACCTTGGCGAGCGCCGATGCCCCAGCGAACCGGCCAAGAGCTACCGTCCGGACAGAAGAGCGCGTGCGGCTTGCGCGGCCTCGTCTCTTTTCAGCCCGCAGCCGGTCCGAGGAACGATGCTGAGCCGAAGCCGGTCACGCAACGCACGACGCTGTGACACTGGCCCTTCATGGCTCGCCGGATCCGCGGTGATCACTTCCTATCGCACGTCTGGCGGCACCGCGCCGCGAAGCGTTTTCCGGCCCTGGAATCGGGTCACGGTCCGTCCGGAAAACCGGGATGCGAGCCGGTCTGGTTTGCTCCAGTTTTTTCACGCGCGCGTGAGTGAATATTGACTCGCTGAAGAGCGACGTTAAGAAATGCCACGAAAACGTCGAATCAAACCGGCGCATTCGAGGGAGAGAGATGATGAGGGGAATCCTGTTTGCCTCCGCTTCGGCGTTGGCTCTTGCCTGTATGCCCGGCTCGGCCCTAGCGCAGAGCGAGGGTGCCAGCGGCGCACGCGACAATGCGTCTGATCCAGTCGCTGATACCGACCGGCGCGAGAATGTGATCATCGTCACCGCCACGCGGCGCGAGCAGGATCTTCAGGATGTGCCGCTCAGCGTGACAGCCTACAGCCAGAAGGAGCTCGATGAGCTTGGCATCGTCGGATACGAGGGGATCGCGCAGAATACTCCGGGCGTGGTGATCAACCGGCCGACCCAGAACTTCAACAACTTCACCAGCCGCGGCATCAACACCAACGGGTACAGTGCGGGACTGCAGAGCGCGGTCGCGATCTACATCGACGAATTGCCGATCTCCGCCAACGGCAACTCGACCATCCTCGACCCCAATCTCTATGATGTGGAGCGGGTGGAGTTCCTGCGCGGCCCGCAGGGCACGCTGTTCGGCTCCAATTCGCTCGCGGGGGCGATGCGCATCATCACCAAGAGCCCAGACCTCGACGAGTTCATGGCTTCGGCCAGCACAGATCTGGGGCTGACCGACGGCAGCTCGCTGCGGCAACGTTACAACGCCATGATCAACGTGCCCATCATAACCGACGAAATGGGCCTGCGCGTCACCGGTTATTACCGGAACGAGGATGGTTGGGTCGACAACATCGGCACGGGCATCAAGGATGCCAACAGCCTCGAGGCCTATGGCGGCCGCGCTATCCTGCTGATGAAGCCGAGCGACCGGATGCAGGTCAAATTGCTGGCTTCCTATGAAAACAGCATGCCGGCCGATTCCGCGCTTACCAATCCGGCGCTGGGCAGGTTCGTGCGCCGGTCGGATCGCCCCGATCTGTTCCAGGGCGAGCTCACCAATTTCAATGTGACGGTGAACTACGAGTTCAATTTCGCCGAACTGATCAGCTCCACGACCATTTCGACCTATGACGCGTCCTTCTATGTCGATCTGGCGGGGACATTCGCACAGGCGATCCCCTTCGCGCTCGATGCGTTCGGCGCCGACGATCTCTTCGTGCAGGAATCGCGGCTGGTCTCCTCCCACGGCGGGCCTTTCCAGTGGGTCGTCGGCTTTTTCTATTACGACAAGCGCCGGACAGTCGATTTCGACTACCGTTCCACGCCAGAGTTCCTCGCGGCCCGCGGGCTGACCGGACTGCCTGACGAGTACTACCTGCGCTTCGATGCCTATACGGACCAGTCGGAGATTGCCGGCTTCGGCGAGGTGACCTACAACTTCTCGGACAGCTTCTGGATCACGGGTGGTCTTCGCTACGGCAAGACCGAGGTGCAGTCCTTCACGCGCGGCGGTGGATACAACAGCAACTACCTGCTGGCCGCCCTGCTGGGCTTCCGGAACACTGCGCTGACCGTGACGCCCGTTCCCCCGGCTACCGGCCTCAAGGTCTCGGATGACCGCCTTTCCTACAAGGCTAGTGTTTCGTGGAAGCCGCACCCGGACATGACCACCTATGCCACAGTCGCCACCGGTTTCCGAACGCCGGTGGTCAACGCACGCGCCGGTCAGGTCAGCGCGCTTGATCCGAATGATCTGGTGATCCCCGATGGAGCGAAATCGGACAGCGTCACTAATTACGAAATCGGCATCAAGGGCAATTGGCTGGATGGCAAGCTTAGCGCCAATCTGGCCGCCTATTACATCGACTGGCAGGATATCCAGGTCCAGGCCAACCGCATCTCGGATTCAGTCCAGTTCGCCACGAACATCGGTGCTGCGGAAAGCTACGGTCTCGAATTCGAGATTCTGGCGCGCCCGCTGGCGGGCCTGAGCTTCTCGCTCAACGGCTCGTTCAATCGCGCCCGCGTCAGCCAACTCACAGATCTCGAGGCTGCGATCTCGGGCGCAGAACGCGGTGTGCGTCTGGCCTCCCCGCGCTTCCAGGGGTCCGGCACGGTCCGCTACGATTTTGCCCTGTCGGACAGCGCCAAGGCCTATGCGTCGCTCAACGTGGCGCATGTGGGATCTTTCCCGAACCAGTTCCCCAATGTCCCGGGCAATCCCAATGCCGCCAGCCCGACCTATGATTTCACTGATGCCTGGACCAACGTGAACCTGTTTGCCGGTACGCGGATCGGGAAGCTGGGCATCACGGCCTATGTGGAGAACCTGCTCGACGCGGACAAGGTCACCTATGTCCATCCCGAAGCGTTTCTGGACAGCCGCTATGCGCGCATGCGCCCGACGACCTTCGGCATCCGGATGGACTATTCGTTCTGATGTCCCTGCGGCACCGCATCGCGTACATGCTTGCACTGTGTGCTGCCGGCCCGGCGCTTGCCGGGCCGGGCAGCGCGGCCGCGGAGGCCCCGGTTGTCAGGGCCCCGGCCGGGCCAATACGCGGCGCGTACGGAAACGGAGTGTCGGTCTATCGGGGCATTCCCTATGCCGAGGCCCCGGTAGGCGAGCGGCGCTGGCGCCCACCGGTGCCCAAGGCGCCATGGCAGGACGTGGCTGATGCCACGCGCTTCGGCCCGCCGTGCTTCCAGCCGGCCTCGCGGCCGAGTGCCAGCTCGATCTATTCCGAAGAGCTGCCGGAAATGAGCGAGGACTGCCTGTCGCTCAACATCTGGGCGCCGGAAGGTTCGGCGAAGGCCCCGGTCTTCGTCTGGATCCACGGCGGCGCGCTGGTGGGTGGAATGGGCAGCTCTTTGATGTATGACGGCACGCGCCTTGCGAGGGAAGGCGTGCTGGTGGTGTCGCTCAACTACCGCCTCGGGCCGCTCGGGTTTCTCGCCCATCCTGAACTAAGTGCCGAATCCGCAGAAGGCATTTCCGGCAATTACGGCCTTCTCGACCAGATCGAGGCGTTGCGCTGGATCCAGCGCAATATCGCGGCCTTCGGCGGCGATCCCGATAATGTCACGATTGCCGGGGAATCCGCCGGTGCGCTCAGCGTCATGTATCTGCTCACGTCGCCGCTTGCCGAAGGGCTGTTCGACAAGGCGGTGATGCAGAGCGCCTACATGGTCTCGACACCTGCGTTGAAGCGTCCGCAGTACGGACACCCTGCATCCGAAGCCATCGGCACCTGGTTGCAGGGACAACTGGGTGTCAGGGGAATCAGCGAAATGCGCGCCATGAGCGCGCGCGATCTGACCGACCGTTCGCTCGCCGCAGGCTATCCCACATGGGTGACGGTCGACGGGAAGGTCATACCGGATCAGACCGTCGATGTCTTCGATGCAGGCCAGCAGGCCCGCGTGCCCCTGCTGGCGGGGTTCAACAGCGGCGAGATCCGCACGCTGCGCCGGTTGCTGCCGCCCATCCCTGAGGATCGCGGCGAATACGAGGCAAAGATCCGCGCCGCATATGGCGACAGCGCGGCACGCTATCTGGCGGCCTATCCATCGGGCAATGTCGAGGAAAGCATGCTCGCGGCGACACGCGATGCGCTTTACGGATGGACCGTGCAGCGAATGGGTGAAAAGCACACTGCCGCAGGTTCGGCGGCCTACCTGTATCTGTTCGATCACGGATATCCGGCGGCCGACAATGCCGGACTTCATGCCTTCCATGCGGCAGAAATCCCCTTCGTCTTCGGAACGATCTGGCAGACCTATCCTAACTGGCCGCAGGTCCCCCGGACTCCTGACCAGGCCGCCCTGTCGCAAACCATGGTGGAATACTGGAGCTCGTTTGCAAAAACGGGCAAGCCGGTCGCGAAAGGCCAGCCGGAGTGGCCAGCCTTCGACGCGCGCAAGCCGTTCATGGTCTTCGATGGCAGCGCTAGGGTCGTCCGCGATGTCATGGGGGACCGGTACGACCTCCATGAAGAGACCGTGTGCCGCCGCCGTGCTGCCGGCGACCAGCAATGGAACTGGAACGTCGGCGTGATTTCCCCACCGCTTCCACCGAAGGCACCGCAATGCTGATGCCCGATGGCGCGATGCAGGACTTCGCGCTGACGCTCGACCGGATCCTCGATCACGCCGCCAGATGGCACCCCGATACCGAGGTGGTTACCGCGACGCCGGGGGAGAGCCAGCGGATCGGCTATGCCCAGCTCAATGCGCGGGCGCGGCGGGTCTCAGCGGTGCTCGCCGAGCGGGGCGTTGCGCAGGGCAGCCGTGTGGCGACCCTTGCCTGGAACACGCAGGCCCATGTCGAAAGCTGGTATGCGATCATGGGCATGGGGGCGGTGTGCCACACTCTCAATCCGCGGCTCACCGCCGACCAGCTCGCGTGGATGGCCGGACAATCGCGCGCCGGGGTGCTCATCGCCAGTGCGGATCTTGCTGGCCTCGCCAGCGACATTTCGGCCCGTACCCCCACGCTCCGGCATGTCCTGATCATCGATGGTGCCGCCGAGATCGGTGAGGCGCTCGAGCCCCTTCTCGTCCGCTCGAACGGGGAGGAGGTGGTCTGGGGCCAGTTCGACGAGACGCTGCCTTGCGGCCTGTGCTTCACGTCGGGAACGACAGGGGCGCCCAAGGGCGTCACCTACACGCATCGCGGCAACTTTCTCCATACCTTGCGCCAGCTGCAGGCCGACGTTGCCGGGATCACGTCACGCGATGTGGTGCTTCCGGTCGTGCCGATGTTCCATGCGAACGCCTGGGGCCTGCCCTTTGCCGCTCCCGCTACCGGCGCTAAGCTGGTCTTGCCCGGCCGTCACACCGATGGCGCGAGCCTGGCCCGACTGATCGCGGCGGAGGGAGTGACCATTGCGGTAGGGGTTCCGACTGTCTGGCTCGGTCTGATCGATCATCTCGACGCGGTTGGTGGAGAGGTGCCGAGCCTCCAGCGGATAATGGTCGGTGGCGCGCCGATGCCGCCTGCATTGATGGAGCGGCTCGAAGCGCGCGGGATTGAAGTGCAGACGACCTGGGGCATGACCGAGCTTTCACCGCTCGGTACCGCGACGCCACCGGGTGCCATGCCGCGCGATCCGGCGCAGTCGGGTCGCCCCGCGATCGGCATGGACCTGCTATTGACCGATCACAAGGGAACTCCGCTGCCGGAGCAACGCGGCGCCGAGGGCCACCTCTGGGTGCGTGGCCCATCGGTCGTTGAACGCTATTTCGGCAAGGCCGAGCTGGCCACGCGCGATGGCTGGTTCGAAACCGGCGATCTTGCCACGATCGACGACGAGGGCAATTTGCGCATCACCGGACGCGCGAAAGACCTGATCAAGTCAGGGGGTGAATGGATCAATCCCGCCGAGATCGAGGCACTGGTCGGTGCGCTGCCGGAAGTGTCCCTGGCAGCGGTCATCGGCCGCCCCGATGCCAAATGGGGCGAGCGGCCGATCCTACTGGTCGAATTGCGCGACGATGCCTCGCCTTCCGACGAGGCATTGTGCGCACCGCTGCACGGCAAGGTTGCAAGCTGGTGGATTCCGGACGCGGTCGTACGACTTGACAAGATGCCTCTTGCTGCCACCGGAAAGATCGACAAGTTGCGCTTGCGGAACCAGTATAGCAGGCCATGAGCGCTATGATCGATCTTGTCGCCGCAGATGCGGCCAGTGCGAGGAAGGGACAGGCATTGCCAGCCGTCAGGACGCCGCGGAAGAAGTCACAGTCCAAGGCCGAGCGCCGCGCGGAAACGACAGAGCAGATCCTTGACGCAGCAGAATATCTTTTCTCGCGCCATGGGCTTTATGGCGTCACGCTCAAGGACGTCGCCAGGCGTGTCGGCGTGCACCACACGCTGGTGAACTACTATTTCAGGGACAAGAAGGCGCTGTTCGACGCGGTCTTCGCGCGCCGCGCCGTGGTGACCATCGAAAAGCGGATGAAGGCGCTCGACGACTATGATCGCGAGGCCGGTGATAATCCGACGATCGAAGGCGCGCTGCACGCCTTTCTCGATACCGATCTCGATCTTTACATCGAAGGCGGCGAAGGCTGGAAGAACTACGGGGCCTTTGGAGCCCAGGCCTCGAACAGTCCCGAAGGGGCGGCTTTAATGGACAAGTATTTCGACCCGGTCGTGCTGCGTCTGATCGGGATCCTCAAGCGCGCCCTGCCCGAAGCCGACGAAGCCGATATCTTCTGGGGCTACCACTTCGTCACCGGGGCCTTGATGCTGACCCTTGCACGAACCGGTCGGATCGACACGCTGTCGAACGGCCTTTGCCGTTCGGATGACTACGAAGCCGTCAAGCAGCGCATGGCGCGGTTCATGGCGGCAGGCTTCCGTGAAGTCTGCAATCAGCGGAGGGGCAAGCAGGAAGCCTAGTCCCGACGGGAGCAGGACAGAACTCCTGCCGTCCAGTTTATTCACTCACGAGCGAGTTAGTTTTTAGTCTGGAAGGAGAAGCGACATGGAACTAGCCGGGCGGGTCGCGATTGTCACGGGTGCCGGTGGTGGGCTTGGGAGATCTCACGCCCTCGAACTCGCGCGAGCGGGCGCAAAGGTGGTTGTCAATGACCTCGATATCGACGCGGCGGAGCGAGCGGCGACGGAAATCCGCACCGCAGGCGGAGACGCACTTGCTGCAAGCGGCTCGGTCACCGACGAGCAAGCTGTCACTGAAATGGTCGGTCAGACGCTGGCGCAGTGGAAGCGTGTTGACATCCTGATCAACAATGCCGGCATCCTGCGCGACCGCAGCTTTGCGAAGATGGATCTCGCCGACTTTCGTCTGGTGGTTGATGTGCACTTGATGGGAGCAGTCATCTGCACCAAGGCGGTTTGGGACACGATGCGCGCGCAGGGTCATGGCCGGATCGTGATGACGACCTCGTCATCGGGACTTTATGGCAATTTCGGGCAGGCCAATTACGGCGCAGCGAAGATGGCGCTTGTCGGCCTTATGCAGACCCTCGCGATCGAGGGCGAGAAGTACGGCATCCGGGTCAATTGCCTCGCCCCGACCGCCGCCACACAGATGACCGGCGGGGTCCTCTCGGAAGAATCGCTGGCCTACCTTGATCCCGGCCTCGTCAGTCCGGGCCTCATCCCACTGGTCGGTCAGGATGCCCCGACCCGCACGATCCTGTGCGCTGGCGCCGGACACTTCGCGGCTGCGCACGTGACGCTGACTGAAGGAGCCCAGATCGGAGGCGGCACGGATGCTGCAGACCGGATTGTCGCCAACTGGGGAAAGATCATCGATCGGACCGGCGAGATCGTCCCTGCCTACGGGTTCATGCAGGCCGAGCGTGAAGTGGCTGCAGCGGGCGGCAACAGCGCGGCGCTCGCCGCCGCCCACTAGGCGATTGCCCAAGGATTCGACGACGTCGGGCGGGAAGCCTCAATGACGAGGGGAGGAACGCAAATGAGCGAGATCACCACATCTGCATCAGGCAGCGACGTGCCGCGCACACCCTACGAAAGTAAGTCCTACCGCTATTTCGTGCTCGCGATGCTGACCCTCGTCTACGCGCTCAACTTCGTTGACCGCCAATTGCTGGTGATCCTGCAGGAGCAGATCAAGGGCGATCTTGATCTTTCCGATACGCAGCTCGGGCTTCTGTCGGGTTTCGCCTTTGCGCTGTTCTACGTGTCCTGCGGCATCCCGATCGCGCGCTGGGCAGATCGCGGGGTCCGGCGCAGCATCATCGCGCTCGCGCTTGCCGTGTGGAGCGGGATGACAGCGGTCAGCGGGCTTGCCCAGAACTTCACCCATCTGCTGCTGGCGCGTGTCGGGGTCGGCGCCGGCGAGGCCGGGGGCAGTCCGCCCGCGCATTCGATGATCTCGGACATCTTCGCCGAGAAGGAACGCGCAACCGCGCTGTCGATCTATTCGATCGGCATCTACATCGGAATTCTCACCGGCTTCGCGCTTGGCGGCTACATTGCCGACACCTTCGACTGGCGCACCGCCTTTATGGTCGTCGGCCTGCCGGGAATTGTCGTGGCGTTAATCCTCCGGCTCAGCGTGAAGGAACCGGTCCGCGGCTGGTCCGAACATCGTCCTCCCGAAACGGGCCCGCCGCCGCCCTTCCTTGAGGTACTGGGCTTCCTCTGGTCGCGCCGCACGTTTCGCAATCTGGCCCTGGCCGGGTGCCTGCAGGCTACGGTCATCTACGCGGTCGGGAACTGGTTGCCGTCATTCTTCCTGCGCCATCACAGTATCGCTCTTGCGGAGCTTGGCGTGTGGATGGCGCTGACATCAGGCCTCGGTGGCGGCGCAGGCTCGTTCTTTGGCGGCTGGCTGGCAGACAGGCTGGGGCAGCGCGACCGGCGCTGGTACGTCTGGGGATCGGCAATGCTGCTGCTGTCGATCACGCCGTTGCTGCTGGTGATGCTCACCACCGCCAACCTCACCCTGGCGCTGATGCTGACCGGCGTGTTCCACTTCCTTTCGGCCTCCTATCTCGGCCCGGCACTGGCTGTCTCCCATGGGCTCGTCGGGCTGCGCATGCGCGCGCTGACGTCGGCCGTGTTCTTCTTCTTCATCAATCTGATCGGCCTCGGGCTTGGACCACTGATCGTCGGCTTCATGAGTGACCGACTGCCTGAGACAAGCCTAGGCAGTCCGCTGGCAACGGCGATGATCGTGGTGGGCTGTACAGCATCGCTGTGGGGAACGCTGCAATATCTTATCGCATCGCGCCATATTCGCGGCGATCTCGCGGCAAGTCCAGCCGCCACCAGCCGGAGCGAAGCAGTGCAGCAGGCTGTCTAGGCTCAGGACCCATTAAGTTGCTTGCACTTGAGGCGATGGGTTGATTCAACATCGGCACCAAGGAGGTGCTGCTGGTGTCGGAGCTTTGGTTGTTGAGCGAGGCGCAGATGCGCCGGATTGAGCCCTATTTTCCGCTGTCGCATGGGATTCCACGGGTCGATGACCGGCGCATCGTGAGCGGCATTATCTTCGTGATCAGGAATGGCCTGCGCTGGCGCGATGCGCCTCCCGCCTATGGCCCGCACAAGACGATCTACAACCGGTTCATCCGCTGGAGCCGCCTGGGCGTGTTCAACCGTATCTTCGCCGAGCTCGCCGCCAAGGGCGGCAAGCCCGACCAACTGATGATCGATGCTACCCATCTCAAGGCGCACCGGACGGCGGGGAGCCTGCTAAAAAAGGGGCTCTACCCCGACGTATCGGGCGCACCAAAGGTGGCTTGAACTCCAAGCTTCACGCTGTCTGCGATGGCAGGGGCCGCCCGTTGATCATGCTGCTCAGCGAAGGGCAGATGAGCGACTACAAAGGGGTGGCCCTGATGATCGATGCCTTCCCAGGAGCCAAGGCGTTGCTCGCTGACCGGGGCTATGATGCCGCCTGGTTCCGCCATGCCTTGGCCGAGCGCGGCATC
>NZ_MUYJ01000022.1 GCF_002155695.1 Erythrobacter tepidarius
AGGTCTGGCAGCCGCGCCCCGTCATGGGCGTTGGCCGCGCTGGCATCCCAGGTCCTGATCAGCCCATGCGCCCGGTCGATGCCGATGTGGTTCTTGTAGCCGAACATCGGGATGGCAAGATCGACCGGCTTGAACGCCGCAGGATCAGCACCCTCCTTCACCTTCGCCTTGGAGTATTTGACCGTCCAGCGCGCATCGCGGTCCTTCTGGCGGATCCTGGCGGGCTTCTCCTTCCAGCGCTCCGGGATCTTGCCCTCCTTTATCGCGGCCTTTTCCTCATCGCTATTGCGCTGCCTGGGCGCCGGCACCACGGTCGCATCGATGATCTGCCCGCCCATCGCCAGATAGCCGCGATCGGTCAGCACGGCATCGAAGCGCGCAAAGAGCTTGTCGATCGCCTTGGCCTTCAC
The DNA here is from genome assembly GCF_002155695.1 of Erythrobacter tepidarius. Lineage (GTDB taxonomy): Bacteria > Pseudomonadota > Alphaproteobacteria > Sphingomonadales > Sphingomonadaceae > Erythrobacter > Erythrobacter tepidarius. The sequence goes on from NZ_MUYJ01000022.1 coordinate 411, forward strand.
AAGCTGCTCACGAAACAGCCACACCGTGGTGGCATCAGGCACCTTGCCATCGAGCCCTAACCCCAGGAACCGCTGGAACGAGAGCCGGTCCTTGATCTGGAACTCTGCCGCCTCGTCCGAGAGCGAGTAGAGCGCCTGCAGCACCAGGATCTTGAACATCATCACCGGATCGAACGGCGGCCGGCCGCCTTTGCCACGATCGCTCCGCCTCAGCGCCACGATCAGCGGCCCGCGGAACACTTCAAAATCCACCACCCCCGCCAACCGCTCCAGCGGATCGCCCGCCGCGCTCAACGCCGCATACCGATCCGACAAATCAAAGAAACCCGGCTGACCAACCATCATCGCCTCCGCTCATCGCAGCGCAGAGTGAATCAGATCAGCGCATCAAAGGCGAGGGTTTTTCGAGGTGTCCAGCTATCAGGCGCGTCCAGCAGGCGAAGCGCAATTGGGTCTTCACGGGCCTTGCCGCCGGGAAGTTCCAGCTCACCGGAACCACTCTTAGAATTCCGGACGAATACGGGTCTTGGGCTGCCGACTTTGTTCGAGGGCAGAAATCCGATCCGACTTTCCTGCGACTATTGGGTGAGGCGGCTAAGGGACAACTCGCCGCCAAGAAGGTCGACCTAGCCGTGCGTCCCGAAATCGTTGCTTGGCGGGAGGCGCTTTCAGGAAGCGACCAAGACAAGGCTTTGGCTCCGTATATCGTCGATGAACTGATGCGCACCACCAGCGCTGGGGATCGCGAGTCCATATTTAAGACGATGCGTTATGACGAAGCAGAGAGGCTGCGCCGAACCGATGGATTGGCCAAACGACACTATGCCGGATGGGTTTACAAGACGGACAACGAAACCGATCGAGGGTTTGTGCGACGCAAAAACATGACCCAAAGAAAACAGAGAAAGTATAACCGATGAGGCTTCGAGGGTATCTTGTTTTATTGGTTTAGATCCACATATGAGATCTGATCGATACCGATTTACGATCAAGAGTGTCTCAGAATGGGAGTGTTAATTTGTCTTCGCTTGGCATAATTCAAAATAGCGAATAGAGCGAAAATGGCGAATACAGCGAATGTCGCTTCATTCGCTTAAAGGTGGTGAAAGGTGAGATCATGGCGAAGGTGGCAACGCAGGATGCGGTCGATCGGGCGGCCGACGAGCTTCTCCAGGAGTGCGGCTACGATATCGAGAAGGTTATACCCAATCAGGTGGCGAAGAAGCTCGGATACCCGAAGGCGAATGGCTTGGTCGGTGAAAAGCTCGAAAACTGGAAGGAGCGGCGAATCGCCGAAGGCGTGCCCTTTATCGCGAAAGCTCCGCCCGAGCTGGATGAAGCGCTGGACGTTACCTGCGAGACCCTCCGGCGGTTGCTTCGAGGCGTGAGCGGCAAATACCGGGCTGAGGATTGCGAGGTTCATCAGCGGGAGATCGATAAATGGTCCGACCGCTTCGATAAGCTCGAGGCCGAGCGCGATGAGATCCAGCGCAAGCTCGATAATGCCGAAGAATGGTGCCGCACCGTGGCCAACGAGCGGGACCAGCTGGCGAGCGAACTTGCAGCGACCAAGGGCGAACTCAGCCAGGAAAAGGCCAAGCTTCAGGTGGTGCAGGATCAGTATGATAAGCTCCTGAAGACGATTGGCGCTATGAGCGGGCCCGCCACCGATGAACAGCCGGTGCCGCACGACGATGTCACGCCCGAAACCGGTCGAGCAAACCCCTCGGAGCGTCAGTCACCGCAGAAGCGAGGTCGCGGCAGGCCCCGAACGGTGAAGCCTGAGCCTTCGAACAAGTCGAATGCGAAAGCTTCACCCGATGATTTGCTGGATGGCACTCCATGGGCGAAAAGCTCTGGCAGCAGCGGGGATAACTAGGGCGACTGATCGAGCGGCATTGACAAGCGCACGGGATGCAACTTCGGCAAGCCGGCAGAGGACGCCTCGGCGCCGGGGTGGCAGGTCTTTTTTTGCCGCCGGAGATGGAAAAGCGCGTGCCCGCTCCGCGTTCGGGCGCGCCGCTGCTGCGGCGCGGAAATAAAGCGGGAAATTCCTAAGCAGAGGAAGGAAAAGGAGGAAGGGAGACCTGCCGGTTGAACCGGCAGGGTGAAGGGAAAAGGTAGAGTTTTAAACGCTCGGCCTTCGCCTCGCCGGTTCACCAACAGCATTGGAGAACCTAACATGAATATCCTATCCCGAAATCACAGGCTCGAGCGCGCAGCGCGCCTGCTTGAAGAAAGCGCCGACTTCCGCGTCCTGCGCAAGATCCCCGAGCTTTTCCAGCGCATGGAGGGCAACACACCGCCCGACGCCGATTGCATCGCACTGGTGGACGTGGAGACCAGCGGTCTTTCGCTCGCGGAGGACGAGGTGATCGAGCTCGCCGTCATGCTGGTGTGGTTGTCACCGGAGGGTGAAGCGCTTGCGCATCTCGGACCGTGGTCCTGGCTCAATGACCCGGGCAAGCCCCTGACTGCCGAGATCGCACGGCTGACCGGGTTGTCTGATGCCTGTCTTGGAGGCCAGGCCATCGACCTTGAGCAGGTTGGTCGGCTGCTCGATCGTGCGGATCTCGTTGCCGCGCATAATGCGGCTTTCGACATTCAATGGTTCGATCAGCTGTTGCCCGAGCGCGCTGATAAGCCATGGGCATGTTCAATGCGCGACATCGACTGGCAGGCACTGGAATTCGAAGGTCGTAGCCAGCCGTTTTTGCTCGCACAGCATGGCTGGTTTTCCGCTGCGCATCGCGCCAGCAGCGATGTCTGGAGCCTGTTCTGGCTTCTGTCACAACGGCGCCCCGATCCGAACGGCGACGAACCGCGATCCCATTTCGCGCGGTTGCGCGAAAATGCCGCGCAGCCCAGCGTGCTGATGTCCGCACATCGCTCGCCTTATTCTGCGAAAGACGTTCTCCGGGCGCGCGGCTTCCGGTGGAATGCGACCGAGCGGGTCTGGCAGAAACAACTCAGATTCTGCGAGACAGCCTCGGAGCTCGAGTGGTTTCGCAGCAAGGCGCTCCCCGAACCCGCGATGAAGACCCTTTCGGCTGTGGAGCGCTATCGCTGACCGCCGTCCAGTCCCGCAGATAACTCGACACCCCCCTCATCAGGCCCGCCGTGTGCGGGCCTGATGCGTTTCAATGCAAAGGAAATGAACATGACCGATACCAAGAACGAAGCTCGCCCTGTCACCGCCGCTGCCGACAACGCCGTCGATGTTGTCGGACGTGAGCACGGACATCGCACCTATCTTGGCACCACGCTCGAGCGTGAGGCCCGAGCCTTTTCCGCAAGGGCGAAAGATGGCGATGGCAAGCTGCCGCCCTCACAGTCTTTCGTCATCGCCGACCTCGAGTATGCCTACGATCGAAGCCTTTATCAGGGATACAAGGTTGCCGATGGCAAGGATGCCGAAGGCGATATCCGTTGGCCGTTCCACACGATCGCCTGCGGTTGCTGGATGGTGCTGCGGTTCGAACCCGGCAGCGAGGTTCCCAAAGTTGAGGCGCTCACCGTCATCGCTAATGACGAAGCCGATGAGCGGGTAATCGCCGAGCGCTTGTTCGATGTGCTTGAGCAGCGCCCCGAGGCTGTGTTCGTGACCTGGGGAGGGGAAAGCAAGGATTTGCCGGTGCTCCGCCGGGTCGCGTCGCGGCATGACCTGCTGCTCCCGCCGCAGCTGCGCGATCCCAGCATCTACTGCCGCGAGAGGCTCGATCTGTGTCGCGCGGTCGCTTCGCGCGCGAATTTTCCTCACTTGCCTGAGTATGCCGCGGCCACTGGCATCCCTTGCAAGCCGACCCCCAGCAAGGCCATCGGCCCGCTGGTCGAAAGCTGTGCATGGCCGAAGGTGAAAGACCAGTGCCTCGCGGACGTGCTCACCACAGCAATGATCGCCCTCAGGCATCTTGCCAGCCACGCAGTCATTTCCTGTCATCCGACGCGCAGCAGTCTCGTCCTTTCGGAGGCGGCGGCCAAAGCGATGCCTGCGAGCACGTTCGTGCGGAATAGTTTCGCCCCATGGGCGCGGGCGCAGCTCGCGGCATCGCGCCTGCGCGGCCCAGTTTTCCGGGCAGCGTGATCGGCGCGGACCCTGTTGGCCGAACAAGCATGCTTACCGCCATCACCGAACCCAAGGAGATCCCCATGACCTGATAATTCTGTGACCCGCCGGCGCGCCCTGCGCAAGCGCCCCGGCAAAGGCCTCCGCGCGCCATAATCACTCCCCGTTGGGAGCTCATCCGCCGCATGTCCCGCGAGGCCTGCGGCTTTTCTGTATCTGAAGGAAATCTACATGCCTAAGTCTACTAAACCTCGCCGCAGCCGTGCGGGCGGCAAAAGCCGCAGCCTGACATCAGTTAAGCCGCAATCCACAGCGCTGGCGCTGCCGGATACTCTCAGGCTCGGCGTCCACCACATCCGCCCCGAGCAAATCCTGCAGATCCCTGAGCGCCGACCCTACGGCGAAGGCCCCTGGGAAAGCGAACCCGACCGGGTCGCATGGATCGACGCCGCGAGCAGATATCACTGCCTGATCCTGCGTCAGCCGAGCGGCGCGCTCGCGGGCTATGTCGCAGTCGGCCCGGAGCACCCCCTGTGGGGCTATCTGGCCGATGCAATCCCCACGGAACTCGGTCTCACGGTGCATCGCGGTCTCACCTATTCTGCAACCTGCCAGAAGAACGATCCACCTGCGGTTCGCGTGTGCCACCCCCACGATGACACTCGCTTCCGGGGCGTCAAGCAGCAGAGCGTGCCGGGCCTAAAGGATAGCGAAGGAAGCGGCGCCAGCGACGCATGGTGGTTCGGGTTCGCTTGCGAGCATGCCTGTGACTTCCTGCCCAGGGGGTATGCGCGAAACGATGAGGACCGCGAGGATGGCCCCCGCGAATATCGCGACATCGCCTATGTGGCCGATCAGACGGTCGCCCTCGCGCGCCAGCTGAAGGCTCTCGATGGCAATGCTCCGATCGGAAATGAGGGATCAGCCGCTACTGGTGTCCCGCTCGCGCTCGAAGACCGGTCAAAGGCCCTCAAGCTGCGCAAGGGAGGCCGCGACCATGTCTAAGTGGATACCCGACCCGCGCGGCTACGCGAATGAGCGTCTCGTCGATTTGCCCTGGGGCTATTGGCTTCGCAAGGATCCCGACGCCAAAGGACTTGTCGATGAGAACGGCGAGGTGTGGGAGAGCCTGCGCCACTATCTGTGGCACGTTCGCCTTTCCATGGGCTCAGGTTCGAACCTCGACCTTGCTTGTGAGCAGCTGCTGGCCGTGCTTCACGCCGCCAGCAACCGCCGAGTGACCCGGGAAGAGGCCGTCCACGAATTCTTCTTCGAGGTCTGGCGCGAGTCCTGGCATTACCTTGCCTGGTTGGAGGGGCAGGATCTCACGGAAGGCGGCGAAGTCACGGTCGAGGGACGGGCGATCCTGCGAATGCTGGCCGCAACGCGCGGGAGGGACGTAGCCGATCTCGCCCCGCTCGACTTTCCCACCCTGCACCCTTGGAATGGCCTCGATCATGGGACAACTCGTGCTCAGCGAGAGCAGGTCATGGCAGAGCTCGAGGCGATGGGCAGGGCACTGCGCTATCGCTTTGTGCGCGAGCCGATCGCGGACAGGCCCGCGATCAAACTGATCGGCTCCGAGATGGGCCACAACATCCCGCTGACGCGCGTGCTGTGGACGCTTACCTTCGTCGACGACTACGCACGCGATCGCCAGTTCGCCTGGATCGCTCACCGCCTCGACCGCTGGCAGAGCTGGGGCGAGTTGGCGGCAGAACACGGGGCGCGGGCACTCAGCGAGCATCTGCTGCTGTTGAAGTTCGCTCACGAGCCGATCGACGGCGTCTAGCGGGCTTCGCGGCTGAGCCGTTTCTCCCGAGGGATTTTTCCCTACAGTCCACTTCGGCGCTCACCACCACCACCTCAAAAGGCCGGCACGCTATCGCGCTGTGCGCCCCTCCTAAAACTGATTTGTAAGCAGGCGGTGCCCTTCGGATCACCGCCTGTTTTGCGTTCTTCCGTCCCGCTCTTTCTCCCTTCCAACGATGAGGCTGACCCATGTCCCATTTCGTTCATCCGGATGTCCTGTCCGCGCTCGTGATTACCCGCACTCGGCCCGAGCACCGACGGCGTTCCCAGATCAGGTCGCTTGCCCTATTCTCGGTGACCCGTTCGGGAGAAGCGGAAACCCGCTTTGCGCTTCATCATGCTGTCTTCGATCCAATCCATAGCCGCGCCGAGATCATCGACGGTGTGGCCAAGCGTCTGCCTCAAGGCAGCGAACTGCTGGTGTGGCACACGGTCTCCCCCGTCCGGCGGCTGCTGAGAGCGCGCAGGAGCGGTGACTTCTTTCCCAGCGATGCCGAACTGATCCTGCGCCAGCGCCCTGACATCACGCTCTTGCCGCTGCATGTATCCGGCGCGCAGCTGCGCGAAGCGGGCGCGGACATTGCGATCGAACTACCCGGGTCCACCTCGACCCCGCTGCACCGACGGCGGCGCGCGGCATCTCAGGCGCAGGCTTTGTGGGCGCTCTATATCCGGGCATTCTGCCCGGCGGATGAGCGAAACACGCTGTTTGCCGCATTCCGAGCGTGGCGAGTTCTCGAAGAGGCGAAGGGTGGATTTGGGTCGCCGATCTGACCACTGCGTCGCCCGGCCTAACTGCTCGCAGCACACCAGGCTTCGCCCCTCGGGCGCGCGCTCAAACTTCGGCCTCAAAGCTAAAGGATCTGGTGGTTCTGGAGGAGTGAGCGACAGTTGCTGGGCGATCGGACGGTTCACGCCACTTGTCTGCGCCCAACCCAAAACGTCGAATTGGAGCTACGAAGCGTTTGTTGAACCTGATGGAAGGGATTTTCGCGGCATAGGATTCTTGAGAGAAGGAAAAACTTATGTTCAGCGGAAATCAAAATCAGTTTGCGGCAGCTGCGACCAACGCCCGGCTGGAAATGCTGCTCGAAGGGCATGATGCAGGGAATGGAACGCCGCTGGCGCCCGTTGTAGCTGCCGCGATGGAAATAGATCGGCGGCGCGCGCCCGCATTGGATCGCGATATCTTGACCAGCTCGGACGAAGATCTGGTCACAATCGCGAATGGTGTGCTGGTTACGCTGAAACACCCGAAGACGCAGACAAAGCTTCCATTCGGAACCGTTTTCGAAACTAGGGAGCTTGGAGAAATCTTGATCGGCGGAGAGCGCTGGACGTTGGATGCGGGGCGACCTGGCTTGCACCCGGTTTTCACCACCAGGAAGGACGCGCACGGGCCTAACCTTGAGCTACTGCATCGCCACATAACTCGGTTGACGCGAAGGCTTGCTTGTCGCCGCCTCGGGCTGCCCCAGCCCGTCCTTATCTGTGTCAATGGCGAACGACATAGGTTGCAATTTCTTCCATGTGCTGAGGCTGGCGGTGTTGTCCTCCAGTGTTCGGCCAATGGGACTGATGCTCCGCGCTTCTGTGGCGCACTACCGGAGCAGATCAAGGAGTTTGCAGAGTCGATCGTTATGGAGATGCGCTCATTTTGGAAGCGTCGGAAGGATATCGCTCAGCAGGGCGCGGAAGTGCGCGCTATTGCCGAAATGTGCGTCGCTGGAAAGGAAGCCACCGTTGACGCGATAATCATCGAGATGGGGTTTGCGTCTGACGTGGAAGACCTGGATTTCCACGTGCACTACCTCGCTCTCGATGCCGCGTTGCGCCCGGGGCTTTTGCCGGATTTCATTCCCGCGTGGCAGCGAGCTCAGGTGATGAGAGGCCACTCTTTCGGTTCCCCGTGGGGCATCAGTGAGCGCTACAAGGAACTTGAAAACCTTCGGAGTCATGGCGCGGATGGTAGGATCACGGGATTAGCGGCTGCGGTATTGGCGTCAGGTAAAGTCGATTCTGAGCTCATTCGTTCGAAGCTCGCGGAAGCTTATGAAGTGGCTGTCGAGATACCCGGGTCCGGCACATCGATGTTCGTGGCCCTCTACTGGGTAGACGGAACGATCCATGCTGAAGTCGAGAAGCACGGGACGTTGGACTGGGCACGCGATGTGCTAATTATCCATGGCGCCGATGTTCCGGAGGCAAGGCTTGTCACAATGAATGGACGTCCTCTTGCGGATCTGGTGGAACTCCCATTGGGCGGCGACATGACCGTTGAGCGAGTAGAGAGGATTCGCGACGGCCTGCGCCTCCACATCCCTGAAAATTATCTTCTGGTCGATCTCGCGTCCGGGCGGACTTGGGAATGCCCAAGCGACTTATATTGGCGGAGTTGGGCCTAGGGCTAAGCCAAGAAAAACTCAGCTGCCTCCTCGATCAAAGGGCGCGAAGGCGCGCCGATGGGCCCTGCGGCACCAGTGTCTGTCGAACGAGCGCGGTCAATCCCGTCATGCCCACAGCAAGGCGCTCTCCACCTGGTTCACGCTGCCGGGGCGGAAGTTGGTCCGGTTCGAGCCGAGCTCCAGCCTTTCGCAGCAGCCTACTTTATGGGGACGACCCCAGAATGGCGGCTCTTGAGCAAACCCAGAATAGCCGTCGTTCGTGGCCGGACTTGGATAGCGGCAGCTGCCGACCCATGGTCAGCCATTCCCCTGCATCAACGGCAACGTCTGCTTTCGCCGAAAGCCGTCAGGCGGCTTCTGCGATCGAGACCCGAACCCGCTGATGACTGCAACTGGGTGGATTGCTGCCGTCAGAGTTCAACCGATCCAGCCAACACCTTTGTGCGATCCACTTGCGGAAATGCCGCCATCGCCTCTGAAATTATTCGACGCCCTTCAACGGTCTCTGGCGTCTCGCAGTGGAGTTCAAGCACGGTCAAAGCGGGTTTTTCGTCAATTTCGAAACCCACGTAGTATTCGATAGCCGGATGAGACCATTCGGGGCATCCGGGCATGGAAGTGAAGTGGTCTTGTGCGTTATCCGAACGAAGAAGCGCTAAACTTCGTCGTAATCGAGTGGCAGTCATGGGGGCAAGCTTGCCGTCCGCCCGACTAAGAGTTTCTGGTGGAGCTTCGTTCCGGTATTCGATGATCTCAATTTGGTAGGAGTTGTCGGGGTGAATTAAGACATCGAGGTTCCTTGAGGGAGCCTCCTCGCATTCCACCTCGAAGTTCCAACCGAATCTTACATCGGCCTGAGCGAGCTGCTCATCGGTCCAGACTTCCTCGCCCAGTAAGTTTTGGTTAGAACATCCGGCCGCGCAAAGAGCGAGACTCGCAAGGAAAAAAGCGGGTTGCATCGGACTCAGGATAGTGAAATCCTGAATGACCGCAAAGGGGTCGATTGCTGACTGGCAGCAATTTTCCAGAAGCGGGGCAAAGCCGCCATTAGGACCGCGGCAGCTCCCGACCCAGATCCGGTCGTCTAGATCGGGCACATGATGCGACCGCTCGTGACAAGAGCCGCCGATCAAGCGCTCCCGGGTAGCCAGTCACTAATGCACCCGCATGTCGAACATCAAATGCGTCGCCTCTGCCGACCGGAGGCTTCAGGCGCAGCGCCATCAACCCCCGCTTCGAGCAAGGACAAGGTGCAAGCATCTGCATCAATCTGCGCACGCACACCGAGAGGAATGGTGATCTGCTCGCTCGTGTGGCCAAGGAGCAATCCGCTGAAGACGGGCACGCTGGTATGGCTGAGGATCTGGTCTAAAACCTCGTTGAGCGAATAGGGCGTGACGTCTGACGGGCCATCGCAGCGCGCACAGTGCCCGACCACGATCCCCGCCGCCTCGCGGAGCTTCCCGGCGTGCTGCAATGTGAGCAGCATGCGGGCGATGCGATAGGGGGGCTCGTCGACATCCTCGAAGAAGAAGATCGCACCGCGCGTGTCGATTTCCCACGGCGTTCCCATGGCCGCCATGATCATCGAGAGGTTCCCGCCGACCAGCGGCCCCGTTGCCGTGCCTCCCGCGATCGTCCTTAACGGATAGGCGGGGCGCAGAAGAGCGGCTTCGGGCGGATTGACGAGCGGCCCGAGCGGTTCCCGGCCGAACAGCGCGCGTCGCAGGGCCTCGAGCGAGAAGACCGGGAACTCGCGCATGGCAGGCATCCGGCCATGGAACGTCACGAGGCCAGTCTCGCGAGCGATGGCGAGATGCAGCAAAGTGATGTCGCTGAAGCCGAGAAAGACCTTGGGATTGGCGCGGATCACGCCGAAATCGACCCCGTGCATGATCTCGCTCACGCCATAACCGCCGCGCGCGCAGAACACCCCCCGGATCGATGGATCCGCGAAGGCGTCGTGCAGTTCGCGCAGCCGCTGATCGACCGACGCGGCCAGATCGCGCGGTCGGTCCGTCAGGCTTTCGGAAACGACCGGCGTGAGGCCCAGCGCGGCGATCAACGCCTGCGCTCGCAGCACCGCCGCCGGATCGTAAATGGCCGTGCTGGGATTGATCAGCGCCACCCGATCGCCCGGACGCAGCACCGGCGGCTTGATCCTGACGGGCAGCGGCGGAGCCGGCAAGCGAGCCTGCATCGGCCTTGCCGCAGCCAGGGTGGCCCCGGCTGTAGCAGTGCCAGCAAGCCCCAGAAACGAACGCCTTCGCACGCGATTACCTCCTCAGTCCCGGGCGAAAGGGCAGGGGACCTTTCCCGAATTGCACATTAGCCGGCACCGACCTTCCCGCCGTGCCAGCATCACAGTCCGACCTCAACCAGAGTTCCGCCCCCCGGCCGCCTGGCGAACGCCAGCGGCAGGTTCTGCAAGCGGCAGAGCCGCAGCACGATCGACAGGCCGATACCGCGCCCTTGCGGTGCCCGGCCTGCGCCGAGGTCTTCGAGCCATTCGTCGGACATTCCGGCACCCTGATCGGCAATCTCGAGCTTTTCGGCATCGGCGCGGATCGCAACCGGTGCGCCGCCGCCATGAACCAAGGCATTGGCGACGAGGTTGCGGATGATCGCCTCGGCCACCGGCGTGCTCGCCCTTGCCTTGCGCGCGGCGGGGATCGCCAGCGAGACGGCGACGTGATGCGCGCCGATCCGCTCGCTTTCGGCGAGCACCACGCGCTCGACCAGCGGCAACAGGTCCGCTGCCTCGGCGACGGAGGGTGCTGCCTCCTCGCGCGCGAGCAACAACAACAGATCGACCGTCCGCTCCATGTCTCGCGCCGCCTGCTCGATGCGCTGGAGGGGGCGCGAAAGCTCGGAGGGCAGGGGGCCGCGCGTGGCCATCAGTTCGGCCGAACTGCGGATCACCGTGATCGGCGTGCGCAACTCGTGGCTGGCATCGCGCGTGAAGCGGTGCTCGCGCTCGACGAAACCGCGGGTCCCTTCGAGCAGTTCGGCAACCTTGCCGATGACCGCCGCGATCTCTGCATCTTCGCTCGCCGCATCGTCGAGCCGAGGTATGCGATCGACCGAGGCTTCCTCCACCGTCCGGGCGAGCGCAGTCAGCGGCGCGGTTGTCCGCCGTGCCAGTCCATAGCCAAGCACGCCCGCGGCGAGCAGCATGAACGTCGCGCTGCCGGCAATCAGGACCAGCAGTTCGCCCGTCAGGGGCCGCACCACCAGTCGGCTCGCGACTTCGGCGACCGCCCATGCCTTCCCCCCGCCGTCGGGCAGAGCAAAGCCCAGCACATGATAATGCCGCCCCCCAACGCCCGCGTATTCCCCTTGCGGATCGCGCCGCGCGGCGACCTGCCGCGCCAGATCGGCAGGAAATTCCGCCGGGCTGCGGTGCAGGCTGACATGGGAGAAAACCGGCGGGGCGAAGCGCCCATGGCGGCGCCAGTGATCCTGCTGGTGCGCGATTTCCTCGGCGATCTGCTGGTTGAGCCAGGCATCCTCCACCACCCAGGCGACCACGAAGCCCGTTCCCACGAAGCCGAGCGAGACAGCGAACGCGTAGGTCAGGAAGGTCGCGACGATTCGCCCGCGCAGGCTGCGCCGCCGCCGGCTCATGCGTCGGCCAACAGGCGGAAGCCGAAGCCGTGCAGCGTTTCGAGCGAGGCGGTGCCGAAGGGCTTGTCGATGGCCTGGCGCAGCAGGTGGATGTGGCTGCGCAGCGAGTCCGAATCCGGCATGTCCTCGCCCCAGATCGCGTGGGCGAGGTCATGGCGCGAGACGGTCGCCGGATAGGCTTCGGCCAGGTGCAGCAGGATCCGGAAGCTGAGCGGCGTGAGCGCAATCGGCTGCCCGCAGCGTTCGGCGGTCATGGCGCGGCGATCCACCGTGAGCGTGCCGATCCGGATGCGATGCTCGGTGCCCAGTTGCTGGCGCAGCGCCAGCGCCTGACAGCGCGCTGCCAGTTCGGCGAGCGCGAAGGGCTTGGTGAGGTAATCATCCGCCCCGTGGGCAAAGCCGGTGAGCTTGTCGTCGAGCGTGTCGTGCGCGGTCAGCATCAGCACCGGCACCGCGCGCGTCGATCGCGCCTTGATCTCGCGGCAGACCTCGAGGCCGTCGCGCCGGGGCAGGGCGAGGTCGAGGATCACCACGTCGAAGGGCGCCTCCAGCGCGCGGGCCAGCCCGGCTGTCCCGTCATGCGCGAAGTCTAGCCGGTGGCCGAGCGCTTCGAGATATTCGGCAATGTTCTCGCTGAGCGAGAGGTTGTCCTCAACCAGCAGGATATCGAGCTTGCGCTGCACCTTGCGGCCTCACTCGGCAAGACCGGCCAGCAACTGACGCGCGGGTGCGAGGTTCGGCGCGCGTGCGAGCAATTCCTCAAGGCGCGCGCGGGCCTGGGCGTTGCGCGCCAGCCTGATCTCGGCTCGGGCGAGGGCGAGCGTCAGCCGCGGCTCGGCCACGCGGTCCGCGACCAGCGCCATGATATCGGCAGCCTCTTCCAGCATCGTCCGGTCCTCTCCCGCCTGCACGGCGCGATGATAGCCCCACATGCCGATCAGCAACAGATCGAAGGCGGCGGGCGCCGCGGCGAGCTCAGCCCGCACCGCCGCGTGGTTGCCTTGCAGGCGGCGTTGGACGAGGAGAAGGCTCGCCTCGTCCTGCCAGGCCGTGCGCGCCGCAGGCTCGCGGCCCATCGCGCGCAGCATCGCCTCGACCGCAAGCGAGGTGGAAAAGGGGTTCTGCCCAGTGACGACGCGCGCCTCGCTCACGACATGGGGCAGCATCGGCGCGCCTTCGGCAAAACTCGCCCCGGCAGCCTTGAGAGCATCCTCGAGCAAGACCGGATAGGTCTTCGACCAGCGTGCGCCGAACAGCCGTTCCTCGGCATTGGTGAAACCGGTGATGCGGCGCCCTGCGACCAGCGGTCGGCCGGCGGCATCGCGCAGGTCGGCAAGCACCACCGAGCCATGACACACTGCGCCGATCACACCGCCTGCGGCATGGACCTCCTCCAGCACGCGTTTGAGGCCCGGATCGCGGTAAAGATCGAACATCGCGCCCCCGCCGCCGAGCACGAACACGCCCGCATAGCGCGCGGGATCGACCGCGCCGGTGGTGAGCGTGGCTTGCAAGGCGGCTTGGGCTGCCGGATCGGCCAGCGCGCGGGCGTTGTAGGGCTTTTCGGGCTCGAAAGCGTCGACCTCGACCGGCCCGCCTTGGGGACTTGCTACCTCGACGGTCACGCCATTGTCGCGCAGCACCACCCAGCTTTGCGCGAACTCGTCATATTCGAAGCCTGGGCGGCTGCGCCCCTCGTCGCGGCCGTTGCCGCTCACCACCAGCAGAACGCGAGCGCCAGTCGGCTCGGCGGCGGCATGGCTGGATATCGGCACCAGCGCCGCCAGCAGGATCACGAGTGCAAGAACAAAGCGCATGAGACGGCCCTTCCTTGGTTGCAGGAAACACGCCGCCTTGTGTCAGATCGCCCGTCAAAGCCGCGTCAAAGGCCTTTTCACGCCGCTTTGACGCGGGCGCTGGCAACATGGGCCGACTTACCAAGGGAACCAGGCCCATGACCCGCACCTTCAAGATCGCCGGCATCACTCTGGCTGCAACCCTGCTGGCGCTGCTGGCCCTGATGCTCTGGCCGAGCCCGCCAGCCCCTCTGCCGCCGCCTGCAACCGGCTATCTCATCCGCAACGTGCATGTCGTCGATGTCGAGAACGGCACTGCCGGGCCTCTCACCGACGTGGCGGTGCGCGGCGGGCACATCCGCGCCATCGGCAGCGATGCACCGGCACAGGGCCTGCCGGTGGTCGACGGCGCGGGTGGCTGGCTCGTGCCCGGCTTCTGGGACATGCACATGCACAGCTTTCAGGTCTCGCCGCAGCTGCACCTGCCGCTGTTCGTCGCCAACGGCGTGGTGAACGTGCGCGACATGATGGATTGTCCGGGGGAAAGCGACACGCTGATCGCCTGCCTCGCGGACAAGCGCGCCTGGACGCGGGCCGCCGAGGCGGGGCAGATGACCTCGCCGCGCTTCGTGGAGGTGGCGAGCTACTATCTCGAAGGCCCGCAAGTGACCCCGGCGGATGTCTCCCGGCTCGCTCTCGTCTACAAGCGGCGGGGGCTCGATGCGCTCAAGGTCTACGACCGGCTGTCGCGGCCCGCCTATTTCCGCGCCGCCGAGGAAGCGCGGCGGCACGGCCTCAGGCTGCTTGGCCACCTGCCCAAGGCGGTCGCGCTCGCCGAGGCGGTGCGCGCCGGCCAAGCCAGCATCGAGCATTCCGACGCCCTGCCGCGCCATTGCTTCGCTGGTGCCGATGACTGGCGCCAAGGCAAGCTGGCCGACGTGGCGCCCGGCGTGCTCGCCCGGCGCATGGTTGAGGAGTATCAGCCGCAACGCTGCGCCGCCGTGTTTGCCGCAATGCGCGAGGCGGGCACATGGCTGGTTCCCACCCACGTCACCCGCGAGGAAGACGCATGCTCGGCTGACCCGACCTTCCTTTCCGACCCGCGCCTTGATTATCTCGATCCGCTCTCGCGATGGGCGCTGGAAGACGATCTGGGCGCTGTCGCCGCGCGCTATCCGTCACCTGCCGACAAGGCGGCCCTGCGCTCCTATTTCGAACATGGCCGCAGGCTGACGGGCGAGGCCCACCGCGCCGGGGTGCGGGTGCTCGTGGGCACCGACACCACCATCGGCGGCTTTCGCTATCACGACGAGATGGCGCACCTGGTCGCCGCCGGCCTCAGCCCGGCCGAGGTGCTGCGCGCCGCGACCATCGAGGCAGCCCGCTACGCCGGGCAGGAGCGCACCGCAGGCTCGATCGCGGTGGGCAAGCGTGCCGATCTGGTGCTGCTGCGCGCCAACCCGCTCGAGGACATCGCCAACACCCGCACCATCGAGGCTGTGTGGATGGACGGGCACCATTACGACCGCGCGCTGCTCGACGCGCTGCTCGAATACACGGGCAATCAGGCGCGCTCGCCAGGGGTTATGCTGCGGCTGCTGACCGGGTTTGCCCGCAGCTCGGTGCAGTCTGACCTTTAGCCGAACGCGGGAATAGCTGGCTACGTAGCGCAGAGGTCGACGAGATATTCGGGGACGAAGGCTTCCTGTTTCGGTGTCATGGAGGCATTCCCGCTGACACCGCATTAAGCGACAAGGCAGGAATATTGTTGGATAAGTCGCCCCTTCTCTTGCCATCAGCATCGGCAGCTCGCGACCCAGATCCGGTCGTTCACGATCAGTGAGACGAACGACTTCTGTGGACGCCCCTTCGGATGCAAGCGGTAATTTCGGGCATGTTGGCACGTAGTCGGATGCTGTCATCTGTCCGGCCTCGATGAGCAGCGCCATAGCTGCGGGCCAGTATGGGAGTTCGCGGATCGGATCCATTTCAGCTTCGCGCGCTTGGCTAGCGCTCAGCCGTTCCCTGGTTCTTCCGACCCCGTCTCACCGACTGTTGTGCCATACCCTCCTTCGACCGCCTACGTCCCCGACGCCTCTGACCGCTTTCTCAGCTTACGCCGAGACCGCAGCCGGAGCTCTGTAATCTTCCTTCCTGGTCAGCAGTGCCCAGACCATTCGGGCCATCTTGTTGGCGAGCGCAACTGACACCAGCATGCGCGGCTTGCGCGCCAGCATCCGCTCAAGCCATGAACCACTCGGAGCGCCGCGCCTGCTGGCCTGCAGGACTACGGAGCTTGCACCGATGATGAGCAGCCGCCGGATCGTCCGCTCGCCCATCTTGGTTATGCTGCCGAGGCGCTGCTTGCCACCGGTCGAGTGCTGGCGCGGTGCAAGACCAAGCCATGCAGCGAAGTCGCGGCCTTTGCGGAACGTCTCGATCAGCGGCGCCAAGGCGATGATCGCCGTTGCTGCGATCGGACCAATGCCCGGGATCGTCATCAACCGCCGGGCCGCTTCGTCTTCCTTGGCCCTGCGCGCGATCTCGCGGTCGAGCGTGGCGATCTGCTGGTCGAGTTCAGACAACAGGTCGATCATCAGCTTGAACATCGGCCGCGCAGCTTCCGGCAAGCTTGAGGCCATGTCGCCGTCTTCCAGAAGATCCGCCAGCATCGCCATAGACGCGGTGCCTCGCGGCGCGACCCAGCCATACTCGGCCAGATGCCCGCGGATCGCATTGATGAGCTGGGTGCGCTGGCGCACCACAAGATCGCGGGTGCGGAACACGAGGCCTGCAGCCTGCTGCTCCTCGGTCTTTACCGCAACGAAGCGCATGCCGGGGCGCTGTGCTGCCTCGCAGATCGCCTCGGCATCAACCGCATCATTCTTGTTCCGTTTCACGAACGGCTTCACGTAAGCTGGCGGGATCAGCCGGACATCGTGACCTAGCGCCTGCAACTGGCGCGCCCAGTGATGCGCCCCGCCGCATGCTTCGAGCGCCACCGTGCACGCCGGCTGACCGGCGAAGAACTCGAGCAGCTTGCTCCTCGTCAGCTTGCGACTGAACACCACCGCGCCGCGCTCATCGGCACCGTGCGCATGAAAAACGTTCTTTGCGATATCCAGACCAATCGTGATAACCTTCGACACGGACGCCTCCTTCAGTGGTGTTACAACACCTCCACTATGGCACATCGATGCCGTCGGGGGGCGTCCACCCCATCAGCTTCTGCCAAGAGCCGCCGAGGTTCCTGTTTGATCGCGCATCGTCACGGCTAACGGCCACCGGAAGAAACATGCGGCGGGAAACTCTACACGGAAATGGCTATCTTTAGATGGCAATGTGGCATGAATGTCCGCCGTTATGTCGGACTTTGGCCCAATGATTTCCGATTTCCTAACTTGGGCTATTCAAAGGGGATCCTGCCTGTTAGTCTTGCAGTGAGGGACTCGGGGGCAAAACCTTGAATGCTGCGACGATAATGAAGTTGGCTCGTCAATTCGACGAGGCACAGGTCACATTGGATGAACTTCGCCGGGATAGCGGTTGCGAGACTTTCGTGCGCAAACCCGCTGAGCCTCTGGTCCGTCATCAGACCGCATTGGAAGCAGCGCTGATGGCCTACCAACAGAGGCGATCACGTGCGAAGCATTTGCAGGATGAAGAGATCTTCGGCGAACCTGCATGGGACATTCTGCTCGACCTTTACGCTCACCAGGCCCAGAATGAGCAGGTTTCGGTCAAGAGCGCCTGCATTGGATCTGGTGCACCTGCAACAACTGCATTGCGTTGGCTGAGCGTCCTTGAAGCCAAAGGATTGATTCGTTCCCTGGACGATCCTAGTGACAATCGGCGGCGGCTTATCCGCCTCACGCCCGAAGGATATGAAGCGATGACCCGTTACCTCAACGAGATTGCAAGATAGCCACGGCTATCGCGGATACGTGCTGCGCACGTAGGCGGAGAGCGAACGGGTCAGCTCGTTGGAGTGCTCATCTGTAAAGCGAGCAAGGGGCAGCCGCCAAAGCAGGAGCGGGGCTACCAAGGGTGCCGCAGCCAGTCGTTACTCCGGCGGCTGATCACGCAACGACCCTTAAGTCATCGGAAAGAATAACTCGTCGCAAGCCGCGCTAGAATGCTCGCCTGATTCTCAACGGGCAGGGCTAAGTGATGTTTGAGGATGCGCCACCAGCAATTGCTGCCCTTGATCTTTCTGATCCGAAATTGCTTTCGTCGTATCCATCCGGTGAAGGCCGCACCCGTTTCAGTTAGCGGTCACTGGGTTTGATGATGCGTTTTGCTGCGGCGTTACGACGAGCGGCGATCCGGCCGAGGATGCCGTTGATCGGGAAGACATCGAGTTCGTCTGGATCGTAGTCGTCGAGCCATTCGCTGACATCGGCGTGATCTGGATGGTCCGGATCGTTTCTCGCCTCGAGCATTTCGTAGAACCCCGGGATGCCGCCGCAGTCCTCGGGAGGGCAGTTGCGCTCACCGGCGATGAAACGCGGATATGCCGTGGAGCGATCCCCAGCTCGGACATCCCTGATGATCAAACTGTGTTCCCAGTAATCGCCGAAATCATAGACATAATGAATCCGGGTAGTGCCGGGAGCAAGCACATCGCGCAGTCGTGTGCGGGAGGCGACCTTGCGGGGAGCGGTCCCCCAGTCCTCGTCCATGGGCAGGCCGTAGGTCTGGTGATCGATGACCATCTCCCAGAGGTGATAGTCGAGCCATCCCATGGCGGTCTGGACGATCTCGTGCAGCACCTTGAGGGTGATGGAGGTTGGGACTTCGAGCTCTCGCCAGATGAGCGGGTCGGAATCGTTCAGCTCGATACGCAGCGTGGCGATCTCGGTAAAACTGTCGATGGCGCTTTGGCGGGTCATGCCGCCTGCGATAGCAGACCTTCACTCTTGCGCCAGTTCCAAGGCAGCAGCTGATCGAGCCTGGTGGCGGGATGATCGGCGATGCGAGCGAGGACATCGGCGAGCCAGGCCTGCGGATCGACATCGTTGAGCCTGGCGGTCTGGATCAGGGTGTAGATGATGACGGCACGCTGGCCGCCGCGATCGGATCCGCAGAACAGCCATGCCTTGCGGCCAAGCGGGATGCAGCGGAGCGCGCGCTCAGCTGCGTTGTTGGTGAGGCAGATCCGGCCATCGTCGAGGAAGCGGGTGAACGCGTCCCAGCGCTTGAGCATGTAGAAGCAGGCCTTGGTGAGATCATGGCCGCGCGATAGCTTGGCGACCTGCTCGGTCAGCCAGGTGTGGAGCTCGGCCATGAGCGGCGCGCTGAGTTCCTGGCGAACTGCAAGCCGCTCGGCCGGGCTCTTGCCGTTGATGCCGCGCTCGATGTCGAACAGGGCATCGAGGCGCTGCACGGCTTCGAGCGCGATCGGATAGATCATGGCGGCGCTCTGTCCGCGACTCTTCTTGCGGGCCGAGCTTACGACATCGGCCAGCTCGAAGAACTTGCGCCTCGCATGGGCGAAGCAGCCTGCCTCGAGCACGG
>NZ_MUYJ01000023.1 GCF_002155695.1 Erythrobacter tepidarius
AGGTCTGGCAGCCGCGCCCCGTCATGGGCGTTGGCCGCGCTGGCATCCCAGGTCCTGATCAGCCCATGCGCCCGGTCGATGCCGATGTGGTTCTTGTAGCCGAACATCGGGATGGCAAGATCGACCGGCTTGAACGCCGCAGGATCAGCACCCTCCTTCACCTTCGCCTTGGAGTATTTGACCGTCCAGCGCGCATCGCGGTCCTTCTGGCGGATCCTGGCGGGCTTCTCCTTCCAGCGCTCCGGGATCTTGCCCTCCTTTATCGCGGCCTTTTCCTCATCGCTATTGCGCTGCCTGGGCGCCGGCACCACGGTCGCATCGATGATCTGCCCGCCCATCGCCAGATAGCCGCGATCGGTCAGCACGGCATCGAAGCGCGCAAAGAGCTTGTCGATCGCCTTGGCCTTCACAAGCTGCTCACGAAACAGCCACACCGTGGTGGCATCAGGCACCTTGCCATCGAGCCCTAACCCCAGGAACCGCTGGAACGAGAGCCGGTCCTTGATCTGGAACTCTGCCGCCTCGTCCGAGAGCGAGTAGAGCGCCTGCAGCACCAGGATCTTGAACATCATCACCGGATCGAACGGCGGCCGGCCGCCTTTGCCACGATCGCTCCGCCTCAGCGCCACGATCAGCGGCCCGCGGAACACTTCAAAATCCACCACCCCCGCCAACCGCTCCAGCGGATCGCCCGCCGCGCTCAACGCCGCATACCGATCCGACAAATCAAAGAAACCCGGCTGACCAACCATCATCGCCTCCGCTCATCGCAGCGCAGAGTGAATCAGATCAGCGCATCAAAGGCGAGGGTTTTTCGAGGTGTCCAATTGGCGTAGCCGGCGTTGTCGCCGCTACTGGTCTTGCCGTTCTGGCAATCGTGCCGGAGCCGGTCGAAGCGCAAGGTGTGCGCAACCGGATCGATCGTCAGGCCAAGAATTGCCCTCCGGGCTGGTCGAGCGACAAGGACTTCTGCGTCGCCAATTCCGGCAGTTCGCCTGCAGTTTATCATGGCCCGCGCAACGGCACCTGCGCGGACGGCTACAAGAGTTGGGGGAATTACTGGTGCGTCGAGGACAAGTCTGCGCGCCGGGGTTCTGGTAGCGCTTCGGCCTCATCGGCGCCTGCAGCTGCGTCCGGGCCACCGACTTCGGCTGGCCTGCTGCTGACGAAGAGCAATCCGCGTCAACTCTGCCCTTCCGGCTATCGCACGTCTGGCGACCTCAAGCATTGCAACACCAAGTTTTCGGATGCGCCTGTGGCGCGGGCGCGGCCTGCCAGTGGGTGCGCGGAGGACGAGCTGGAGGAATTCGGCGTGTGGTGCACCGCGAGGCAGACCGGCCTGACTGCCAAGCAGATCGAAACGGTGACGATGCAGGATTTCAATATCATCTACACATTCACCAAGGAGCGCCCCGTTCCCGAACGCAGCCAGCCGACCACGCCGCTGATGCTGGCCCTCGGCGGTGCTGTGCCCGCTGCCGACAGCGGGGCATCCGGCGCTGTGCAAACGGCGAGTGCGAACACCACTGATGCCGCAAGCAAACCCGCCTGCAAGCAGAGCAAGAAGGGGCAGGCTGCCCGTGCCCTGGGCGGATTGATGGGCAAAAAGGGCGCTGCGGCGGAAGTCGCGGGTGCGGCATTGGACTGCGTCGACTGAACTCGCTTGCAAGGGAGCTGCGCCCCGAGGCACTGGCGCTGCTCCCTTGCAGTTTGGCCTCTAGGAGGTGGGAAGGATCAGCGTGGCGCGCGTGCCGTCGGCGCCCACAGTCACGCTGAAATGCCCGCCGATCTGCTTCGCTCGGCGCTCCATGTTGGTGAGCCCCCGGCCCGCTTTCCAGCTGCTCCGATCGGTGCTTCCGTCGTCTAGGATGGCGATCACCACTGCGCCATCCTCGCGAAGTCTGATCCCAATTTCGACCCGGTCTGCGCCGGAGTGGCGGACGGCATTGTTGATTGCCTCCTGCATGATGCGGTAAATCGCGAGGATCGTCCCCGGCGGCAGGATGAGATAGGCGCCGGGTAGATCATTGCGCCACACCAGTTCCATCCCCGCCGCGCGCAGCTTCGCCTCGGCCCGCTCGCGGAACTGACCGAGCGCGAAATCAAGCGTGTCTCCAACCGAATCCAGACTGTCGATCATCAGCCGAAGATCGGTGATGGCTTGTTCGACCGTCGCCTCGATTGTTTCGCGCGGGACGGCCGGGTTGCGCGCTTGCGTCAGCACCGACAGGAGATGCCCGCCCATCCCGTCGTGCATGTCCTGCATGATGCGTGCTCGTTCAGATTGCACGGCGGCTTCGGCCTCGCGTTGGCGGAGCAATTGCGCCGTGGCCTCAATCTCGGCCTGCTTGAAGCTGATCGTCTGTTCGAGGAGCAAGTTCGCATTTTCGAGCCGTATCGACAGCATCCGCCCGCGCCGGACAATCCCGAGAAGGAGCAGAATCGCGAGACCGAACAGGCCAAGCGGCGCGGTGCTGAGCGTCAGGGGATCCCGGTCAAGACTGTCGACCACGTCGGCTAGGCTGATGGTCGGAACCAGCAGCACGACCGCTGCATCGAGCGACCACTGCGCTCGGCCGATCGCCAACCCGCGCCACAGGCTGGCGATGATCGCGATGTTGGCGAACAGCACGATCGACACCTCAAGCGCCGTTCGCAAGGCGACCGGCGGCGGATCTGTCGCCATCGCGGATACTAGGATCAGCAGCGCCCAGACGGGGACGAACACGACCAGCCATCGGTCGAACCGCGGCCCGCCCGGAAACCACCGGTCGATCAGTGCCACGAGCCCAGAAAAAGTCAGCAGTAGCGCTGCCCATCCGGTAGCTATGAAGACCGGTTCCGTGGTGGGAGTGAAAATGTCGATCTGCCACAATCCTCCCAAGGCAAGCCCGGCGAAGGCCGTCGCCGCTGCAAACGCTTCGCGGCGATAGGCCGGCCCGATCGCGAGCAACAGGCAGGATCCGGTCCCGAACAGGCCGAGGACCATCACCCCGAAGGCAGGGATCATCACCTGCATACGCCATTGGCGGATGGCATTGTCGATCGTCCCTCCGGGCGCAGCGATCACCCCTGAAAGAAAGGCCTTGCAGCATTCACGGCGAACCTCGACAACCAGCACGTTGTCGCCCCGGTGCAGCATCGCCGGCGGCACCACCCATTTTGCGCCGAGCCGCCCGCCCCGCCAGGCCGGCGCATCGGATAGCGGCATAGTCTGCCCATTTACGGTGAGGCTCGCCCAGCGATTGTAACGCGGCACGAAGACCACGAGCCCGCGATCCGGCTGCAGGACACGCACCTGGGCTGCAAACCGCGCATCGGGACCTGTGCCGAGGTAATAGCGTGGGGGTCCGTCTGCCTCGCCAAGTGTGCCGTCCGGCTGCTCCAGCTTGATGTTCGTGACAGCATTGCGCGCCAGCCGCTGGTCGGCGACCGGTGGGCGCAGCAACAGGGCTATGCCCCAGAACGCCGCCTGCACGCAAAGCGCAAGGATCGCGAACCGAATGATGCCGCCGCGACCAGTGCCCGCCAACGGCTGCGGCAATCCGCCTGCGATCATCGCGTGTCCATCTTGATAAGCCCGCTCTGGATCGCCTCGAATACAGCTTCCGAGCGACTGTTGACCGCCATCTTCTGATAGATCGCCTTGACGTGGCTGACGATGGTGTGAGGCGATACCCCGAGGATCTGCGCCGCCTCCCGCTGGGTAAAGCCGCGAGCCAATGTCTCGAGCGTCTCGCGTTCGCGGCTGGTGAGGCCGAAATCCTCGACACCGGCGGACCGTGATGCCGCGGACGGCGCTGACGCCGCCTGCTCGCGAAAGGCACGCAGCAGTTGGGCCGCTGCCTTGGGACTGATCGGCACGCCGCCCTCCCGCGCCGCGCGGATCGCGCGTGCCAGTTCGGCGGGATCAGTGTCCTTGAGGATGAACCCGTCCGCCCCCACCGCGAGTGCATCATTGATCGTCTTGCGATCGCCCAGAACGGTAAAGACCAGTACCTTGGTGGACTCGTCCCGCGCCCGGATCGTCCGGATGAGCTCGAGGCCGGAACCGTCGGAAAGGCCGAGATCGACCAGCATCACATCCACGAATTGTCCCCCCGCGCCGAACGCTTCCAGCGCTGCGGCGAGGCAGTTGGCTTGTCCCGCCACCACGATGTCCCGCTCCTGCGAGAGGCAGGCAATAACGCTGGCCCGCAGCGCAGCGTCATCCTCGACAATGAAAAGGCGGCACGGCGCGGTTGAGCTGGTCGCCGGTCGGACATCGTTTTCGTCATTCATCACTGCATACCTGCCGCGTATGTCACACCTGACCGGGCCATGGAGGGCAATGGGCGCAGAGTGGAAGCCTGATCATAGCAACCCATGCCTCGCATGGCATCCCGCGAATGCGCGAGGCCCGTGACGCATGACAAGCCTATGCGGGCTGCAAGATCTTCGCCTTGCCATCTCTCACAGGAGTGTTGCCCTTGCCCGCTCGCTTAACTTCCACTCCGCCCCTTATGATTGCGGCCATTGTGGTGACAGCCCTTGGCGGCGTGCCAGCCTTGCGCGCCGACGGCAGGGTCGCCGGGGCAGAAGCGCAGACCCTCAGATCGGGAATATGGGAGGTCACGACGCAGATCGACCACCTCGACATTCCCGGACTACCGGAAGCGATGGTGCGGAAGATCGCGGCTGACCCGGCCAACGCCAAACCCCGCGCAGTGTGCATCGCCACCGATGCTGGAACGCCGCCTCCCGTGGCCGCCTTCCATGCACTGAACGGTGCGTGCACCTACGAAACCTGGCAAGCCGAGGCGGGTGTCCTGCGGGCTGTGCTTGTCTGTTCCCCACCCGATGGCGGTCCGGGCGAGGCCAGGGTCGAGCTAAGCGGAACCTATACGGGGTCTGCGTTCGAAGTAACGTCGGAGACGATCGCCCGCGATCAGACCGGGGCAACGCAGCTGCACATGCGTTCAGTCCTTTCGGGCAAGCTTACATCCCCGAAAAAGGGTTGCACGGTGCCTGAAGGATGACCTGAAAACCGGAATAACCGCTTATGTGCGAAGCCGACGGTCAACCTCGCCACGGTGAACGACCGGCCCTGGGGCGAAAGTCGCCGCATGACATTGGCGAACACAGCGGTGGCCTTCCAGCAAAAGGCGCTGGAACGGGGGGCGGACAAGCTCGACTTGCCATCGGGCCGCTCCGTTCTGGCAGACGACAGTGGCGAAGCCCAGCGAGCCGGGCAAACTGCTTCATGCGGCCCAGATTTGGCCGAGCCCCACGCCTTGAGGAGGTCGGGCAGCAAGTCAGGTCATGGCGTCTTGCCAATCTGACTGACCGGAACCAGTCTGATCTTGTCCCGGAACTCACCGGACAGTGCATCGAGCAGAAATGCCCGGTGATCCGCACCGACAACAAATACCACCCGGGCTCCCGGCGACTTTCGGTTCAACCGATCCCTGATCAGCTGCGCCGCGTTGCTGGCGATCTGCCGGTCGCGTTCTGCGTAAAACGTGACCAGGGGCGAAAAGGGGGTGTCGGCGAGCATCGCCGACAGCGCGCGGTAATAGTCCCGCGTCGCAGCATCGTAGCGCCCGTCATTGAGCGATGCCGCGGTTGCCGTGCGGATGATCTGCTGCTGGCGCTCGCGACCGGCATCGACCTGTGCCGACGAAATATCGGTCCGCCCGTCCAGCTCGCGCTGCAAGCGCCTTATCTCGCTATGGTCGCGCCAATAGCCGGCCGGGATCGCCCGGCCTTCGAGGTCATGGCCCAGCCAGTCTATCCCGAACGCTCTTGCGCCATATTCCCGCGCCAGTTCGCGCATTTCGAGCGGATAATTGGCAGCGAGATAGTCTGTGCCGCGCTGCATGTCCTCGGCACGGATCTCCACGCCCACTGCATCGGGGCGAAACGCCCGGATAATGGCGTAGAGATCCTCGTAGGAATAGCGCGGATTGCCCGCATGGGCCGAGTGCAAGGTGGCGATCACCATGACCTCGACCGGCGAGGCTCCAGCTTCGTCGGCCCGGCCACGGGCGGTCATGCAGCCGGACAGCAAGGCCAGCACGACCAGCCATTTCAGGGCGAGCAGGGATGGCCTATTCATCACCTGCTCCGATCTGTTCCATGAACAATCGCACATCGCGGGCGAAGCGGGCCGGCTCATCAACGAAGGGGAAATGGCCGGCGCGCGGGTAGGACAGGAAAGCGCCGTTCGCCACTTGTGCGGCAAGCTGCCGCTGCGGGTCTTCGGTCGTCTGATGGTCAAGCGCGCCGTCGATGAAGAGCACCGGCATGGTCAGGCGATCAGGCCGGTTGAAGCGGTATTCGAGCAGGCCCTTGCCAAACAGTGCATTGCCCATTTCGCCGGTGTTTCCGAGCCCTTGGGCATTGTCCCATTCTTCCACCTGCCGTGCTGTCGCGGGGTCGGGAAACATCGCCTCCTCAATCCACTCCTTCCGGCGGGCATCGTCATAGGCGGCAAATGGCTGGCACCCCTCGCCGCCCGCAGCTGCCACCGTCCGGGCATGGGCGGGCGGATCTTCGCGGCGCAGCCGGTCGCATAGCGCCTTCATCGTGGCGGGCATGTCCGGCACCGCGCCGGTGAGGATGAGGCCCGCCACGCGGTCAGGATGCGTGGCGGCATATTCAAGCGCCAGAATGCTGCCGAAGCTATGCCCGAGCAGGATCACGCGATCGGCCCCGAGATGATTGCGCAGCACATCAATGTCCAACAAGAGGATCGGGATGGAATAGAGATCGGGATCGGACGGACGCTGCGAACGCCCCGAACCGCGCTGGTCGTAATAGACCACGGTTGCGAATTGCTCGATCGCAGGGCCGACGGAGGCCTGGAATGTCTGGCTCCCCTGCCCCGGACCGCCATGCAGGAAAATGATGGGCGTGGCGGACGGCTCGCCTGCAATGCGGAACCATTGCGACACCGGCCCCGGCCCATTGTCGAACCGCCCCTCGCGCGGCGGCGAGGCCTCATGTGCAGCCGCTGACGACGCCGACAGCGCGGCCACCACCAGCAGAAACGGGCTCACCCAATGTTGCATTCGCACCTATTGTGGTCGATCGGGAAGTGAGACGGATCGCAGCGCAACGCCCCGCGCTCAGCGCGGACGAAGCCAGACGCGCCGCCCCGGAAAATCGGTCACGATCGTGAATTCGCGCAGCAAATCGACGCCGATGTTTGCCGAAATACAGGCGTCGGCGCTGACCTGCGCCCGGACATTGCGGAAGGTTTTGCCTGCAATCGTTAGTTCCGGGACAATGACGACCGGACGCGCCACCGCCCCGCCGATCCCGCCCCCAAGCTCGGTGGCCACCGGCGTCAGCGCAAGCTCGGAAGCGAGGCCTGCAGAAATCAGCAGGCCCGAGCCGTTGCCGAGATCGAAATCGGCCGCCTGCGTCCCGGCGGTTCCGAAACCGACCGGGATGGTCTCGATGCCGTGCGCGGCTGTCAGATCGAGCATGACACTCTCCGGCACTGCATCGCTGGCCAGCCACTCTATCCGCCCGCCTTCGATATCCACGAGCACCCGGCCGCCATCGAACAATTCGCGCCCCAGAACCATGGGAAGCGGTGCGTTCAACAGGCGCGCGCCGACGTCCGAAAGATCCATGACGGCAGCGGTCGGGATCAGCAGGTCGCGCCCGAGCGCCATAACGCTCACATCCTTGACGAGCTCGGCGCGGGTAGCCGCCGCGCCGGTGCCCCGCGCCTCCACTGTGGTGCCGCGCCCGAGACGCAGCTTCCGGGCCGTTGCGGTGTCGAAAACCGTCACCTCGGCTCCGCTGTCGACCAGGGCGCGAACAGGCTCACCGCCGACCTCGACAGACAGAAACTACCGGTCGCCCTCGACCACGAGGGGCTCGGCTTGCAGGGGAAGTGCGAGAAGCGCGGCGAAGACTGCGATGAGACCACGAGGCATGCCGCGTTCATCTCCGGTGTCTTACGCAAATCATACGCTGTCTCGACCGACGCGCAACATGGCGGGACAAACTGCGCATCGCTGGCACTGTGCCGCGCCTATCGCGGGGTAGACCCCCGAGAAAGGCCGCCGGTCTTGATCCACGCTGCGATCAGGTCGACCAGAGCGCTGCTCAGTTCCATCTTCCCTACGACGTGCTCTCCGGGGTGCAAGTCCCTCGCCGCGGAGGAAGAAATAATCCTCGCGGGGAGGACGGCGAGCGTCAGGGCGCCCGCGTCATGCCGCTTGGCAAGGAAGATCGGCGCATTGAGCGACGGTTCGGTCAGGTCATCATGCGTGCCCCACACAGCCAGCACCGGATCGGTTACCCTGGCAAAGGCGGGGGCAGGATCATGGGCAAGAAAGACTTGCATTTCCGGGCTCGCCATGCGCTCGACGAAGCCGCCGCGAACCTCGGCGATCTCCTGCGCGCTGAGGCCGACCATTGCGAACAGGCAATCCGCACCCTGCCCGATGGCGTCACGGTCGCCGGCAATCGCGGCATCGGCGATCTCGGCAAAGGTCGAGCAGATCGCGGTCAGCCTGGCCTCGTCGCTGCCCGGGAAGCGTGAGGGGTTGGCTTGCTGGTCGATCCAGACGGTGCGCCCCTGCCGCCCCGGTGCGCCCAGCAGGACGACAAAGTCGATGACGCCCTCACGCTCGCCCCAGACTTCGGTTGCGACCAACGTCCCTTCACTATGAGCGACAATGCCGATTGGCACGACGGCAAGTTCCGGGCGCGCGGCGAGCATGTCGAGAACCGCCCGGATTTGCGGGATGCGCTGCCTGAAGTGCTGGACGCGCTCGCCGGTTGACGCGCCGACTCCGGCATTGTCGACACGCACGCTGGTGATGCCCTGCGCCGCAAGACCATCGGCGAGAAGCTTGAACATCGGCGCACCGGAAATCACCTGATCGCGGGCGTGGGGTCCGGCGCCCTGCACCAGCACCACAGCCGCGCGCGGTCGATCCTCGGGGAAGGAGAGCGTGCCGGCAAGTTGCGCGCTCCCGGCCTCAACGGTCACCGCTTCATCGCGTGCAAATCCAGGGCTTGGGACCGAGAGAGCGAAGACGAAGCAAAACAAGGTGAAGATGCGCGAATACACACAGTGGCTCCTCGATGAAACTAATGTGTATTGCCGTATTAATACGGCATACTCCATGTTGCAACACGAAGATGCTGGGACGACGGGCGTAACCGTTCAGCAAGCGCCCAACCTCGGCAATGAGCATGGTCTGGCGCAATAACGAGAACGGCATGGCGTCTTCCGGCGGAAACAGACCTTCAGTGCGGTGAAGGTAAACGGCCGCGTCTGGGTCGGGACCTGCCATTGGTGAGCGGATAATCGGGGGACTGCCCTCAGCTTCTGGCACCCGAAATCCGCTATTCGGCAACCGGCCCCAAAATAGTCAAAGTTCTCTCTTTTGTTCGGGGACGGCTTCCTCGGAAATGCCAGATTTCCCGTATTTAGAGGCCGTGGCGCGCCGGGAAGGATGAAGATGAGAACTGGGCGATGACCCTCTAATCACTGATTGTCTTATAATACCGGCAGGCGAGAGGAAGACTCTACCGGCAAGACCTGCTCGATTGCCTTTTCTCAACACCTGGTCATCGCGGCCGAGGAGATTGAACCGCATGCGCTGGAATACCGGAAATCCGGTTGGGAAGAGCCTCCCGTCCGTAACCAGACCCGAGCGATCAGCTTCTTCGTCGATTGCCAAAATGTCTGCTGGCTGGAGCTTTTTCGATTTCGCCATCGGCAGCCGGCTCCACGGGTGAGATACCTGATCCACAGTGTGCATAGTATTGTCCCGTCGGACATGAAGCCGGTCAAGTGGCGGAAGTCCTCCTTCAAGGCTTTGTGGATTCCGGCGGATAGCCCGGATCCGGAAGCTGGTCATTGCCGGTTTCGGTGACTTGGCAGTGCGTGAGGTATTTTATACGCTGCCCAATGAGCGTCGGTTTCGAACGAAAGGCGAGGCAAATGCGAAGGTCGCTGGGATTGCTGCTCGGCTCGGTCCTCGGTTTCTCCTGTCTTGCGCCCACGATGGCCAGCGCGCGCGACCTGCGCCAAGTCGATCCGGGAATGAACCCGCGGCAGCTTTGCGACAACCTTTTGCAGGTCGCCTTGCGCAAGATTCGCGGTAACCAGAGCGTTGACGATCTCGGCGTGGTTCACGCCCGCATGCAGTCCGGGTTTCCGGCGGCGGCTTTCGAGGCGCCCGTTGTTATCAGAGCTCTCATCGGTGGCGGTATGGGGGCAAGTGGCCCCGCTGGATTGGAAAGTGTGGTGGCGTGGCGCGACCTGCAAGGCCAATGGCGTGCGCGCCGCGCGGAGGAAGTGAGCGGCGGAAGGGCCGAGCATCCGGAACGGCCGCTTGCGCCACTGTGGCCCGATCCTGATCCCAAACCGCAAATCGAAGGCTATCTCCCCGCCCCCGGAAATCTTCGGCTTTCCTCCGGCGAGCTGGAGGACGATCAGGCGGAATTGCTGGAAAAGGCACTTTTGCAGGAGAGCTGCATCAGGCTCGAACCGCCCGTCATGCCTCCCGAGACCCCGCTTCGCGGGGGTGGTTCGGGGCCGTGCATCCCCGACTCCGCCTGGTATCATCTCGAGGTTATCCAGAACGGCCAGACCCGCCGCTACAGCCGTTCATGCCTTATCATCGGCCCGGTCGGCCTGATCGCGCGCACCATGGACGGTTTGTCGCTTCCCTCTGCCCCCGTGGTTCGCGGCCGCGCGGATCTTTACAACGGTTCGGAAAGCGCCGGCCCTGAAAGCCTGCGCCAGTTCCTCACCGACCGGCTACCAGGGGTAGGTTACTGGGACGCAAAGGGGGAGGGCACAATTGTTGCGATCCGTCATCAACCGCCATGCGCTGCCACACTTGTCGTCACGCAAACGAACGGCGAAGCCAGAGAGGTCGTAGTCAATTGGCTCGGCGTCAAATCGTACGCATCGTGGATACCCGATGGCGTCGTCACACTGACCGGTGAGCCAGAGCCTTCGGCTTGGATCGCCCCGTCAACCACCTTGGCCTTGCAATTGCAGGGCGCGCTTTGGAACCTTCAGTTCTGCGGATCGGAGCCCTGAACCTCGACCCGCGGGTATCATCGATCCTGTCGCCCATTGGGGTGCCTGGTACTCGCTGGTCGATGCGACTGGTAGCATGGCAAAAAAAGGAACCCTTGATGCTTGAATTTGCCGCACTCGCAGCTGTTGCGCTTTCAGCCCAACCCTCGCCGGCTGGCGGGACCGGTTGGCAGCAAGCCTATCAGAGCAACCGGGCACCGATCCAGGAATGCTACGCGAAGGCTGATCAAGCGACGTGCGAGCCGATCTACAATCTTTACCTGAAGCTGCAGCAAGGCGCGCAAAGGGAAAGAGACGCGAAAGGCGAATTTTTCCTGATGGTCGAATTTGCGCAGATGGCACGCCGATGGTCCAGTAAGGAACTGGAGCGCGGCAGCGCGCAGTTGTCCGTGGCGATCGCAGGTCGCGCCTTCGACGTTCTGCAGGCATGGATGAAGCAAAAAGGCGACGGGGTGATCATGGTGCATACGAGTGGTCTCTTCACCCAGCTATCGCTCGCCTTGCTGGCGAATGGTAGCTCCGACCAGGCGAGGCAGGTGCTGACCTATATGCGCAATGTCGGCGACGAGTTCTGGAACTCGCGCCCGCAAACAGCCGCTCCGCAGCAGGTCCGCAACTTTTGCGATGCTGCCGACCGCTACCGCATGAGCGAAGCAGCCTTTGCCGAAAAGGTCGACGACAGCCGGCTGATTGCAGAGGCTTACAAGGCAGCCGCGACGTGGGCGGAGCGGTCTGCCGCGGCCTGTCCTGACAAGCCGGGCCTGCCTCCAGCAGCTTTGCACCAGGCGAGCTATCTGATGCGGTATGCTGCCGCTTTGCCGACCGATGCAACCGAGCTTCGATCCCTTTACCGTCAGGTGCGAAAACTGTCCTGCGACAACGGAGCAGCAACCTACCAGGGAAGCTGGGGTCGACTATGCGCTGAAGCAACATTGCGCGAAGTTGGCGAAACCCCCTCGGCAGGAGGCGAGCCACTTATCAGCGAAGTCGAAAAACAGCCCGACCAGCCGATCGATTGGGACACGTGGCGCGTGATCGATACAGGTCTCGAGAAAAAGCAGGAGCCTAATTGATCCGACCGCAGCCCGAGCATATACGCTCGGGCCACCACAGCGGCGTTTCTTTGGGAGGAGTTTCCTTAGAACGCGGCCGCGAGGGTGCTGGCTTGACTTTGACCAGCAACGATTTGCCGCATCGTCGGCATCTGGCGAACTGCCGCAAGGCGATAACGCTGCTCAGGAAGGCAACCGCCATGACCGTGAACATGCCGAGGTCGACCAGGCCACGCCAAGCAGTCAAGGCTGAAACGATTACCCCCACATAAGCGGCCATAGTGAGGTTGCGGGCGAGCGGTCTGGTTATGGCTTTGCGTTTACTCACCCTGACTACGCAGCCCCGCGAGCTTCCAGAACAAAGCGGCGGCAAAAACGCCGGCGATGAACAGAATCGCAGACAGCATCACAACGCCGAACGGATCCTCGTCGATGATCGGTGATGCGGTGGTCCGCGGGACAGTAAGGACGACAAAGGGCACACTTGCAATCACCCCCCCGCCTATCAGCATCGATCTGCGTCGCAGTTTTTCCAAGCGATGCAGCAAAAGATACAATGGCAACCCGAGCAGCCCGGCAGCCGGAAGGGCGAATGCTAGGGCAATTGCCCCGTACAGCATCATGCCGACGAGGAAATCTCTGATCCCGCCCCCATCAGAGACGATCTTGAGGGTGACGAACACGAATGCAAGAAGCAGGCTTCCCCCCGCGCCGCTGGCGATGGTCGCCAGAATGAGTCGGAGGGCACTGGGACGATCCCTCCGATTTGCCATAACTGACTCGTCCGCCATACATCGTCCCTTTATTACTTCCTTGGACATTTCATGGAAAACATTTGCCCAGCACGCAACAGCAGTTTTCTTGATTCACGCCATCGATTGACATGCCGATCCGCTTAAGCAACCCTGTCATTCACAGGAAAACTTCGGTAAGTTGTATATTATGTCGAAATGGAATGTGTTTTTGGCTGCGATTTCCCTGGTGTTCGCAGCAATCACCTCGCCCTCGCTGCGGGCAAGCGAGCCGGCCGCCCCGAATAGTTACCAAATCGAGGATCTGTCCCGCATCACGCTCGACGAGCTTCGACAGCGCGCTGAAAGGGCCGAGGCCGATGCGCAAGCCGAGCTCGCGTCCCGCTATCTCAATGGCGACCGCGGGGTCTCCGAAAACTCCGATGAAGCCCTGCGCTGGGCTCGACTCGCGGCGGCGCAAGGCCATCCTGCAGGACAGCTTATTCTGGGTTACTTTTACAGTAACGGTCTGGGGGTGGAGCGTGACAATCAGGAGGCTCTCCGACTATATCGTCGCTCTGCCGAGCAAGGGTTCGCCGATGCCCAGTACGTCATGGGCACCCACTTTGAGTTTGGCGGGGACGAGAAATGGACCGCTGAACAGAATGGGAAGGAAGCGGTTCACTGGTACCGATTGGCCGCAGATAAGGGCAATCCCGGGGCGCAATTCAGACTGGGTCTCCATCACTTGAATGGCTGGACAGTTGCGAAAGACAGCGTCGAGGCTGTGCGTCTGTTCCGGCTGGCAGCTGACAAAGGATTGCCTGAAGCCCAGCGGGCATTGGCGAGCCAATACTTCACGGGCACAGGCGTTGCACAGGACAAGGCCGAAGCCGTTCGTCTGCTGCGGCTCGCAGCGGATCAGGGCCTAACCGGCGCTCAGTTCGACCTAGCGAGCCTCTATTTTGACGGAAATGGCGTGGCCCGCGATCCATCGGAAGCGCTGCGATGGTTTCGTCGGGCCGCCGATCAAGACCACCCCGAGGCCATCCTGGCCGTTGCAAACGCCTATTTTGCCGGAATAGGTGTGCCGCAGGACAAGGCGGAGGCGATGCGCTGGTACGTGCGCCGTGCCGAGCGTATAGACACCCATCAATTGCTCGTCCTGGGCGACGTCTACTACAAGGGCGAGATCGTCCCACAGGACAAGGCAGAAGCGGTCCGTCTCTGGCGTCTGGCTGTCGAGAAGCGGGCTGACGGGCAAGCGGCGTTCAATCTCGGCAGAATGTACGAACAAGGCGATGGTGTGCCGCTGAACCGCGACGAGGCTTTGCGCTTTTATCGCCGGGCTGTGATTTCCGGCCACCCGGATGCACAGGCAAGGCTTAATGCGCTTGAATCGAAAACCGCAGGATCCCGTTGACCTCGCGCCTGGTTCAGCCAGCCGATTGCAAAGCCGAAATGACGCCGATCCGGCCAGCGCAGGGGCGGCAAAGTCTCTGTGGCGCCTCTGGGTGTTTAGTTCCGGAGTTTGATGGTGCGGATTTGATGTGAAGCGCTGTGGCTCTTTTGTCCAGCATTTGCAGATGTATTCATAGGGCGTGAGGCCCTTGAGGGTTCTGAGCCGCTTAGCGAAGTTGTAGGCTGCCACGAAGTTGGCGAGATGGTCGCGCAGCTGATCGTGGATTTCGTAGTAGAAGCGCTTGACGGTTGCGTCCTTGATTGTCCGGTTCATCCGCTCGACCTGGCCATTGGTCCATGGATACTTGGGCTTGGTTGTCCTGTGATGTGACCCCCAGCTTTCCCCCAGCTGGGATTAGAGCCGGGCGGTTGTTTTGCGCATCAGCGCGGTTGAAGCAATGGGCTGCGTAGCGGAGCCCGTAGGGCGTAGCGAAGCAGTCCATTGCTTATTCAGTTCGGCGGCGAACGCCGCCGGTGTTGCGTAGCCAAGGGACGAGTGCGGTCTCTCGCGGTTGTAGTCCTCGACCCAGGCAGCGATCTCGACCCGGGCATGGGCAAGGCTCATGAACAGGGTCTCGTTCAGCAGCTCGTCGCGCATGCGGCCGTTGAAGCTCTCGACGTAGCCATTCTGCATCGGCTTGCCCGGAGCGATGTAATGCCACTCCATGCCGATCTCGCCGCACCATGCGAGCACGGCATTGCTGGTAAGCTCGGTGCCATTGTCGCTGACGATCATGCCCGGCTTGCCGCGCTGGGCGATCAGCTGGGTCAGCTCGCGCACGACACGGTGCCCGGAGATCGAGGTGTCCGGCACCGCTGCCAGGCACTCTCTGGTCACATCATCGACAACGTTGAGCACGCGGAACCGCCTGCCAGAAGCTATCTGGTCATGAACAAAGTCCAGGCTCCAGCGCTGGTTCGGCAGCGCCAGCACCGGAGCAGGTGCTCTGGTGCCGACAGCACGCTTGCGGCTGCGTCGTCGCCTCACCGCCAGACCTTCCTCCTTGTAAAGCCGCTGGGTCTTCTTCCGGTTGATCGTCACGCCCTCCCGACGCAGCAGGATATGTAAACGGCGATAGCCGAACCGGCGGCGCTGGTTGGCCAGCCCACGCAGCTTCTCGCGCAGATCGGCATCATCGTCCCGTGTGGAACGGTAGCGCACGCTCTTGCGATCAGCATCGATGACACGGCACGCCCGCCGCTCGCTCATCCCATGACACGCCTGGAGATGAGCGACCGCTTCCCGCTTAGCGGCGGGCGTCACCACTTTTTTGAGAGCAAATCCTTCAGCGCCACGTTGTCCAGCATCGTGTCGGCCAGCAGCCGCTTGAGCTTCGCGTTCTCGCTCTCAAGTTCCCGCAGCCGCCGGGCCTCGGATACCTCCAGCCCGCCATACTTGGCCTTCCAGTTGTAGAT
>NZ_MUYJ01000024.1 GCF_002155695.1 Erythrobacter tepidarius
AGACCATCCGCGCCCTCATCAGGCCGAAAACAGCAGGTTCTTCGAGGTGTCCAGTTGACCAGCGATGACCGATCTCCGCGCACCAACACCACGCTGGCGGGTCCGCTGGATCTGGGTGTTGAGAACAGGCGATCAAGCAGATCTCATTGATGGAGGTTCTCACGCGCCTCCCGAAATGGTAATATAATCAATGATTAGAGGGTAATCACCCAGTTCTCATCTTCATCCTTCCCGGTGCGCCATTTCCATTTTTGGGTTATTCAATTCGAATAACATCTTGAATGAAATGGATAATTCGGTGTTTCGAACTTCACCATCTGGGGCATAGGCCAAATGCTTCGGAAAGGGGGGGGGCTGAGGGCCATCTTCTTCTCCGCAAGCGACCCATTCTTCCAGAGATTCCGAGGACTTGCGAGAGACGCCAAGGCGTTTCAAAGGCTTTTGTCAAAGTCCCGCTTCGGCTGCGCTGCGCGAGCCATTTTGTCCCTCAAAAACAGCTTCGTGCTTTCCAAATCCGCGATACGAACCTCGTATGCGCTGATCACTGCCGGGCTTCCAGCCTCGACGATCCGGTCAGGCAACTGCTTCACCTTGCGCTCGATTTCGGCGAGTTCCTTCTCAATCGCCTTGCGCGATCGATCGGCATTCATCGCCTGCTTTTTCCGGTGATTCCGGAACGCAGCAGCAGCCAGATCGACCAGCTCTTTCGCCGGAGTGACAGAACGAAGAAGCGTCTCGAAGCGGCAGATATGACGATGAAGCGGAAAGTCCGCGCTCACATCGGCGCGGACGGCACCGCGTGCTTAGCCCTTCAAGCGATCCTGAATCTCATTGAAGGTCTCGATGGAGATCAGCGGCTCGTGCTTGCCGAGCGTCCTATGGATTGCGCCCCGATCGTCTGGATCAGAAATAGCCCGGGTGTTTTCCCAGCGCAGTCCATGCGCTTGGCCCATTCGTCATCCGATCCGGTATGACAGGAGACCATCATCCAATGGATCAGCATGAACCTGTCACACCCTAGTGCCGCTTAATCGTTTACCCGTATGGTGTAATCGTGTAAGGAACGTGCTTCACGCTACCGCCTTGAGGAGTTGAAAGTTGAGTTCGAGCGACGACAATGCCGCATGCTGGCCGAGGCCGCTTCAGATCGGCGACCCCGCGCCCAACTTTCATGCGCGCACCACAATGGGCGAAATGAGCCTGTCCGACTATCGCGGGCGCTGGGTTCTGCTTTTCTCGCATCCGGCGGATTTCACGCCGGTGTGCACCAGCGAATTCGTCGCGCTTTCGCGCGCGAGCGATCGTTTCGAGGCGATGAATTGCGCCCTCGTCGCAATCTCCGTCGACAGCCTCTATTCGCATCTGGGATGGATACGCGCGATCCGCGAGCATTTCGGCGTGACTGTCAGCTTCCCGATCGTGGAGGATCCCTCGCTGGTGATCGGCCGGGCCTATGGCATGATCGCCGAGGATGCCCCCGATGCAGCCACCTTGCGCTCGACCTTCTTCATCGATCCGGACGGTATCATCCGCGCGATGCTCTGCTATCCCGTCACCGTCGGGCGGTCGGTCGAGGAGCTGCTGCGCGTTCTCGCCGCACTCCAAAGGGTGGACAGCGACAATGTCGTGACGCCCGAAGGCTGGCGCCCTGGCGACGACGTGCTGCTCCCGCCCTTTCACGATCAGGCTTCCGCGCTCGATGCGGTGGGCGATGATTGCTGGTTCCATCGCCCGCGCCCCGACAAGGCTAAGGGGGTGGGCAAGTGACGACTTTCACCGATGCCGAACTGGATGCGATCACCGATGTGCTCAAGGCGCTTGCCCATGATGTCCGGATGACGATCATGAGGACGCTGCTCGAGCATGGGGAGAAGTCGGTCGGCGAACTGGAAACCATGACTGGCATCGGCCAGCCTGGACTATCGCAGCAGCTTGCCGTCCTGCGTAAGGCGGAGCTGGTGCAGACGCGCCGCAAGGCGAAGCTCGTCTTCTACAGTCTTTCTCCGGCAGCCATGCAGGGCGCGGCGAAGCTGCTCTGCGCCCTGTCGGGGATTTCGCCCAAGAATCCGCCGCCCACCACGAAAGCTGCGCAATCGCGCGCGCGGGGTTCGGCGGCCACCTTCGCAAAGATATTGTGAGCCGCGCCTAGAGGATTGCCAGGCCGTACCGGATCAACCCCGCTTTCGCCGGAACGCGCAAACCGATCTTCGGCATAGTTCAGGCGCTGATCAGCATCGGGCAAATGCCTGCGCGGCGATACCGCCCTTGCCGGCGACCGGCTTCGCGACGCGGCGCGCCAAGCCTGCAACGGCGCGTTGAACATCATCGCCAGTTCTTCCATCCGGTGCGCCGCTGATGAGCCCAGAGCCCGACCTTGGCGCCCCACCTTCACGCAAACCGTCATCCTGCCGATGCGAAAAGATGCAGCTCAGGCCAGTGATGCCCCTGGCGTCGCCAAAGCCGCAAGCGGTGGACGCCAATGACAATCCGAGCCGGTCCGCCGATCACGAAATCTCGATAAATCACTGGTTTCAAGGAAGAAAATGGAGCGGGCGAAGGGATTCGAACCCTCGACCCCAACCTTGGCAAGGTTGTGCTCTACCCCTGAGCTACGCCCGCTCACTGGCGCTGGCAGATGCCGCTGAATCGCGCGGTTCCTGCCGGAGAGGCGGCGCGATTAGCAGCGCCCCATCAGCTGTGCAAGCGCAATTTTGGGGCTGATGGGGCTTGATTGGAGCGCCCCTTGCCGTCAGCAGGATGGGGCGCTTCACATCCGCGCAAGATGCCCCACATTGGGGCTACAGACAAAGACTCGCAGCACAGACAGGAGCATACCTTGGCCAGCATCGGATTGAGCATCGACGAACAGAAGGCGGTCGAGCGCTTCCGCAAGGCGGTGGTCGAGCCGTCGCAGACGCAGCTCGTCATCCTCGATTTCTGGGCCGAATGGTGCGGGCCGTGCAAAGCGCTCGCCCCGGTGCTGGAAAAGGTCGCGGCCGAATATGCCGACAAGGGCGTGGTGCTGGCCAAGATCAATGTCGACGAGGAACGGTTCATCGCCGCGCAGTTCCAGGTGCGTTCGATACCGACGGTCTATGCCATGTTCCAGGGGCAGCCGGTGGCCGATCTTACCAACGCCCGCAGCGAATCCCAGCTCAAGGCCGTGCTCGACCAGCTGCTGGCGCAATTGCCGGTCGCGGGCAGCACGGGCGGCGCGCCAAATGCGCCGCAGGGGCCGACACCCGAAGAATTGGCCCAATACCTCAAGATGGGCGAGGAAGCGCTCGCCGGCGGCGATGCCCAGCGCGCCGCGAGCATCTTTGCCCAGATCACCGAATTTGCCGAGAGCAATGCCGGTGCCCATGCCGGCCTCGTGCGCGCGCTGGTGCAGCTGGGCGAGCTTGATCAGGCGCGGCAGGTCATGGCGAGGATCGACTCCGAACCGCGGCTTGCCGCCGATCCTGCGATCGCACCGGCGCGCGCTGCGCTGGAGCTGGCCAGCACCCGCGTGGATGACGGCCAGCTCGCCGCTCTGCGCGCCGCTGCCGCCGCCGATCCGGCGGATATGGACGCGCAGTTCGCCTATGCCGAGGCTGCCTTTGCCGCAGGCGAGCGCGATGCCGCCGCCGACACCCTGCTCGCCATGATTGCCGCCGACCGCGAGTGGAACGAGGGCGCGGCACGGGCCAAGCTGCTCAAGATCTTCGAGGCCACGGGGCTGGAGGACGAATGGGTGGTCGGCGTCCGTCGCCGGTTGTCGCGCGTATTGTTCGGATGACGAAACGCCTGTCCATCTTTCCCCTGACCGGCGCGGTGCTGTTCCCCGGAATGCAGTTGCCGCTCCACATCTTCGAGCCGCGCTACCGGGCGCTGGTCAGCGACGCGCTGATCCGCGACCGGCAGATCGGGATGATCCAGCCGCAGCGCCCGGTTGAGGGCGCGCCGCTCTACCGGGTCGGCTGCGTCGGGCGGATCGGTGAGGTGCAGGCCTTGGATGATGGACGCTACAACCTCATCCTCGAAGGCGTGGCGCGCTTCCGCATGGTGCGCGAGCTGGCCGTCACCACCGCTTTCCGCCAGATCGAGGCCGACATCTATGCCGAGAACAGCGACGAGACGCTGTCCCACGCGCAGCGCGGCGGGTTCGAGCGCGAGGCGCGCGCCTTTGCTCACAACCAGGGCTATTCGGTCGACTGGGAATCTGTCAGGCGGCTGGATGATCGCACGCTGATCAACGGCGTCTCGCAGATCGCGCCCTTTGATCCGGCCAGCAAACAGGCGCTGCTCGAAGCCGAGACGCTGGCCGAGCGCTGCGAATTGCTGGTGCAGCTGATGCAGTTCTACGGCCGCCGCAACGGCGACGCGGACATCGTCACCCTGCAATAGCGGGCCGATCGGTCACGGCCCCGGCGCGGCAATCCCTGCCGTGTCGGCCGGCGTTTCGACCGGCGTGTCGCGTTCGACCCGTTCGGAATAGCGATCGACCAGCCGATCGGCATGGGGCCGCAGCAGCACGGTGAAACGCACCAGTTCCTCCATCACGTCGACGATCCGGTCGTAATAGGCCGAGGGTTTCATCCGCCCGGCCTCGTCGAATTCCTGATAGGCCTTGGCCACCGAGGACTGGTTGGGGATCGTGAACATCCGCATCCAGCGGCCCAGGATGCGCAACGTGTTGACGCTGTTGAAGCTCTGCGATCCGCCGCTCACCTGCATCACCGCCAGCGTGCGGCCCTGCGTCGGGCGCAGGCCCTTGTAGGCCAACGGCAGGTGATCGATCTGCGCCTTCATGATGCCGGTGATGGTGCCGTGGCGTTCGGGGCTGCACCAAACCTGCGCTTCGGACCACAGCGCATGTTCGCGCAGCTCGTGCACCGCCGGGTGATCATCGCCCGCGTGCCTGTCGGGCAGCGGCAGGTCGGAAGGGTCGAAGATCCGCGTCTCGCAGCCGAAGAATTGCAGCAGCCGCGCCGCTTCCTCGACCGCGAGGCGCGAGTAGGAGCGCTCCCGCAGCGAGCCGTAGAGCAGCAGCACCCGCACCGGCGGGTCCATCGGTCCGAGGCCCATCGCCGGGCGGGCATGGACATATGCGGGCTTGAGCGCGGGCAGGTACGCCGGATCGGCCAGAGTGCGCAGCCGCTGGTGTTCGCGCATCACGCCGCCCCTTCCATCGCGCCGATCTCGCCCAGGACGGCCTGCAAGGCCGCCTTGTCCAGCTTGCGTGGATCGCGCGCGAGGAAGGCCCGCACCCGCATTTCGAGCAGGCGCCAGGTCTCCGCGAAGGCGGCATCGATCTCGGCCTCGCTGCCGGTGACCTCGGCAGGATCGGGCAGGCCCCAATGGGCCTTGAGTGGGCTGCCGTGGAACACCGGGCAGGCCTCGCCCGCGGCATTGCCGCACACGGTGATGGCCAGATCGATCGCCGGTGCGCCGGGGGCGCTGAACTCGTCCCAGCTTTTGGAGCGGAAGGCGCGAGGGTCGATCCCGCGCCGCTCCAGCAGGCGCAAGGCGGCGGGATGGGGCGCGCCCTTGGGCCTGCTGCCGGCGCTGAAGGCGCGCACCCGGCCCTCGCCCAGCTGGTTGATGATCGCCTCGCCAAGGATCGAGCGGGCGGAATTGCCGGTGCACAGAACCAGCACGGTAAAGGGGGTATCGGACATCGTCAGCCTCGGAACCGGATTTCACAGGCAAGCCCCGACACGCGATCGGAACATGTGTCGGCACGGCCCCGAGGTCGGCCTCCCGGACCCCGGAAACCGCGTATCGGGCGCCCGGACCGGCGTGTCGGGACCATTGATCGGCACGATCATTCGACCAGAATCGAAATATCGTGTGGAGTCGCCCGGTCAACCGGTATTTCGAGAAAGATCGAATTGTCGGCGCGGGCCGGACGCGGCGCCCTTGGCCTGAATCGGCGGCAGGCACGCAATTTTCATGCAAGCCCGCGTGCGAAAGATTCACGGATTGATTCACATGATTCAATCACCAAATTTTTCTTCACAGATTCAATTTGGGGCTTGCGCGTTCCGCGACTCAAGCTTGCTCCACGCGTCGCGGGCCGGGGCCACCCGATCAGCGGGCCGAGCATGGTGATGGAAGCGTTAATCGGTCGTTGACGGCGATTCGCAGCTGATTCAGTATCTAGTGGTTCGATTCAAGGCGAACCCCCAACCATTAGTGACTCCGCGATCAGCCTCACAAGGGCGACAGGGGGCGGAGTCGCTTCGGACAAGGGGCTTTCGCGGCGGATCGGGAGGCGAAGGCAGGCCGCCTTGTGGCGCCCCTTGGGGGCCATCCTGTTGGCGGTGCTGCGGATCCTCGGGTATGGAACAGAATCGGAACGCGGGCCTTGTGCCAGGTTGTGATTCGGGGGACACAAGTGGGGCAAGCGATGGATTTGAAGGCGAGCGAGAGCGTGGCGGGCGAAGTGCTGAACGAAGTGGATGCGGGCGCTGCGACCCCGATCAAGGATGAAAGGGCGGTGGCCATGAAGATGAGCGATGCAGGTTCGGACGCGCTGATCGCCGCGAAGGCCGGCGAGGCGCTGGCCGGGGCGGTGGCCGAAGCGGCCAAGCAGGCCGCGATCCCGGACAGCAAAAAGGTCAACGCCCGTCGCTTCACGATCGTCACGGACAAGGCCCGTGACGCCAACCTCACCGAATTCGGCAAGGAAACCCTGACCGATCGCTATCTGCTTCCCGGAGAATCCTATCAGGATCTCTTCGCCCGGGTGGCCGATGCCTATGCCGACGATCAGGAGCATGCCCAGCGCCTGTATGATTACATTTCGAACCTGTGGTTCATGCCGGCCACCCCGGTGCTGTCGAATGGCGGCACCAACCGCGGCCTGCCGATTTCGTGCTACCTCAACTCGGTGTCCGACAGCCTCGAAGGCATTGTCAGCACCTGGAACGAGAACGTGTGGCTCGCCTCGAAGGGCGGCGGGATTGGCACCTATTGGGGCAATGTCCGCGGGATCGGCGAACCGGTCGGCCTCAACGGCAAGACCAGCGGGATCATTCCCTTCGTGCGGGTGATGGATTCGCTGACACTGGCGATCTCGCAAGGCTCGCTGCGGCGCGGCTCGGCCGCATGCTATCTCGACATCTCGCACCCGGAAATCGAGGAGTTCCTTGAAATCCGCAAGCCGAGCGGCGATTTCAACCGCAAGGCCTTGAACCTGCACCACGGCGTGCTCGTCACCGACGAGTTCATGCACGCCGTGCGCGATGGCACCGAGTTCGCGCTCAGGAGCCCCAAGGACGGCTCGGTGCGGGGGCGGGTCGATGCGCGCTCGCTGTTCCAGAAGCTGGTCGAGACGCGGCTCGCCACCGGCGAACCCTATATCGTCTTCTCCGATACCGTGAACCGCATGATGCCCAAGCATCACCGCGATCTCGGTCTCAAGGTCTCGACTTCGAACCTGTGCTCGGAAATTACTCTGCCGACCGGCATCGACCATCTCGGCAATGATCGCACCGCGGTGTGCTGCCTCAGCTCGCTCAACCTTGAGAAGTGGGACGACTGGAACACCGATAAGCGGTTCATCGAGGATGTCATGCGCTTCCTCGACAACGTGCTGCAGGACTATATCGATCGCGCGCCCGACGAGATGGCCCGCGCCAAATATTCCGCCAGCCGCGAACGTTCTGTCGGGCTCGGGGTGATGGGTTTCCACTCCTATCTGCAGTCGAAGGGTGTGGCGATGGAAAGCGCCATGGCCAAGGCGATCAACCTCAAGATGTTCAAGCACATCCACGCCAAGGCGGCGGAAGCCTCGATGCTGCTGGCGCAGGAGCGCGGGCCGTGCCCGGATGCCGCCGACATGGGCGTGATGGAGCGCTTTTCCTGCAAGATGGCAATCGCGCCGACCGCGTCGATCTCGATCATCTGCGGCGGCACCAGCGCCTGCATCGAGCCGATCCCGGCCAATATCTACACCCACAAGACCTTGTCGGGCAGCTTCATCGTCAAGAACCCCTATCTGGAAAAGCTGCTCGAAAAGAAGGCGAAGAACTCCACCAACGTGTGGAACTCGATCCTCGAGCGCGGCGGCTCGGTGCAGCACCTCGATTTCCTGACGCCCGAGGAAAAGGCGGTCTACAAGACCAGCTTCGAGATCGACCAGCGCTGGCTGCTCGAATTCGCGGCCGATCGCACGCCCTATATTGATCAGGCCCAGTCGCTGAACCTGTTCATCCCGGCCGATGTCGACAAGTGGGATCTGATGATGCTGCATTACCAGGCGTGGGAGAAGGGCATCAAATCGCTCTACTACCTGCGCTCCAAGAGCGTGCAGCGCGCCGGTTTCGTCGGCGGGGTGGAGGCGGACAACACGCCGGAAGCCCCCAGGATCGAACTTTCCGCCGCGGGCGGGCAGACCGATTACGAGGAATGCCTGAGCTGCCAGTAGGCAGCCTGCGCGGGGGAGCGCGCGGGCCTGCGCGGCCGGACGCTCTCCCGTCAGGCGATCACCAGGGGGAGTCGAACATGAATTTGCCGTTCGGGATGGGGATCTTCGGTCTCGTGGTCTGCGCGATCTTCACGTTTACCGCGATCCGCGAGCTGCGCCGCAACCGCCCCGGCCATGCGCGCAACGCGGCGATGATCCACATTGCGATGGTCGCGATGTTCGTGCCCTTCTGCCTCTACGTCCTCATCACCCACGCCCCCTGACCTGCATCAATCCGGGCGCGCCGCGCCTGCGGATCTGCTATACCGGAACACCCAAGGAGAAACCCGCCCATGTCGTTGCTCGAAGCCCGCTCGACCTATAAGCCGTTCCAGTATCCTTGGGCCTATGACTTCTGGAAGCGCCAGCAGCAGATCCACTGGATGCCGGAAGAAGTGCCGCTGGGCGAGGACTGCCGCGATTGGGCGCAGAAGATCACCGATCACGAGCGCAACCTGCTGACGCAGATCTTCCGCTTCTTCACCCAGGCCGATGTCGAGGTGCAGAACTGCTACCACGAGAACTACGGCCGGGTGTTCAAGCCGACCGAGGTGAAGATGATGCTCGCCGCCTTTTCCAACATGGAGACGGTGCACATCGCCGCCTATTCGCACCTGCTCGACACCATCGGCATGCCCGAAACCGAATACAGCGCCTTCCTCGAATACGAGGAAATGAAGGACAAGCACGACTTCCTTGGCCAGTTCGGGGTCGATAGCGATGAAGACATCGCCCGCACCTTGGCGGCCTTCGGCGGCTTCACCGAGGGGCTCCAGCTGTTCGCCAGCTTCGCGATGCTGATGAACTTCCCACGCTACAACAAGATGAAGGGCATGGGCCAGATCGTCAGCTGGTCGGTGCGCGATGAAAGCCTTCACTGCGAAGGCATCATCAAGCTGTTCCACACCTTCTGCGAGGAACGCCAGTGCCTCACCAAGGCGGTGAAGGAAGACCTGATCGACATCTGCCAGAAGACCGTGCGGCTGGAGGACGCCTTCATCGATCTCGCCTTCGAGATGGGCCCGGTGGACGGGATGAGCGCGAAGGAGATCAAGAAATATATCCGCTACATCGCCGACTGGCGCCTGAAGCAGCTCGGCCTTCAGCCGATCTACCTGATCGAGGACCAC
Source organism: Erythrobacter tepidarius (assembly GCF_002155695.1). Taxonomy (GTDB): domain Bacteria; phylum Pseudomonadota; class Alphaproteobacteria; order Sphingomonadales; family Sphingomonadaceae; genus Erythrobacter; species Erythrobacter tepidarius. Next base: position 9,583 of record NZ_MUYJ01000024.1, read on the forward strand.
CCGCTGCCCTGGCTCCAGCCGCTGCTCAACGGGGTCGAGCACGCCAACTTCTTCGAGACGCGGGCGACGGAATATTCCAAGGGCGCCACCCGCGGCGACTGGAACACGGTCTGGGCAAGCTTCGACAAGCGCCAGAAGGCGAAGGCTGCGAACGAGGGCGCAGTGGAAGCGGCAACCCCGGGGCTGTTTGGAGCTGAGGCTGCGGAGTAGGGGTGTGAGTAGTTCGATAGGAGGTTCGCTTTGCTGACTTGGACCGAAGCGGTAACTGATGCCGTTCGCCGTTTGGCAGCGGGCCGGCCTGAGCGAACCTTCACCCGCAAGGAGCTTCTCGAAAGTGAAGGCCTTCGAATGTGCGCCGAGACGGGCACAATCGGAAAAACGCCGATGCAGACCGTAAGCCGCGAATTGCAGCAGCTTCGGGACGCGGGCGTGATTGAATTCCTAGACAACCGCGGAACCTATCGATTAACCGAATGAAAAGGATCATTTTTCTTGCATTTTCGGTTGATGTGATCAACTTTGGGCGATGCTTCATCACCCATCCCATGCAATCCCAGCGGATGTCAGCCGCGACAGTGTCCTGATCTTCGAGTGCGAACGTTGGCTGGTCGGAACGCCCCTTACGGAACACGCGATGTTCTGGTGGGGCGCATTCACTGACTGGTGCACAGCGCGCGACCCGGCTTGCTTTGTAGAACATAGTCGGCAGGGCAGGCTAATCGTTTTCCTCTCGCGTCAGTCGTCGTTCAAATGGATGTTGCATCCCGCGACTGGCGAGTTTCGCGATTGTCGCAACAAGCGCGCCAGTTGGCGCGGCTTCTTAATGCGAGAACCTTCGGTGAGTTGGCAGATTCTGAAAGCGCTTGCGAATACGCCCCTTCGAAGCGCTTAACAGACTCCGCGCACACCACAAACTAGGCTGTGTTGACGAAAGGGTTTCCCATTTGCCCTGAGTTTTGATGTATCCATCCGGCGGGGGCCGCCTTGCGCGGGTAGGTAGCGAGCGCTCTTTAGCGTGCTCTTTTGAGCGCGCTTAGGAGTGGTCGATGGGTCAGGTGACGGTATTTTCGGGGCCGGAGCGGCGGCGCCGGTGGAGCGAGGAAGAACGGCTGCGGATCCTTTCCGAGGCGTTCGCGCCTGGCGCCTGCGTTGCCGAGGTGTGTCGGCGGCACGATATCTCCTCGGCGCTGATCTACACTTGGCGGCGCAAGTTGCTCGATGCAGGCGCGGCGCAGGAGGCCGAGGCGCCGGATGCGCTTCCCACGCCGGTATTCGCCGAAGCGGTGATCGACGGGGACGCGGTGCCGGTCAGCGCTGCCGAGCACCCGGCGATGATCATCGACCTGCCACGCGGCAAGCGGCTGAGCGTTTTCGCTGCGGCATCGCCGGCGCTGGTCGCTGCCGCGCTGAAGGCTCTGCGATGATCCCTTCCGGCGCGCGGGTGTGGATCGCGCTGGGCCACACGGATATGAGGAAGGGCATGCAGGGCCTGGCACTGCTGGTGCAGCAGGGCCTGAAGCGTAATCCGCATGGCGGGGATCTGTTCGTATTCCGCGGCCGCGCGGGCTCGCTGATCAAGATCATATGGCACGACGGGATCGGCATGTCGCTCTACGCCAAGCGGCTCGAGAAGGGCCGGTTCGTATGGCCGTCGGCCAAGGAGGGAACGGTGTCGCTGACCCCCTCGCAGCTGGCCTGCCTGCTGGAGGGGATCGACTGGAGGAACCCCCAGTATACGTGGCGGCCGCAGAGCGCAGGATAATCGTCGCAAGGCGGTGTTTTGCCCTTGCGGCAGAGGGTGGAACATGATTCCATCTCTCCTGTGGAAGCCGCCATCTCGCCCCTGCCAGACGACGTTGAAGCGCTCAAGGCGCTGGTGGCGACGATGGCCCGCAGAGCCGAGGAGGCCGAGCAGAACGCTGCCACTGCCACGGCCAAGCTCGCCAACGCCATGGCCCACCAGAGCGCCATCGAGGCGCTGATCGCTCACCTCAAGCTGCAGATCGCCAAGCTGAAGCGCGAGCAGTATGGCCCCAGCGCCGAGCGCAGCCGACGCCTGCTGGGTCAGATGGAGCTGCAGCTCGAAGAGCTCGAGGCTGACGCCACCGAGGACGATCTGATTGCCGAGGAAGCGGCAGCGAAGACCACCACGGTCACTGCCTTCGAGCGCAAGCGCCCGGCAAGGAAGCCGTTCCCCGAGCACCTCCCCCGCGAGCGCGTGGTGGTGCCTGCCCCCTGTTCCTGCCCGGCCTGCGGTGGGGACCGGCTGTCCAAGCTCGGCGAGGACGTCACCGAGACGCTCGAGGTCATCCCGCGCTCGTGGAAGGTGATCCAGACGGTCCGGGAGAAGTTTGCGTGCCGGGACTGCGAGAAGATCGCTCAGGCCCCCGCTCCTTTCCATGTGGTGCCCCGCGGATGGGCCGGGCCCAGCTTTCTCGCCATGCTGCTGTTCGAGAAGTATGGGCAGCATCAGCCCCTCAACCGTCAGGCCGAGCGGTTCGCTCGCGAAGGCGTGCCGCTCAGTCTCTCGACCCTGGCCGATCAGGTCGGCGCCGCTGCTCACGCGCTGATGCCGATCTACAAGCTGATCGAGGCGCACGTTCTGGCTGCAGACCGCATCCACGGCGACGATACCACCGTGCCGGTCATGGCCAAGGGCAAGACCGATGTGGCCCGATTATGGGTCTACGTCCGCGATGATCGGCCGTTCGCCGGGTCTGATCCACCGGCGGCGCTGTTCCACTACTCGCGCGATCGGCGCGGCGAGCACCCGCAAGCCCATCTCGCAGGCTGGTCCGGGATCCTACAGGCCGATGCCTATAGCGGCTACAACGACCTCTATCGCGAAGGACGCGACCCCGGCCCCGTGCTCGAGGCAGGCTGCTTCGCCCATGCGAGGCGCAAGTTCTTCGAGCTGGCC
>NZ_MUYJ01000025.1 GCF_002155695.1 Erythrobacter tepidarius
ATGTAGATGACCGTGGTGTCTTTCACGATGGCGACGTCGCGAACACTAAGTTTGGAGGATACGAGTACGAAGTACTACATCCGGTAACTGGACGACCTTGCAAGGTTCCGGACAAAGGATTCCGGTTCCCGAAAAATACCATGGAACAAATGATCTCCCAAGACGACATTCTTTTTGGTGCAGATGAAACAACACTGATTAAGCCTAAAAAGCGTCTGGAGACAGTTAAAGAAGCTCTCAGATCAATCATTTATGAAGACGGTAGATCTTCAACGAAGGTCGTTGAGAATCTTCTTGCGCGAGATGTTTTCAAGAATCCAAAGTCCCATACAATCATCGGTCAGCTTGTAGAGTTTGCAACAGATGAAAATGATCTGATCCTCGATTTTTTTGCTGGCAGCGGGACTACTGCTCACGCAGTGATGGATGTAAATGCGCGAACTGGAAGCAATCGCTCCTTTTTGGTGGTTCAACTTGATGAACCGATAAGAGAGGATGATAAAGATGCCGCACAGAGCCTAAAATTCGTCAGAGCGAACGGCCTTAAAGACAATATCGCGGAGTTGGCGAAAGAGCGCATCCGTCGCGCCGGCAAAAAGATCCTCGAAGGCGAATGCCACCCCGATTGGAACCGCGATGTAGGCTTCCGTGTACTCAAGGTGGATACGTCAAACATGAAGGACGTCTATTATCGTCCCGATGAGCTAAAACAGTCTGACCTGCTCGATATGGTCGACAATGTGAAGGAAGACCGCACGTCCGAAGACCTGCTTTTTCAGGTACTGGTCGACTGGGGCGTGGACCTGACGCTGCCGATCCGCCGCGAGACGGCCCAAGGCAAGACCGTATTCTTCGTCGATGACAACGCCCTTGTCGCCTGTTTTGATCGCGGTGTGACCGAGGAACTGGTGAAGGAGTTGGCGAAGCGCGAGCCTTTGCGCGTGGTCTTCCGCGACAACGGCTTTGTCTCGGATGCGGTGAAGATCAACGTCGAACAGATCTTCCGCCAGCTCTCGCCCACCACCGACGTCAAGTCGATCTGAGGGCGCGCCATGAAGTTCAAGTTCAAGGTCCAGCCCTATCAGACCAATGCCGTCAACGACGTGGTCGACTGCTTCGCTGGCCAGCCCATGACCTCTGGCCTGACCTACCGCATCGACCCCGGCCGCGCGGCGCAGGCCAGCGCCTTTGAGGAAGGGTTCAGGAATGCCGACCTCGCCCTGACAGACGCGCAGATTCTGGAGAACATCAAGAAGGTCCAGCGGCGCCAGAACCTGCCCGTCTCGCAGTCGCTGACGGATTTCACCACCTTCAACGCCCGGGGCGAGCGTGTGCCCGTCGCGGCCAGCTACAAGCGCGACGCGCTGGCTGCGAGCCGCGTGCACCTCGATGTCGAGATGGAGACCGGCACGGGCAAGACCTATTGCTACATCAAGACCATCTTCGAGATGAACAAGCGCTATGGCTGGTCGAAGTTCATCATCATGGTGCCGTCAATCGCCATTCGCGAAGGGGTCTATAAATCGCTGCAGATCACGGCCGAGCACTTCACCGAGAGCTACGGCAAGAAGGCGCGGTTCTTCATCTACAACTCCAAACGCCTGCACGAGCTGGAGAGCTTTTCGTCCGACGCCGGCATCAACGTGATGGTGATCAACATCCAGGCGTTTGCCGCACGCGGTGCAGACAACCGCCGCATCTATGAAGAGTTGGACGACTTCCAGTCGCGCAAACCCATCGATGTGATTGCCTCGAACCGACCGATCCTTATCCTGGACGAGCCGCAGAAGATGGAAGGTGCGGCAACGATGGAAGCGTTGCCGAAGTTCAAGCCGCTGATGATCTTGCGCTATTCAGCCACGCATAAAACCCAGCACAACCGCATTCACCGGCTGGATGCACTGGACGCTTACAACCAGAAGCTGGTGAAGAAGATCGCCGTGCGCGGCATCCAGACCCGCGGGCTGGCCGGCACCAACGCCTATCTGTACCTGGAAGGTATCGACATCTCGAAGAAGGCCCCCGTGGCGCGGATCGAGATGGAGGTAAAGCTGAAGTCGGGCGAGATCAAGCGTCAGCTGCGGCGGCTCGAGTTCCGCGATGACCTGTTCGTGGAGTCGGGTGAGCTGGACCAGTATCGCGGCTTCACGATCAGCCAGATCGACGCCGTCAACGACACTGTCGAGTTCACCAATGGCGTCGTGTTGAGGGCTGGTGAGGCGAATGGCGACGTCTCCGAGCGCGATATCCGTCGCATCCAGATCCGCGAGACGATCAAGGCGCATCTAGATAAGGAGAAACAGCTGTTCGCACAGGGCATCAAGGTCCTGTCGCTGTTCTTCATCGACGAGGTGGTGAAGTACCGGGACTACGACCAGGCCGATGAGAAAGGTGAATATGCCCGGGTCTTCGAGGAAGAATACGAGTTGCTGAAGGCCGAGTACCTGTCGGAGCTTGCCATCGATAACGAGGCGTATCGGAAGTACCTTGCCGGCATAGACTCGGCCAAGACCCACAATGGCTATTTCGCGATCGACAAGAAGACGAACCGCCTCAAGGATCCTGCCGTGGGCGCCCGCGCGGTCGATTCCGACGACGTGGAAGCCTACGACCTGATCCTGAAGGACAAGGAACGTTTGCTTTCCTTCGCCGAACCCACCCGGTTCATTTTCTCGCACTCAGCACTGCGCGAGGGGTGGGACAACCCGAACGTCTTTGTCATGTGCATGCTGAAGCACAGCGACAACACCATTTCGCGCCGTCAGGAGGTCGGTCGAGGTTTACGGCTTTGTGTCGACCAGCACGGCGACCGCATGGATCATCCAGCCGTAGTGCACGAAATCAACGTGCTGACCGTGGTCGCCAGCGAGAGCTACAGGGACTTTGTAACGGGTCTTCAAAGGGAAATTGTGGAGACCCTCTCTTCGCGTCCCCGTCAGGCAACTGAAGCCTATTTTACGGGCAAGACGATCACCACCGAGCAAGGCCCAGTCGAGGTGACCGGCTCGATGGCGAAGCAAATCTACCGCTATCTGGTGAAAAACGACTACACCGACGATGCGGATCAGATTGCAGGCACCTACCACGAGGCCAAGGCGGCGGGAAAACTGGCCGACTTGCCCGATGAGCTGAAACCCTATGCGGATCAGGTGTTCCAGCTGATCGACAGCGTATTTAGCGACGCCCAGCTGCCCAAGGTGGGCGATGGCCGCAAGCCCAAAACCAATCCGCTCAATGCCAACTTCGATAAGAAGGAGTTTCAGGACCTGTGGGCGCGGATCAATCGCAAGGCGGTGTACCGTGTCGAGTTCGATTCTTCGGAACTCGCCAGGAAATGCGTCAGTGCGCTGAACAGCCAGCTGCGGGTTACGCCGCTGCAATACACAATTCGGGAAGGCAAACAGAACGACGGCCTGACCGACGACCAGCTCCGCACCGGCGATGGCTTCACGGTTACCGCCACGACTACCGAACAAGGAGGCTCCATCCATTCGCTGGTGAAATATGACCTTGTCGGAAAGATCGCCGAAAGTGCGCAGCTGACGCGAGATACGGCCGCAACCATCCTTGGCCAGACCGAGCCTGCGGTATTCGGGCAATTCAAGATGAACCCTGAGCACTTCATCTCTGAGGCCTCGCGTATCATCGCCGAGCAGAAGGCTGCGATGGTCATCGAGCGCTTGGCCTACGACGAAGTCGAAGAGCGTTACGACGTCGACATTTTCACTGCCAACCAGACCGGCCAGGACTTCTCACGCGCCTCGGCGAAGCTCAAAAACCATGTCTATGACTACGCAATCACGGACTCGGATGTCGAAAGAGAATTCGTCAAAGAGCTGGACACGAGCAACGAGGTCGTCGTGTACGCCAAGCTGCCGCGCGGCTTCCTGATTCCGACACCGGTTGGGGATTACAACCCCGACTGGGCCATATCGTTCAAAGCGGGCAGCGTCCGGCACATCTATTTCGTGGCTGAGACCAAAGGCACGATGTCTTCGATGAAGCTGCGGGAGATCGAGAAAACGAAGATCGAGTGCGCCCGGAAATTCTTCGACGAGATCAACCAGCGGATCACCGAGGACCGCGTCAAGTACGATGTGGTCACGGATTATGGAAAGCTGATGGAGATCGTTGGCGTAAATTGAGCCCAGAGATCTGGCGACGAACATATCGCCGCCAGATCCACGTTCAGCCGATCCGTGCCTTCGCCGTCTTGCGAAACACCACGCTGCCGATACCGGTTAGCGCGAGTACGACTGTAAGGACGTCCGCCTGGGTCAGCCCCTCTGATGTGACCCCCAGCTTTCCCCCAGCTGGGATTAGAGCCGGGCGGTTGTTTTGCGCATCAGCGCGGTTGAAGCAATGGGCTGCGTAGCGGAGCCCGTAGGGCGTAGCGAAGCAGTCCATTGCTTATTCAGTTCGGCGGCGAACGCCGCCGGTGTTGCGTAGCCAAGGGACGAGTGCGGTCTCTCGCGGTTGTAGTCCTCGACCCAGGCAGCGATCTCGACCCGGGCATGGGCAAGGCTCATGAACAGGGTCTCGTTCAGCAGCTCGTCGCGCATGCGGCCGTTGAAGCTCTCGACGTAGCCATTCTGCATCGGCTTGCCCGGAGCGATGTAATGCCACTCCATGCCGATCTCGCCGCACCATGCGAGCACGGCATTGCTGGTAAGCTCGGTGCCATTGTCGCTGACGATCATGCCCGGCTTGCCGCGCTGGGCGATCAGCTGGGTCAGCTCGCGCACGACACGGTGCCCGGAGATCGAGGTGTCCGGCACCGCTGCCAGGCACTCTCTGGTCACATCATCGACAACGTTGAGCACGCGGAACCGCCTGCCAGAAGCTATCTGGTCATGAACAAAGTCCAGGCTCCAGCGCTGGTTCGGCAGCGCCAGCACCGGAGCAGGTGCTCTGGTGCCGACAGCACGCTTGCGGCTGCGTCGTCGCCTCACCGCCAGACCTTCCTCCTTGTAAAGCCGCTGGGTCTTCTTCCGGTTGATCGTCACGCCCTCCCGACGCAGCAGGATATGTAAACGGCGATAGCCGAACCGGCGGCGCTGGTTGGCCAGCCCACGCAGCTTCTCGCGCAGATCGGCATCATCGTCCCGTGTGGAACGGTAGCGCACGCTCTTGCGATCAGCATCGATGACACGGCACGCCCGCCGCTCGCTCATCCCATGACACGCCTGGAGATGAGCGACCGCTTCCCGCTTAGCGGCGGGCGTCACCACTTTTTTGAGAGCAAATCCTTCAGCGCCACGTTGTCCAGCATCGTGTCGGCCAGCAGCCGCTTGAGCTTCGCGTTCTCGCTCTCAAGTTCCCGCAGCCGCCGGGCCTCGGATACCTCCAGCCCGCCATACTTGGCCTTCCAGTTGTAGAT
>NZ_MUYJ01000026.1 GCF_002155695.1 Erythrobacter tepidarius
AGGTCTGGCAGCCGCGCCCCGTCATGGGCGTTGGCCGCGCTGGCATCCCAGGTCCTGATCAGCCCATGCGCCCGGTCGATGCCGATGTGGTTCTTGTAGCCGAACATCGGGATGGCAAGATCGACCGGCTTGAACGCCGCAGGATCAGCACCCTCCTTCACCTTCGCCTTGGAGTATTTGACCGTCCAGCGCGCATCGCGGTCCTTCTGGCGGATCCTGGCGGGCTTCTCCTTCCAGCGCTCCGGGATCTTGCCCTCCTTTATCGCGGCCTTTTCCTCATCGCTATTGCGCTGCCTGGGCGCCGGCACCACGGTCGCATCGATGATCTGCCCGCCCATCGCCAGATAGCCGCGATCGGTCAGCACGGCATCGAAGCGCGCAAAGAGCTTGTCGATCGCCTTGGCCTTCACAAGCTGCTCACGAAACAGCCACACCGTGGTGGCATCAGGCACCTTGCCATCGAGCCCTAACCCCAGGAACCGCTGGAACGAGAGCCGGTCCTTGATCTGGAACTCTGCCGCCTCGTCCGAGAGCGAGTAGAGCGCCTGCAGCACCAGGATCTTGAACATCATCACCGGATCGAACGGCGGCCGGCCGCCTTTGCCACGATCGCTCCGCCTCAGCGCCACGATCAGCGGCCCGCGGAACACTTCAAAATCCACCACCCCCGCCAACCGCTCCAGCGGATCGCCCGCCGCGCTCAACGCCGCATACCGATCCGACAAATCAAAGAAACCCGGCTGACCAACCATCATCGCCTCCGCTCATCGCAGCGCAGAGTGAATCAGATCAGCGCATCAAAGGCGAGGGTTTTTCGAGGTGTCCAGGTTGCTTTCGGAGAAGCAGCGCAACTCCATACATGCGGTTTATATCGACCCTCCCTATAATACAGTACATTCAGAAATCGCCTATAAGAATGACTTCAAGCATGCGTCTTGGCTAAGCCTCATTAAGAATGGACTAGAGATTATTCCATCGCTATGGGCGGATACTTTCTCTTTCGGTGCGGCAATTGATGATTATGAGCACGTGCGCCTAGCTGCCATGCTCAGGACGGAACTGCCAACGCTCGAGCATTCGACTGTCGTTGTGAACCATCACCCGCAAGGCTCAGGCGGTCGGCTGTCGCGAACTCATGAATATTACCTCTTGGCATCGCCTCCGACGGCTCCGCAATACCTTGGAGAGCCAAAAGACGATGACAACGAGGATAGGAGCTTCATGCGGAGTGGCTCAGCGGAAAACAATTTCCGATATGGCCGCTGGAAGAGCTTCTATGCGTTATTGCGCGACCCAAAGACTGGAAACATCATCGACGCTGAACCGCCAGTGCCACTTGGAGAGGCATACCCAACGGGCACTACAGAAGCCGGCCTAATCAGAATCTATCCGATCAACTCACGGGGCGAAGAACGCGTTTGGCGCTCCAGCTACGAAACAGGGAAGGTGCGAGCCAAAAATGGTGAGCTCTTTGCCTCAGACTCTGGCACGGTTTATCAGGCAATTGACCACAATGGAAAACGGCAGACGCTTTTTAGTAACTGGACGGACAAGCGCTATAATGCGGGTGTAAATGGAACAAATCTACTGAATGCAATGGGACTCGGGAGCGAATTCGATTACCCGAAGTCACTGTATACGATGATTGATGGCCTGTGGATGCAGACCTATGGGCGGAGAGATGCTCACGTCTTGGACTATTTTGGAGGGTCCGGAACAACTGCGCATGCTGTGATAGAAGTTCGACGTCGTCACAAAGATGTAAACTGGAAGTATACGATAATTGAGATGGGTGACTACTTTGATCGAGCGACCCTACCTCGGACCATCAAGGCTGTTTATTCGTCGGCCTGGAAAGATGGCAAGCCTATCACCCGGGATGGAATCAGCCAGCAAATCAAGTATATTCGGCTCGAAACCTACGAAGATGCCCTCAACAATCTCGCGCTGGCGCATTCGCAATTACCTAAGGGTGCGGATGCCGACTTCGCACGCGACTACATGCTCCGCTACTGGCTTGATTTCGAAACCAAGGGCAGCCCGTCGCTTCTCAACATCGAATGGTTCGACGACCCCACCGCCTACAAGCTGAAAATCAAGAAGCCCGGTACGGACGAGTATGTTGAGAAGGTCGTTGACCTGGTCGAGACGTTCAACTGGCTGATCGGCCTACATGTGGAGCATCTGGACCGCTGGCGCGGCTATGACGCCGCCTTCAAGCGCGAGGTCGATCCCGAGCTGCCGGACGACACGAACACTCGGCTGATGCTCGATGGCACGCTGAAGGAGACGGATGACGGCGCCTGGCGCTTCCGCAAGGTCGAGGGCTATACCCTGCGCACCCCCGGCGATCACAACGACCGGGAGAAGGTACTGGTCGTCTGGCGCAAGCTGACCGGCGATCTCGAGCAGGACAACCTAATGCTGGACGAGTGGTTCCGGAAGTACCGCCTTTCCGCGCAGGACACCGAGTTCGACGTGATCTACGTGAACGGCTCCAACAACCTGCCCAATCTCCGCCAAGCCGAAGAGACCTGGAAGGTGCGCCTGATCGAGGAAGCCTTCCATCAGGCGATGTGGGACGTGGAGGGCTGAGCGATGGCGAGAAAGCCCAAATCCAAGATCAAGCCGCTCCCCTTCGGCCACAAGCTGGTGCTCAACCAGTGGATCGTCAGCCTGTTCGGCTTCGATCCGCTGAAGGACCACAAGGACGGCAAGCGCACGCTTCGGCCGGTCCAGGCTCTGGCCAAGACGGTGAAGGACGCGCCGGAGGGCATGACGGCCGAGAACCTGCACCACTTCTACAAGGCGCTGGACGTCCACCTGCAGGCGGGTGCCGAGATCACGCGGGCCGACCTGCTGCGCTACGAGCACAACATCGTCAGCCACACGCTGGCGATCAACGAGAAGCGTGACCGGCCGATCGTCTGGAAGTACTACCAGTGGCTCTCGCTGCTGTTCGCCGAGATCTATCTCGACCGGTTCTTCGCTGACCGCGCGGCGCTGCTGGATTCGCTGAACGCCTATGTCGATGAATTCGACAAGTACTGGACCGATGCGGGCTACGAGACGGGGATCACGCCCTACGAGCTCGACGACCTGAACAAGCTCTGCCTGCAGAACGCCACCGGCTCGGGAAAGACGTTGCTCATGCACGTCAACTTCCTGCAATTCCGGCACTACGCCTCGAAGTCGCCACTCAAGCACGACCTGACGCGGACGGTGCTGATCACGCCGAACGAGCAGCTTTCCCTGCAGCACGCGCGGGAAATGAAGGGCAGCAACATCGTCGCGTCGCGCCTGCTGACCGACAGCGGCGACCTGCTGTCCTCGGGCAAGAACGGGCTGCGCCAGGTGGACTTCACCGAGGTGACCAAGCTCGGTGACACTGACGGACCCAACGTCATCGCGACGCGCAATCTGGGCGACCAGAACCTGCTGCTTGTCGACGAAGCCCATCGCGGCATGGGAAGCCAGGAAGAGCACGGCTGGTTCCGAAGCCGCGCCCGCCTATCGGAGAAGGGTTTCGTCTTCGAGTACTCGGCGACGTTGAAAGAGGCCGTTACTGCAGCGAAGCGCCCGGAAATCGAGGCGTCCTACGCGAAGACGATCCTGTTCGACTATTCGTATCGGTACTTTTACGAGGACGGCTACGGCAAGGACTACCGCATCTTCAACCTTCCGCGGACCTTCTCCCAGCTTGAGTTCTCGTACCTGACCGCATGTCTTCTGAGCTTCTATCAGCAATTGAAGCTCTACGAGGACAAGCAGACACTCTATTCCCCTTACAACATCGAAAAGCCTCTCTGGGTTTTCGTCGGTTCCAGCGTGACCAAGGCCACCGGATCCAAGGCCGAGAAGGCCACAGTTTCTGACGTAGGCAAGATCCTCGCCTTCATCGCGAAGTTCCTGAAGAGCGAGGGTACGTCGGCCGCCGAGATCGAGCGGATCCTTACCGGCAACGCTCAGGAGACCGGTCTCCTCGACGAGAACGGCGGCGACATCTTCGCCGGGGGGTTCGTCTACCTTCAACAGCTCATGCTTCGGGAGGGCTGGAAGCCCGGCGACCTGTTCCGCGACATCCTCGAAAAGCTCTTTCAGAACCGGGCCGGTGGTGAGTTGTCGATTGCCCGGATCAAGGGCGACGAGAACGAGATCATGCTACGCGTCGGACAGGCGGAGAAGCCGTTCGGGCTCATCAACGTCGGCGACGCATCTGGCTTGGCGACCCATATTGCTGAGCAGGAGTTCGACAACGTCGCGGTCCTGGAATCCGAGTTTGCCGAGACGATGTTCGGGCAAATCAACCTGTCCAGTTCCCCGGTCAATCTGCTCATCGGTTCCAAGCGCTTTGTCGAGGGCTGGGATTGCTGGCGCGTCAGCACCCTCGGTCTGATGCATGTCGGCAAGAGCGAAGGTGCGCAGATTATCCAGCTTTTCGGGCGCGGCGTCCGGCTAAAGGGGTATGACTGGTCGCTCCAGCGCAGCGGCTTCGCCACCCCCACCCATCAACCGGAACTCATACAGTACGTCGAGACCCTGAATGTCTTCGGGATCGAGGCTGACTTCATGGAGCGGTTCCGGAAGTTCCTCGAAGAAGAAGAGCTGCCCCGCAACGATCAGAAGCAGGTCTTCACAGTTCCGCTGACGGTCACCTACGACTTCGGGCGGCGTCTCAAGGTGCTGCGCCCCCGAAAGAAGCGCGGTGACGGTCGCGAGTACGATTTCAAGAGGGACGGCGCTGTGCCGGCACTGACCTTGGTTCCAGAAAAGATACGTCAAAAGGGCGTCGCGATAGATTGGTATCCTCGTATCCAGTCTCTAGAGTCCAAGAAGGGCACCAAGCTGGGCACCAAGGAGGAGACCGTTTTCGAGGATGGTCACCTGGACTTCCTAGACTACGATGACCTTTTCTTCCGGCTTGAGAAATTCAAGCGTGAGCGCACCTGGCACAATCTCAACATTTCCAAGTCCATGATCAGGACGCTGCTCACTGACCGGACCTGGTACAAGGTCGTCGTGCCTTCGGGGAAGATGGAGTTCTCGGATTTTGGGAACGTTGCGCTTTGGCAGGAGATGGCGGCGGAACTCCTGCAGAGATTCTCGGAAGAATACTACAACTACTGCAAGGCGGCCTTTATCGAGCCACGTCTTGAGCTCCGTGAAATCGAAGCCGGTGACGGAAGCCTGCCTGAAGCTGACGAGTACCAGCTGATCGTCGATGCCAGCGAAACCGCGCTCATCAACGACATCCAGAACCTCGCCAACGAGATAGCCACTCGAAAAGCCGGCGTTTTGCGTGCTGGCGACTTGAAGGGCTGCCTGTTTGGCACGCATCT
>NZ_MUYJ01000027.1 GCF_002155695.1 Erythrobacter tepidarius
GTATCCATCCGGTGAAGGCCGCACCCGTTTCAGTTAGCGGTCACTGGGTTTGATGATGCGTTTTGCTGCGGCGTTACGACGAGCGGCGATCCGGCCGAGGATGCCGTTGATCGGGAAGACATCGAGTTCGTCTGGATCGTAGTCGTCGAGCCATTCGCTGACATCGGCGTGATCTGGATGGTCCGGATCGTTTCTCGCCTCGAGCATTTCGTAGAACCCCGGGATGCCGCCGCAGTCCTCGGGAGGGCAGTTGCGCTCACCGGCGATGAAACGCGGATATGCCGTGGAGCGATCCCCAGCTCGGACATCCCTGATGATCAAACTGTGTTCCCAGTAATCGCCGAAATCATAGACATAATGAATCCGGGTAGTGCCGGGAGCAAGCACATCGCGCAGTCGTGTGCGGGAGGCGACCTTGCGGGGAGCGGTCCCCCAGTCCTCGTCCATGGGCAGGCCGTAGGTCTGGTGATCGATGACCATCTCCCAGAGGTGATAGTCGAGCCATCCCATGGCGGTCTGGACGATCTCGTGCAGCACCTTGAGGGTGATGGAGGTTGGGACTTCGAGCTCTCGCCAGATGAGCGGGTCGGAATCGTTCAGCTCGATACGCAGCGTGGCGATCTCGGTAAAACTGTCGATGGCGCTTTGGCGGGTCATGCCGCCTGCGATAGCAGACCTTCACTCTTGCGCCAGTTCCAAGGCAGCAGCTGATCGAGCCTGGTGGCGGGATGATCGGCGATGCGAGCGAGGACATCGGCGAGCCAGGCCTGCGGATCGACATCGTTGAGCCTGGCGGTCTGGATCAGGGTGTAGATGATGACGGCACGCTGGCCGCCGCGATCGGATCCGCAGAACAGCCATGCCTTGCGGCCAAGCGGGATGCAGCGGAGCGCGCGCTCAGCTGCGTTGTTGGTGAGGCAGATCCGGCCATCGTCGAGGAAGCGGGTGAACGCGTCCCAGCGCTTGAGCATGTAGAAGCAGGCCTTGGTGAGATCATGGCCGCGCGATAGCTTGGCGACCTGCTCGGTCAGCCAGGTGTGGAGCTCGGCCATGAGCGGCGCGCTGAGTTCCTGGCGAACTGCAAGCCGCTCGGCCGGGCTCTTGCCGTTGATGCCGCGCTCGATGTCGAACAGGGCATCGAGGCGCTGCACGGCTTCGAGCGCGATCGGATAGATCATGGCGGCGCTCTGTCCGCGACTCTTCTTGCGGGCCGAGCTTACGACATCGGCCAGCTCGAAGAACTTGCGCCTCGCATGGGCGAAGCAGCCTGCCTCGAGCACGGGGCCGGGGTCGCGTCCTTCGCGATAGAGGTCGTTGTAGCCGCTATAGGCATCGGCCTGTAGGATCCCGGACCAGCCTGCGAGATGGGCTTGCGGGTGCTCGCCGCGCCGATCGCGCGAGTAGTGGAACAGCGCCGCCGGTGGATCAGACCCGGCGAACGGCCGATCATCGCGGACGTAGACCCATAATCGGGCCACATCGGTCTTGCCCTTGGCCATGACCGGCACGGTGGTATCGTCGCCGTGGATGCGGTCTGCAGCCAGAACGTGCGCCTCGATCAGCTTGTAGATCGGCATCAGCGCGTGAGCAGCGGCGCCGACCTGATCGGCCAGGGTCGAGAGACTGAGCGGCACGCCTTCGCGAGCGAACCGCTCGGCCTGACGGTTGAGGGGCTGATGCTGCCCATACTTCTCGAACAGCAGCATGGCGAGAAAGCTGGGCCCGGCCCATCCGCGGGGCACCACATGGAAAGGAGCGGGGGCCTGAGCGATCTTCTCGCAGTCCCGGCACGCAAACTTCTCCCGGACCGTCTGGATCACCTTCCACGAGCGCGGGATGACCTCGAGCGTCTCGGTGACGTCCTCGCCGAGCTTGGACAGCCGGTCCCCACCGCAGGCCGGGCAGGAACAGGGGGCAGGCACCACCACGCGCTCGCGGGGGAGGTGCTCGGGGAACGGCTTCCTTGCCGGGCGCTTGCGCTCGAAGGCAGTGACCGTGGTGGTCTTCGCTGCCGCTTCCTCGGCAATCAGATCGTCCTCGGTGGCGTCAGCCTCGAGCTCTTCGAGCTGCAGCTCCATCTGACCCAGCAGGCGTCGGCTGCGCTCGGCGCTGGGGCCATACTGCTCGCGCTTCAGCTTGGCGATCTGCAGCTTGAGGTGAGCGATCAGCGCCTCGATGGCGCTCTGGTGGGCCATGGCGTTGGCGAGCTTGGCCGTGGCAGTGGCAGCGTTCTGCTCGGCCTCCTCGGCTCTGCGGGCCATCGTCGCCACCAGCGCCTTGAGCGCTTCAACGTCGTCTGGCAGGGGCGAGATGGCGGCTTCCACAGGAGAGATGGAATCATGTTCCACCCTCTGCCGCAAGGGCAAAACACCGCCTTGCGACGATTATCCTGCGCTCTGCGGCCGCCACGTATACTGGGGGTTCCTCCAGTCGATCCCCTCCAGCAGGCAGGCCAGCTGCGAGGGGGTCAGCGACACCGTTCCCTCCTTGGCCGACGGCCATACGAACCGGCCCTTCTCGAGCCGCTTGGCGTAGAGCGACATGCCGATCCCGTCGTGCCATATGATCTTGATCAGCGAGCCCGCGCGGCCGCGGAATACGAACAGATCCCCGCCATGCGGATTACGCTTCAGGCCCTGCTGCACCAGCAGTGCCAGGCCCTGCATGCCCTTCCTCATATCCGTGTGGCCCAGCGCGATCCACACCCGCGCGCCGGAAGGGATCATCGCAGAGCCTTCAGCGCGGCAGCGACCAGCGCCGGCGATGCCGCAGCGAAAACGCTCAGCCGCTTGCCGCGTGGCAGGTCGATGATCATCGCCGGGTGCTCGGCAGCGCTGACCGGCACCGCGTCCCCGTCGATCACCGCTTCGGCGAATACCGGCGTGGGAAGCGCATCCGGCGCCTCGGCCTCCTGCGCCGCGCCTGCATCGAGCAACTTGCGCCGCCAAGTGTAGATCAGCGCCGAGGAGATATCGTGCCGCCGACACACCTCGGCAACGCAGGCGCCAGGCGCGAACGCCTCGGAAAGGATCCGCAGCCGTTCTTCCTCGCTCCACCGGCGCCGCCGCTCCGGCCCCGAAAATACCGTCACCTGACCCATCGACCACTCCTAAGCGCGCTCAAAAGAGC
Organism: Erythrobacter tepidarius; assembly: GCF_002155695.1. Taxonomy (GTDB): domain Bacteria; phylum Pseudomonadota; class Alphaproteobacteria; order Sphingomonadales; family Sphingomonadaceae; genus Erythrobacter; species Erythrobacter tepidarius. The sequence goes on from NZ_MUYJ01000027.1 coordinate 3,130, forward strand.
ACGCTAAAGAGCGCTCGCTACCTACCCGCGCAAGGCGGCCCC
>NZ_MUYJ01000028.1 GCF_002155695.1 Erythrobacter tepidarius
CGCATCGTGAGCGGCATTATCTTCGTGATCAGGAATGGCCTGCGCTGGCGCGATGCGCCTCCCGCCTATGGCCCGCACAAGACGATCTACAACCGGTTCATCCGCTGGAGCCGCCTGGGCGTGTTCAACCGTATCTTCGCCGAGCTCGCCGCCAAGGGCGGCAAGCCCGACCAACTGATGATCGATGCTACCCATCTCAAGGCGCACCGGACGGCGGGGAGCCTGCTAAAAAAGGGGCTCTACCCCGACGTATCGGGCGCACCAAAGGTGGCTTGAACTCCAAGCTTCACGCTGTCTGCGATGGCAGGGGCCGCCCGTTGATCATGCTGCTCAGCGAAGGGCAGATGAGCGACTACAAAGGGGTGGCCCTGATGATCGATGCCTTCCCAGGAGCCAAGGCGTTGCTCGCTGACCGGGGCTATGATGCCGCCTGGTTCCGCCATGCCTTGGCCGAGCGCGGCATCGCCGCCTGCAACCCATCAAAGGCAAACCGCAAGGCGCCCATCCCGCACGACACCGCCCTCTACCGCCAGCGCCACAGGATCGAGAACATGTTCGGCAAGCTCAAGGACTGGCGACGGATCCACACCCGTTATGACCGCTGCGCCCACACCTTCATGTCCGCCATCTGCATCGCCGCAACCGTCATCTTCTGGCTGCCGCAATAAGTCCTGAGCCGAATTCAGAGTTTGTGCTGGTGAAGTGACGTGACCCCCTGATTTTCCTCCACGCTCGATTAGAGTCTGGCCTGAAGGAAGGACAGACGATGAAGCGCAAGAGGTTTTCAGAAGAGCAGATCATTGGGGTGCTGAAGGAGGCAGAGGCGGGGGCGAAGACCGCTGATCTGGCCCGGCGGCACGGGGTGTCTGAAGCGACGATCTACAACTGGAAGGCCAAGTATGGCGGGCTGGAGGTATCCGAGGCCCGGCGGCTGCGGGAACTTGAGAGCGAGAACGCGAAGCTCAAGCGGCTGCTGGCCGACACGATGCTGGACAACGTGGCGCTGAAGGATTTGCTCTCAAAAAAGTGGTGACGCCCGCCGCTAAGCGGGAAGCGGTCGCTCATCTCCAGGCGTGTCATGGGATGAGCGAGCGGCGGGCGTGCCGTGTCATCGATGCTGATCGCAAGAGCGTGCGCTACCGTTCCACACGGGACGATGATGCCGATCTGCGCGAGAAGCTGCGTGGGCTGGCCAACCAGCGCCGCCGGTTCGGCTATCGCCGTTTACATATCCTGCTGCGTCGGGAGGGCGTGACGATCAACCGGAAGAAGACCCAGCGGCTTTACAAGGAGGAAGGTCTGGCGGTGAGGCGACGACGCAGCCGCAAGCGTGCTGTCGGCACCAGAGCACCTGCTCCGGTGCTGGCGCTGCCGAACCAGCGCTGGAGCCTGGACTTTGTTCATGACCAGATAGCTTCTGGCAGGCGGTTCCGCGTGCTCAACGTTGTCGATGATGTGACCAGAGAGTGCCTGGCAGCGGTGCCGGACACCTCGATCTCCGGGCACCGTGTCGTGCGCGAGCTGACCCAGCTGATCGCCCAGCGCGGCAAGCCGGGCATGATCGTCAGCGACAATGGCACCGAGCTTACCAGCAATGCCGTGCTCGCATGGTGCGGCGAGATCGGCATGGAGTGGCATTACATCGCTCCGGGCAAGCCGATGCAGAATGGCTACGTCGAGAGCTTCAACGGCCGCATGCGCGACGAGCTGCTGAACGAGACCCTGTTCATGAGCCTTGCCCATGCCCGGGTCGAGATCGCTGCCTGGGTCGAGGACTACAACCGCGAGAGACCGCACTCGTCCCTTGGCTACGCAACACCGGCGGCGTTCGCCGCCGAACTGAATAAGCAATGGACTGCTTCGCTACGCCCTACGGGCTCCGCTACGCAGCCCATTGCTTCAACCGCGCTGATGCGCAAAACAACCGCCCGGCTCTAATCCCAGCTGGGG
>NZ_MUYJ01000029.1 GCF_002155695.1 Erythrobacter tepidarius
AGGTCTGGCAGCCGCGCCCCGTCATGGGCGTTGGCCGCGCTGGCATCCCAGGTCCTGATCAGCCCATGCGCCCGGTCGATGCCGATGTGGTTCTTGTAGCCGAACATCGGGATGGCAAGATCGACCGGCTTGAACGCCGCAGGATCAGCACCCTCCTTCACCTTCGCCTTGGAGTATTTGACCGTCCAGCGCGCATCGCGGTCCTTCTGGCGGATCCTGGCGGGCTTCTCCTTCCAGCGCTCCGGGATCTTGCCCTCCTTTATCGCGGCCTTTTCCTCATCGCTATTGCGCTGCCTGGGCGCCGGCACCACGGTCGCATCGATGATCTGCCCGCCCATCGCCAGATAGCCGCGATCGGTCAGCACGGCATCGAAGCGCGCAAAGAGCTTGTCGATCGCCTTGGCCTTCACAAGCTGCTCACGAAACAGCCACACCGTGGTGGCATCAGGCACCTTGCCATCGAGCCCTAACCCCAGGAACCGCTGGAACGAGAGCCGGTCCTTGATCTGGAACTCTGCCGCCTCGTCCGAGAGCGAGTAGAGCGCCTGCAGCACCAGGATCTTGAACATCATCACCGGATCGAACGGCGGCCGGCCGCCTTTGCCACGATCGCTCCGCCTCAGCGCCACGATCAGCGGCCCGCGGAACACTTCAAAATCCACCACCCCCGCCAACCGCTCCAGCGGATCGCCCGCCGCGCTCAACGCCGCATACCGATCCGACAAATCAAAGAAACCCGGCTGACCAACCATCATCGCCTCCGCTCATCGCAGCGCAGAGTGAATCAGATCAGCGCATCAAAGGCGAGGGTTTTTCGAGGTGTCCAACTGTCGCCTCCCACAAGCGGACAAGGCCATACACCGGGCCTGCAAGACCGCATTTGGGACTTTGCTGCCTTTCCCGGGTTGGCACCTAAATGGCTGCGTTTGCCATTAGCAGCCGATCAGCTTTCAGCCCGAATTCTCCAGCGCCCGCGATTTTCGCGGCGAGCTCGGCGAACGGCTGTTCGGTCGGGAGCATTGTCTCCAGGTGATGCTGGCTCACCTTCGCGCATCCCGTGATCACGGCATGCAGCCCCACGTTCCGTGGATTAGGCCCATCGCACCCCTTTTTTTGAGGTGGATGGAGAAACAGAGATGATGAGAATTGGACACCTCGAAGAACCTGCTGTTTTCGGCCTGATGAGGGCGCGGATGGTCTGATCGCGGTCTTTTGTGCGTGAAGGCTGGCCTTTTCGGCCTGGTTTCCGCGGTTTTCGGGGCCTGAGTGCCGCTCAGCAGTCCGTTTTCGCGCTATGCAGGCGCACCTTGCCCCTCGAGCCAGGCGAGGCGCTGGAAGTTATAGGCAAGGTTGGCCATGCCGATCTTGATCCGGGCTCTGGCGATGCCGATGGTGCGGATGAACAGCCCCATGCGGTGCTTCTGACATGCGAACACGTGCTCGACCGCCGAGCGCACAGCGGAGCGCTTGGCATTGGCTCTGGCGATGTGTTTGGGCAGCGGCCGACGCGGCGTGCGCTTCTGGTGGATGTGGCTCTTGAACATGCCCCGCTCGAGGAACGCCTCGTTCTTCTTCGAGCGATAAGCGGTGTCCGCCCATACGCCCGAACCGGTATTCTGCTTGCTGATGAGGT
>NZ_MUYJ01000002.1 GCF_002155695.1 Erythrobacter tepidarius
GGGGCCGCCTTGCGCGGGTAGGTAGCGAGCGCTCTTTAGCGTGCTCTTTTGAGCGCGCTTAGGAGTGGTCGATGGGTCAGGTGACGGTATTTTCGGGGCCGGAGCGGCGGCGCCGGTGGAGCGAGGAAGAACGGCTGCGGATCCTTTCCGAGGCGTTCGCGCCTGGCGCCTGCGTTGCCGAGGTGTGTCGGCGGCACGATATCTCCTCGGCGCTGATCTACACTTGGCGGCGCAAGTTGCTCGATGCAGGCGCGGCGCAGGAGGCCGAGGCGCCGGATGCGCTTCCCACGCCGGTATTCGCCGAAGCGGTGATCGACGGGGACGCGGTGCCGGTCAGCGCTGCCGAGCACCCGGCGATGATCATCGACCTGCCACGCGGCAAGCGGCTGAGCGTTTTCGCTGCGGCATCGCCGGCGCTGGTCGCTGCCGCGCTGAAGGCTCTGCGATGATCCCTTCCGGCGCGCGGGTGTGGATCGCGCTGGGCCACACGGATATGAGGAAGGGCATGCAGGGCCTGGCACTGCTGGTGCAGCAGGGCCTGAAGCGTAATCCGCATGGCGGGGATCTGTTCGTATTCCGCGGCCGCGCGGGCTCGCTGATCAAGATCATATGGCACGACGGGATCGGCATGTCGCTCTACGCCAAGCGGCTCGAGAAGGGCCGGTTCGTATGGCCGTCGGCCAAGGAGGGAACGGTGTCGCTGACCCCCTCGCAGCTGGCCTGCCTGCTGGAGGGGATCGACTGGAGGAACCCCCAGTATACGTGGCGGCCGCAGAGCGCAGGATAATCGTCGCAAGGCGGTGTTTTGCCCTTGCGGCAGAGGGTGGAACATGATTCCATCTCTCCTGTGGAAGCCGCCATCTCGCCCCTGCCAGACGACGTTGAAGCGCTCAAGGCGCTGGTGGCGACGATGGCCCGCAGAGCCGAGGAGGCCGAGCAGAACGCTGCCACTGCCACGGCCAAGCTCGCCAACGCCATGGCCCACCAGAGCGCCATCGAGGCGCTGATCGCTCACCTCAAGCTGCAGATCGCCAAGCTGAAGCGCGAGCAGTATGGCCCCAGCGCCGAGCGCAGCCGACGCCTGCTGGGTCAGATGGAGCTGCAGCTCGAAGAGCTCGAGGCTGACGCCACCGAGGACGATCTGATTGCCGAGGAAGCGGCAGCGAAGACCACCACGGTCACTGCCTTCGAGCGCAAGCGCCCGGCAAGGAAGCCGTTCCCCGAGCACCTCCCCCGCGAGCGCGTGGTGGTGCCTGCCCCCTGTTCCTGCCCGGCCTGCGGTGGGGACCGGCTGTCCAAGCTCGGCGAGGACGTCACCGAGACGCTCGAGGTCATCCCGCGCTCGTGGAAGGTGATCCAGACGGTCCGGGAGAAGTTTGCGTGCCGGGACTGCGAGAAGATCGCTCAGGCCCCCGCTCCTTTCCATGTGGTGCCCCGCGGATGGGCCGGGCCCAGCTTTCTCGCCATGCTGCTGTTCGAGAAGTATGGGCAGCATCAGCCCCTCAACCGTCAGGCCGAGCGGTTCGCTCGCGAAGGCGTGCCGCTCAGTCTCTCGACCCTGGCCGATCAGGTCGGCGCCGCTGCTCACGCGCTGATGCCGATCTACAAGCTGATCGAGGCGCACGTTCTGGCTGCAGACCGCATCCACGGCGACGATACCACCGTGCCGGTCATGGCCAAGGGCAAGACCGATGTGGCCCGATTATGGGTCTACGTCCGCGATGATCGGCCGTTCGCCGGGTCTGATCCACCGGCGGCGCTGTTCCACTACTCGCGCGATCGGCGCGGCGAGCACCCGCAAGCCCATCTCGCAGGCTGGTCCGGGATCCTACAGGCCGATGCCTATAGCGGCTACAACGACCTCTATCGCGAAGGACGCGACCCCGGCCCCGTGCTCGAGGCAGGCTGCTTCGCCCATGCGAGGCGCAAGTTCTTCGAGCTGGCCAACTTAACCTTGCGCTCTAGGGCAAATCCCTTTGCTTTAAGCCGCTGTGAGAGCCGCCCCTTGTCCAGCTTATGTCGGATTCCGCATTCATCAGCCCACATGTTGTGGCTATCAAACAGGTTGGCGACTATCTCAGAAGCGCCGGCTTCGACGATGCAACGCTCCTCGATCCACTGTTCGACAATGTCAGCGTCAGCGAAGTACCGCTTGGTGGACTCGACCACGTGCGGCGACCGAACGAGACCGTCCCTATAGTAGCTCTTGGCGCCATCAATGGCCCAACCAAGAATTTGGTCAGCCTCCTCCTGGAGCTTGGCCCCGAGGTTGAGGTCCATATCCTTCTCTTCGATTTGGCGCATGAACTCGTAGACGTGGAACCGGCGCTGCAACTCACGACCCGACGATTTGGTAGGCGGGGCCTCGTTGCCAACAAACCAGATCTTCGCTTCGGGCCGGAATTCGAAGCTGTCTTTACCTTTGAAGCTGGCTGAAACCGCTTCGCCCGACGCGATAGATTTGACCCGCCTAAGGTTCAGGTAGCCCTCAACCTCGTGGATGAAGACCAGCCGCTTGCCCCGCATCCGGGCCACCTCTTCCTGGTGAGGGTGGTAGCGGACCTCGAGGAATGCGGTGTCGGTCGCCGTCTGGGCATAATCGCCCAGAATGTAGCCCATGATGTCGGTCATCTTGGTTTTGCCCGCACCGCTCTTGCCGATCCACATGGCGACGCACTCGTCGCGGGTTTCGCCGGTCAGAAACAAGCCGAAGAGGGTCTGGATGTACTCGATCTCCACGGGATCGCCGCCGAACCAAGTATCGATCGCCTTGAGCCACCGGCTTTCCTGGTAGTCGAACCGCGGGGAAACTCGTGTGATCTTGGTGATGTGGTTACCCGGATCGTGATCATGCCGCTCTCCCGTCCGCAGATCGTACGTTCCATCAGGGCAGTTCAACAGGTGTTTGTGGGCGTCCCAGCGGTCAGGTTCGACAGAAAGTTCTGGGTAGAGCCGCATCACACCTTCAATGCCATCGATGGTGCCCTTGAACACTTGCTCGTCGGGCAAGCACGATCGGATGAGGGTCTTCACCTCCTCGGTCGCCCCCTCCCCCCAGAACTTGCCGTTGAACACGCACCAGTCCCGCCGCCCCCTATCGCGGCGAATAATGCTGCCATGTTTGGCGACGACGAAATTGGCGAGCTCACCGTGCGAAGGCTTAGATTTCGATCTCCGCGAGCCGAACTGCTTCTCGCGGGAGCTATCGATCCACTCCTGAATGGTCTGCAAGTCTTTCGGCCAGTTGTAGGCTTCACCGGCGTCCTCGCAGGCTTCGCGTTTCGCACGGCGGATGCGGGCAATGATGGCATCGTCTGGCCAGCCGCGGGCGACCATGCTCGCAACTGCGCTCACGCACGTGTCGTGCGTGTTTCCTCCCCCGCCCACGCCCTTCCAGACCATGTCGTTTAGCGCAGCGATCGGGTTGTTATCATCTCGCAGAAAGACCTTGATCTCATCGATTGTGGCCTCGCTTATGAGCGGCAGCTCCTCGTAGCGAACGGATAGCGGCGTCAGATCGTTGACCCATTGATATGGTAACTTCGTGTCGGGGTGAGTTGAGGGGGGAATGACCGTGAGTTTCCCTTTTGCGAGAATATCGCCTGCCGGCCGCTTCTTCCCGCCACGATAATCATGAAGGGTCTGCGATTTGATCTCGCCGACTCCACGGACGAGATACGACGCCCCCTTCTTGCCCCTCTTGGTGGGTACATCTCGACCAATGGCCCTCCCCACACAAGTCATCAGGGGGTGGTCATCAATGTCGATATCGATGGTCACCAGGAAGGTGTTGTCGGGAGCCGGAACACCCTGCAGCAACCCTATGTTCCGCTGAACTTGGAAGTCGCGGATCAGAGATTCCTCGGTAGGTAGCCTGTTTTGCCAACCTGGGGCTCCTGGAGCCTTGCTGCCTAGCGGCAGCGCGAGTGGATGGTAACCTCTGCGGAGCAGTTGCAACGCAAGCTCCTGGAGCGGCGTCAACACGGGGGTCTCGGCGATCACTGCTCGCCTCCCCACGGTTCACCCGAGGCGCGCTTTTCGCACCAATCATCGATTTCGGCTTCGACCCACGCGACGGCATGTTTGCCGATCTTCCGACGCTGGGGGAATGCTTCGTCCTTCTCCATGCGATAGATCGTCATTGCACAGAGACCAGTTCGCGCCTTCACCTCCTCCAGTCTGATGAAGCGGATGGGCCGTTTCTGTTCGTTCATCATAGTCTTTCTCCTGTTCTGTTGCCGACAGGAGACGACAAAAATGCTATTTTATTTCATAGCATTGATACTCACCGCCCATCGGCGGCTTACACATAAAAACAGCAGAGAGCATGGACACAAACCCTTTAGTGTCCAACTACGGCATCAGCTGAACGCTCCCCTCCTTAAGATAGCGATCCACAAGGCGCCGACTGCAAGCAGCTTCTTTGGCTAGCTGAGCAAGTTGCCCTGCGAGCTCAGGCTGCTCGATCAAGACCCGCTGAACGGCTCCTCTCTTGGGCGCATTCTTGGGCATCTTGTGATCAAGCCATCTCGACACGTCATCCTTAAAGTGTTGAGGCGCTTCGACGATCTCCAAGAGGTGCAGCAACGCGGTCCGAAGATAGAACGAACGAGCGAGCTCATCGTGGCTATTTCGTTGGCCAGACCTATCTGCCAATCCCAGCTCCACATGCGTCCTACCGACCGCATCGGACCACTGCGCAGCTCGGGCAGCCTCGGTAACTTCCTTGGCCATCATTATGAGTGACAATCGATCTTCCCAGTCACCGGCGCTGAGGCTGCCATAGGTCGCCGCATCAACCCAAAGATCTATATTCTCCGTAAGGGATTGTCGGCGGTGCTCGTCACTGTCCGGAATCATGAAGTCGGGTATACTCTTGCTGGGCTTACTGCTCCCGCGCGCCGGATCCTTGTTGCCCTTCGTCATCGCCACGTATCACCTTGATAATGTGCTGAGACCAGACTTCTAGCGCCTGCTTTCTTTCCTCATCGTAACCGTGATGGAGATAGTGGACGCCTGCGCCGCGCCGGGTCGAACCAACGTGCCCAATAACCTGGTCGGCAATGTCCGGCCGAAACCCAAGACGCTGCAGCCCTGTGGCAATCGTCCGGCGGAAATCGTGCACGCACCAGTTGTCGGGCTCAGGCGCCCCAGCCTCCGCCATGCTTTTGCGCACTAGCTTATCGATCCTGTCCTTCATCTTCTGGTCGCCCGACATCGGGTTGTTCGCGTTGCCCACAGCGGGAAATAGAAGATCGACATCCTTGAACCGCGGAACCGCGTCCAGAACCTCCAATATGGCATCCGTAAGGTAGATCGTGTGGGGGAGCCCATTCTTGTAGCGCTCGGCAGGGATAGTCCAAAGACGAGCCTCGAAATCGAATTCCGACCACGACGCGCCGCGCACCTCCATGTTTCTACATCCTGTAAGGATGAGGAGTTTGATCCAGCAGCTCCAACGCCCCTCCGTCTCGCTGGCGTGCGAGATGGCCCGGACTTCCTGATCGGAAAGCACGCGCCTGCGGATCGTCTTGACGTTCTTCATTTTGCGGATGCGGCCAAACACGTTGCGGTCGACGTGATCGCGCTCGATGAGCCACTCGAAGAATGCGGAGCCTTCCTGACGAACCTTGTCGGCCATGGGACGTCGGCCGCGAGCGACGAGAGCGTCAATCGCTTCGAGTGCGTGGTTCTTCATGATCTCAGTCACACATAGGCCCTGCACGTACGGGAGGATATACATCCGGAAAATGCGTTCTTTCTCGCGCCGGCTGCGCAACTGGCTTCCCACCAGATCCATGTACTTCGCGTACATCCGCTCCACATCGAGCTTGAGGCGTTGTTCTTCTAGCCGGCGCTGCTCAAGCTCCTGGCGCCGCTTCTCCAGCCTCTCGCCGTGGGGGTCGTAGCCAGCCTCTACCTTGGCCCGGAACTGCCCAGCGAGTTTGCGCGCTTCGCCTAGGGACAGCATTTTCGTGCTGCCAAGGGTCAGCTTCTTACGTTCACCCCCAGCCCGGTAGATCAACCCGTACCCAGTGTAGCCGGCTGGAGTGTGGACCAAGACGAAGCCCGGCACGCCGCCCAAGGACCTGTGCTTAATTGTCGATGGCGGGGTCGCCGTCAGCTTCTGGATTTCTTTGACTGTGAGCGGTTTGAGCCGCGATGCGCCCATCACTATGTCTCCTCGTGTATCCAGCCGTGTATCCGCAGAGCGCGGATTAGGGTGATCTCTGGCGAGATGACGTGTAGCATAAAAGTGACTTAAAATCAATATTTTACGTCGTAAAATGCCTTGATTTTGATATTTAATGATATCTATTGACAATATTATTTCACAGACTTACACCGAGAGGGTCGGCGGTTCGAGCCCGTCACCGCCCACCACGCGCAGCACGCCGGAACGGGAGATCGTGGCGATGGATCTTGGGCTCGCAGGCAAGAAGGCGCTGGTGCTCGGCGCGAGCAAGGGGCTGGGCCGCGCGATTGCCGAAAGTCTCGCGGCCGAAGGCGCAGAGGTTTCGACCGTGGCGCGCTCGGGCAATCCGGGCGAGCGCCACATCATCGCCGATCTCGACGATCCCGGCGCCGCGCAGGCGATCCTTGCCGCGCTCGACGGCGCGGCGCTCGATATTCTCGTGCTCAACAGCGGCGGTCCGCCGATGGGGACGGCCGTGAGCACCGGGCCGGATGCATTTGCGGCGGTGATGGGGCGGATGTTCAACACCCAGATCGCGCTCGCGCAGGCGCTGCTGCCGGGAATGCGCGCGCGCGGCTACGGACGGATTCTCGCCGTGGCATCGACCAGTCTCGTCACCCCGATCCCCGGCCTCGTGCTCTCCAACGCGGTGCGCGCGATGCTGGCCACGTGGTGCAAGACGCTGGCGGCCGAGGTCGCTGCCGACGGGGTGACGGTCAACCTGCTGTTGCCCGGCCAGATCGCCACCGATCGCCTTGCCAGCCTGCACGCCGGCATGGCGGCAGCGCAGGGCCTTACTGCCGAGCAGGTCACCGCCCGCTCGGTCGCGGCGATCCCGGCGGGGCGGCTCGGACGGCCAGAGGAGTTCGGCGACATCGCCGCCTTCCTCGCCTCCCCGCGCGCAAGTTTCATCACCGGCAGCGCGATCAAGGTCGACGGCGGACAGACCGCGACGCTCTAGACCTTCGGCCGCGGCGCGCAGGACGCGCCGGCGAAGGCGCGCAAGACGGTGCCGAAATCCGCGCGCGGGCCGGTCAGCTGCCTGCCTCCTCCGCCTCAGCGCCGGGCGGGCTTGAGGCTGTCGCGGATCAGCGCGATGGCCTCGGGGCTGTCCCATTGATAGCCGCCCGTCACCCGTAGCACCTCCTTGCCCGCTGGATCGAACAGGATCGTCAGCGGCAGCACGCCTTCGGGGCTGAACTGCGCCGAAAGCCGGGTTTCGGGATCGAGCCAGGCCTCGAGCCGGGTGAAGCCTTTTTCGGCGAAGAACGGCGTCACCACCTCGGCACCGCGGATGTCCTGACTGACGGTGATGACCCTGACCTCGCCCTCCAGCTCGCCCGCGAGCGCATCGAGCTGCGGCATTTCGATCACGCAGGGCGCGCACCAGGTGGCCCACAGGTTGAGCAGCACCGGCCCGTCCTGCACCGCGAGATCGAGCGTCCTGCCCTCCGGATCGGTGAACTGCATCGCCGGCAGCGGCGTGCCGGCAAAGCGGCGCTCGACCACGCCGGCCGCCGCCTTGGCCGCAGCGCCCGTCTCAGCCGGTTGCGCTGGCGCGTCGGCGGGCCTATCGCAGGCCGCCAGCAGCAAGAGCGGCAGTGCCAGGATGAAGGATGAGCGGGACATGACAGGCTCCAGTCAGGGGGCCGCGACCAACGCGATGTGGGGCGGCCGCTTCGCCGATGGCCCTAGCGCCATCATGCGCGAAATCAACGCCTCGATCCCGTTCGACAAGGCGCTCTGGCGCGAGGATATCGCCGCCTCCAAGGCCCATGTCGCGATGCTCGGCGCAAGCGGCATCATCCCAGCCAAGGACGCGCAGGCGATCAGCGCCGGGCTTGATGCGGTGGCCGCCGAATACGAAGCCAATGGCGTGCCCGAGAACTGGGATCTCGAAGACATCCACATGACCACCGAGGCGCGGCTCGCTGAACTGATCGGCCCTGCCGCCGGGCGCCTCCACACTGCGCGCAGCCGCAATGACCAAGTGGCGACCGATTTCCGCCTGTGGGTGCGCGCCGCCTTAGACCGGATGGACGAAGGCCTCGCCCGGCTGCAACGGGCGCTGGTCACCCGCGCAGGCGAGCACGCCGACAGCATCATGCCCGGTTTCACCCACTTGCAGACCGCGCAGCCGGTCACCCTCGGCCACCACCTGATGGCCTATTACGAGATGCTGCGGCGCGACCGTTCGCGCCTTGCCGATGCGCGCGCGCGGATGAACGAATGTCCGCTGGGCAGCGCTGCGCTGGCCGGAACCGGCTTTCCGATCGACCGCGATGCGACCGCCGCCGCGCTCGGCTTCGACGCCCCGACCGCCAATTCGCTCGATTCGGTCTCCGACCGCGACTTCGCGCTCGATTTCCTGTGGTGCTGCTCGACCACCGCGCTCCACCTCTCGCGCCTTGCCGAGGAGCTGATCCTGTGGGCCAGCCAACCCTTCGGCTTCATCCGCCTGCCCGACAGCCTCTCGACCGGCTCGTCGATCATGCCGCAGAAGAAGAACCCCGATGCCGCCGAACTGGTGCGCGGGCATTCGGGCCGGGTGATCGGCGCGCTGACCAGCCTGATGATCACCATGAAGGGCCTGCCGCTCGCCTATTCCAAGGACATGCAGGACGACAAGCCGCCGGTGTTCGAGGCCGCGAGCCTGATGGAACTGGCGATCGCGGCGATGACGGGCATGATCGCCGGCAGCAGCTTCAACACGGCCCGGATGCGCGCCGCGGCCGAACTCGGCTATGCCACCGCCACCGACCTTGCCGACTGGTTGGTGCGCGCGCGCGGCATCCCGTTCCGCGAGGCGCACCACATCACGGGGAGCGCGGTGAAGCTGGCCGAGAACCGCGGCGTGGCGCTCGACCAACTGCCGCTCGCCGATCTTCAGGCAATCGATCCGCGGATCGACGAAAGCGTCTATGCTGCGCTGTCGGTGGATGCCTCGGTCGCGGCGCGGGCCTCCTATGGCGGAACCGCGCCCGATCAGGTCCGTTGGCAGGTGGCCCGCGCCCGCGCAGCGCTGGGAATGGAGGAATGATGCGGCCTGTTATCCTGCTTGTCGTTGCGATGCTGCTGGCTGCCTGCGGTGCGCGCGCGCCGCTCACCCCGCCCGCCGGTGCCCGCCTGCCGGTTGCTCCGCACGGGGCCAGCACTGCGCCGAGCGCCGATGAATTGCTGCGCCGCGACGCGCTTGCCGCGCCCGAGCGCAGCGTCGAACTGCGCCGCCGTTCGGAAGAACGGCAGGACGATCCCTTCGATCTGCCGCCCGAATAACGAAAAGAACCATGGACCACTTCACTCTCAGAAACGGCGTGATGCACGCCGAAGACGTGCCGCTGCCGCGGATTGCAGAGGCCGTCGGCACCCCTGTCTATGTCTATTCGCGCGCGACGCTGGAACGCCACGCGCGGGTGTTCCGCGAGGCGCTGGCCGATGTGCCGGACAAGCTCATCGCCTTCGCGGTCAAGTCCAATCCGAACCTTGCCGTGCTCAAGGTGCTGCAAGGCCAGGGCATGGGCGCAGACGTGGTATCGGTGGGCGAGATGCGCCGTGCGCTGGCGGCGGGAATCGCGCCGGAGATGATCGTCTTTTCGGGCGTCGGCAAGACCGCGGCCGAAATGGTCGCCGCGCTGGACGCCGGGATCGGCCAGTTCAACATCGAGAGCGAGGAAGAGGGCGTCGAGCTTGCCGCGATCGCCGCCGCGCGCGGGATGACCGCGCAGTGCACCTTGCGCATCAATCCCGATGTCGATGCGGGCACCCATGACAAGATCTCGACCGGCAAGGCCGACAACAAGTTCGGCGTGCCGATCAGCGCGGCGGGGCAGATCTTCGGCAAGCTGGCGGGCCTGCCGGGGGTGGCCTTGCGCGGTGTGGCGGTGCATATCGGCAGCCAGCTCGCCGATCTCGCACCGCTGGAGACCGCCTTTGAAAAGCTCGGCGCGCTGGTGACCAGCTTGCGCGGGGCGGGCCACACCATCACCCATGTCGATCTCGGCGGCGGGCTTGGCGTGCCCTACCGCGTGGGCGAGGTGCTGCCCCAGCCTGCCGAATATGGCGCGATGGTGGCGCGGGTGACGCGGGACTGGGGCGTGAAGCTGATTTTCGAACCGGGCCGCGTGATCGCGGGCAATGCCGGGGTGCTGCTGACCCGCGTGATCAGGGTCAAGCGCGGGATCAAGGATCCCTTCGTGATCGTCGATGCGGCGATGAACGATCTCGCCCGTCCGGCGCTCTACGGGGCCTATCACCATTTCGAGGCGGTCGAACCCCGCGGCGCACAGATGACCGCCAATATCGTCGGGCCGATCTGCGAGACGGGAGACACCTTCGCGATGGGCCGGACATGCGATGCGCTCCAGGCGGGCGATCTCGCGGTATTCCGCACCGCCGGAGCCTATGGCGCGACCATGGCCTCCTCCTACAATTCGCGCGGCTTTGTCGCCGAAGTGCTGGTCGATGGCGACAGGTTCGCCGTGGTCGCCGACCGGATCGAGGCGGGCGCGATCATGGACGCCGAGCGCGTGCCGGAATGGCTCGCCTGAGCCGCGCATGAGCCAGATCGCCAGCCTGCCGCTGTTTCACCGGATCGCCGGGCAACAGGTGCTGGTGCTGGGTGAAGGGCCGTCGGCCGAGCCCAAGCGGCGGCTGGTGGAGCGCGCGGGCGGCGTGGTGGTGGACGATCTCGCCCGCGCGATCGACGAGGGCGTGCGGCTCGCCTTCATCGCCTATGACGATGCGCGGGCGTGCGAGGTCGCGGCGATCAATGCCCGCTGTGCCGGGATGCTGGTCAATGTCGTCGACCGGCCCGAGCTATGCGACTTCACCACGCCGAGCATTCTCGACCGCGATCCGCTGCTGGTGGCGATCGGCACTGGCGGAGCCTCGGCGGGGCTGGCCAAGCACGTCCGGCTTCGGCTCGAACGGGTGCTGCCGGAGACGCTGGGGCTGCTGGCCAAGGCGCTGGACGCGGCGCGCCCCGTGCTGCGGGCGCGTTTTCCGGACGGGGCCGAGCGGCGGCGCGCGGTCGATGCGGCGCTGCGCGAAGGCGGCGTGCTCGATCCGTTCGATCCGCAGGCGCATGAGCGGGTGGCGGACTGGGCGACGGGCAGCACCGCTGCGCCGGAGCCCAGGATGGCGCAGATCATCCTCGCCAGCGCGGACCCTGAAGACCTGACGCTGAAGCAGGCGCGGCTGCTGGGCGAGGCGGATGTGCTGCTGCTCGACGGGCCGGTTCCGCCCGCAATCCTCGCCCGCGCCCGCGCCGATGCGACGCGGCGGCGATGGGATGCGCACGCACCCTCGGGCGCAGCGCAAGCTGGCCTGACGCTGGTGCTGCGCTACCGGCCCTGAAGACCGCTAGGCCGCAAGCGTCACCGGACCGCGCAGGCTCGCAAAATAGCCTGCCATCGCCGTCAGCGATCGGTCGGACAGCGCGATGAAGGCCCGGCGTCTGTCGGAGGGATCGGGCACCCGCACGAACAGCCCGGTTTCGACCATCTGGGTCAGCCAGCGCAGCGCCGTGGTCGCAGGCACGCCAGCGGCGATGCACAGCGAGGTGACCGAGACCTGCACGCCTTCGCCATGCGCGGCGGTGAGATCGAGCAGCATGTCCCAGGCCGGATCGCCGAACAGTTCGGCATCGAAGAAGCGCGCACGCGCCTGGCGGTTGGCGATCACTTGCCGCACCACGCGCGGATCGGGCAGGGGTGGCTGGCCGGCGGGGGTGACGAAGCCCTTGGCGGAAACGCCGGCCATACCCGGCGTATCGCGCCGGACGCTGTCGATCGGCCGCGCCGCGCGCGGATCGGGCCGCGAGATCCGGTCAAGCGAGCGCGCAATCGCCTCGACCTGCTGGGACAGCCGCAGCAACGTCAGCCGGTCTTCCTCGGCCAATTCCCGCACCCGCGCCGCGCCCGCTTCGCCCATCGTCCGGGCAACCGCGACAATACGCTCGGCCCGGCCGGGATCGACCAGAATCTGCGGAGTCGACTGGTCAAGCACGGCGAAGACATCATCCAACCCCGCAAGGTTGGTCGAGACGATCAGTTTCGCCCCCGAACGCGCCACCCGCATGTCGAGCCGCGCGAGGCCGGCGAGCATCAGCCCGTCCATCCCGCGGCTGCCCGCCACCGGACAATCGACCAGCACCACATCGCCCAGCAGCGCGATCGGCCCTTCGATCAGCGCGGCGATGCTGCCGCCGTCGATGGTGCGGAACCCCGCCCCGCCGAGATCGGCGGCGATCTGTTTGCGCAGCGCCGCATCCTCGCCATAGATCGCCACCCGCGCGGGCAGGCCCGCGCCGTCCTGCGCCATGTCATAGGAAAAATCGGCAGGGGGAGAGGTGTCAGTGAGCATCGACTCGAACTCCAACAAGGCTGGAACGAGAATAGAACAAAACCGGATCAGGTCAAGTATAACTACCTGTCCGGGTCAGACCTGCGCCCAGCCGCCTCACCCGGCCACCACACAATGGTGGTGCAATTGGAGGCCGGGCGGGGAGCCGGGGCGGACAGAGAACCGGAACCTCTGCGCCCGGCTGGCCGCGCGACAAATCAGGGCCTTATCTCGATCACCGTCCCATCTGGCACGATGCGCCACAATTCCTCGATCTCGTCGTTGGCAAGGGCGATGCAGCCGTCGGTCCAGTCGCCCGGCAGGCGCCCGAAGGGAAGGCCGTTGGGCTGGCCGTGGAGGAAGATATCGCCCCCCGGCGAACGGCCATACTGCGCGGCATAGGCCCGGTCTGCGGCGTTGGGGTAGGAAATCTTGAGGCTGAGATGATAGGCACTGCGCGGATTGCGGCCTTCGATATAATAGCGCCCCTCGGGCGTGCGTTCATCGCCCGCGAAGCGCTTGTGGCCCTGCGGCTGATCGCCGAATTGCAGCCCCCGCCACACCTTGACCGGCTGGCCCGCGGCATAGCCGATCATCAGCCGCTCGGACTTGTCGACCAGCAGGTAATCGACATGGGCAAAGCGCCGCTCGGGCACGATCCGCGCGGCCTTGCGCTCCAGCTCCGGCCGGGCGGCAGACGGCCCCTCGGCCACCTTGGGCGGCGGACCCGCGCAGGCGGCGAGCGCCAGCAGCGGCAGCAGGGTGAGGCGTTGCATGGTGCCGAGGATAACCCCTTGGCGGCCCAGCAATCAATCCACGAAGGGCCTAGTCGACGAAGGGATCGCGCATCAGGATCGTGTCGTCACGCTCCGGGCTAGTCGAAACCAGCGCCACCGGGCATTCGATCAGCTCCTGGATGCGCTGGATGTACTTGATCGCATTGGCGGGCAGATCGGCATAGCTGCGCGCGCCTGCGGTGCTCTCGCTCCAGCCGGGCATGTCCTCGTAGATCGGCTCGCACGCCGCCTGATCGGCAGAATGGCTGGGCAGGTAGTCATAGACCTTGCCGCGCAGGCGGTAGCCGGTGCAGATCTTGACCTTCTCCAGCCCGTCGAGCACGTCGATCTTGGTGAGCGCGATGCCGGTGACGCCGGAAATCGCGCAGGACTGGCGCACCAGCACCGCATCGAACCAGCCCACGCGGCGCTTGCGGCCGGTGACGGTGCCGAATTCATGGCCCCGCTCGCCGAGGCGCTGGCCGATCTCGTCTTCCAGCTCGGTCGGGAACGGACCGGAGCCGACGCGGGTGGTGTAGGCCTTGACGATACCGAGCACGAAGCCGGTCGAATTGGGGCCGAGGCCCGAGCCAGACGCCGCCGTGCCGCTCACCGTGTTCGAGGAGGTGACGAAGGGATAGGTGCCGTGATCGACATCGAGCAGCACGCCCTGCGCGCCCTCGAACAGGATTTTCGCACCCGCCCGGCGCACCTTCTTCAGCCGCTTCCACACCGGCTGGGCGAACCTGAGCACGAAAGGCGCAATCTCGCGCAGTTCTTCGAGCAGCGCGGCGCGGTCAACCGGGGGCTGGCCGAAGCCGGCGCGCAGCGCGTCATGGTGCGCGCAGAGGCGATCAAGCTGCGGCTCCAGCGTGTCGAGATGCGCAAGGTCGCACACCCGGATCGCGCGCCTGCCGACCTTGTCTTCATAGGCCGGGCCGATGCCGCGCCCGGTGGTGCCGATCTTGCCCTTGCCCGCCGCGGTTTCGCGCAACGCGTCGAGATCGCGGTGGAGCGGCAGGATCAGCGGGCAGTTGTCGGCAATCGCAAGGTTCTCGGCGGTGATCGCCACCCCTTGCGCTTCGACCTTGGCAACCTCGTCGCGCAGCGCCCAGGGATCGAGCACCACGCCGTTGCCGATCACCGACAGCGTCCCCGAAACGATGCCCGAAGGCAGCAGCGAGAGCTTGTAGGTCTTGCCGTCAATCACCAGGGTGTGGCCGGCATTGTGCCCGCCCTGAAAGCGCACCACCACATCGGCGCGGCTGGCGAGCCAGTCGACGATCTTGCCCTTGCCCTCATCGCCCCACTGGGCGCCGATCACGGTGACGTTGGCCATTGCTATCCTTCGATATCTGCTGGACGTAAGTCTGGCGGCGCGGGGCCTAGGCGTTTGGGGCCCCGGAGGCAAGCGGGGCCGCCACGGCTTTCGCGCTTTCCTACGCCGGCTGGTTGGGGCAGGCTGGCGCGATGTCCCGCGCTTTCCGCCCGCCCCGCGCAGGGCGCGCCTGCCTTGCCGCGCAGGCCCTGGCTTTGCGGGCGTGGAGGGGAGGCGGTTTTTGGTTCCAGGACAGTGTCTCTTGTGTCTCCAACTTCAGCAAAGCGGCCCCGAAGCTGAACGGGCGGCGCGCGGCACGAAGGGTTGGCGCGCTTCGCGCGTTGCAGAGCCGGACCCGACGGACAAAGGAAGAAATGATGAAGACTGCCGCCAAAGCCCTGCTCGCTCTCTCCGCCGCCGCCGTGCTGGCCACCCCGATCCTCGCGCAGCGGCGCGGGGGCGAGCGCCTGCCCACCGCATGCCGCGAGGAGATCACGACGCTGTGCGGAAATGACCGCAGCCAGATCCGCACCTGCCTGCGCGAAAATTTCACCGAATTGTCCGAAGACTGCCGCATGGCGGTCAGCCAGCGGATCAAGGCGCGCGGTGGACAAGCCGAAATGCCCGGCAAGCCCATGGGCTCGGCGGTGCAGGCCCCGGCGCCGCAGACGCTGGCCTATGGCAGCGATCGCTTGCAGACGCTCGACCTGTGGGTGCCTAAGGGCGCCAAGCGGGCGCCGCTGGTGCTGTTCGTCCATGGCGGCGGCTGGAAGCGCGGATCGAAAAGCAACGCGATGAGCCGCAGCCTGCCTGGGCACATGCTGGAGCAAGGCTATGCCTTCGCCTCGATCGATTACCGGCTGGTGCCCGCCGCGAGCGTGGAACAGCAGGCGGCGGATGTGGCGGCCGCGCTCGCCCACGTGCTCAAGCGCGCCGATGAACTGGGGATCGACCGCGGCCGGGTGGTCCTCACCGGCCATTCGGCAGGCGCCCATCTGGTGGCGTTGGTGGGAACGGACGAAAGCTATCTCAAGGCCGCCGGCCTGAGCTTTGCCGATATCGACGGGGTGATGCCCAATGACGGCGCGGCCTATGATGTGGCGGCACAGATGAAGCGGGCCGGGCCGATGATGAAAAGCACGTATGAACAGGCCTTTGGCACCGATCCGGCCCGGCAGAGGGCGCTTTCCCCCACGCTGCACGCCGCCGCGCCCAACGCGCCCGCCTTCCTGCTGCTCCACGTCCAGCGCGAGGATGGCATCGCGCAGGCGCGCGCGCTGGCAGAGGCGCTCAGGCAGGGCGGATCCGAGGTCGAGGTCGCAGGCTTCCCCGGCGAGGGCCTGCTCGGCCACATGGAGATCAACCGCAAGCTCGGTGAGCCGGACTACCCGGCGACACCGGTGATGGATGCGTGGCTGAAGAAGGTTCTGGGATGATCGCCGATCAGGGATCTACGCGTCAGAGCGCCTCCGGCCCGCCTGGCCCGAGCACCCAGCCGCAACCCAGCGCGCGTGCATCTTCGCCTTCGGCCAGTTGCGCCACCGTGCGCCAGCCTTCGGCCCTGAGGCGCGCGGCGGCCGCACGGTCGTGCCCCAGCGGAAGATAGCAGGTGCGCACGGCCGGGGGCTGGGGCGCGGCTTCGGCCAGACGGTCGAGGTAAAGCGTGAAGCCGGTGGCGGGTTCGTTGCTGCCAGCGATGCGGTAGGTGCCGCCTCGTCCCGCAGCCCGGCGCAGGCCCTCGGCATAGAGCGTGAAGCCGAACCACGACTGGTATTCGAAGCCGTGGCGCTCGGTCGGGTCGAGGGTGATGCGCGCGCTCCCGGCGATGCTCGCGGCGATGGCTTCGAGCGCATCGAGCCGCGTGCCCAGCGCCCCGCCCGCATCGATCGTGCGCATTGCGGCAAGCGCCTCGGCAAAGGGGCCGGTGGCGTAGAGCAGCGGCAGATAGGCAGCGCCCCCTGCCACCTTGAGCCCGCCGGCATCCTTGGTATCGAGTTCGCGCCGCACGTCCTCGATCTGCTCGGGGGCGAGCGGGAAGGCCCGCTCGGCAAGCGTATCGACCAGATCGGGCAAGGTGAAGTCGACCGAGATCCCGGTCAGCCCCGCCGCGCCCAGCGCCTCGACGGCGAGGCCGACGATCTCGCAGGCGGCCGCGACGCTGTCCGCGCCGATCAGCTCGGCCCCGAGCTGCAACCGCTCGCGCGCGGGATCGAGCTGACTGGCCTTGATCACCACCGTGTCGCCGCAATAGGCGAGCCGCAACGGACGCGGGGCAGCAGCAAGGCCCGTCGCGGCGATGCGGCCGATCTGCGGGGTCATGTCGCTGCGCAGCGCGAGCGTGCGCAGCGAGGCCGGATCGACGAAGCGGAACATGGAACTGCTCTCGCCGACCGAGACCCCGGCCATACGCCCTGCCAGCGAGGCTTCGAACTCGAGCAGCGGCGGGCGTACGCGATCATAGCCATGCGCATCGAGCACATCGAGGCAGGCGTGCATCGCCGCGTTGATCCGCGCGGTCTCGGCGGGCAGGCGGTCTTCCAGACCTTCGGGCAGGAGATCCTTGGGCTGTGTCATGATGGCCGCTTATCCGTTCGGACACGGCTTGTCGAAGCCCTGCCCACTTTTCAGACTGGCGGCGCTAGAAGAAGTGCAGCAATTGGGCAACGGCTAGCTTGCGTTTGCGCAAGCGACGGCGCGAAAGGATGGCTTGCGGCCTATCGGTAACGCCCCAAGCCGCCCCCTCTGTCCGATCAGCCGGGCAGGCTCGCCCCCTGCCTTAGCTGCGGGTGATGCGCGATGCCGGCTGGCGGATGGTCGGCTCAGTGTTCTTCACGCAGACGTCGATGCCGCGCCGCACTTCGATCCGGGTGGTGGGATCGAGACAGACCATGTCGCCCGCGATCGGCCCGGCCACGCAGGCATCCACCTGCCCGCGGTAATCGATGCGCTTCTGCGAGGGGGCAACGCAGTTGCCGGGGTTGGTCTCCACCCGCTCGCCCGCCTTGATACAGCGCGCAGCGTTGCCGCTGGTCTGGAGCGTGAAGCCCGGATCGCAGGCCCAGAACTGCCCGCTGGTCGGCAAAGCGGCGCTCTGCGCAAGGGCCGGCACAGGAGCGGCGGCCTGAACCGTCATGATCGAGGCTGCCGCAAAAACAGCCCAAAGGGGTTTCTTTTGCACTTTGGTCTCTCCTATCTTTCCAGAACCCCGCAGGTCTCGGGGTCTGCGCAGAGATGACGCAAACGCAGCACGCACACATCGCCCGTCCGGCTTAGTCCGGATGGGGGTGGCTGCGCCTCGGCCCGCATGGGCCAAAGGGGGGTGCCCCGGGTCAAGCCCGGGGCGGGTCTCAGGGCCGCAGGCCAAGGCCTCGGGCGATCAGAACGTCAAGGCCTTGACCATCTTCACGCCTTCGACCTTCTCGGCCTCGGCCACGACTTGAGGGGTCAGGGGATCGTCGAGGCTCAGCAGCAGCACCGCTTCCCCGCCCGCTTCGCGGCGGCCGAGGTTGAAGGTGCCGATATTGATGCCGTGATTGCCGAGCAGCGTGCCGATCCGGCCGATGAAGCCTGGCTTGTCGTCGTTGACGATATAGAGCATGTGCCCGGCGAGTTCGGCCTCGATCCCGATCCCGAAGATTTCCACCAGACGCGGCGCCTCGGTGCCGAACAGCGTGCCCGCCACCGAGCGCGGCCCGGCCGAGGTTTCCACCGTCACCCGCACCAGCGTGTTGAACGCCCCCTCGCGCTCGTGGCGGATCTCGCTCACGTCGAGCCCGCGCTCCTTGGCGAGGAACGGCGCGTTGACCATGTTCACGCTGTCCGAATAGCGGCGCATGAGACCAGCCAGCACTGCCGCGGTGATCGGCTTGCCGTTGAGCCCGGCCGCCGCGCCCTCGCGCTCGATGCTGATGTGGGTGAGGTTGCCATGCGCCAGCTGGCCGACCAGCGAACCCAGCTTATCGGCCAGCGCCATGTAGGGACGCAGCTTGGGGGCCTCATCGGCGCTCAGCGAAGGCATGTTGAGCGCATTGGTGACGCCGCCGTTGACGAGGTAATCGGCGAGCTGCTCGGCGACCTGGAGCGCGACATTGACCTGCGCTTCGTTGGTCGAAGCGCCAAGGTGCGGGGTGCAGATGAAGTTCTTGGTGCCGAACAGCGGGTGATCGGCCGCCGGCGGCTCGCTCTCGAACACGTCGAGCGCCGCGCCTGCCACCTGGCCGCTGTCGAGGCAGTCCTTGAGCGCGACTTCATCGATCAGCCCGCCGCGCGCGCAATTGATGATGCGGATGCCCTTCTTCGCGTTCTCGAGCCGCTCGCGGCTGAGGATGTTGCGGGTCTCGTCGGTCAAAGGCGTGTGCAACGTGACGAAGTCTGCGCGCGCGAGCAGCGTGTCGAGATCGACCTTCTCGACGCCCATTTCCACCGCGCGATCCTCGGTGAGGAAGGGATCATAGGCGATCACCTTCATCTTGAGGCCGAGCGCGCGCGATGCGACGATCGAGCCGATATTACCCGCGCCGATCAGGCCGAGGGTCTTGCCGGTGACTTCGACACCCATGAAGTCGCTCTTGGGCCACAGGCCGGCCTGGGTGCGGGCATTGGCTTCCGGGATCTGGCGGGCCAGTGCAAACATCAGCGCGATCGCGTGTTCGGCGGTGGTGATCGAGTTGCCGAACGGGGTGTTCATCACCACCACGCCCTTCGCCGAAGCATAGGGAATGTCGACATTGTCGACCCCGATCCCGGCGCGGCCGATGACCTTGAGATTGGTCGCAGCATCGAGCACCGCCTTGGTGACCTTGGTCGCGGAACGGATCGCGAGGCCATCATAGGCGCCGATGCGGGCGATCAGCTGTTCGGAGGTTTCGCCGGTGATCACATCGACATCGCAGCCGCGCTCCTGCAGGATTCGTGCGGCGTTGGGGTCCATCTTGTCGGAAATGAGAACTCTGGGACGGGTCATGTCAAATACCTTTCATCGTCATCCCGGACCTGGTCCGGGACCGCGCGCAGCACGCGCTGGGGGAATCGGGGAAAGCCGCCCCGGAGCACGTCCGGGGCGACGCAAGTTCGCACGGCCTCAGCCGTTCTTGACCTTCTCGTAGGCCCATTCGATCCACGGCAGCAGACGCTTGAGGTCTTCCTGCTCGACGGTCGAACCGCACCAGATGCGCAAGGACGGCGGCGCGTCGCGGTAGCCGTTGAAATCATAGCCGACCCCGCGTTCTTCTAGGAGCTTGACGATCTTCTTGGGAACCGCGGCCTTGTCCTCGTCGGAGAGGCTCTCGTACCATTCGCCCTGGAACACCATGCACACCCCGGTATTGGTCTGCTTGGCCGGGTCGGACACCATGTTGCGCAGCCACGGGGTGGCCTCGATCCAGTCCTTGACGATCTTGGCATTGGCATTGGCCCGCTCGATCAGCGCCTTGCGCCCGCCGATCGCCTTGGCCCATTCGAGCGCGGCGATATAATCCTCGGTCGCCAGCATCGAAGGGGTGTTGATCGTCTCGCCCGCAAAGATGCCGGCGTTGATCTTGTTGCCCTTCTTCAGACGGAACAGCTTGGGCAGAGGCCAGGCGGGATCGTAGCTTTCGATCCGCTCAACCGCCTTGGGGCTGAGGATCAGCATCCCGTGCTGGGCTTCCGAGCCCATCACCTTCTGCCACGAATAGGTGGTGGCATCGAGCTTGGCCCAGTCCATCTCCTGCGCGAAGATCGCGCTGGTCGCATCGTTGATGGTGATGCCCTCGCGGCCCGGCTCGAGCCAGTCGGTATTGGGGATCATCGCGCCCGAGGTCGTGCCGTTCCAGGTGAAGACCACGTCGTTGCGCTGCGGAATGGTGGTGAGATCCGGGATCTCGCCGTAATCGGCGGTCAGCACCTGCAGGTTGGGCAGCTTCAGTTGCTTCACCGCGTCCTGGATCCAGATATTGCCGAAGCTCTCCCACGCTGCGACCGTCACCGGGCGCGCGGGATCGAGCATCGACCACATCGCCGCTTCGAGCGCGCCGGTATCCGATGCGGGCATGATGCCGACAAGGTAGTCGTCGGGGATGCCGAGCAGTTCGCGGCTGAGATCGATGGCATATTTCAGCCGCGCCTTGCCGAGCGCCGAGCGGTGCGAGCGGCCGAGAGAATCGGTCTTGAGCTTGTCGAGCGACCAGCCGGGGAATTTAGCCGTGGGACCCGAGGAAAAGAAGGGACGCTCAGGCTTCAGCGTAGGCTCGTGCGCGAGCCCGCGAACGTAGTCAGTCATGTATTCTCTCCTTGCAGAGAGCGCGCGCGGCGTTGGGACCGCGTGGCCCGCTGGCCGCTCTAGAGTTGCGCGGCAAAGAGTCAACGTGAAATAGCGTGACCGCCCCACCCCGCTGCGCGGCAACAATCAAATTGCCGCGCGCGCCCTCTCGCCAAGTGGCGCAAATGCCACTAATCAGGCCGCTCCATGGAAATCCGTGACCTTCGCATTGCCCTGTTCAGCGGCAACTACAACTATACCCGGGACGGGGCGAACCAGGCCCTGAACCGGCTGGTCGGCTGGCTGCTGGCCAAGGGCGCGGCCGTGCGGGTCTATTCGCCCAAGGTCGCCAATCCCGATTTTCCCCCCACCGGCGATCTGGTGGGCCTGCCCAATGTGCCGATGCCGGTGAAGGGACGCGGCGAATATCGTCTGCCGACCGGTCTCGGCGCGGCGGTGAAGCGCGATCTGGCACGGTTCAAGCCCAATATCGTCCACCTCTCCTCGCCCGATCCGGCAGGCCATGCGGCGCTGCGCTGGGCGCAGGACCACGACATTCCGGTGCTCGCCAGCGTCCACACCCGGTTCGAAACCTATCCGCGCTACTACAAGATGGCCTTCCTCGAACCGCTGATCGTGCGGATGCTGCGGCGCTTCTACAACCGCTGCGATGCATTGGTTGCGCCCTCGCAGTCGATGATCGACGAATTGCTGGCGATGGAAATGCACGACGACATCGGGCTGTGGAGCCGCGGGGTGGATCGCACGATCTTCTCCTCTGCGCGGCGCGATCTCGAATGGCGGCGTTCGCTGGGCCTTGCCGACGACGATGTGGCGATCGTGTTCCTCGGGCGGCTGGTGATGGAAAAGGGGCTGGACGTGTTCGCCGAAACCATCGTCCAGCTGCGTCGCCGGCAGGTGCCGCACAAGGTGCTGGTGATCGGCGATGGCCCGGCGCGCGGCTGGTTCGAGGCGAACCTGCCCGGCGGGATCTTCGCCGGCTTCAAGACCGGCGAGGCGCTGGGGCAGGCGTTGGCGAGCGGGGATGTGTTCTTCAACCCCTCGGTCACCGAGACCTTCGGCAACGTCACGCTCGAAGCCATGGCGAGCGGCCTGCCCGTGGTCGCTGCCGGAGCAACGGGCAGCGCGAGCTTGGTGATCGAAGGGGTAACCGGCCGGCTGGTGACACCCACGAGCAAGGATGCCGATGCCCTCGCCTTCGCCGAGGCGCTCACGCCCTATTGCCAAGATCCGGCATTGCGCGCGGCACACGGGGCCGCGGGCGAGACGCGCGCCTGCGAATACAGCTGGGATGCGATCAACGCGGTGGTGGCGGACACCTACATCCGCCTCGTCGAAGCGCGCCGGGCCTTGCAGGCGGCAGAGGCCGCGTGAATTACCGCAGCACCCCTGCCGCGCGCATGCTGCGGGCGTAGGCCAGCAGGAACAGCGTTACCCCCCAGATCGCCCCATCGAGCGCGGGAGCCTGCATGCTCGCGGGCATATCGATCAGGGCGTAGTTATAGACCGTCGTTCCGATCAGCCCGACCAGCGCCACCAGCATCGCCGCAACCGCCAGACGCGAACGCAGCAGCAACAGCACCGATCCGGCCAAGGCGCCCCACACGCCCAGCGCCCACAGAGCGCTCACCCATGCCGGGTAGCTGTCCATGAAGGCAATCTGTTCGGGGGTCATGCCGATTTCGGCGAGCATGCCGAGCTTGGTCACGGTGTAGCTCAGCGCGCCCATTGCATTGAACAGCAGCGTCGCGATGCCCACCACCCAGAGATGCCACGGCGCCATGGCGCCGCCGATTGTCGACCTGTTCATCACCACTTCTTCCCCACCCGGCGCGACCCGAATGGAGAGGCAATAGGCCGCGCTCGGCCCTGCGACAATCGGCGGACGTCAAAGCCGCTCGATGCGCTTGGCCATTTCGTCGATCATGTCGACGATCTCGTTGATGGTGCGTTCGTCGAGCTTGCCAGCACGGGCGCGGTTCTTGAGCACCGAGCCGAGGTTGCCCATCGCCCGGAACAGATCGTGCGAGCGCACCGTGGTGGTGCGTTCGCCGTGACGGCCGAGGCGGCGCATCAGACCCTCGACCTCGTCCCTGCGTTCCTCCAGCTCGGCGCGGCCCTGCGCGGTGACGGCAAAGGGCTTCTTCGCGCCTTCGGCCTCGGCCTCCTCGATCGCGCCTTCGTCTTCCAGCAGCTGGAGCGTCGGATAGACCGCGCCGGGACTCGGAGCATAGGCACCGCCGGTCATGTCCTCGATCGCCTTGATCAATTCGTAGCCGTGACGGGGCGCTTCCGCGATCAGCGCCAGCAGGGCAAGGCGCAGCTCGCCCTGACCGAACATCCGCCCCCGGCGCGCGCGCGGGCGATCATCGCCCTCGCCATCGGCTTCGCGGCCGCCCGGGAAATCCTCGTCGAAGCGCGCGCGCATCTTCCAGTTCGGACCGCCGAAGTTCATGGTCCCGTTCATCGCCATCGTCGCCATTGCCTCGGCGAGCTTTTCCCAGCCATTACCGCGGCCGTACCGGTTCCAATTCATGATGCCATCTCCAAGCCTGCATCTGCGATACATCCAAGATATATCTTAGAGCTATCGTTTCAAGCCATCCCGCCGACGGGAGTTTCCTTTTCCGCCAAGTGGCCTATCACGCCCGATGAATGGCTGACCTGTTCGGACAAGATGCCCCCGAGGCGCCGCGTGGCGACGACATCCCCGCCCCCGATGCACCGCTGGCGGACCGGTTGCGGCCGCAGACCTTGGCCGAGGTCGTCGGGCAGGAGCACCTGACCGGCCCTGACGGCGCGATCGGGCGGATGGTGGCGGCGGGCCGTCTTGCCAGCATGATCCTGTGGGGGCCGCCCGGCACCGGCAAGACCTCGATCGCCCGCCTGCTCGCCGATCGCGTAGGGATGCGCTACGCCGCGATCAGCGCGGTGTTTTCGGGCGTGGCGGACTTGAAGCAGGCCTTTACCGAAGCGGAAAAGATGGCCAAGGCCGGCCGCAAGACGCTGCTGTTCGTGGACGAGATCCACCGCTTCAACCGCGCCCAGCAGGACGGCTTCCTGCCCTATGTAGAAAGCGGCGTGGTGACGCTGGTGGGCGCGACCACCGAAAACCCGAGCTTTGCGCTCAACGCCGCGCTGCTCTCGCGCGTCCAGGTGCTGGTGCTGAACCGGCTGGACGAACCTGCGCTGGCCGCGCTGCTGGCGAAAGCGGAAGCGCTTGAAGGCCCCCTCCCGCTTACGCCTGAGGCCCGCACCGCGCTGATCGCGCAGGCCGATGGCGACGGGCGCTTCCTGCTGGGGCAGGCCGAGACGCTCTACCATGCCCGGCTCGCCAAGCCACTCGATCCGGCCGGGCTCGGCGGTTTCCTGCAACGCCGCGTGGCGGTTTACGACAGGGATCGCGACGGGCATTACAACCTCATCAGCGCGCTTCACAAAGCCGTGCGCGGCTCCGATCCGCAGGCGGCGCTTTACTGGCTCGCGCGGATGCTGGTGGCGGGCGAGGAGCCGCTCTTCCTCGCCCGGCGGCTGGTGCGCATGGCAGTGGAGGATATCGGCCTGGCCGATCCCCACGCGCTCCCGCAATGCATGGCGGCAATGGAGGCCTACCGCTTGCTCGGCAGCCCCGAGGGCGAACTGGCGCTGGTGCAGGCCTGCCTCTATCTTGCCACCGCCCCCAAATCGAACGCCGCCTACATGGCGCAGAAGGCCGCGTGGAAGGCGGCCAGGGAGACCGGCAGCCTCGCCCCGCCGGCCAATATCCTCAACGCGCCGACCAAACTGATGAAGGACATCGGCTACGGCGCGGGCTACGCCTATGATCACGATGCGCCAGAGGGCTTTTCAGGCGCCAACTACTGGCCCGAGGGGATGGCGGCGGAACAGTTCTACACGCCGGTGGAACGCGGGTTCGAACGCGAGGTGAAGCGGCGGCTCGACTATTGGAACAAGCTGCGGGCGGAGCGGAACAAGTGAGGCGTTTCGCCGCATTCCTCGCGGTCGATTGGTCGGGGGCCAGAGGCGCCCGGCACAAGGGCATCGCCCTGGCGATCGCACCCGCCCAAGGCGGACCGCCAGCGCTGCTTGCGCCGCCTCATCCCGGAGGCTGGACACGCCCGGAGGTGATGGCGCTGCTGGCAAGGCTGGAAGCCCCGACGCTGGTCGGTCTCGATCTCGGCATCTCGCTGCCCTTTCTCGATGCCGGCGCGTTTTTTCCGGGGTGGGATGCCAGTCCGTCCGACGCGCGCGCGTTATGGGCACTGATCGATGGCCTGTGCCGCGATGACCCGCATCTGGAGGCCGGAGGCTTCCTCGCACACCCCGAGGCGGCCCGCTACTTCCGCCACGGTGCCGGGATCGAGGGCGACCGCTTTCTGCATCCCCAAGCGGCCAACCGCGAAGGCCGCTTTCGCCTCACCGAAGCCGCCCAGCGCGCGGCTGGTGTGCGACCGGTGAGCAATTTCAACCTCGTCGGCGCGGCGCAGGTCGGCAAGTCCAGCCTCACGGGGATGCGGATGCTCCATCGTCTTGGCGGGCGGATGCCGGTATGGCCGGTCGATCCTTTGCCCGATGACGGCCCGGTGGTGGTCGAGATCTACACCGCGATTGCGGCGCGTCTGGGCGGGGTGGCCGGCGCGGCAACCAAGCTGCGCAGTGTCGAGGCGCTTAACGATGCGCTCGACAGGCTCGGCTCGCCGCCGGTCGAAGGCAGCGGGGTGATCGATGATCATTCCTCCGACGCGCTGATCACCGCCGCCTGGCTGCGCCGGATGCACGGGGAACAAGACCTGTGGCACCCGCAGGGCCTCACCCCCGATGTCGCGCGCACCGAAGGCTGGACTTTCGGCGCGTTCTAGTCGCGCCGGGGCCGCGCTTTTCGGGGGTGCATGGGGTGCCCTGTCGCTTGGCCACTTGAGGGCGAGGCAGATTGACGATAGACGCGCCTCCACGCAGCGCCGGCTTAGCTCAGATGGTAGAGCACCTGATTTGTAATCAGGGGGCCGCGGGTTCGATCCCTGCAGCCGGCACCGCGTTTCAATGAAACCCTAGCCGAGCCGCAGAAAGAACTCCTCGCGCTCGCGGCGCAGCTCGGCGGGAGCCATCGCGGCCAGCTCGTCAAGCTCGGCGCGCAGCGCCAGCGCCAGGCGCTTGACCATCGTCTCCGGATCGCGATGCGCCCCGCCGCGCGGCTCGTAGACAATGCGATGGATCACGCCGAGCTTCAATAGCTCCGGCGCAGTGAGCTTCATCGCCTCGGCCGCATCAGCCGCATGGCTGGCGCTGCGCCACAGGATCGAGGCGCAGCCTTCGGGACTGATCACCGAATAGACCGCGTGTTCGCACATCAGCACGCGGTTGGCGGCAGCAAGCGCCACCGCCCCGCCCGATCCGCCCTCGCCCGCGACCACAGCGATGAGCGGGACGCCCAGTGCCAGACAGGCCTCGGTCGAGCGGGCGATTGCTTCCGCCTGCCCGCGCGCTTCAGCATCGATCCCGGGGAAGGCGCCTGGGGTATCGACCAGGGTCACCACCGGCAGCCCGAAGCGGTCGGCAAGATCCATCAGCCGGATCGCCTTGCGATAGCCTTCTGGCCGCGCCATGCCGAAATTGTGCTTAAGGCGTCCCGGCGTGTCCTCGCCCTTGACATGGCCGATCACCATCACCTTGCGGCCCTCGAAGCGGGCAAAGCCGCCGATGATCGCCTGATCGTCCCCGAACCTGCGGTCCCCCGCGACGGGGAGAAAACCGGTGAATAGCCCCGCCACCAGCTGCTCGAACCGCGGTCGCTGGGGGTGACGGGCCACGAGCGTGCGCTGCCACGGGGTGAGCCGGGCATAGGTGTCCGCGAGCAACTTGTCGGCCCGCTCCCTGAGCATCCGCGCCTCGGCCGTGCCCTCGGCATGGGCGGCAAGCTCGGCCACATGCTTCTCAAGCGCCTCGATCGGCTTTTCGAAGGGCAGGTACTGGACCACGGCCCTGCCTCACACCGTCATCGACATGCCGCGATAGATCCGCGCTCGGTAACGCGAATCCTCGGCATCGGGCAGGGGCGCGCCGACCAGCAGCACCGCCCGGGCAAAGCGGCGGACTTCCTCCAGATGCTCGTCGAGATCGCGCGGTTCTTCCGACTGCACCCGGCGGGTGAGGTTGATCTGGTTGACCGGAACATCGTTGACGAGCCGCTCGTTCTCCACGGCCAGCGTCGCGGTGAAGGCGTGGAGCGTCGTCTTGATGAAATTCGCCAGCGCGAAGGCCGGGGACTTATCGCCTATCGGCACGTCGGGGCTGGTCAGCACCAGCTGGCAATCATCATAAAGGGACGCGCGGCGGGCAACGCGGAAATGGTGGGTAAGGTTGTCGGCCAACACCTCGCGAATCGCCTCGGGGGTGAGCGGATCAGCCGTCTCGAACAGCTTGGCCGGCAGCGCCGACATCGGCGTTGAGAGGATCGTGGTGGGCTTGCCCCAGGCGCGCAGCGCCTCGTCCATCGCGGCTTCGATGTCGGCGGTCTTGACCAGCGAGGTCAATGCCTCGGCAGTATCGGGTTCGAGCTGCGCCTTGATCGCCGCAAAGGCCTCTGCGGTGCGGGTGATCACCACCACTCTGGCGACATGGCAATCCTCGATGAAGGCGCGCGCGGTCTCGGCGAGGTAATCGGCGAGATGCTCGCCGATGATCCACACCGTACGCCCACGCATCTGGTCGAGCCGCTCCTGCTTGGGGCTGCCGAACAGCTCGCGCTCGGTGGTCGAGCGCTCCACGCTCAAGCCCCCCGATGGCATGAAGGTTTCGCCCGAAACGGCCCGGTCGGCGAGGAAGAACACCGTCGCCTGCGCCACGTCGTGCTCGGTCGGCATCTTGCCGAGATAGAGCTTGGACAGCACGCCCAAACCGACCTTTTTGGCTTCGGCGGCGATCTTGTCCACGGGCAGAAAGGGCGCATCCTCGGGCGGGACGCGCAGCAGCCAATTGCCATCTTCCGAGGCCGGGCGCTCAGACCATTCGGGCGCGTCGAGGAACAGCCCCGCCTGCCGTAGCCGCCCGATCAGCGCAGCGGCGATTTGCGGCGTCAGGAGATACTGGTCCCAGGTGCAGGTGCCATCACCTTCCCGCGCGCAAGCCAGCGCCAGTTCGCGCAGTTCGTGCGGGTTGTTGGTGTCATGGCTCATCCTGACGGTATCGTTACGGGCGAGCCGGGCCAGCACCGCCTCGACCCGCACCCCGCGCCGGATCGCCTTGATCGCGGCAGCGTGAACGGCGTTGAGCCGCTTGTTTTCGAGGATCAGCTTGCCGCGCCGTTCGAACAGGCCGGGCTTGCCGCCGGTGCCCGAAAGCCGATCGCCATCCACCGGCCCCGGCGCGATCGCGTTGAACTGCACTTCGGGGCCAAGGTAACGCGCCATCGATTCCACCATCGCGCGCTGGCCCGCCTTAGACACCGCGTAGTCGGCGCGGTTCGGGTAAGCGACCGCAAGATATTTCTCACCCCCGAAATAGCTCGAAACATTGAGGATATAGCCCGACCCTTGCGCCTTCATCAGCGGCGCGACATGGTGGATGAGAAAGTAGTTCGACACGAGGTTCGCATCGAGCGTGTAGTTCCAGGCATCGACCGTCATGTCGACAACCATGTCCTCCGCGCCCGCAACGCCCGCATTGTTGATGAGGTAGTCGATCCGTCCGAAGGCCTTGAGCGTCGCATCGACTGCGCGCTTGAGGCTTTCGAAATTGCTGACGTCGACATTGGCAAGGGTCTGCACCCGGCGTTCGACCCCGGCAAAGCCGATGTCCTCCAGCTCGCTGACGATCCGCGCCCGGGCCAGCGCGAGTTCGCTTTCGCGCCGGGCGACCATCATCACCTTGCCGCCTGCCAGCGCCAGCAGCCGCGCCACCTGCCCGCCGATCCCGGCCGACCCGCCGGTGATCAGCGCGACCTTGCCCAGATGCAGCCCGGTGATGTTTTCGGAAAAGCCGGGCATCGCCTTCCTCGCGCCCGTCGCCTCGCCGATATTCGGCGGGACATAGAGCGTGATCTCGCCGATCTTGCTTTCCTTCAGCAGGATGCGCGCCGCATGGCCCGCGGTGAAGCGGATGTTCTCGGCCTCGGTGTTGGTGAAGCGGACGATCTGGTTGCCCCACTCGGCCTGCCGGCGGCGGCCATGGGCGGTATCGATCGCGCTCTCGTCACGCCAGATGCGGATCAGCTGTTCGGTCGCGGCGCGCAGGATGTGGCCGTAGATGTCGCCCTTCCCGTCGCTGGCATGGCTGACGAAGACGAAGCGCGGCGGCTGGAGCAGACTGTCGTGGCGCTTCCAGTAGCGGCTCAGGGTGCGCGCGAGTGCCATGTTGCCCGCCAATTCGACATCCATCAGCGCCTCGACCACCGAATCCTCCACCGCGGTGATCGCGCCCGACAATTCGCCCGCGCCAAGCGCCGGCAGGAACAGCGCGCCGCTGATCGGCGTGCCCTTTCTGGTGTATTCCTCCAGCGCCGCTTCCATGCCTGCCGGGTCCTTGCGATTGAAGCGGATGATCGCAAGCTTGTCGGACAGGCCGAGCGCCTTGCAGCGCTTCTCGGCAATGGCGACGTCGGCGGCGCGCGGCAGGCCGAGC
Organism: Erythrobacter tepidarius; assembly: GCF_002155695.1. Lineage (GTDB taxonomy): Bacteria > Pseudomonadota > Alphaproteobacteria > Sphingomonadales > Sphingomonadaceae > Erythrobacter > Erythrobacter tepidarius. The sequence continues at coordinate 29,508 of NZ_MUYJ01000002.1, forward strand.
ACCACTTCGGCTCCGCAGGCGAGCTGCACCTGCGCGATCTCCAGCGCCTCCTCCCAGTCGTCGCCGGCGGCGATGAGCACGGCTAGACCCGTGCCATCCATCGAGCGCATGGTGGGCCGGGCGAGATAGGTCGAGCGCTGCTCCTTCCTCACGCTCATCCCATGGGTGATCTCAAAATCGTGGCCGTTATAGGCCGCGCTCTCGTCCGAGCCGAGGAACACGCAGGTGGCGGCGACGTCTTCGGGCATGGGGAAGGTCTTGGCCTTCTCTTTCCCGCTGGCGGCGCGTTCGAGGCTCATCATGTCGAAGAACTGCTTGGCGGTGGTGCCCGCTTCATCGCCGCGCGCCGCGTCCATCGCGGCAAACACGCTGCGGATGCGCTCGCTCTCGATCGGGCCGGGATAGACCAGATTGACGCGGATGCCCCTGGGGCCAAGCTCGAGACTGAGCTCACGGCTCCAGGCATTCAGCGCCGCCTTGGGGACAACATAGGCCGCCCGCGCATAATAGGGCGTGCGGCTGAAGATGGTCGAGACGTTGATGATCGAACCGCCTTCGGGAATATGCTCGGCCGCGACCCGCGCAACGTTCCACGCGACCGCGAAGATGTTGCGCAGGGCATCGCCCACGGTCTCGCTGTCGGTGCTGCCCTTCTTCTGGAGCGCGGCCAGTTCCTCTGCCGACAGGGGCAGGTTCTCGATCGGCTGCTTCGGCCCGGCGCTGCCGGCGTTGTTCACCAGAATGTCGATCCGCCCGAATTTGCGCACCACCTCGGCAATTGCGGCGCGGACCGAGGCGATGTCACCGCCATCGAGCGCCACGGTGGCGAGCCGCGCCGGATCGGCACCGGTGGCCTTGAGCAGCGCCTGCGCCGCGGCCTCGGTGCGATCGGGGGTGCGGCCCGTCATCACCACGGTTGCGCCTTCTGCAAGATAGTGCGTGACGATATGCCCGCCCAGATTGCCCGCAGCGCCGGTGACAACCGCGATCTTGCCCGCCAGACGGCCCGGAACAACACCCTGCAAGGCAGGGCCAGCGGCAACAGCTTTTGATTTGGCCATAAGCTCTCTCTCCTCACAGAACTGCGGCGAAGCGGCGCTTCGCTTCGTGTTTCGTTCAACCCCGGGGAGGAGAGCTGGGTTCGTTTCAAAAACTGCAACGCTCAGGTCAGCGCTCCGGTTCCCCGGCACTTGCCGCAGACCATGCTTCGAGCAGGGCATCGCGGCTTCTGAGCCCGAGTTCGGGCAGCGCATGGTTGACGACGTAAGTCGATCCGGTGTGCCTATTCTCCCACATCGCCTGGTGCGCTTCGGGCAGGCCGTCCCACGCCACTACTTCCGGATCGGTCACTTCGAGCAGGCCGGCGGCGATCATGTCGTTCATCCGCGCAACCTCGTAGGCGTTGCACAGGTGCGTGCCGAAGATCTGCGCGGTCGGCATGTAGATCCTTCGTTGCCGGGTCCAGACCTGCGGGGCATAGAAGGTGAAGCGGCACCCGCTCAGGTCTTCGGCGAAGACCACCCGGCCGGTGAAGGGCTTGACCAGCGAGGTCGAGATGCCGAGCGTGTCCTGCCCCGCGCGCTCGAACACCAGATCGGGGCTGCCGCGCGGATTGTCGGGCGAGCGCAGGATCTTGCCCACGGCCGAACCGAAGGGCTTCATCACCCGGTCCTGATAGTCACGCACCGCCGCCTTGAAGACCTCGATATCGGCCTTGGCATCAGGCAGGCGCGGCATGGTTTCGGGCCAATGAAAGTTCGCCCCCTCGCGGCGGCGGATGCTTTCGAGCGAGACGATCCCCTCGATCGCTTCCTCCAGCCCCAGCGATTGCAGGAATTCGCGCTGGCCGTCGGTGGTGGTGGCGATGACGCTGCGCGCGTTGAACCGGCGCGCGGCCTCGATCATTTCGAGGCCCGTTTCGTCGAGCAGTTCGGAGGAGCCCGGCCCGTAGAAAATCAGCACCGCCTCACCCCCGCGCAATGCAGCGCGGCGGAGCATTTCTTCCGGGCTTGCCGTCCCCGGCTTGCCCATGAAGCTGAAATGGTAGCCCGACGAGGCACCATAGAAGGCCAGCGTGCCGCCTTCGGCAAGCAACTGGAACGAGCGTGGGAAGGCGGTCTCACCCGCGTGGCTGACGACATAATCGGCAAGCTTGCCGCCATTGATCGCCTTGTATGCCGCGATCAGCGGCGCTCCGGCGGCCTCCCAGCCTTGCGCCTCGGCCTTGTCCTCGGGCACGACGGTGTAGAGATCGGCAAACCGCGCATCCTTGCGGTTGATCGCGCCCACCGCGCCCTGCACTCTGGTGATGAAGTCCGCACGTTCCTCAGAGGAGACGAGGCCCGTCACCTGAAGGCCGGTGCGCACCGCCGAACGCAGCGCATCCAGCCCCGTCCCGGTAGCCGCGCCCTCGACGAACAGCGTCCGTCCCGGCGCGATCTGCAAGGTGGTGAACAGGCAGCGCACGATGGTGCCGAGATTGAGCACGTAGCTGCCCGCCTGCTCCAGCGTCAGATCAGGCGGCACCTTGTGCATCTGCGGCGCCTGCACGGTCAGGAACTGCGCATGGCTCCCCGTCTCGGTCTCGTAGCCCTGAATGGCAAAGTCCGCATACATCGGATCATTGCCGACCTGCGGGGAGAGCAGATCATTGGTTCCCGAATAGACCGTCACCAGATCGCCGACCTTGATCCGCCCCTGCGCGCGGGCTTCGCTGCCCAGCGCCGCGACCAGCGCGATGCCGCCCGAGCCGGTGATCTGCACGTCTTCCTCATGCGCATCGAAAGGCGAGACGGGAATGCCGGTGAGCGCCCAGATGTCGTTGAAGTTGACCTCGCTGGTCAGCATGTAGAGCAGCGCCTCGTTCGGTCCCGGCTCGGGCACCTTGACAATCAGCTCCTTCTCGTGGCTCGCGGGCGGGCCGAAGCGCGGCTGGCCGGTGTCGGGATCGCGGGCGATGCCAAAAGCATATTGGTACGCCGGGATCGGGGTGACGCCGGGATAGAAGGGCGCGCCCACGGGCAGCAGTTCGCCCGCCGCCTCCATCGCCTGCGCGCGCATTGCGTGCTCCGCGTCAATCCATACGCCGTCACGTCGGACGGGGAGCGGCGGGGCGACCTTGTCCATGAACTGCCTGATGCCGGTCTTGCCGCCATCGGGATCGACGATCGCCTCGGCAAACAGCGCCGCTTCGCGCGCGAGGCCAGCAGTGAAGCCTTGTTTAAGCCCGGTGCGCACCGCGTCGAGCGCCCGCGCGCCCGCAGTGCCGCGCCCGGCCCAGTCGAGCTGACGCAGGATGCGCTGGAGGAAGTCATCTTCCAGAACCGCATCGAGGCTGATGTCCGACGCGCTCTCCCAGCGGGCAACCGCCACCTGCCGCTCGGCAAACGCCTTGCCAAGCGCCGATTCGGGCCCGTGCCGCACATAGTCGCGCACCGCGGCATGGGCGGCCGAAAGCGCGTCAAGCGCGCCGTCGACCAGTTGATCGACGAGGCCGATGGCGGCCGCGGCCTGTGCGGTGATGCTACGCCCGCCGAGGATCAGGTCGAGCGCATCGCGCACGCCTTCGGCCCCGCGCCGGTCGGCCAGCAGGCGCGGGAGGCGCTGGGTGCCGCCATAGCCCGGCAGCAGGCGCAGACGGATCTCGGGCTGGCCGAAGCGCGCGACCGGTTCGGCGATGCGGTAATGGCAGGCGAGCGCGAATTCCATGCCGCCGCCCAGCGCCACGCCCTGCACCGCCGCGACGCAGGGCTTGCCCATCCGCTCGATGGTGCGAAAGGCGAGATGCGCATTGTTGGGCAGCACGATCGCCTCTTCAACCGTGTGGATTTCCTCCAGCATCTGGCGGATGTCCGCGCCCGCGACGAAGGACGATGTGCCCTCGCCGGTGAACACCACCGCCACCACGCTGTCATCGCGTGCCAGCGTCGCGGTGACCAGAACCAGCTCGTCGATGGCGCGCTCGTTCAGCGCATTGACCGGCGGGTTGGTGACGGTGACCGTCGCCACCTGCTTGCCGGGCGCAACCGTGTTGTACTGGACGAGGAAATAGCGGTGGCGGTCGAACAGCGCCTGCTCGTCGCTCATGCGCTGCTTGCGCTGCCAGTCGGCGATAACGGTGCGCAGCTCGTCCAGCGCTTCGGGGTTGCGCAAGGTGGTGACGTCGCCGACATCTTCGCCCACCACCAGCGCGCGGACCATGCGGCGCATATATTTGCCCGAGCGGGTTTCGGGGAACTGGCTGACCTCGATGAAGTCCGCCGGCACCGCGACCGCGCCCTTTTCGGTGCGCACCAGATCGGACAGGCGGCGCTTGTCCTCTTGGGTCAGCTTGCGCCCCGCCACCGGCACCACGAAGGCGATCGGGGTCAGCCCCTTCTCGCGGTGCGGCGCGCCGACCACCAGCACATTGCCGACCGGCGAATCCGGCGCGAGCGCCTTGTCGCGCAGCACCGCACCCTCGATTTCCTCGGTGCCCATGCGATGGCCCGAGACGTTGATGACATCGTCCGAACGCCCGTGGAAGGAAAACGAGCCGTCCTCATGCCGGATCGCGAAATCGCCCTGGGTATAGGCCCAGGCGCCCTTCCAGCGCTTCCAGTAGCCTTCTTCCCAGCGCACCGCATCGCCGCGCCATGCCGGATCGACGCGGCCGTTCTCGACCTTGAAGCCCGCAATATCCCCCCAGATGGTGCGCGCGAGGTAGGGATAGGGCGCAGCGATCACGATCTCGCCCTTCTCGCCGATATCGGCCTTGCGCCACGACACGCCGCCATCATCGGCGCGGGCAAAGGGCGCATCGCCCCCAGGCCCGGCCTCGTCCTCCACCCACACGTCGCCGACAATCCACGGCAGCGGGTAAGCATGGGCATCGGGGCGCAGAGGAAAATCGTCGTTGCCGGACATATGCGTCCATGCGATCCCGCCGTGTTCGGTCGCCCAGTAGGAATTGATGTAGCGGGGCGTGACATGCGCCATCCCGAAGGCCTGCACGCTGGGGCTGACGGGCTCGGCGCAGAAGGTCGCCACCCTGAGGCCGCTCATGTCGTAGCGCTGGACTTGCGCGAGGTTGGCCGGATCGGACATGATCGACTTGAGGAAAGTCACCCCCGCCTTGAAGATGCGCACCTTGTGCCGCTCGATCATCGAGGCGAAGCGACCCGCGTGCGGGAAGACCGGCGAGCCTTCACTGACCAGCGAGGTCACCCGCGTCATCAAGGGTGCGCAGATCAGGTAGCTTTGACCGGTGATCCAGCCCGGATCGGTAACCACGAAGAGCGTGTCGCCGGGGCGCGCATCGAAGCTTACTGCCATCGTCTCGGCAACGCCTGCGGCATAGCCGTGGGAATGGACGATCCCCTTGGGCTTGCCGGTGCTGCCCGAGGTGTAGATGAAGAACATCGGATAGTCGGCATCGACCGGCATCGGCCTGGACGAAGCCCAGATCGCGCGGACGAAATCGCTATCGGACAGCGCCAGCAAATCGGCTTCGGACTGCACCGCAAAGCCCGCTGCGCGCGCCTTGTCCAGCACCGTCACCAGCGCCGCATCGGTCAGCTCGTGGCTCCAGCGGTCGCGTTCCTCGCGCCAGATCATGTCGCTTTGGTGGGTGTGACGGCACACGATCACCGCCTCCACGCGCGGCGGCAGGGTGACGAGGCTGGAGGCAATCGCGATCCTTACCCGCGCGGCATCGGCGCTGGTGATGCGCCCCTCGGCGCCGAGGTTGATCAGCGCCCGGCCCACGCCCCGCATCACGTCCGAGCGATCGACCGTGATCTCTCCGGCAAGCGCCTCGCGCACGGTATCGACGATGGTCGCCGCGTCCGCTGCCGGTAGCCCCATGTCGAGGTCCGAAAGGATCGAAAGCGCCGTCGTCACCGGCACGAAATTGTCGAGCGCCGGATCGGTATAGGCGTTCTTGAAGGGCGCAACCTGCGCGTTGCGATAGCTGCCGTCGCAGGTGACGATCACCCGCGCGCCGGTATCGGCGATGCGATCGGACAGGGTCTTGTCGGAGAACCCGCCGAACACCGCCGTATAGACCACCCCCATGCGCTTGGCGGCCTCGGTCCAGTAGATCTGCGGGACGATGCTCGGCATGTTCAGCGCGATACGGTCGCCCGGCTTCAGTCCCAGCGCCTCCAGCGCCACCGCGCATTTCGCCACCTCCAGCAGCAATTGCTTGCGGCTTACGGTAAAGCAATCGATCGGCGCGCCCTTGCCGCCGTTGGCGGACATGTCCCAGCGGTCGCCTTCGAAGATCAGCGCGATTTCATCACCGTGGCCGGCCAGGACGTGGCGATCGAGCTCGGAGAAGGCCGCATTGGTGCGTCCGCCCACGAACCAGCGCCAATGCGGCGGGTTGGTGCCGTCGAAACCGGTGTGCCAGGGCGTGAAGTCGTGCGGAAGATCGGGCGAAACCGGCATGGCAGTGGCGGCATCCCAGCCGTGCCATAGGCCATCCTCACCCTTGGCCAGCCACGCGCCGGCTGGCCCGGCCTCGCCGACGAACCAGTGCATGTTGCGCGCGGCAATCGCGCCATGAAACGCGCCCGGATCGGCCAGCGCCGCCGCACGCATCGCCTCCCAGTCGGCGCGGGTGCGAACGCGATTGACTACGGCTGCAAACCCGGCAGTGCCTGCACCGGCTTCGGGCATCCTCGCTTCCCCCAATCTCAGCCGCCGCCTTTCGCCGATCCCCCCGCGCCAGGCTGCCTGCATGAAAATTACGTCATCAACAGCCTTCGGACAATTTTCTTCCGCAAGGCCCGAATGGTGCCGTAACGCGCCATCTCGCGGGACGTTCCTGCGCGCGGTGCTGCCGGCCACGCAGAGTCCAGCCACGGTGGGGTGCGTAACGTTTTTTCAATCGCCGTGGATTAGGTGGCGCAAGGTGAACCGGGCCCGGAACCTGCGCTGCGGACCGACCCGGACGGCATCTCGGGCGCTTGTCTATGCTCGTGCGAGGATGAAAAATGCCATTGGGGTTTCTCAAGTCGGTCAGGGATCAGGCGCCACGCCCGGCGAACACCGGCAAATCCGGTGCGGGCGGCGGCGAGGAACAGAGCTTGCCCGAACGCGCAAGTGTGCTCAGCGATATCGAAACGCTCGGCATCGGCATGTTCTGGGCAACCGATGCGCAAGGACGGCTCTCGTTCCTCTCGCAAAGGGCGCTCGAGGATCTCGGGTTCACGGCCGAGGACCTGGTGGGCAAGCCGGTTACGCAGGTGTTCAGGGATGTCGATCCCGAGCCCGGCGCCCCTTTGCAGCGCGCGTTCGGCTTCAAGATCAAAGCCCATTCGCGGATCGAGGAACACGTCGTTGCGGTGAGTGCAGACAAGGCCGGCAAGGCTGGATGCGCCACCCGCTGGTGGCGGCTCAACGGACGTGCGATGACCGATGCGGCCGGCAATTTCCTCGGCTACCGTGGCAGCGCGGTCGACATCACCAGCCAGTATGCCCATGAGATGCAGGTCGCCCGCCAGTCGCAGATCGACGAGCTGACCGGCCTTGCCAATCGTCGCAAGCTCGGCGAGCGGTTGGCGGCAACGCTGGCGGCCTTCCGCGCCAGCCAGCGTTCCTGCGCGCTGATGATGCTCGATCTCGACCGCTTCAAGCACGTCAACGACACCATGGGCCATCCGGCCGGCGACGAGCTGCTCAAGCAGGTCGCCGACAGGCTCAAGAACATCGTCAGGGATCTCGGCGAAGTCGGCCGCCTGGGCGGCGACGAGTTTCAGGTGCTGCTGCCCGACATGGACGACCGCGGAACGCTGGGGGAATTGGCCAACCGCATCGTCCAGTCGCTGTCACAGCCCTACCAGATCAACGGCCGGCGGGCGATCATCGGCACCTCGGTCGGCATCGCGATCGCACCCTATGACGGGGTGACCGCCGCCGAACTGACCCATGCGGCCGACATGGCGCTCTATGCCGCCAAGGAGACCCGCAGCGGCATCTTCTGTTTCTTCACTAACGAACTGCGCGAAGCCGCCACCAAGACCGCCCGGCTCGGCGAAAGGCTGCGCGATGCGGTCGATCAGGGTCAGCTGAATCTCGCCTACCAGCCGCTGGTCGATCCGGCCACCAACGAGGTGCGCTGTTTCGAGGCGCTGCTGCGCTGGCATGACGGCGAGGAGGGCGCGATCTCGCCTGCCGATTTCATCCCGATCGCGGAAAATGACGATCTCATTTTGCGCATCGGCGAGATGGCGCTGCGGCAGGCCTGCACCGATGCCATGCAGTGGCCGGAGACAATCCGCGTCGCGGTCAACGTCTCGGCCAAGCAGTTCGTCCGGCCGGGCTTCGTCAAGACGGTGGCCGGCGCGCTGCAGGCTTCGGGCCTTGCGTCATCCCGGCTCGAGCTGGAGATCACAGAAAGCGTGTTCGTGGGCGATCTCGAAGCCGTCGACGCGATTTTCCGCGATCTGAAGAAGCTCGGGGTGCGCTTCGCGCTCGACGATTTCGGCACTGGCTATTCCTCGCTCGCCTATCTCAAGAACGGCCATTTCGACAAGCTCAAGATCGATCAGAGCTTCGTGCGCGGCTGCACCGAGAACGGCGACATCAACCCGGCGATCATCACCGCCATCGTCGCGCTGGCCAAGGCACTCGGCATGGAGACCGTGGCCGAAGGGGTCGAGGCGATGGACGAGCTGGAACTGGTGCGCCAACGCGGCGCCGATCTGGTGCAGGGCTATGTCTATTCGCCGGCGATCTCGCAGGAACAGGTCAAGATTGCTCTTGCCGACGGCACCATGAAGGTCACGCCGAGCGGCCCGCCGCGCTACCGCGCGGAGCGGATCACGATCTTCCGCAAGGTCGGCCTGATCCACGAGGACCACTATTATGACGTGATTCTGCGCAACCTGTCCAAGACGGGCGCGCGCATCAACGGGCTGGCGGGGGTTCCGATCGGAACCGATGTGGTGCTCGATCTGGGCCACGGACAGCTGGTGGTGAGCCGCGTGGTCAATGCCACCGAGAACAGCCAGGGCCTCAAGTTCGAGACCCCGCTGATCAGCGATGGCAGCGGCGGGTTCATGACCCGGCACCGGATCTCGCCCTATGCGCTGGCCGAAGCAGGCATCCCGCTGGCGGCGCTGGGTGCGGGCGCCTTCCCGCTCGCCAAGTGGCGCGAAGGCCACAAGAGCCCGCCCAAATTCGTCCAGCTCGATCTCAGCGTCTAGGCCTGTTCGCGGCGGGATGTTTCACGGGAAACAGCGCGCAAGCGGGCAAAGATCAGGCAATGAAGCGACAATGAAGGGACAATGATCCGCTGCGCCGGCGGCGCGGCAATCAACCGCGCCCGCGATAGGAAGGCACGCCCTGATCGGGCAGCCACAAGCCTTGCGGGGCCGCGCCAGATTGCCAGAAGACGTCGATCGGAATCCCGCCGCGCGGATACCAATAGCCGCCGATGCGCAGCCATTGCGGGCGCATTTCCTCGAACAGGCGCACGCCGATGCCGACCGTCACATCCTCGTGAAAGCCATTGTGGTTGCGGAATGAGCCGAGGAACAGCTTGAGGCTCTTGCTCTCCACGATCGTATCGCCGGGAACGTAATCGATCACCAGATGCGCGAAATCGGGCTGATTCGTGACCGGACACAGCGAGGTGAACTCGGGCGCGACAAACCGCACCAGATAGGTCAGCCCGGGGCGCGGATTGGGAACATAGTCGAGCACCGCTTCCTCTGGCGAGGCCGGTAGCGGTGTCTCCCTGCCGAGAAATTGCGGCGCGGGCTTGGGCGGCTCGGGTGTAGTCGTCATGGGACAGGCTGTTGCCTCGAATGGGCCATGGGCGCAAGCGGACAACTGGACGGAACGGGCCAAGATTCCCTATGGGGCCAGCAAATGTTCAGCTGGCGAGCGCCAGCATTGTGCCCGTCTGCCCGATCCCGCCACCATGAACCGCGCGTCCCTGCCCCTCGTCCGACATTCCGCCGCCCTTCTTGCGCTGGCTGCCGGCCTGCCGCTGGCGGCGCAGGCGACCCCGGGTGGGAGTTTCTCGCTGCCGGAGCCTGCGCCCACCCCATCCCCCGCGCCGGCCGGACCGGCGGACGAAGTGGCGGGTGTCGCGATCCCGCCACGCCGCGTCGATCAGCCGCGGATCACGCCCGTCCCGGTGCCCATGCCTGCGCCAGTTGCAGAAGCATCGCCTTCCCCCCGCTCCTCCTCGTCCGGCCAAACCGCGCCGGCCCGGTCCGCCAGTCCGGCAGCGGCCCCTGCGCCTTTACCCTCAGCCCCCTCCTCCGTGCCGACACCCTACCCGGCGCCCGCGGCCGCGCCGCCTGCCGGTGCCACGCCCGGTATCGCGGCGGCCACGCTGCCAGCTGCCCCGATCGCTCCGCCTTCGGCTGCTGCACCGCCTTCCGAGGCGCTGGGCGCGGCGGTGATCGACTGGCGCTGGCTGGCAGCCGGAGCGCTGGTGCTGACGAGCCTTGCTGGCGGCTGGCTGGTGTGGCGGCAGCGCAAGCCGAAGGTCTTGCGGCTGGCACCGCCGGTGGCGGCACCCAAGGAGGCTGAACCGCCCGCACCGCCGCGCATCGATATTTCGCTCGACATTCCAGGCGCAAGCCGCAGCCTGATGACCTTTACCCTGCGGTACCGCATCACCCTTGCCAACCGGTCCGAGCGCGCGGTCAATGATCTTGCCCTTGCGGTGCAGCTCACCACCGCGCGCCAGGGCCAGAGCAACGCCGCGCCGCTTGCCGCCGCCCGCAGCATCGCCCGCGTCGAGCGGATCGGCCCGCACCAGAGCCGCAGCGTGACGGGCGAGGTGCAGCTGCCCTTCGCCGAGATTGCCCCGGTGATACAGGGCCGCATCAGGCTGTTCATCCCGCTGCTTCACGTCACCGTCGAAGGCGAAGGCCAGCAGAGGCTGGTTCGCAGCTTCGTGATCGGCACGCCGGGCATGGCCGAAGGGCGGGTTCAGCCGCTGCGCATGGACATCCTGCCCGGCTCCCTGCCGGACCTGCGCGCGCGGGCGATCGAGGCGCCCTTGCCCGCGTGATGGCCCGCTGCCCTTGGCGCGGCGGCGCAGGCGCGCTAGGCCTTGGGGCATGAGCGACACTTTCCCAAGCCTCGTATCGACCGAGTGGCTGGCCGCCCGTCTGGGCGCGCCTGGCCTCGTGGTGCTCGATGCCTCCTACCACCTGCCGGCGGCCAAGCGCGATGCGGCGGCAGAATTCGCAGCCGGACACATCCCCGGCGCGCGCTTCCTCGGCCTTGCCAGCCTGTTCGATGGCGGATCGAGGGTGCCTTATGCCTTCCCCACCCCCGATCAGATCGCCGCGCGCCTCGCCGGCCTTGGCGTGGGCGCTGAGGATGCCATCGTCATCTATGACGACAGCGCGATCCGTTCCGCCGCCCGGGCGTGGTTCGTGCTGACGGCGAGCGGGCGCGACGATGTCGCAATCCTCGACGGCGGAATTGCCAAGTGGCGCGCCGAAGGCCGCGCGCTCGAATGCGGCGTGCCGGATATCGCACCCGTCGCCCCGGCGGCCTTCACCGCCCCGGTCCGGGTGCGCAGCAAGGCCGATATGCTCGCCAATCTCGCAAGCCATGCCGAGCAGGTGATCGATGCGCGCAGCGCCGAGCGGGTGTTCGGCACCGGCATCGATCCGGTCAACGGCCTGCCGATGGGGCGGATTCCGGGCAGCGGCAACCTGCCCTACACCGATCTGTTCAACCCCGACGGCACCTACAAATCGCCCGATGCGCTGCGGGCTGCCTTCGCGGCGGCGGGTGTCGATCTCACCCGCCCGCTGGTTGCCACCTGCGGCAGCGGCGTCACCGCGAGCGTCATTCTGTTTGCTGCACATCTGATCGGCAAGCACGACACGGCGCTCTACGATGGCAGCTGGAGCGAATGGGGCGCAGACCCGGCAACGCCCAAGGCCCAGGGGTCAGCGGCATGAGCGGCGGCGGCAGGAGCGAGGATCCCGCCCGCAAGCCTGCCACCCGCCTCGTGCGCGGCGGCCGGCGGCCGGAATGGACCGGCCCGGTGGTCAACCCGCCGGTGTGGCGCGCCTCGACCCATCTTTACGAAAGCGACGCGGCGCGGCGCGAGGCGGGCAAGAACAATGTTGACGGGCAGTTCTTCTACGGCCGCCGCGGCGCACCGACCCAGTGGGCGCTGGCCGAGGCGCTGACCACAATCGAGCCGGGCGCTTACGGCACCGTGCTTTACCCCAGCGGTGTGGCGGCGATTGCCGGATGCCTGCTTAGCGTGCTGAAGCCAGGTGACCGGCTGCTGATGGCCGACAATGCCTATGATCCCTCGCGCAGCATGGCGACAGGCCTGCTGGCGCGCCTGGGGGTGGCAACGATCTTCTTCGACCCGCGCGATCTGGACCGATTTGCCGCGCTCTGCTCCGAGGGCGCACAGGCCGTGTGGCTCGAAGCGCCCGGCAGCCTCACCTTCGAGATGTGCGATGTTCCCGCGCTCGCCGCGATCGCCCGCGAACACGGCGCGGTCAGCCTGATCGACAACACCTGGGCCAGCCCGCTCGGCTTTGCCGCGCTCGCGCATGGCTGCGACATCGTGATGATGAGCCTGTCCAAGCACGTCGGCGGCCATTCCGACCTGCTGATGGGCAGCGCGAGCGCGGGCAAGCGCTGGTACGGCGCGCTGCGCCGCACCGCGCAAGAGCTGGGGCAGGTGGTCTCACCCGATGATGCCGCGCTCGCCGCGCGCGGATTGCGCACCATGGCGGTGCGGCTGGAGGCACAGACCCGCGCGGCGCTCAAGGTGGCGCAGTGGCTCGAAACCCAGCCGCAGGTCGCGCGGGTGCGGTGCCCGCTGCTCCCCTCCGATCCCGGCCATGCGCTGTGGCGGCGCGACTTTACCGGCGGCTGCGGGCTGTTCGCCTTTGACCTGGCGAGCGATGATCCGGCAGCCTCGGCGCGGGTGGTGGATGGCTTGGAACTGTTTGGCATCGGCTACAGTTGGGGCGGGTATGAAAGCCTCGCCCTGGCCATTACGCCGGACGATTATCGCAGCATCATGGAGGGGACCGGCGGCAAGCCGGCGATCCGCCTGTCAATCGGGCTGGAAGACCCGGACGATCTGATCGCCGATCTCGCGCAGGCGCTGGCCCGACTGGAGACGAGATGACCATTCCCGCCGCCGACAATCCGCACCCCGCGCCCACCCCAACGAGCGAAGCCGCGCCCGCGGTTGCCTCCGCTCCTGCCGCAAGCGATCCGCTCGAAGTGGTCGAAGCGGCCGACCGGCTCAAACAGGGCGTCACCAGTAAGAGCGAGACCGCCGGAGCGTTTCTCGAGCGGCTTGACGGTTTCGCGCTGGAAATGGGGGACATCCGCTTTTCGCTGCTCGATGCGCTGCTGACGGCAAGCGTCATCCTGCTGGTCATCGCCGCGGCGATCCTGTTCAACCGCATCGGGCAACGGCTGATCCGCAATATCAGCCGGTTCGACGACACGCAGAAGCTGCTGTCGGAAAAGATCCTGACCGTGATTGTCTGGACGGCGGCGTTCTTGATCGGCGTTGACCTGCTCGGCATCGACTTGACCGCGCTGGCCTTTTTCGGCGGTGCCTTCGGCCTCGCAATCGGTTTCGGGCTGCAGAAGACCTTCGGCAACCTCATCGCCGGGATCATCCTTTTGATGGACAAGTCGATCAAGCCCGGCGACGTCATCGCGGTGACCGACATGGCCGGCAACGAGACCTTCGGCCAGATCCGCAAGATCGGCATCCGCGCGGTCTCGGTCACCACCCGTGACGAGCGCGAATACCTGATTCCCAACGAAAACCTGATGATCAACCAGGTGGAGAACTGGTCCTATTCCTCCAAGCGGGTGCGGATGCAGGTCCAGGTCGGGGTCAGTTACAATGCCGATATGAAGCTGGCCGAGGAACTGATGCTGAAAGCCGCCAAGGCCGCCCCGCGCGTGCTCGACACCCCGCCACCAACGGTGTGGATGTGCGGCTATGGCGACAATTCGGTCGATTTCACCATCCATTGCTGGATCGAGGATCCCGAGGAAGGCATCGGCAATGTTCGCAGTGCGGTACTCAAGAACCTGTGGTGGCTGTTCAAGGAACATGGGATCGAAATTCCCTTCCCCCAACGCGACATCAACCTGCGCGACAGCGCGCAGCTGCGGGCGCTGATCGCGGCGCTGGCCGGGCGGGCTGAGGACAAGGCGCAAGCGCTGCGATAGCTGGGCTTCTGCCCTGCCAAACCATTCTCGCTGGCACGCCGGCGCGCGCTCGACCATGTGCAGTGCCATGCGAAAGAGCGGCACCATCTATCTTGTCGGCGCAGGGCCGGGTCCGGTGGACTTGCTCACCCTGCGCGCCGTCCGCCTGATCGAGCGGGCCGAAGTGATCGTGCATGATGGGTTGATCGGCCCCGACATCCTCGGTCTTGCGCAAGACGATGCCCGGCTGATCTCGGTCGCCAAGCAGCGCGCCCGCCACACCATGTCGCAGCAAGCGATCAACGCGCTGCTGGTGCGCGAGGCCCTCGCGGGCCATGACGTTGTGCGGCTCAAGGGCGGCGATCCCTTGATCTTCGGCCGCGGCGGCGAGGAGGCGGAGGCCGCGCGCGCCGCGGGGGTTGCGGTCGAGATCGTCCCCGGCATTTCCGCGGCCAATGGCGCTGCCGCCGCCGCGCAGATTGCGCTCACCCACCGCGAGGCATCGAGCATCGTCTCCTTCGTCGCGGGCCAGTGCAAGGGCCTCTCGGAACAAGACTGGTCGGGCCTCGCCGGCAAGGGGCGCACGCTGGTGATCTACATGGGAGTATCGACCGCCGGCAGAATCGCCGAGAAGCTGATGGCCGATGGCCTTGCGCCTTCGATGCCCGTCGCCGTGATCGAAAACGCCGCACGCCCCGAAATGCGGGTGCTGCGCGGGCTGCTGGCGGGCCTGCCCGATCTGGTCGAAGCCGAGGCGGTGAAGAGCCCGGCGCTGATCGTCATCGGCGAAGTGACCGCGCGTGACGACATCGCCCTTGCCAGTTTGGTGCAGGAGGCCGCGCGATGAAGATCCTGACCGGCAATGATCTGCGCACCGGCGCGGTCATCTGGTGGACCGGTTCCGGTTGGTCGCTGTTCGTCGATGATGCTGTCGATGTGGGCGAGGATGCCGAGGAAATCCTCGCCCGCGAGGAAGCCGCGCGGCGGGTCAATGTGCCCTACGTCTGTCAGGCCAGCATCGACGCTGCCGGGCATGTCAGGCCAGCCCATATCAAGGACCGGGTGCGCGCGCTCGGCCCGACCGTGCGGCGCGATCTCGCCGTGACGACCGCCGAGAAGACCGGCTGGGACTGGGTGATCTGAGATGTACCGTTACGATTCATACGATCAGGCGATGGTCGAAGCCCGCGTCGCCGAATTCCGCGATCAGGCCCGCCGTCGCCTCGAAGGCAAGCTGACCGAGGACCAGTTCAAGCCGCTGCGGCTGATGAACGGGCTCTATCTCCAGCTCCACGCCTACATGCTGCGCGTCGCGATTCCCTATGGCACGCTCAGCAGCCGCCAGATGGAGATGCTGGCTGACATTGCCGAGAAATATGACCGCGGCTACGGCCATTTCACCACCCGCCAGAACATCCAGTTCAACTGGATCAGGCTGGAGGATGCCGCCGACATTCTCGCCGATCTGGCGACGGTCGAGATGCACGCGATCCAGACCAGCGGCAACTGCATCCGCAACATCTCGTCCGATCACTTCGCCGGCGCGGCGGCCGACGAGGTGGTGGACCCCCGCCCCTATGCCGAGCTGATGCGCCAGTGGTCGAGCTTCCACCCGGAGTTCTCCTACCTGCCGCGCAAGTTCAAGATCGCGGTGATCGCGTCCGCGAAGGACCGCGCGGCGATGCGGCTCCACGATATCGGGGTGCGGATCGTGAAGAATGACGCGGGCGAAGTGGGGGCGCAGTTCTATGTCGGCGGCGGGATGGGGCGCACGCCGATGATTGCCCCGCTGATCCGCGACTTCGTGCCGATCGACCAGTTCATCACCTATGCCGAGGCAGCCTTGCGGGTCTATAACCGCTACGGCCGGCGCGACAACAAGTACAAGGCGCGCATCAAGATCCTCGTCCATGAACTGGGCGCGGCGGAATATTCCCGCCAGGTCGAGGAGGAATTCGCGCATCTGCTGCGCGTCGGAGTGGAACCGCCGCTGGCCGAGCTCGAACGGATCAAGGCGCATTTTGCCCCGCCTGCCTTTGTCGACGGCCCCAAGACCATCGACCGTTCGGACCCCGATTTCGCGCTCTGGGTGGATCGCAACACCCACCGCCACAAGCACGACGCCTATGTCTCGGCGGTCATCAGCCTCAAGCCCCCCGGCGGCATTCCGGGCGATGCCAGCGCCGCGCAGATGCGCCTCGTTGCCCGGCTGGCGCGCGAATACAGCTTCGACGAGTTGCGGGTGATGCACACCCAGAACCTGCTGCTGCCCCATGTCCGCATCGCCGATCTGCCGGCCGTATGGCAGGCGCTCGAGGCGGCGGGCCTTGGCGCTGCCAACATGGACACGATCGAGGACATCATCGCCTGTCCCGGACTCGATTATTGCAGCCTTGCCAATGCGCGTTCGATTCCCCTCGCCCAGCGCATTTCCGAGCGCTTCGCGCAGACCGGCCGCACGGAGCAAGTGGGCGAATTGAAGCTCAAGATCTCCGGCTGTATCAACGCTTGCGGGCACCACCACGCGGGCCACATCGGCATCCTCGGTGTCGACAAGAAGGGGGTCGAGAACTACCAGCTCTCCCTCGGCGGCAGCGAAGGCGAGGATGTCAGTCTCGCCAAAATCACCGGCCCCGGCTTCGACGAGGACGGCGTGATCGCCGCGGTCGAAAAGGTCACCGAGGTCTATCTCGCGCAGCGTGCGCAGGGCGAACGCTTCCTCGATACCTACCGCCGCATCGGCATGGAGCCGTTCAAGGAGGCATTGTATGGTTGAAGCCGGCCTCAGGACCGCTGCACGCGCAGCGATGGCAGTCCATTTTCACAACGCTTTTGCGGGCAGCCATGCCCTCTACGGAGGCCGGGATGGATAATGACCTGGGCACCTCCCCCGACGAGGTGCAGTTCCGCTTCCGCGACGACGAGCCGGTGGATCACGCTGCCGTGACCGTGGACTGCGTGCTGGAGCAGACCAACGCCACCGCCGTCCGTATCGAGCCGGGAGACGATGCGCGCCTCCTGCTGCCCTTCCTTGATCGCCTCGCCTTGGTGGAGGTCAACTTCCCCGCCTTCGGCGACGGGCGCGGCTATTCCTCGGCCCGCATCCTGCGCGAGGCGGGCTACACCGGTGAACTGCGCGCGGTGGGCGAGGTGCTGATCGACCAGCTCTCGCACATGCGCCGCTGCGGTTTCGACAGCTTCGCCCCCGACAAGCGCCTCGACGAGCAGGACGCAGCCCGCGCTTTTGCCACGTGGGAGAATGTCTACCAGCGTGCGGCCGACGCCCGCGCCACGATTGCGGACAAGCGCCATGAAGCCTGACACCACGACCAGCCCCGCCGCGCCGCAGGATCGCACCCGCGACACCCTCGACCTTTCCCCGCGCTTCACCGCGCATGACGCCTTGCGCCTCAACCGGATGTTTCGCGGCAGCACCACGGCCGAGATGCTCGAAGCGGTGATCCGTGATCGGCTGGCGGGCGATCTGGCGGTGGTTTCCAGCTTCGGTGCGGAAAGTGCGGTGCTGCTGCATCTCGTCGCCAGCATCGATGCATCGGTGCCGGTGCTGTTCCTCGACACGGGCAAGCATTTTGCCGAAACCCTGGCCTATCGCGACACGCTGGTGGCACGGCTCGGCCTCAACCTCGTGGTGCTGACCCCCGACGCCGAGGAACTGGCAAAGCGGGACGAAACCGGCCTCAGGTGGTCCTATGACCCGGACGGCTGCTGCGAGATCAGGAAGGTGCGGCCGCTGGAAAAGGCGCTGGTGAATTACGATGCGAGCTTCACCGGCCGGAAGGCGTTTCAGGCCAAGACCCGCGCCAACCTGCCGCGCTTCGAGATCGACACCTCCGACGCGCAGGGACGATTGAAGATCAACCCGCTGATCGACTGGGATCCCGCACAGATCGAGGGCTATTTCATCCAGCACGATCTGCCCCGCCACCCGTTGATCGCGCAGGGCTACCCTTCGATCGGCTGCTCGCCTTGCACCAGCAAGGTCGCTCCGGGCGAAGACCCGCGCTCGGGCCGCTGGAAGGGTTGGGACAAAACCGAATGCGGCATCCACAAGCCGGGCGAGGAACCGTTCCTCTAGGGCATCAGAGCCACCCTTCGCGGGCATACCATTCGGCGGTCGCCCTCAGCCCCTCCTCGCCGGTGATCCGCGGCTGCCAGATGGCCGGCGGAGGCCGCAGATGCGCGCGGAC
Source organism: Erythrobacter tepidarius (assembly GCF_002155695.1). Lineage (GTDB taxonomy): Bacteria > Pseudomonadota > Alphaproteobacteria > Sphingomonadales > Sphingomonadaceae > Erythrobacter > Erythrobacter tepidarius. The sequence goes on from NZ_MUYJ01000002.1 coordinate 47,888, forward strand.
GACCCAGTTGGGGTGGCAGATGTAGCCGATCCGGTCGGCGGTGAGTTTGGCGCGGTCGCCGCGCAGGAGCCGGTCGGCCGCGGCAGCAGCCTTGAGCACGAAGCGCGGCAGGTGCGGCGCAAACACCCTTTCGCGCCCGACCGCCCGGCCGATGGCCGCAGCAAGCTCCTTGTGGCTCCACCCGCCCTCGCGCCCGTCATCGGGCTCGTAAGTCTGGTGCCGGGTCGGCGCAGCATCAGCGCGCGCGAGCAAGACCAACAGCCGCGCCAAGTCATCGGCATGGATGATCGAGCTGGCTCCGCCGGGCGGAAGCGGCACGAAGCCCCACTTGGCGGTGCGGAACATCTCGAGATAATCGATATCGCGCGGACCATAGACCCCGGGCGGGCGCACCGTGGTCCAATCAAGGCCAGAGGCTTGTACCTCTGCCTCTGCCTTGGCCTTGGACGCGCCATAGGCCGAAAGCTGCGGCTCGCGGGCGGCGAGCGAGGAGACGAACACCAGCCGCCGCACTCCCGCCGCGTCCATGGCGGCAAGGACATTGGCGGTGCCGGCGACATTGGCGGTCGCGAACGCGGCCGGATCGGGCGTGTTGGTCAGCCCGGCAACATGGATGACCGCATCCGCGCCCGCGACCAGGGCCGCCAGCGCCGCCCTGTCGCCAAGGTCGCCGCGCACCCAGCTCACGCCATCGCGGGCAGGCTGGTCGCGCCGGGCGAGCGCGCGCAGCTGATGCCCCTCGGCCAGCGCCGCATCGAGCACAGCGCTGCCGACGAACCCGGTCGCGCCGGTAAGCGCAAGATTGCTCACAGCAGAACCATGTGATCGCGGTGAATCACGCAGGATCGCGGCGCATAGCCCAGCCGTTCGGCCTGCTCCTCCACGCGCCTGCCGGCGATCAGCTGGACCTCGGCCGCGTCATATTCGGCAAGGCCCTGCCCCAGCCGCTCGCCCTTCAGGCTCACCACGCTGACCAGATCGCCGCGCCGGAAGCTGCCGGAAACGCCGATCACCCCCGCCGCCAGCAGGCTGGCCCCGCCCTTCAAGGCCTCCGCGCAGCCCATGTCGACGCGCAATTCGCCCGCCGGCGCGAGCCGTCCGCCGAGCCATGCCTTGCGCGCCGAGGCCGCGCTGACCGGCAGGAACAGCGTCCCCGTCCCGGCAGCAAGCGCATGGGTGATCGGTGCGTCATGCGTGCCATTGAGAATGGCGAGCGCAATCCCGGCGCGCGTGGCGATCTGCGCGGCTTGCAGCTTGGACACCATCCCACCCGACCCAAGGCCTGAGGACGAGGCGCCGCTCGCCATCGCCATCACTTCCGGTGTCACGGCGTCCACCACGGGAATGAGGCTTGCCCCTTCCTCGCGCGGGTCACGATCGAACAGGCCGTCGACATCCGACAGCAGCAGCACCAGATCGGCATTGGCCGCCTGCGCCACCCGCGCGGCAAGGCGATCATTGTCGCCGAAGCGGATTTCCTCGGTGGCGACCGAATCGTTCTCGTTGATGACCGGGATCACGCCCGCCTCGAGCAGGCGGTCGAGCGTGGCCGAGGCGTTGAGATAGCGGCGGCGTTCTTCGAGGTCGCCCAGCGTCAGCAGCATCTGCGCGGCGGTGATGCCCTCGGCCCCGAGCGCGCGGCTCCACAGATCGGCGAGCGCGATCTGGCCGACGGCAGCCGCGGCCTGCGCATCGGCGAGGCTCCCGCGTCCGCCCCTGGGCAAGGCCAGTCGCGCCGCGCCCAGCGCAATCGCGCCCGAGCTGACCACGATAACTTGCGCGCCATGCTGGCGCAGCATCGCCAGCTCGCCCGCCATGCGCATCAGCCATGCCTCACGCGCCTGCCCGCCGCCGACCAGCAAGGCCGAGCCGATCTTGACCACGATCCGCCGTGCGGCGGTGATGTCTGCCAGAGTGTTCAGCATGATCCGATCAGCATCGCGTCAGATCACAGCGGCGACCAGCCGGGCGCATCGCCATCATCCTCGACCTCCACCGCCCTTGTCTCGGTCGCGGTGCGATCGGGCAGGTAGCCGATCACCGCGTCGAGCAGTTCGGGAATTCCCGCCCCCGTCGCACCGGACACCGCGAACACCTTGTCCGCACCTGCCGCCAGCAATTCCTTGCGGAACGCCTCGACCAGTTCGGTGTCGGCCAGATCGAGCTTGTTGAGCACCACCAGCCGCGGCTTGTCTTCCAGATTGGCACCATAGGCGGCCAGTTCATCCGCGACGATGCGCATCGCCTCGGCCGGATCGGCATCGCCGGTGCCGGTGATGTCGATCAGGTGGATCAGCACCCGGCAGCGTTCGATATGGCCAAGAAAGCGGTCACCGATACCCGCGCCCTCGGCTGCGCCCTCGATCAGACCGGGAATGTCGGCCAGCACGAATTCGCGGCCCTTGTGGCGCACCACGCCGAGCTTGGGCACCAGCGTGGTGAAGGCATAATCGCCGACCTTGGCCTGTGCGTTCGACACGGCATTGATGAAGGTCGACTTGCCCGCATTGGGCAGGCCGACAAGGCCGACATCAGCGAGCAGCTTGAGCCGCAGCCACACCCACATCTCCTGCCCGGGCTTTCCGGGCTGATGCTGACGCGGGGCGCGGTTGGTCGCGCTCTTGTAGGAGGCGTTGCCGCGCCCGCCCATGCCGCCATGGAGCAACACCACGCGCTGGCCGACCTCGGTGAAATCGGCGAGCACCTCTTGCTTGTCCTCCGAGAGGATCTGCGTGCCGACGGGCACCGCGATCACCAGCGGCTTGGCGCTGGCACCGGTGCGATCCCGGCCCATGCCGTGGCCGCCGCGCGGGGCCTTGAAGTGCTGGGTGTAGCGAAAGTCGATCAGGGTGTTGAGCCCCGCCACCGCCTCGAACACGATATCCCCGCCGTTCCCGCCATTGCCGCCGTCGGGGCCACCATATTCGATATATTTCTCACGCCGGAACGAGACGGCACCGGGGCCGCCAGCACCGGACTTCACATAGATCTTGGCCTGATCGAGGAAATGCATGGGCGCCGCATAGGCAATTCGCGTCCGGAATGCGAGGGGAATGGCAATCTACAGCCGCGCGATAAAGGGCCCAAGCGCTTCCGGCACGGCATCGGGCGAGTGAACCAGGCAGGAAAGCACCTCGGCGCTTTGCACCAGTCGCGGACCGGGACGGTTGAACAGGTGATGCCCATCGACCGCGAATATCCGTCCTTCGCGCACCGCCCGCAGCCCCTGCCAGCGCGGCTCGGCCAGCAGGGCGCGGGCTTCGGGCAGGGTCTGGCCGAGCTGGTAGCCGCAGGGCATCAGGGCAATGATGTCGGGGTCCGCGGCAGCGATGGCATCGAAGGTGATCCAGTGCGAATGCGTGCCGGGATCGGCGAGCAGCGGCTCGGCCCCGGCGGCGATGATGAGTTCGGGCACCCAGTTGCCCGCCACCATCAGCGGCGCGATCCACTCGATGGCAAGCAGCTTGGGGCGGATCGCCGGCGCAGGCGGCAGCGCGCCCAGCCCCGCCTGCATCCGCGCCTTCGCCTCGGGCGCACGTTCGGGCACGCCCGCGGCCTCGGCCACGCGCTCCAGATCGCCGAACACATCGGCCAGATCGTCGGGCGCGAGCGAAACCAGCCGCGGCGGAGTCCCCACCCACGTCGCCAGCGCCTCCTCCAGATCGGCGGGGGTCACCGCGCAGACGGCGCATTGCGCCTGCGTCAGGATCACGTCAGGCCGCAGCGATTTGAGCAGCGGCGCATCGACATCATAGACCGACAGGCCCTTCTCGACGATTTCCTTGACCCGATCCTCGATGGCCTGCGACGTCAGCCCCTTGTCCAGCTTGGTCGAAGTGCACGCGGGCAGCGCCTTGACCGCCGGGGGGAAATCGCATTCGTGGCTGCGCCCCACGAGGCGATCCTGCAACCCCAGGGCCACGGCTATCTCGGTGGCGCTGGGGAGCAGCGAGACGATCCTGCACGGCGCGTTCATCACACCTGCCGCCGGATCTGCCGCGCCAGCGCCGGGAGCCGCGAGAGCATCTGCCAGCCGAGCCACAAGCCGGCAAACCACAGCCCATCGTTGAGCGCGATCTGAGCGACGATGTCAGGCGCAAACAGCGCCGGATCGCCAAAGGGCAGCGCATAGGCGAAAAGGCTCAGCTCGAAACCCGCGAAGGCGGCGAGCAAGGCCAGAACGGGGTTGCCGCCCCGCGCCTTCACGGCCCGCGCCGCCGCGAAGGCGATCAGGCTCGACACCAGCAGCGAAAGACCCGCCGCAAAGGTCGGCGCATCCCATGGATAGCCCATAATGCCGAAACCCAGCACCTGATTGCCGAGCCAGCACAAGGCCACGCTGGCCAATGCGCGCCGCGCCGGCATCGCCAGGGCAGCGATGGTGGCGATGGCGGCGAAAGGCATCATACAGGCCAGCACGATGCTGCCGCTGAGGGTGGTCGCCGCAAGGATGGCCGGCAGCGCCGCCGTGCCGAGCGTCTTGTCGATCCCGGTCATGTCCGCTCTCCTCTCAGAAGCGCGCCTCGATGCCCACGGCCGCCGAGCGGCCCGGCGAGACGAAGCTGAACACCTGCTCGTAGCGTTCATCCAGCAGGTTCTCGATCCGGGCGAAGGCATCGAGACCATCGGCCAGCCTTGCGCGGGCATTGAAGTTCACGAGGGTGTAATCGTCCAGCGTCACCCGCACCGGCACGAAGCTCGGATCGGTGAAGGCGACGTCGGGGGTTTGTCCGTTGTAGCGCACCACCAGCGTGGCCGAAGCGGCATCGCCCGGCGCGGCCCAGGTGAGCGCGGCGCTGGCGATGTGCTCTGGGCGACGCACTTCCTCGACCCCGTTCTCCTCGGCATCGAGATAGCTGTAGGCCGCATCAAGGCTCCATGCCGTGCCGAGGCGGGCGTTGAAGGACACCTCGATACCGCGCTGGCGGCTTTCGGTGGTGCGGTTGGCGGGGGTGGCGATGAAGTTCGGCGGCGGGAAGGTTGTGAAAATCTCGCCCTCCAGCTCGCTGGCGAAATAGGTCACCGCGAGACTGGCACTGTCACCGAGGGCGTGGTCGAGGCCCACTTCCCAGCCCGTGGACTTCTCGGGCCGCAGCGCGGCATTGCCGATGAAGCGACCATCGACAAATCCGTAAAGCTCGAAGAAGCCGGGGTTCTTGGTTCCGCTCCCAGCCGCAGCCCGGAGCCGGGTGGTGTCGGTGAGACGATACCCTGCACCCACGCGGAAGGTGGTGGCATCGCGGAACAGATCGTTGAAATCGTGCCGCAGCGCCGCCGTGAAATCGAATGCCGTCCCGGCATAGCGATACTCGCCCACCAGCCCGACCTGCTCGATCTCGCGCCGCCCGTTGAAGGCAAAGCCGCCGGGCGTCGTGTTGCGGAAGCCTTCGACCTCGTAATCGGCGGCGAAGGTGAGATTGTGTCGGTCCGCCAGCCTGAGCGCGCTGACATAGGAGACCTTGACCCGGTCGCCCTCGCTGCCGCTCGACTGCCCGAAGGGGCCGAAGGTCTCGCGCTCGACATTGGCGATCTGGGCCGAAAGATCATGCGTCCAGCGCCCCTCCAGCGCCTCCACCCGCGCGCCGATCAGAGCGTAGACCGCCTCGTTGGTGAAGCGGGTTTGGGGGCTGTCGATCACCAAGCCGAAGGTGGGATTGGCAGAATTGAAGTCCTGGTTGTTGAACCGGCCCTCGGTGCGGATGAAGCGGGCGGCGGCACGCAGAGCGAAGCCCTCGGCCAGATCGAGGCTGCCCTTGCCCGAAAGGGTGTAGCTGTCGCGGCCGATATCGCGGGTGCCATTGCGGGCGTTGGGCTGGCCGTCGGTGCTGACGAGGACGGCGGCAAGCGCCGCATCCCAGCTTTCGCCCGCAGCGCCGTAGCGCAAAGCGCCGTTGACCGTCTCCTCGGTGCCGCCCTCGATCCGCGCGACAAACCCCGGAACCGCGCGTCCGCTGGCGGTTTCGTAGGCGATCACGCCGCCGATCGCGTCGGGGCCGTAAAGCGCCGATTGCGGGCCGCGCAACACTTCGAGACGCGCGCCCGGCTCGGCCTGAAGCGTGCCCATGTCGAACTCGCCGGCGAAAGGATCGGAAACCTCGATCCCGTCGACCAGCACCAGCACATGGTTGGCCTCGCTGCCGCGCAGGCGGACCTGGGTCTGTCCCGCCACGCCCGCGACCGCGACCCCGGGAACATCGCGTAGCACATCGGCAATGTCGCGGGTCTGGCGCTGCGCGAGCTGCTGGGCGGTGATGACAAGGGCCGATCCGGTGAAGCTGTCACGCCCCAGCGATCCGTCGCGGCTGGCCGAGACCAGGATTTCGGGCGACAAGCCCGGATCGGCGTTCGCGGCAGTCTCGCTCTCCTGCGGCTCGGCATTCACCTGCGCTGCCGCCGGCACGGCCCAAACCAGCGCCACCGCAGCGGCACCGCCCAACAAGGTAAAATTCTTCACGGATTCCTCCCGTCATCAGCAACATGATGGCCCGCAAGGGACACCAAATCCCCCACGGCACGACGATGTCGCTCACAACGAAAGTCAGTTTCCGCGCCCGGCCAATCCCTGAACCCGGCATAGAGCGACACGCCCCGGTCGGTCTCCTGGCTTGCGGATCAAGGCATGGGATGCTCGCCTTCCCAGAGCGCTTTGGCTCCAGTGGCTGCCTCCCGGACAGGGAAGCGCGCACCCGATACTCACCGCTTACAGTTGCAGGGACAGCTGCGGATTTGCACCGCATTCCCGTTACCTTGGCGTGGCGCGGATGATAGCGTCGGGCGAACCTTGCGGCAAGCGCGCCAAGCGAGGGAGCATGTGCGACTGCCGATTTTGAGAGTGCCGATCCGGCGCGCAGCGCCGCGGGGCCGTCCCGCGCCGCTCCTGCGGCACAAGCCGGCCGGGCCGCACGGCCCGCACGCGGAACCTCAGTCGGAAAAACTGGTGGAGCCGAGGGGGATCGAACCCCTGACCTCGTCATTGCGAACGACGCGCTCTCCCATCTGAGCTACGGCCCCGTTCCAGATCTCGCGCCTGGCCTTCAGGCCTCAGGCGAGCGCGCGCATTAGCGAGAAGCGCGCGGGCTTGCAACGGCGTTTTTGAGCGCCGCTGCCGCCTTTGCTTACTGCCCCGATTTGCGCGGCGGCGGTTCGGCGAGCGGCTGCACCACCGGCTGCGAGGTGACGCCTTCGTTGACCGGCACAACCGGCACCGGCTGCCCCGTCACCGGATCGATCACGTTCTGCACGTTCACGCCCTGGCTGGCGAGATCGACCACGCTCGGAACCGGCAGGCCCTTGGCACGCGCCTCCTGGACCGCCACCCAGCCGGGCTGCGAGGGGCCATATTGCGCGCCCCACTTGGCATCCCATTCGGCCGAGGCGCGCTGATAAGCCTCATATTCGTCGAAGAAGGTCTCGAAGGGCACCAGCAGCCCGTCGAAATTCTCCTGCGCAAAGGCCAGCGGATTGGTCGGCGGGGCGGCCAGCGCACGATTGGCCATGTCAAGCGCCGCGCGGCAGAAGCCCGCGCGCGCGGCGGGCAGCGCGAAGAAGTTATAGACCTGCGTCACCTGTCCATCGCGCGCCACCATCGCCGCGCGCTTGTTCTTGTGCTTCTTGAGGTACTCCGCCTCGATCCGGTCATTCACCGCCTTGAGCGTGCGCGCATTCCTGGTCAGGAAGCCGCGATAGCCTTCGAGGATCGGTTCGTATTCGGGCGCGAGGCAATTGAGCGCGGCCACGTTCCAGGCCGAGCGCAGGTGCCAGACGAGGTGGTCGTTGGAGATGCCGCTGTTGACCGTCACCCGCCGCCCGTCAGGACCGCGCGGGGGAATGTTCATCACATAGTGCGCCCCGCCCGGGGGAAGCGGACGATAGGGCACGGTCTCGACCACTGGCGGCGGCGCGGGGGGCGGCGGTGGCGGCGGTGGCGGCGGGGTGGCGCAGGCCGCCAGCAGCGCGGCACTGGCCGCAACCACCGTGATCGTGAGACCAAAGGGCACACGCCCGACGGGCGCGGATGCTTGCGGGGGAATGACGGACATTGGCTTCAACCTCTCCTCGCACCGGAGCCTTGCCGCTCTGCCACGGCGCGGCTTGCTCCAGCCTGAAGCAACCGGATAGCCGCCCCGGCTTGCAAAGCAAATGCCCGGAGCCTTCAGACAGGCCCCGGGCATCCGATATTTCAACATCTGCGTTGGCCCCGTGCGCCGGGGAAAGCCCAGCGCCGGTTACTCGCGGTTGCCGAGGAAGCGCAGCAGATACATGAACATGTTGATGAAATCGAGGTAGAGCGACAGCGCCCCCATGATCACGGCCTTGCCGATATAGGCGGTGCCGCGCAGGTAGGCATACTCTTCCTTCAGGCGCTGCGTGTCATAGGCGGTAAGCCCCGCGAAGATCAGCACGCCCAGGCCGCTGATGACGAAGGACAGTCCGCTCGACTGCAGGAACAGGTTCACCAAGCTGGCGATGATCAGGCCGATCACCCCCATGATGAGGAAGGTGCCGAAGCCCGACAGGTTCTTCTTGGTGGTGTAGCCGAACAGGCTCAGCCCCGCGAAGGCACCCGCCGTCGCGAAGAAAGTCGTGGCGATCGATTCCCCGGTATAGACGAGGAAGATGGTCGACATCGACAGGCCCATCACCGCAGCATAGGACCAGAACAGGAGATTGAGCGTGCCCTGGCTGATCTTGTGCAGGCCGAAGCTCATCACCAGCACAAAGGCGAGCGGCGCGAGCATCACCACCCACATCAGCGGCGTCGCGGCCAGCGCCTGGGTGATGCCGGTACTGACCGCGCCCAGTGCAACGATGCCGGTGAGCAGCACGGCCGAGGCCATGTAGTTGTAGATCGAGAGCATGTGCTTGCGCAGGCCCTCGTCATAACGCCCGACGACATCGCCACCGGCGCGCGGCACCGAACCGAGCCGCTGAGCGCTTTGCGAAATGTCTTTCCAGTCAGCCATTGCGAAACCTTTGTTCCTTCTCGCGGAGCGCGAAACGCCGCGCTCTCCAGTGCAGCGAATATCGGGGTTTCGCAGCGGCATTTCAAGCGAAACCGGCTTGCAAAGCGCGCAATTCGTTCAGCTTAATGCCCGTTAATATTAAGCGCCTCTGGAAAGCGCCGCACCCTTGTGCGCGGTAGCGCGCAGCGTCTCGGTGAGCAGCCGCCGCAGCGCGCCGCCCTCGTCGAGCACGTTGAGCCCCTCACGCGTCATGCCGCCAGGGCTCGCCACCCGGTCGGCCAGCACCGCCGGCGGAACATCCGAGACAGCGGCGAGCATTGCCGCCCCCTCGACCGTGGCCAAGGCGAGGCGGGCAGCGGTGTCTGGCTCCAGCCCGAGGTCGACCGCCGCCCCGGCCAGCGCGTCGATGAAGCGATAGACGAAGCCCGGCCCCGACCCGGCCAGCGCAGTGACCAGATCGAACTTCGCCTCGTCCGCCAGCCACATCGCGGTGCCAAGCCGGTCGAACAGCGCCAGGGCCGCCGCGCGCCCGGCCGCATCCAGTCCGGCCTCGGCGAGGATCACCGGCGACTTGCCGATCCGCGCGGCGAGATTGGGCATCACCCGCAGCCGCGCAGCGCAGAGCGGAAAAGCGGCAGCAAGCTGCGCCAGCGTGATTCCGGCAAGCAGCGAGCACAGGGTCTTGCCCGCGGTCACCGACTGAAGGCCCGGCCCGACCAGCCCCAGCTGTTGCGGCTTGAATCCGAGCAACACCGCATCATGCGTGCCGGGCACCTCGGCCGCATCGCGATAGAGCGCCACCCCGTCGGGCACCGCGCCAAGCGCCGGATCGAGCACGGCGAAGCGCGACGACGGCTCGCCCGCGGCGAGCCAGCCGTCGAGCATCGCTCCGCCCATGTTGCCACAACCGATGATGAGCAGGTGTTGGAAACTGTGCGCCATAAATCCCCGTTCGAACCGAGCCTGTCGAAGTCCTGTCGTTCTTTCTGCGGCAATATGGCTAGAAGAAATGACCGCGCTTCGCCAATCCGGGGTGAAGCAATGTCGCCCTACGCCTCACCCGCCGCGTCGACCATCGCCGCTTCGAGCGCAGCGCGAGGGGATTTGTCACCCCACAGCACGAACTGGAATGCGGGGTAGAAGCGGTCGCACTCGTCGATCGCGATCTCGACCAGCGATTGCGCCATGGCGAGGCTCAGGCGCCCCTCCTCGCCCAGCAGGGCGCCGTGGCGATAGAGCAGGACGTCGCCGTTTGACCAGATGTCGAAATGCCCCAGCCACATCTGCTCGTTGACGAGACACAACAACTCATAGGCCGCGGCGCGCTTGTCGTCGGTCACGCGGATGTCGGGCAGGCACAGGAACTGGAGCACCCGGTCTTCCGAGCGCCAGATCGCACGCAGCTGGTAATTGGCCCAGCTGCCCTGCACCTCGCCGCACATTTCCTCTTCCGAGACCATCTCGCACGGCCAGCAGCGCGCCTCGAACAGAGCCACCAGCATCTCGACCGGGGCCGCATCGTCCTCGGCGGAATAGTCCATCGTGCGCGGCCTCATCGCACTCTGTCCCGGCAACGAGGCCAGAGGGCAAGGCCGGGCAGGGGTCTCAAGGCACGTGGTGCAGTCATGGACGGCACGAATGAACGGGCAGGGGGCGCCTTGGCAATGCGGCGGCGCAGGCGAGTTGGGGAGAACCGCGCAAGCTTGTTCAAAGCCTGTGCAAATTTTGTCGGGGAGAACCGGCGGAAATCACTTAACCGGCTGAATTTCCTCACCCTCTGGGCTAACGTAGAGGAAGCTGTCGAGGCCCTTGGCCTTGAGCTCGCGGACCAGGGCCTGCGCCTTGTCCCGGCCGTCGATCGGCCCCACCAGCAGGCGGTGCGCCTCGCCCCAAGGCGCGGTGTAGGGCTTGAGCTTCGCCAACAGATCGCCGCCGCTGCGCGACAGCCGACGCCAGTCGAACCCGAGCGCGCCGAGATTCTTGCCGGTTGCCAGCTGCACCCAGATCCGGCTGGGATGGACCGGCTTGGGCGGTTCCTTGGGCTTGGGCGGCGGTGGGGGTGCTTCGCGCCTGATGGTGATTCGCGTCAGGTCGACCGCATCGCCGCTGACCCGTGCGTCGGGCAAGGGGTCATCGCCGAGATCGGCAAAGGCCTCGGCAACGCGCAAGGGGCGCACAGGTTCAGACGCGGGCGCCGGCGCGGGCGCGGCTTCGCCAACGCGGGCAGGCATAGGCGCCGGAGCAGGTGCCGGAGCGGCCGCCACGCGCGCTGGCGCCGAAGCAGGGGGCGCCGGCTGACCGAGCGGCACGCCGGCCGGTTCGAGTCGGCTGTCCGCCTTCGCCTCGATCGCGAGCCGCGCCAGCCGCGGATCGTCGCGCCCGATATCCGCCGCTTGCGGAAATATGCCAAGGTTGGCTGCCGCAGCCTGCTGCGCCGGTGTCAGCCGCGGCATGTAGGCGAGGTAGGGGATGATCCGGCTCGACAGATCGCGCGGCATCACCTGCTCGGCGATGGCCGCCGCGCGCGCCTGATCGCCGAGGATTGCCAGCCCGAAGGCGCGGGCGCGCAAGGCAGCCATGTCGCGCTTGTCGAGCAGCGGGCGCAGCGCCTCTTCGAAACGCGCGCGATTGCCGGCGATCGCATAGCTGACCGCCTGGCGTCGTCGCGCCTCATCATTGCCGGGATCGAGCCTCAATGCCTCGGCATAGGCGGCCTGTGCGGCGGTCTGATCACCCACCAGATCGAAGGCCAGCGCCTGGTCGGGCAGCACCTCGCGGGCGGGGACGCCGGCCGCGCGGGCGCGATCGAACTGCGGGATCGCCTCGGCTGCCCGGCCCGAGCGCAGATAGATCGCAGCCAGCCCCAGCGCGACGCGCGGATGATTGGGGTCAATATCGGCCGCGCGCGCGAAAAAACCTCTCGCCGCTTCGAGATCGTCGATCCCCATCGCTGCCGTTCCCGCCTCGACCAGCGCGTCGAGGTCACGCGGGGCCTTGGCCAGCGCCACGAGCGCGCGGTTGAGCCGCTGGACTTCCTCGCTCGGGAGCGGCTGCACCACTTCCCGCGAGATGACCGCCTGCGCCCCCAATGGCAGGGAAGCGGCGAGCAGCAGCACAGGCAGACAGAGCGAAACGGGCTTCACGCAGGCTGACCTAACGCGGAAATAGAGGCAATCCAGTGCGCCAGACGCACCACCGCGGCGAACGGCACCGTCAGCGCGCCGGGCCGCAGTCGGCCCGGACGCGGGACGCACCCTCACTGGTTGCGGTTATTGCTCAGAAAACGCGGAATGCTGAGTGCCGGCCCGTCATCGCCGCCGTCGTCATCATCCTCGTCTTCGTTGCGCCCCGTGCTGCGCGAGAGATTGGCCATGCGCTCAAACAGGGTGCTGCCGCCGAGGGCACCTCCTTCGCCGCTGCCTTCGCCGAGCAGCCCGCGGCGACGGCCACCGCCGAGCCGCGCTGTAACCGGCTGACCCGCGGCCGCGAGCCGGTCGGCACTGGCGAGGAGATCGTCCTGCGCCGCACCCGGCGACGGAGCGGCCGGTGCACCATCGTCCTCGTATTCGACATAATCACTGGTCAGATCGAGCATATCCTCGCCCGCATCGCCCACGACACCCGGCAGATCCTCCTCCGCGCCGCGCAGGCCAGCGAGCGGATCGATGATCTCATCGACATCGTCCTCGTATTCCTCGCCCATCTCGTCGCCGGCCTGCATTCCGGTCAGATCGAGAGGCGCAGCGACGTCATAATCGTCCTCGACATCCGCTGCGTCATCTTCGGCAGCGGGGAAATCGGGCGGGGTGAGGGTGAAGCCCGCCGCAGCCAGCGGCGCAGCGGCAGCAGACGGCGGCGCGGTGGCCACCGGCTCCTCAGCCGGCAGTTCGCGCAGACCATCGTCCTCGGACAGTTCGAGCACCGGCCGCTTGGGCGCGCGTGCGCCGCCCAGCGCGACCGGCTGCGGCCGCTCGATCGGGCCGATTGCACCCTGCTCGATCCCGGTGGCGACCACCGAGACGCGGATTTTGCCCTTGAGGTCGGGGTTGAACGCCGAACCCCAGATGATGTTGGCGTCCTCGTCCACCAGCTGGCGGATGTGATTGGCCGCCTCGTCGACTTCGAGCAGGCGCATGTCCTCGCCGCCGATGATCGAGATGATAACGCCCTTGGCGCCGGCCATGCTGACCCCGTCGAGCAGCGGGTTGGCGATCGCCTGTTCGGCGGCCTGAAGCGCGCGGTTCTCGCCCTCCCCCTCGCCGGTGCCCATCATCGCCTTGCCCATCTCGCTCATCACCGAGCGCACGTCGGCAAAATCGAGGTTGATGAGGCCCGGCATCACCATCAGATCGGTGATCGAGCGAACGCCTTGCTGGAGCACCTCGTCGGCCATCTGGAAGGCTTCCTTGAAGGTGGTTTCCGCCTTGGCGACAAGGAACAGGTTCTGGTTGGGAATGACGATCAGGGTATCGACATGCTTTTGCAGCTCCTCGATCCCGGCTTCGGCAGCCCGCATCCGGCGGGTGCCCTCGAACAGGAACGGCTTGGTGACCACGCCCACGGTGAGCACGCCCATGCGGCGCGCGGCCTCGGCGATGACGGGCGCGGCGCCGGTGCCGGTGCCCCCGCCCATGCCCGCCGCAATGAAGCACATGTTGACGCCTTCGAGCGCCTTTTCGATCTCGGCCACGGTCTCTTCCGCCGCGGCCTTGCCCACTTCGGGCCGTGCGCCGGCACCAAGTCCGCCGGTGATGTCCGGGCCGAGCTGGATGCGTCTTTCCGCCGGCGAGGTGCTGAGCGCCTGCGCGTCGGTATTGGCGACGATGAATTCGACGCCATCGATCTCCGCCGCGATCATGTTGGCGATCGCGTTGCCGCCCGCTCCACCAACGCCGATGACGGTAATGCGCGGACGCAGATCATCCGTGGCGGCAGGTCCGATATTGATGCTCATCAGCTTGTCCTCCAGCGCGGAATGCGGCCTCTTGACCCTGCTCCCGCCATCCTTTCACCTCTGTGACATAAACAATGTCCACATATTATAGCGGCAATGTCCTTATCCACAGCGCTTGCTCCGAGCCCCCGGGTTATCAGAAATTCTCCCGCAACGCCCGCACCAACTGCATCACCGCCTCGATCCATCCGCGCTGGCGGGCGACGCCACGATAGACCGCCGCGCGCGCGGTGCCCACGGCGCGGATGTCGACTGGGTCCTCGGCAGCATAGAGACACAGCCCTGCCAAAGTCGCAAAGCCGGGCGCATGATGCGCTTCCGGCATCCCGACCAGCTGCGGCGGCCGCCCAAGCCGCACCGGCTGGCCCAGCGCGCCCTGCATGAAATCGGCCATCCCGGCGAGCTCCGCTCCCCCGCCGGTGAGCACCACCTGCCCGGCGCTACGTCCCGAGAAGCCGAGTTCTTTCAGTCCCTTGCCAATCTCACCGGTGAGCAGCGCAAGCTGCTGCGTCACCACGGATACGAGTTCTGCGCGCACGATCCGGTTCTTGTCATCAGCCCCGCGCGCGAGCGGCCCCTTGGCGACGCCTTCGGGCGCATCATTGGGGCCGTTGACCGGGATAAGTTCGCGGTGATCGGCCGGGCTGGCAATCGCCGAACCGGCGACGCACTTGAGCCGTTCGGCCTGGCTGCGACGGATGCCGAAGCTGCTCGCGATCGCGTCGGTGATGTCGGCCGAGCCCATCGCTACGGCCTTCAGGCCAAGCAGCATCCCACCGGCAAAGACCGCGATATTGGAAACATCCGCGCCGATCTCGACCAGCGCCACGCCCAGTTCGCGCTCTTCCATCGTCAGGCAGGCATGGCCCGCGGCGAGCGGCGCGGCCACCACTCCGTCGACCGAGAGGTGCGCATTCTGCACCGCCTCGGTGAGATTGCGCACCGGTGCGCCATCGGCCAGCATCACGTGGATATCCACCCCCAGGCGCTCGGCATGCAGCCCCCGCGGATTGGCGACGCCGTGCGCCCCATCGAGCGTGTAATGCGCCGGCTGGGCGTGCAGCACGGTGCGGCCGTCAGGCTGGATCATGTCCTGCGCCTCGATCAGCAGATGCTCGATATCCTCGTCCTCGATCCAGCGCCCGCCGATCTCGATATCGACCGAGACGACCTGACTGGCTAGCCCCGCTCCGGCGCAGGCAATCCATACCGAGCCGATCTGGGTGCCCGCGCTCCTTTCCGCGCGTTCGACAGCATCGCGGATGGCATGGGCCGCAGCGGCCATGTCGATGACGTAGCCGCGCTTGATCCCGGCGCTGGCGCGGTGGCCCGAGCCGAGCACCTGCAACTCGCCGCTCTCGGTCTCGCCCATGATCATCGCCGAGATGCGGAACGAACCGATATTGACCGCCCCGAAGGTACGGGCGAAGCGGCGCTGCGCGGATGCCTTGGACGCCATCAGAGCGACCCTCCGGCGGCCTTCGCCGCAGCGCCGGAATCGTCTGGCAGCCGCATGTAGAGCCGCGGCGGCGAGCGCATGTCGAAGGCCAGCACCTTGCCGCCCAGCAGGCGGTTCTGTCCGTCGAGCCGCGCGAATTTTACCAGCGCGGTCGCTGCCTCGGTCTCGCCCTCGGGCAGCGCGAGCAGCTGGCCGGTCTTGAAAGTGAGGTTCCAGCGACGATTGCCGACCCATTCGGCGGCCTCGACCTGCGGGGCGAGCGCCGGCGCGGCGGCGAGCAGGGTTTCGAGCCGCCCTGCCTGCCGGCCCGCGCCCGGCCCGACGAGGCGCAGCATCCCCTTGGCCTTGGCCGCGGAGATCGTCTCCAGCTCCACCCCGCCGGCATCGATCAGAACCAGCCGGTCGGGTTTTTCGAGCACCGCGTGGGGTGTGCGCTCGACAATGTCGATCGCCAGCGTGTGCGGCAGCTGGAGCGAGACGCGCGCATCCTTGACCCACGGCAGAGTCTTGAGTTCGGCGCGCAGTGCGGCGACATCCACCTCGGGCATGGCACGGCTCTGCTGCGCGAGCGCGCGGGCATAGACCAGCCGCTCGTCCATCCGCTTGGTTCCGGTAACGCGGACATGGCGAACCTCGAACCCGGCATCGGCGGCGATCTTGGCGACCTGCGCCCGTGCCAGCGCGGGCAACCCGGCAAGGCTGGCGATGATCAGCGCAAGGCCCACCGCCCCGCCGATGATGATCGCGAGCCAGATGCGGCTCCACTGTTCCTCGGTGAAGGGCAAGTGGCCCATCAGCCAGTCGATGAAGCCGCTTGCCTGGCCCGCCGCCTTGCGTGCGCTGACTGCACGGCTCTGCGTCTTGGCACTGCGCCGCACGCCGGTGGTGGAGCTACGCCTGATCTGCTGCGCCATGCGATCCTCCCTTGTGCTGCTTCAAAGCGTGAATCCTGAGCGCTTCGGCCACCAGCAGTTCCACCAGATCGGCATAGGCAATGCCGCAATGGGCCGCCTGTTCGGGCACGAGGCTCAAGGGGGTCATGCCCGGCTGGGTGTTGGTTTCGAGCACGAACAGCCCTTCCTCGCCCGCCTCTTCGTCCCAGCGGAAATCGGTGCGGCTGGTGCCGTGGCAGCCGAGCACCTGGTGCGCCTTGATGGCATAGGCCTCGCACAGGGCGGTGATTGCGGGAGGGAGCCTGGCGGGGAAGATATGCCGGGTGCGCCCTTCGGTGTACTTGTTCTCGTAATCGTAAAAGCCGCTGGCGACGACCAATTCTGTCACGCCCAGCGCGCGCGGGCCATCGGGGCCGTCGAGCACCGCAGCGGTCAGTTCGCGGCCCTTTATGAAGGGTTCGGCGAGCAATTGGGCGAAGTCCTGCCACGGGCCCTTGGCATCCGGCGAGACAGGGTTGCCGACCTCGCTGTTATCGGTGATGATGGCAACGCCCACGGACGAGCCTTCGTTCACCGGCTTCAGCACATAGGGGCGCGGCAGCGGATCGCGTTCAAAAAGCTCCTCGCGCGTCACGATCCGCCCGCCCGGCATGGGGATGCCGTGCGGCACCAGCGCCTGCTTGGTCAGCTGCTTGTCGATCGCGATGACCGAGGTCGCAAGGCCCGAATGGGTGTAGGCCAGGCCCATCAGGTCGAGCATCCCCTGCACGCTCCCGTCCTCGCCCGGCACACCGTGGAGCGCGTTGAAGACGACATCGGGCCTGGCCTCATGCAGACGCAGCGCAACATCGCGCCCCATGTCGATCCGCGTGACGCGGTGGCCCTTGCTTTCGAGCGCATCAGCCACGCCCGCGCCGCTGGTGAGCGAGACCTGCCGCTCGTTGGCCCAGCCACCCATCAGGACGGCGACGTGAAGTTTAGGCAGAGTCACGGACGTCCCACGCGCTGAATTTCCCATTCAAGGCTCACGCCGGTCGCGGCATAGACCTTGTCGCGCACCAGTTCGCCCAGCCCTTCGATGTCGGCGCTGGTCGCGGTGCCAGTGTTGATGAGGAAGTTGGTGTGCTTCTCGGAAACCTGCGCACCGCCCAGCGTAAGGCCGCGGCAGCCGGCGCGGTCGATCAGTTCCCAGGCCTTGTGGCCTTCGGGGTTCTTGAAGGTCGATCCGCCGGTCTTGGTGCGCAGCGGCTGGCTCGCCTCGCGCGCGGCGGCGATGCGGTCCATCTCCGCGCCGATGTCTTTCGGATCGCCCGGATGCCCCCGCAAGCGAGCCGAAACGACAATCGCCCCCTCGGGCAGGGCGGAGTGGCGGTAGGAATAGTCGAGTTCCTCGGCATTCAGCGTGATGAAGCTGCCGTCATGCAGGATCACCGCGCAGTCGAGCAGCACATCGGCGACCTCGCGCCCATAGGCACCGCCGTTCATCCGCACGAAGCCGCCCACCGTGCCGGGAATGCCGCGCAGGAACTCGAGGCCCGCGATGCCGAGGTCGCGCGCGGTCGAAGAGACGAGGATACCGCTCGCCCCGGCACCGCAGGTCAGTTCCATCTCGCCCGTGTGCGCGACCTTGGCGAAGCTCTTGCCGAGCCGCACCACCACGCCGGGCACCCCGCCATCACGCACGATCATGTTCGAGCCGAGGCCCAGCGCCATGACCGGAATTTCCCCGCCCAGACGTTCAAGGAAAGTCTTGAGATCCCCAAGATCAGCCGGCTCGAACAGCCAGTCGGCCGGCCCGCCGGTCTTGAACCAGGTGTAGGGCGCGAGCGGGGCCTTGCAGGTGAGCTTGCCGCGAATGCCCTCCAGCGGCACGGGCGCGGCCACCGCCCCCTCGACCGCGCAGGTCGGGGCCGAGCCGTCATCGAAGACGAAGCTGTCGCCGGGCTGGTTCATGCCGCCTGCGCCTCCCGCTTTGCCGCAATGGCAGGCGCAAGGCCCGCCGCCCACTTGGTGATGTCCCCCGCGCCGAGGCACACCACCAGATCGCCGGGCGCGATCTCCTCAACCAGCGCATCCGCGAGCGCATCCGCCCCGGCAATCGCGCGCGCGGCACGGTGCCCGCGCGCCTTCATCCCGGCCACCAGCGCCGCGTGATCGACGCCGGGGATCGGCTCCTCGCCCGCCGGATAGACCGGAGCGACATAGGCAATATCGGCGTCGTCGAAGCACGACTGGAAATCGTTCATCAGATCCCTGAGGCGCGAATAGCGGTGCGGCTGGGCGACCGCGATCACCCGGCCCCCGCTCGGCCCAACCGCCTCGCGCGCGGCGGCGAGCACGGCGCGGATTTCGACGGGGTGGTGGGCGTAATCGTCGATCACGGTGACATTGCCGCCATCAAGCGCCACGCTGCCCACCTTGGTGAAACGGCGCCTTACGCCGCCGAAACGGGCAAAACCGGTGCGGATCACCGCGTCGCTACAGCCCATCTCGACCGCCACGGCAATCGCCGCAAGCGCGTTCTGGACATTGTGACGCCCGGGCATCGGCAGGTGCACACCTTCGATCCGGCGATCCTCCAGACCGCGCTGGCGCACGATCACGTCAAAGCTATTGCCCCCGTTGTCCGCACGCACGTTGACCCCGCAGATGTCGGCCTGGAGCGAGAAGCCATATGTTACCACCTTGCGATCACGCACCTGCCCGATCACCGCCTGCACCTCGGGGTGATCGACGCACAGCACCGCCGCGCCGTAAAAGGGCACGTTCTGGATGAACTCGACGAAGGCCTTTTTCACCCCGTCGAAATCGCCGTAGTGATCGAGATGCTCGGGATCGATGTTGGTGACCACCGCGATGGTTCCATCGAGGCGCAGAAAGCTGCCGTCGCTCTCGTCGGCCTCCACCACCATCCAGTCGCTGTCACCCAGCCGCGCGTTCGAACCATATTGTTCGATGACCCCGCCATTGATCACGGTCGGATCGATTCCTCCCGCATCGAGCAAGGTCGCAATCATGCTGGTCGTCGTGGTCTTGCCATGGGTGCCCGCCACCGCAATGGTGGACTTCAGCCGCATCAGTTCCGCCAGCATCTCCGCGCGGCGCACCACGGGAATGCGTGCCTCCAAGGCAGCAACGACTTCGGGGTTGGTACGGCGCACGGCGGTCGAGGTGACGACCACCGCCACGCCGGCGACGTTCTCGGCCTTGTGGCCGACGTGCACGGTGATCCCGCGCGCGCGCAGACGCTCGACGCTCGGCCCTTCGGCGATGTCGCTGCCCTGCACCTGATAGCCCAGATTGTGCATCACCTCGGCGATGCCGGACATGCCGATCCCGCCGATGCCGACGAAGTGGATGATGCCGATGTCGGTGGCGACGCCCTTCATGTGTCCGCCCGCTCCCTCGCCGCTTCATGCGAGGCGGTCTGCGCACGGGCGCTTACCTGCTTGGCGCGCGGGATTGCCTCGCCCACGCGGATCACATCCATCAGATCGATCCCGCTCATGCTCTCCACCAGATCGGCCAAGTCCTTTGCCGCATCGGGCCGGCCGCAATTGAAGGCGCAATGCGCCGCGTTGGCGAGGCTTTGCGGATTCATCGCCATCGCCTGGATCTGCTTGGCCAGCTCCTTGGGCTGGAAGGCATCCTGGCGGATCATCCGCGCGCCGCCGGCCTTCACCATCTCGCGGGTATTGGCGGCCTGATGGTCGTCGGTCGCGATCGGCAATGGCACCAGAATGGCAGGCCGGCCCACCGCGGTCAGTTCCGCAATCGTCGAGGCGCCCGCGCGACCGATGAACAGGTGCGCATCGGCCAGCCGTTCGTGCATGTCCTCGAAATAGGTGCCGAGTTCGGCGGGAATGTCATGCTCGGCATAGCGCTTGCGCACCGCTTCAAGGTCTTCCGCGCGGCATTGCTGGATCACCTGCAAGCGCTGGCGCAGCGCCGGCGGCAACATGGCAAGACCATCGGGCACCACCTCGGACAAAACGCGCGCACCTTGCGAACCGCCGGTGACAAGGATCCGGAACAGGCTTTCCTCGGTGAAGGCGGGGAAATCCTGTTCGCGCAGGGCGAGCACCTCGGCACGCACCGGATTGCCGGTCAGGTGCACCTTGGCGGCATGCCGGGGATGGAGCCTCTCGACCTTGTCGAAGGAGGTCGCGATCGCATCCACCCGTCCGGCCAGCAGCCGGTTGACCCGACCCAGCACCGCGTTCTGCTCGTGCACCACGCTCGGCAGCTTTGCCGAGATCGCGGCGAGCAGCGCGGGCAGCGCCGGGTAGCCGCCGAAGCCGACAATTGCGGAAGGCGCGAAGGCTTCGAACAGACGCAGCGCCATGCGCCGCCCTTCGAGCACCGCGCGCAGAGCGGCGGGCCAGCCCAGCGGGTTCTTGCCGAACCGGCCGGCGGGCAGGACATGGGCGGTGAGATAGTCGGGCTTGCCGGGGATGATCGCCCCACGCTCGTCGGTGATCAGCGCGACGTGATGGCCGCGCGCGTGCAGCTCTGCGGCAAGCGCGAAGGCCGGGATCAGATGGCCGCCGGTGCCGCCTGCGGCAAGCACGTAATGGCGGTTCGCTCCGCTGCGGGGCTGCTGGGTCATGCGCTCAGGTCCTTGCGTTCGATCAGGTCGCGCAGTCTCCCCGCCTCGCGGGCGAGGAACGGGTTGCGACGGGTGATCGCCAGCAATAGCCCAAGCGTTAAGCACACCGCCAGAGTCGATGAGCCGCCATAGGAAATCAGCGGCAGCGTCATCCCCTTCGAGGGAAACAGCTTGAGATTGACGAGAATGTTGATGAAGGCCTGTCCGCCGAACTGGGTGACGAGGCCGACACCCGCAAGCAGCGCAAACAGATTGTCTTCGCTCACCATCCGTATCAGCACGCGGATAACCAGCGCAGCATAAAGCGCGACGATGAGTGCGCAGGTGATCAGCCCGAACTCCTCGCCGATCACCGAGAAAATGTAATCGGTATGCGCTTCGGGCAGGTTCATCTTGCGCACCCCGAGCCACAAGCCGCTGCCGGTCCACCCGCCCGCGGTGATGGTGCGCTGGGCCAGATCGACCTGATCGAAAGCGGTGCCGCCGCCGAGGAAGCTGTCGATCCGGTGCCGGGCATTGTCATAGAACAGGTAGGCGAGCATCAACGCCACCACACCCGCACCAATCAGCGCGCCGATGCGCTGCCAGGCCACGCCCGCCAGCAGCACCATCACCAGCCAGATGCCGCCGAACAGGATCGCATCGCCGAGGTTGGGCTGCGCCATCAGCAGCGCCGCGATCAATGCCAGAAAGCCGGTGACGAAACCGATCACCGGCAGGCTTGCATCGCGCGGCTTCCAGCTCAGCACCCAGGCGCAGATGATCGCAAAACCGGGCTTGAGGAATTCCGACGGCTGGAGGCTCATGCCGAGGTTGATCCAGCGCCGCGCACCGTTCTTTTCCTCGCCGATGATTGGCACCACGAACAGCAGCGCGAGCATGATCGCGCCCACCAGAATGCCGAGCCGCCGCGCCTGATCGCGCGACAGGAAGGACAGGGCCACCATCAACGAGAGGCCAAGCAGCTGGAACACCACATGACGCTTGAAGAACATGAACGCGTCGAGCCTGACGCGCGCGGTCGAAAGCTGGTCAGCGCTCGCGGGCGAGGCCGCGGCGACCGCCAGCAACCCGATGCCCATCAGCGTCACGATCAGGCCGAGCAGCACCTTGTCGATCTCGCGCCACCAGATGCGCAGATTGTCGCGCCAGCGGCGTTGCACCACGGCAGGCGGAAGATAGGCCCCGGCACCGGCGCGGGCAGAGCTGGCGGCGCCGTTCATGGCAGGATGCTCCGCCCGGCGCTGTCCACTTCGCAGCCGGTCATCGCGCCAACCATCTGGCGGAAGTGGGTGCCGCGCTTCTCGTAGTCGCGAAACTGATCGTAGGAGGCGCAGGCGGGCGAGAGCAGCACCACCTCTCCCTCACGTGCGGCATCGTGCGCGCGGCGCACCGCTTCGCTGATCAGTTCGCAGCGCTCGACCGGCACACCGGCCGCTTCAAGCAGCTCTGCAAACATCGGTCCGGCTTCTCCCACCGTATAGGCCGCCGCGACATTGGCGAGGTGATCGGCGCAGGCGCCAAGCCCGTCTTGCTTGGGCAGCCCGCCGACGATCCAGTGAATGCGCGCTGCTCCGCCATTGATCGCCGGATCCGGAGGAAAGGCGGCGAGCGCGGGTGCGGCAGAAGCGGCGTTGGTCGCCTTGCTGTCGTTGATATAGACAACCCCCGCAGCCTCGCACACGCGCTCCATCCGGTGGGGGAGGCCCCGATAGGTCGCAAGCCCCGCGGCGATCTGCGCATCGCTCAGGCCGAGCTGGCGGCAGATCGCCGCCGCCACGGCCGCATTCTGGGCATTGTGCGGCCCGGCCAGCGAGGGCGAGCGCCCTTCGGCCAGCCCCGCCGCCGCAAGATCGGCAGTCTTCACCCGAACCAGCGGCTTGCCCGCAGTCTCCAGCCCCTCGGCGATCGCGATGGTCGGCTCGTCCTCGGCGCAGATCACCGCTGTCCCGTACTCCTGCATCTGGAACAGCCGTTCCTTCGCTGCCGCATAGGCCGCGAAGTCGGCGTAGCGATCGAGGTGATCGGGGGTGATATTGGTCAGCGCGGCGACGTCGCAATCGAGCGTGAAGGTGAGATCGATCTGGAAGCTCGACAGTTCGAGCACATAGACCCCGCCTTCCGGCAATGGCGCCTGCCCGAGGATCGGATCGCCGATATTGCCGCCCATCACCGTCGGCACGCCCGCTGCGGCGAGGATGTGATGCACCAGTGCGGTGGTGGTCGACTTGCCATTGGTGCCGGTAATGCCCACCACGCGGTGCGGCGGCAGATGCGCGCGCGCCATCGCGAACAGCTCGATATCGCCGATCACCGGCAGGCCGTATTGCCACACGTGCGGGCCGATCGGGTGGCTGTTGAGCGGCACGCCGGGCGAGACCACCACCCCGGCAAAGCCGGTGAGATCCAGCTCCAGCGGGTCGATCAACCGGCAGCGGCCCGCGAACGGCTCGCGCGCATGGGGCTGGCGGTCCCACGCGATCACTTCCGCCCCGCTCGCCAGCAAAGCCTCGGCCGCAGCCGCGCCCGAACGCGCAAGCCCCAGCACCGCAAAGCGCTGACCGGCAAAGGCGGGAGAGACGATCACCGGGCCGTTCCTTACCTCAGCTTCAGCGTCGAAAGGCCGATCAACGCGAGCACGATGGCGATGATCCAGAAGCGGATCACCACCTTGCTCTCGCTCCAGCCGAGCTGTTCGAAATGATGATGGATCGGGGCCATGCGGAACACCCGTCTGCCGGTGCGCTTGAACCAGAACACCTGCACGATGACGCTCACCGCCTCAAGCACGAACAAGCCGCCGACGATCGCCAGCACGACTTCGTGATGCGAGGCAACCGCGATCGCGCCCAGCGCCCCGCCAAGCGCAAGCGAGCCGGTATCACCCATGAAAACCGCCGCCGGCGGGGCATTGAACCACAAAAAGGCAAGCCCCGCTCCCATGATCGCCGCGCAGAAGATCGCCAGCTCGCCTGCCCCCGGCACATGCGGGATGCCGAGATAGGCGCTGAAATCCGCCCGGCCGACCAGATAGGCGATGATCGCAAAGGTGCCGGCCGCGATGATCACCGGCATGATCGCCAGCCCGTCCAGCCCGTCAGTGAGGTTGACCGCATTGCCCGCGCCCACGATCACGAAAGCGGCAAACACGTAGTAGCCCGGCCCCAGCGGAATGCTGACCCCCGAAAGGAAGGGCAGGTAAAGGTTGGTGTTGATCTGGGTGACGATGATCCATGCGGCGAGACCGGCCACCAGGAATTCGCCCGCCAGCCGGACGCGCGCCGGAACCCCGGCATGGCTGTGCTTCGAGACCTTGTCGTAATCATCGAGGAAACCGATGAGGCCAAAGCCGATGGTGACGGCGAGGCAGGCCCAGACGAAGGGGCTCGCCAGGTTCATCCAGAGCAGCAGCGACAGCGTCAGCGCGGTCAGGATCATCAGCCCGCCCATGGTCGGCGTGCCGCGCTTGGCGAGATGCGCCTGCGGCCCGTCCTCGCGGATCGGCTGGCCCTTGCCCTGGCGCACGCGCAGCAGGTTGATGAAGCGCGGCCCGATCACCAGGCCGATCAGCAGCGCGGTGATCAGCGTCGCGCCGGCGCGGAAGGTCTGGTAGCGCACCAGATTGAAGATGCCTTCGAAGCCCAGCCAATCGGCAAGCAGATAGAGCATTCAGTCGTTCCTCGGCGCCCTTGGCACCTCACGGCGCGGCGGGCCTCAGCCTCCTGCTGCGGCCTCGGCAGGGGCGTTATCGGTAAAGTGTGACACCAGCCGGCCAAGACCGACCGAGTTGGAGCCCTTGACCAGCACCGCGTCTCCCGGGGCAAGACCATATTGCTCCAGCAGCGCGATGGCTTCGGCAGGAGTTCGGCAATGCGCGAAGGTGGTGGCCTTGCCAAGCGGAGCGCCGGCGAGTTTCCCCAGTTCCTCGGCAAGCGCGCGCATCTCCTCGCCGACGAGGATCGCGTGCTTGACCCCCGCCTCGGCAATGGGTTCGGCCAGTTGGCGGTGGAAGGCATCGGCAAAGTCGCCGAGTTCCTTCATGCTGCCCAGCACCGCGAGGCGGCGGGTCGCGGGGGTGGCCGCCAGCGCCTTGAGCGTGGCGCGCATCGATGCCGGGTTGGCATTGTAGCTTTCGTCGATCAGCAACGCGGTGCCACCGGCAACGGCGATGGCATGGCGCGCGCCGCGGCCTTTCAGTCCGCCCAGTTCGGCGAGCGCAAGACCGGCTGCCCCGAGATCGCCCCCGGCCGCGCGCACCGCCGCCATCACGCCCAGCGAGTTGACGATCCAGTGCTCGCCCGGCTCGGCAATCGTGTAGCAGATCCGCCGGTCGCCGAGATCGGCGGTGACCAGCGCCCCGCCGCCCGCCGCCGGGATCGCATCGAGCAGCCGCACATCGGCATCGGCAGTGCGACCGAAGGTGACGATTCTGGCGCCGCAATCGCGGGCATGGCCGATCATGCGTTCGGCCCATTCGCTGTCGGCCGGAATGATCGCGGTGCCGCCCGGCATCAGCCCCTTGAAGATGTCCGACTTCTCGTCCGCGATCGCCTCCAGGCTGCCGAGGTTCTCGATATGCGCGGGCGCGATGGTGGTGATCAGCGCGACATGGGGGCGGACGTGAGCGCTGAGCGGCGCGATCTCGTGACGGTGGTTCATCCCCATCTCGAACACGCCGAATTTGGCCCGGGCCGGCAGGCGCGCCAGACTGAGCGGCACGCCAACATGGTTGTTGTAGCTGCGCACCGAGCGATGCGCCGCACCCCGGCTGGCGCGATCGAGGCAAGCGAAAATCGCCTCCTTCATGCCGGTTTTTCCGACCGAGCCGGTGATGCCGATACGGATCGCTTGTGAACGCTCACGCGCACAATGAGCGAGATCGTGCAATGCCTTCGTGGTGTCTTCGACCAGCACATGCGGATAATCGACCGGGCGATCGACGATCGCAGCGATGGCACCTTTTTCAAAGGCTTGGGGTATGAATTTGTGACCGTCCATCGCTTCGCCCTTGAGCGCGACGAAGACATCGCCGGGCTTGACATCGCGCGAGTCCATTTCGACGCCCGAGGCTTGGAAATCATGGCTGGCAGTGCCTCGACACGCCGCTTCGATTTCCGCCGCCGTCCACAGCGCCAGGGGCAGCGCGTCGCGGGGAGTGATCGGCCAATGATGCAAGAGTGGATGGGCAAGCGATGCGTTCATCACATCCGCCCTCCCGCACATTCGCGCGCCACCTCGACATCATCGAATGCTTCGACCCGCATATTCTCTCCTGATCCAAATATCTGTCCCTGTTCGTGGCCCTTGCCCGCGATCAGCACAATGTCGCGCGCGCCGGCTTCGGCGATGGCGGCGGCGATGGCCGCGCGCCGATCCCCGATCTCGCGCAGGCCCGTGCCGCCCGCCACGATCGCGGCCCGGATCGCGACGGGATCTTCGGAGCGCGGGTTGTCGTCGGTGACGATCGCAAGATCGGCCGCCCGCGCGGCAACCGCGCCCATTTCCGGGCGCTTGCCGGCATCGCGGTCGCCGCCCGCGCCGAACACCACGATCAGCTTGCCGCCCTCGGCGACGTGCGGCCGCAGCGCGGCCAGCGCCGCCGCCAGCGCATCGGGCGTGTGCGCATAATCGACATAGATCGGGGCGCCCGCGGCATTGATCGCCGCGCGCTCGAGCCGCCCGCGCACCGGCTGGAGCCGGCTCAGCGCGTCGAACACCACGCCCGCGCCCATGCCCGTCGCCATCGCCAGCCCCGCGGCCACCAGCGCGTTGGCGGCCTGATAGGCGCCGATGAGCGGCAGATTGACCTTCCGGGTCTCGCCTTCATGTTCGATGTGAAGAAGTTGGCCCAACTGCCCCGCCTGGCGCAAGACCAGCCGCAGGAAATCCCCGCCCTCGCCCACCGTGCGCACATCGAGCCCGCGTGCGCGCGCGGTGGCGATCGCCCTGGCAGTCCATGGCGAACCGTCGCCCGCGTCATGGATGATGGCCGGACTGCCGGGCGCGACCACCTCGGCAAACAGCCGCATCTTCGCCGCGAAATAGGCCTCCATCGTGCCGTGATAATCGAGATGGTCGCGGCTGAAATTGGTAAAGGCGCCGGCGGCAAGGGTCGGCCCCTCGTTGCGATACTGATCGAGACCATGGCTCGATGCCTCGTAGGCGACGTGGGTCACGCCCTCGCGGGCCAGACCGGCCAAGTTGGAAAGAAAGGTGACGATGTCCGGGGTGGTGAGGCCGGTCGCGACGGATTCGTCGGGAGTTGTCACGCCGAGCGTGCCGATGCTCGCCGCGCGTTCACCGCCCATGCGCCAGATCTGGCGGGTCATCTCGACGGTCGAGGTCTTGCCGTTGGTGCCGGTGACCGCGACGATGACCGCCGGCACAGGCGAAAAGAAGGCTGCGGCAAGGCGCGCGAAGGCGCGCCGGGCGGTGACATCGGCGATGTGGACCGCACCTTCGACGCGGGCTTGGGGACGCGCGACGACTGCCACCGCCCCGGCCTCGATCGCCGCGGGGATAAAATCCTCGCCGTTGAATTTCGCACCGGGAAAAGCGCCGAACACGGTGCCGGGCGCCACCTTGCGGTGATCTATGGCAAAGCCGGTCACGGCCACATCGGCCGCCGCCGGGATGGCAAGCCCGGCGCGTTGCAGCAGATCGCCCAGCCGCATCAGTGCTTTTCCACCAGATAGGCGAGGTCCGAGATGTCGACATCGCGGCTCTCGTCGGGCTGCACGCCCAGCATCGGGCCGATCCGCGGCACCAGCCGTCCCACCACCGGCGCGGCGGTGAAGGCGGCGGTGCGCTGGAAGCTGCTGGCGAGCGTGGCCTTGGGTTCGTCAATCACCACCACCACCACATAGCGCGGCGCGTCCATCGGGAAGGCGGCGGCGAAAGAGGACACGAGCGCGGTCTTGTTGTAGCCGCCCGCGCTGGCCTTTTCCGCCGATCCGGTCTTGCCGCCCACGCGGTAGCCCTTGGCATCGGCGTTGCGACCGGTGCCGTAGAGCGAGATCATGCGCAGCATCTGGCGCATGCGCGAGGAGGTGGATTCCTTGAATACCCGCCGACCGCGCGGCACTTTGGCCGGATCAAGCTTCATCAGCGTGGCCGGCCGCCAGATCCCGCCATTGACCATCGCGGCATAGGCGCTGGCCAGATGCAGCGGGCTGACGGCCAGGCCGTGGCCGAAGCCGACCGTCATGTTGGTGACACGGCTCCACGGCCCGCGCGGGAAGATCGGACGCCCGCGCGCGGGCAGTTCGATGAAGGGGCGGCGGTCCATGCCCAGATCAATCATGGCCCGGCGCATCCGTTCCGGGCCGAGCGCATCGGCAATCCGCGCGGTGACCGTGTTGGACGAATGCACCAGCGCCTGGGGCACGTTGAGGCTCGGTCCCATCGGGTGCGAATCCTTGATCGTGCGGCGGCCGACCGGCACCGGCGCGGCATTCCATGGCTGGCCGAGATCGCGCACCACGCCCGCATCCATCGCCGCCGCGACGGTAAGCGGCTTGAAGGTCGAGCCAAGCTCATAGACCCCGTTGGTGACCCGGTTGAACACATTCGTTGCCCCGCTCGCGCCCGCCACGTTGGGATCGAACTCGGGCAGACTCGCCATCGCCATCACTTCGCCGGTCTGGACATCGAGCACGACACCCGCCGCGCCGATCGCGTTGGTCGCCAGCATCCCGCGCCGCAATTCGTCCTCGAGCGCGCCCTGCACCCGCACGTCGAGCGAAAGCGACACCGGCTCGCCGCGCAGGTCGGGATGGGTCAGGCGCCGTTCGAGCACCTCCTCCATCCCGACCTTGCCGCCTTCGCCCTCGACCACATAGCCGAGCACATGCGCCGCAAGCGTGCCCTGCGGATAGTGGCGATCGGTCTCGCGCGGGATCTCGAGCGCGATCTCGCCCAGCGCGAAGACCTTGTTCGCTTCCTCGGGCAGGATCCGGCGGCGCAGATAGCCCGGACGGCCGGACGCGAGACGCTGCGCCATGCGCGCCTCGTCGATATCGGGGAAGATCGCCTTCAATGCGCGTGCGACCTCTCGCGGCGAGCGCACCAGCGGCGAGCCGGTGTCGCCCATCGCCTTGGGATCGAACCACAGCGCATAGGCCGGGAAGGCACGCGCCAGCGGCACGCCGTGGCGATCGGTGATCTCGCCGCGCGGCGGCAACAGCGCATCTTCCAGACTGGTGCGCTCGGGCCCCTGCCCGGCCAAGGCGAGCGAGGCGATCCGCACCAGCGCGGTCAGCGCCACCAGCGCAAAGCCAGCCACCACCCACAGCACGCGCACACGCGCAGTCCACAGCAGGCGGGCGCGCAGGTTGACGCGCTGGATCCGGCCGGCAGGGATCGAGGGGACAGCTGCGGCGGCAGCCAGTGCGCTCATTCGCTCAGCCCCGCTTCACCGGCGGCCTTGGCGCGCATGGTCTGGGCCTGGGCTGGGCGGATCGGCGAGGCTTCGATCAGGAAATCACCGAAGGCCTCGGTGAACACTTGCCCGACATCCTTTTCGCTCGCGGCGGAAGCGAGCGTAACCTTCGCGCCCGAGACCGGCGAGCGCATCGGCCCGGGCCTGATCGCAGCGCTGCCGCCGTCCGCTTCGGCCCGGGCAAGCATGATCGGCGCGGGCGCATCGCGGCCGGGCCGCTGACCGAGGCTGGCCAGCTGGCGTTCGCTCTCAAGGAACTGGTCGGCGCGCGGGGCCTCGTAGCCGAACTCAACCGCATTCCACGCGGCCAGCTGGCGCTGGCTGGCACGGGTCTCGAACTCCGTCTCGAGCAGCAGTGTCTCGCGCTTGAGCGCAAGGATCTCGCGCTCGGCAAGCAGCACCTCGCTCTTCACCGCATGAACCTTGAAGCCGAGGATGATCACCGCCGCGGCGCACATCGCCAACACCGCCATCCACCCCAGCGAACGCGCCCGACTGCTGGTCATCATGCAGCAATGCTCCTTGCCGGTGCGCCGGTGCGGATCGCATGGCGCAGGGTGGACGAACGGGCGCGCGGGTTGCGCGCGATCTCCGCCTCGGAAGGCCGGATAGCCTTGGAAACGCGGGTGAAGGTCGGCGCGGGGCCGGGGATTTCCCCGGGCAGGTGGCGCGACACGGCACGGCCTGCGCCGCTTGCCGACTTGAAGAAGTGCTTGACGATGCGGTCTTCAAGGCTGTGGAAGCTGACCACGGCGAGCACCCCTCCCTCGGCCAGCAGGGCTTCGGCCGCGGCAAGGCCGGCCTCAAGCTCGCCCAGTTCATCGTTCACATGGATCCGCACCGCCTGAAAGGTGCGGGTCGCCGGGTCTTTCCTGTCGTGCGGCTTGTGGCCCAGCGCGCGGCGCACCACCCGCGCCAGATCGCCAGTGGTCGCCAGCGGGCGCGCGGCGACGATAGCGCGGGCAACGCGCCGCGACTGGCGCTCCTCGCCATAGCGATAGAGCACGTCGGCGATCGCTTCCTCGTCGGCGGTGTTGAGGAAATCGGCCGCGCTTTCACCGGCCTGGCTCATGCGCATGTCGAGCGGGCCGTCATGCATGAAGGCAAAGCCGCGCGCGCCG
Organism: Erythrobacter tepidarius; assembly: GCF_002155695.1. Taxonomy (GTDB): domain Bacteria; phylum Pseudomonadota; class Alphaproteobacteria; order Sphingomonadales; family Sphingomonadaceae; genus Erythrobacter; species Erythrobacter tepidarius. Next base: position 78,327 of record NZ_MUYJ01000002.1, read on the forward strand.
CGATCGAGCTGCATCGAGGAGACGCCGATATCCATCACCACCGCATCGACCTGCGGCACGCCGGCTGCGGCCAGTTCCTCGCGCATCGCCGAAAAGCGCGCGGCGTAAAGCGTGAGGCGACCTTCATAGCGCGCCACCAGCGCTTGGCCGGCGGCGATCGCGTCGGGATCGCGGTCGAAGGCATGAACCCTGGCGCCGGCTTCGAGCAACGCGGTGCTATAGCCGCCCGCACCGAAGGTCGCATCGACAATGGTCATGCCGGGACGCGGGGCGAGCACGGCGATCACCTCGTCAAGCAGCACAGGAATATGGGGCGCATCGCTCATCAGGCACCGCCCTTTCTGGCAGCGGCAAGCAGCTTTGCACAGGCCGCCTGCGCGCCTTTCCACTCCGGACCCATGCGGGCGAGCTCGTCGGGGTTCCAGATGAAGAAAAAGTCGCCCGCGCCCTGGAAGTAAAGCCCGTCGCCGACTTTGCCGAGATCGCGCAGATGATCGGGCATGACGAAGCGGCCGCTGTCGTCGAAGGGCAGCTGCTCGAAGCCGAACAGCTGCTGGGCACGCACATCGCGGTCGAAATCGTGCAGGCCGAGACGGATCGCCCGTTCTTCCTCGCGCTCGAGCTGGGCATTGAGCTGCTCCTTGCGCGACAGGCCGAAGCCGATCAGGCAGTCGAAGCGGTCATGCGCCGCAAGACACAGGATGCGGTTGCCGCCGGAGCTTTCCCTAACCGCCTTGCGGAAGGCGGGCGGCAGGACGAAGCGACCCTTGTCGCCCGCCGGCGAGAAGGCCTGCCCGCTATATCCTCCAAAGGCTGACACGCCCCGATCCCTTCCGCCCCGCTCTGCGACACGCCTTCTCCCCTTCCGCCCGCGCGCAGGCGCAGGCGGCTTTCCGATCCCTCCGACCGGAAACGGCACGAACCAGCATGTCTGATGGACCTTGTTCATATGGAAGAAGGCCTGGGGATGGAAGGGATTTTTACGGGAAAAGACGGGAAAACTCGTTACATTGTTGTTTTATATTATTTTAGTTTCAAATGGCGAGCCTCAGGAAAGCGCGCGAATTGGCCCGAAAACCCCTGTTTTCGGGGATCAAACCCTGCTTTCCCGCGATTTCCCGAAGATCCTGCGCCCGCGAGTCCCACCCCTTCCCGCATTTTCCCGTGGCAGTCGCTAATCGAATACCGAGGAGAGCAATGCCAGCAGCACCTCGCCTTCGGCGCCGGCCAGTTCGGGATGTTCGAACAGGGCCGCATCGGCGATCAGCGTTGCCCGCCCCTTGCCGATGGCACAGCTTGCCGCCGCCGCACCCGCGAGCAACCGGCATTGTCCGGCCGCCGCATCGGTCAGCGCGATACGGCCCGCGAGCACGAGCGGCAGCCTGGCTTCGCCGAGCGGCGCTTGCGTCACTTGCGGCTGCTGCGCCGCGTCGAAACTGATGGCCAGCCCCCAGCGCGCCACCACCGGGGGGACCAGCGCGCTATCCACCGGGCGACGCGGATCGCCCAGCGGGCCGTCGTATTCGCCTGTCAGCATCGGATCGAGCACGAGCAGCAGGCGCCCGCCGCGACGCACCCAGGCGTCGAGCGCGACATTGTCGGCCGGGGCCAGCCCGCGCGGCTGGATCACCGCCAGCCGGGCGAGGCCGGCAAGCGGGTCGGTGTCCGGCGCATCGGGGGATAGAGCGGGAACCGGTGAGAGCGTATCGAGCGGCACCAGCACGAAGCGCGTCTCGATCGCGCGGCGCTGCCACGGCGGGATAGCGCGCCCGGCGGCGATGTCGGCGAGCTCCGCATCGGCCTGCCAGTAGAGCGGCAGGCTGGTCATCAGCCCCAGTTCGGGGCGCTGGTCCGGGGTACTTGCCGCCGGAGCGGCATCGCATCCCCCCAAGGCCAGCAGCGCCAGCGCAGCGATCAGCGCCGGCAGAGCGCGGCGGCTACTGCCCCTGATTGCCATTGCCCGGCGCAGGCGGCGGCAGATCGAGCGGGGCGACCGGCGATGGGCTCGGCTCGGCGGCAATATCCGGGACCACCCCGGCATCGGCGAGCGGATTGGCCTGGCTCGGCGTCGGACTCGGCTCGGTGGTGGGTGCGGCATCGGGAACGGCCGCTTCCTCGGTAACGTCGGCCTGGCTGCCGATGATGCTGGCAAGGCCCACCAGCAGCACCATCGCGGCAATCCCGAACACCCCGATCTGGAGACGCTGGATCGCTTCCTGACGCTCAGCGCTGAGCGGTGGTTCGCGCTCGGCAATGGTTTCCGGCGCATCGCGGCGCTCGGCCGAGAACAGGCTGCGCTGGGTCAGCATGCGCAGGCGCACAAGCAGCGACACTTGCGTCATGCCCCCACGATTTGCGGCCGCGCGAGCCAGTCGAACACCGGCAGTCCCTTGGCCGCCAGCCACTCGGGATTGTAGAGCGTCGAGAGGTAGCGGAAACCGGTGTCGCACAGGATGGTGACAACCTGCGGGTTGGATCGGCCTTCCGCGACCAGCTCCTTGCCCAATTCCACCGCGCCGGCGACGTTGATGCCCGAGCTGAGGCCGAGGCACAGCCCCTCCTCCCTGAGCAACCGCGCGACCCACACGAGGCCTTCCTCGTCGCTGATGCGGTACTGCGTATCGATCACGGCGCCTTCGAGGTTGGCGGTGATGCGCCCCTGCCCGATGCCCTCGGCCACCGACGAGCCTTCGGCGCGCAGTTCGCCGTGGGCGTAATAGTTGTACAGCGCCGCGCCGTGCGGATCGGTGAGCGCAATGCGGATGTTCTCGTCAAAGGCCTTGAGCCCGAGGCCCACGCCCGCAATCGTCCCGCCGGTGCCCGCCGCGCAGGTGAAACCGTCGATCCGGCCTCCGGTCTGCTGCCAGATTTCGGGCGCTGTGCCCTCGATATGGGCGCGGCGGTTGGCGATGTTGTCGAACTGGTTGGCCCACACCGCACCCGGCGTTTCCTCGGCCAGCCGGCGCGAAGTGTGGACGAAATGGCCGGCATCGGCGAATTTGGTCGGCGGCACCAGCACCAGCTGCGCGCCCAGCGCCCGCAGCGTGTCCATCTTTTCCTTGGACTGGTTGTCGGGCATGACGATGATCGTCTTGTAGCCGCGCGCATTGGCCACCAGCGCGATGCCGATCCCGGTGTTGCCCGCGGTGCCTTCCACCACCGTGCCGCCGGGCCGAAGCTCGCCGCGCGCCTCGGCATCGCGGATGATCCACAGGGCCGCACGATCCTTCACCGAGGCGCCGGGATTGGCGAACTCGCACTTGCCCCAGATGTCACAGCCAGCCGCAGCCGAAGGCCCGGCAAGACGCACAAGCGGGGTGTTGCCGATGAGCGAGAGCGTGTCGCCGAAGGGGCGGGTGATGTTCATGGGCACAGAATTAGGCACTCGCAACGCGCGCCGCAATGTCGAAGTCCGGCAAGCCAGATCCGACACCGCTGCGACCCGCAGGGCAAGGCGTCCTTCAGGGCCAGTGGCCAGCCGCTTGGACGGCTCAATCTTCCGGGGCGATGGTGACGTGCAGGCCGTCCAGCTCGGCGGTGAAGGGGATCTGGCACGACAGGCGGCTGGTGGGAACGCGATGGTCGCTCGATTCCAGCAGGTCGTTCTCGTCCTCGCTCATCGCGGGCAGCTTGTCGGCAAAGGCCGGATCGACATGCACATGGCAGGTCGCGCACGAACAGCACCCGCCGCACAGCGCCAGCAGTTCGTCAAAGCCGTTATCGCGGATCGCTTCCATCACGGTGAGGCCGTCATCCACGGTGATCTCGGTGGTTTCGCCTTGGCGATTGGTGACGACCAGTCTGGGCATGGGCTCGGCTTCCTTTTCGGCTGTTGCGCGCAATAATGCGCGCTGGGAGAGTGGTTGAGGCGCTGCTAAGGCAGTCTGAAAGCCAAGGCAAGATGAGGAAAGTGGCAGTGGGCCTGACAGGCGAAAGATTGCGGGCCGACCTCGACGCTCTCGCTGCGCGTGAGCCGCGGCTGGCGCGCGCGCTGGCGCGGATCGGCTATCCCGAGCCGCGCATCCGCGAGCGGGGCTACAAGACCCTGCTGCGCACGATCGTCGGCCAGCAGGTCTCGGTCGCGGCCGCCGCCTCGATGTGGCGCAGGCTGGAGGCGGAACTGGGGCCGGACTTCACCCCCGCCTGCCTGCTCGAGCGCGATTTCGACACCCTGCGCGCCTGCGGCCTCTCGCGCCAGAAACAGAGCTATGCCCGAAGCCTGTGCGCGCTGGTGGCGGCGGGCGAACTCGATTTCGCCGCGCTCCCCGCCGATGACGAGGAGGCGATTGCCCTGCTCACCCGGATCAAGGGCATCGGGCGCTGGTCGGCCGAGATCTACCTGCTGTTTGCCGAAGGACGCCCGGATATCTGGCCGGCCGGCGATCTGGCGCTGCAGGAAGGGGTCAGACGCCTGCTGGATCTGCCCGAACGCCCGACGGAAAGGGCGACCCGCGCACTAGCCGAGGACTGGGCGCCGCAGCGCGGCAGCATGGCGATCTTCACCTGGCATTTCTACGCCAATCCCGCAATCTAGGCGAGGCAGCGCGGGTTGCAGTCGGGAGCTTGGTGTCTTATCTGGGCAATACAGGAGAAACCATGGCCCGACATCCCGATACCGCCCCTCTCATCCCGCGCGCCGCGCTGATGGGCAATCCCGTCCGCGCGCAGGGCAAGGTCAGCCCCGACGGGCGCTGGCTGAGCTGGCTTGCGCCGCTCGATAGCGTGCTGAACGTGTGGATCGCGCCCCGATCCGATCCCGGCGCCGCCCGGGCCATCACCCGCGCCGAACGGCGCCCGATCCGCCAGCACTTCTGGGCTCCGGATTCGAGCGCGGTGATGTATATCCAGGACAAGGACGGGGACGAGAACTTCCTGCTCTATCGCGCCTGCCTGACCAGCGGCGCGCAGACCTGCCTCACCCCGTTCGAGAACACCCGGGTCGAGCTGATCGCGATCTCGGCGACCATCCGGGACAAACTGCTGATCGGCCTCAACAACCGCGATCCGCAGTGGCACGATGCCTATCTGCTCGACCTCGCCAGCGGCACGCTCACGCTGGTGCTGGAGAACAATGCCTATGCCGGGTTCGAGGCGGATGACACGCTCACCTTGCGCATGGCGATGCGGCAAAATGCCGAGGGCGGGACCGATTACTTCCGGATCGAGGACAATGTGGTCGCGGCCGAGCCGTGCGAGACCACGGCAATGGAGGATTCGCTGACGACCGCGCCGGTGGGCTACACCACCGACGGCGGAACGCTCTACTGGATCGATAGCCGCGGGCGCGACACCGCCGCCCTGTTCGCGCAGGACACCACGACCGGCGCGCGCACCCTGATTGGAGCGGATGAGCGCGCCGATATCAGCCAGACCCTGCGCCATCCGCTGACCGGCGTGATCGAGGCCTATGCGGTGACCTATCTCACCACCTGCTGGCACGCCACCGATCCGGCCATGGCCGCCGCGCTGGCATGGCTGGGTGAGCGGCTGGAGGGCGATTTCGGGATCAACAGCCGCACCGATGACGACAGCGTGTGGATCGTCTGGAACGATCCGCTCACGCGCCCGCTTTTGACCTATATCTTCGATCGCACCGCGATGACGCTGACCCCGTTCTATACCACGCGCCCGGATCTCGAAGGCGCGCCGCTGCAGCCGATGCACCCGGTCGAGATCGCCAGCCGCGATGGTCTTACCCTGCCCTGCTATCTCACCCTGCCGCCGGGCAGCGATGGCGATCGCGACGGGGTGCCGGACCAGCCTGTGCCGATGGTGCTGCTGGTCCATGGCGGCCCCTGGGCGCGTGACACCTACGGCTTCAACGCCGCCCACCAGCTGCTCGCCAATCGCGGCTATGGCGTGCTCAGCGTCAACTTCCGCGGCTCGACAGGGTTCGGCAAGGCCTTTCTCAATGCCGGCAACCGGCAGTGGGGCCTGAAGATGCACGATGATCTGATCGACGCGGTCGACTGGGCCGTGGCGCAGGGCATCGCGCTGCCCGACAAGATCGCGATCATGGGCGGATCCTACGGCGGCTATGCGACGCTGGCGGGCCTTGCCTTCACGCCGGAGGTTTTCGCCTGCGGGGTGGATATCGTCGGCCCATCGAACCTTGAAACCCTGCTTGCCACCATTCCGCCCTACTGGGCGCCGCTGGTGAAGGTGTTCCACGAACGCATGGGCGACCCTGCGACCGAGGAAGGACGGGCGCTGCTGCGCGCGGCCAGCCCGCTCTACAAGGCCGACCGGATCACGCGTCCGCTGCTGATCGCGCAAGGGGCGAACGATCCCCGCGTCAAGCAGGCCGAAAGCGATCAGATCGTCGCTGCGATGCGGGCGGCGGGAATCCCGGTCACCTATGTCCTTTTTCCTGACGAGGGCCACGGCTTTGCCCGGCCGGAAAACAACATCGCCTTCTTCGCCATCGCCGAGAACTTCCTCGCCGAATGTCTCGGCGGCCGGGCCGAGCCGATCGGCGATGCGCTGCGGCCGGCGAGCGCGCAGGTCATCGAAGGCGCAGGCCATGTAAAAGGTCTGGCAGCGGCGCTGGCCCAAGCGAGCGCGGGCTGATTTGCCCTGCTGACAAGCCTGCCCATCCGCTCTAGATGGGTTGCAAAGAGCAATCGGAGAGGGATCAGCATGGCAAGCCGGCGCAGCATCTTCATCACCGGCGGAGCATCGGGCATCGGCCGCGCCGTCGCCCGCCATTTCGGCGAACGCGGCTGGTTCGTGGGGATCGCCGACATCAATGTCGAAGGCATGGAGGACACGCTCGGCCTGATCGAGGGCGGGTTCAAATACATGCACCGGCTCGACGTGCGCGACCGGGCGGCGTGGGACGAGGCGCTGGCCGCCTTCAACACCGCCGCCGGATCGCGCATCGACGTGGTGGTCAACAATGCCGGGATCGGCACCGGCGGGCCGCTCGCCGAGCTCGACAAGGACGAGATCGACCGCTGCCTCGACATCAACCTGCGCGGGGTGCTCTACGGGGCGCAGGCGGCCTATCCCTATCTGAAGGCGAGCGCGCCCGGCTCGGCATTGGTCAACATCGCGAGCGCCGCCGGGCTGACCGGCGGCAGCGGAATGAGCGTCTATTCCGCCACCAAGTTCGGTGTGCGCGGGGTGGCCGAGAGCCTCGATGCCGAATGGGCGGCGGACGGGATCAAGGTCTCCTCGATCTGCCCCAGCTTCATCGACACCCCGCTGCTCGACGGCACCGGCAACCGCAACAGCAACGAGAACATCCGCACCCGCGTGACCGCCGCGGGACTCGAGATCACCCCGGTCGAGGAAGTGGCCGAGGCGGTGTGGCAGGCGGTGCACGGCGAGGAGCTGCACTACCTCGTCGGCAAGACCGCCCGCCGGCTTGCCTTCGCCAAGCGCTGGATGCCGGGCAAGGTGCGCAAGCAACAGCGCGCCGCGGGGCGGCAGGGCTTGCTGGGAAGGTGAGTTGGGCGTTTTTGTCCGCATCGCCTCCGCGATGCGAAATCCTCGCTCATGCGACCTGAAGGTTGTGTCGCTACGGGCCCGCGTTTGCGCTTGCGGCCCGTCGCTTGGCGGGCGAACTTGCCCGATCAGTTACCGACGATCCTATCGATTTCGCTCGCCAGCCGCGCATCGCGCGCCGACAGCCCGCCGCTTGTCCCGGCATCATGCGTGGTCAGCGTCACCTCGACGCGGTTGTAAACGTTGAACCATTCGGGATGGTGATCCTGCGCTTCGGCCAGCAAGGCCACGCGCGACATGAAACCCCAGGCCTCGGAAAAATCCTTGAAGCGGAAGGTGCGGGCAATCGCCTTGCCCTCGCGCGCCAGCGTCCATTCGGGGTGCCGACCGAGCAGCGCGGAGATTTCTTCGCAGGTGAGTTCGGGGACGGACATCGAAGGCATCCTTGATTGCAGATCGCTTGTTCGCGCGGCCGCTTTTCCCTAACGCTGCGCGCCAATGCAAGCCTTGCCGCCGTTCCTCGCTGCCGAAAGCCTCGCCTGCCGCCGCGGCGAGCGGCTGCTGTTCCGGCGGCTGTCGTTCCGGCTGGAGGCCGGGTCGGCGTGCCATGTGACCGGCGCGAACGGGGCGGGCAAGACCACGCTGCTGCGCGCCTTGGCGGGCCTTACCACGCCCTTTGCCGGAGAGGTGCGGCGCGAGGGCGCGCTGGCCCTGCTCGACGAACGCAGCGGGCTGGAGCCTGACCTGCCGCTGGGCCGTGCGCTGGACTTCTGGTTCGGGCTGGACGGCGCGACGGATGGCGACGCGGTCATGCGGCGGCTGCGCCTTGATGCGCTTGCCGAGGTCCCGGTGCGCTTCCTTTCGACCGGGCAGCGCAAGCGCGCCGCGCTCGCCAGGGTGCTGGGGCAGGCCGCGCCCGTGTGGCTGCTCGACGAGCCGCTCGCAGGCCTCGACATCGCCTCCCAAGGCTTGGTGAGCGCGCTGGTGCGCGAGCATTGCGCCGCAGGCGGAATCGCGCTGATCGCCTCGCACCAGCCGCTCGATGTGCCGGGCATGACAAGCTTCGCCATCGAGGACTTCGCGCCGGCCGAAACCGAGGACGCGGAGGCATGACCGCCGCCCTGCTCCGCCGCGACCTCGCGCAGTTCTTCCCCTTCACCGGCAGCGGGGCGGCGCTTCCCACCGTGTTCTTCGTCGCGGTCGCCATGCTGTTCCCCTTCGCGGTCGGGCCGGATGCCAAGATCCTCGCCAGGACCGGCGGCGGGGTGGTGTGGATCGCGGCGCTGCTGGCGGCGATCCTGCCTCTGGAAAGGCTGGTGGCGCGCGACATCGAACTGGGCTTCTTCGACCAGCTGAGGCTGCGCGGCATGGCCGAAGAGACCATGATGGCGGTGCGCCTTGCCGCCCACTGGCTGAGCTTCGGCCCACCGCTGGTGCTGGCGACCTTCCCGGCGGCCGCGCTGCTCAGGATCGAGGGCGAGAGCTTCTCTCTCTTGCTGCTCGGCCTGCTGGCGGGCACGCCGGGCCTTGCCGCCATCGGCTTGATGATCGCCGCGCTGACCGCCAGCCTGCGCGCGGGCGCGGCGCTTTCGGGCCTGCTGCTGATCCCGCTTGCCCTGCCCGTCCTGATCTTCGGCGCGGGCGCGCTCGCCCGTCAGGATCACGTGAGCCTCGGTTTCGTTGCCGCCATAAGCCTCGCGCTGGTGGCACTCGCGCCCTTTGCCGCCGGGGCCGCGATCCGCGCGGCAAGGGAGAATTGACCATGCAAAAGCCAATCCGGCGCAGGTGGGGCGCAATCTGGCTGGTGGCAGTCGTGCTCGGATTAAGCCCCCTGCCTCGGCCGCTTGCCGCGCAGCAGGCCGCCTTGCCGAGCGAACGCGATCTCCATCTCGAGTACATTGGCCAAAGCTGGGAGCGCAAGAGCCACCCTCTGGCCATCAATGCCAAGCGCCAGCGGGGGTATAGCGCCTCGCGTGACGGCACGCGCGGCGGAATGCGTTACGGGTTGCGCTACGAGAGTGACGAGATCATTCTCTATCCGAACCGGCTGCCGCCCGGCCCCGGCTACACCAAGCGCGCGATCGACCGAAAAGACCTTGCGCTCACCTATTTCCAGCCGATCGGAATAGACACGCCCGAACGCATCGTGGTCGGCACCGCGCAGCGCCGAGAGATCACGCCAGTGCCGGGCTTGATGCCAGGCGACCCGCGCTGAAGGCGATAATGCGCGCGCCAGAAAGCCACACCCGCGCCAACCTGCTGATGGGACGGATCGCGCTGGGGCTGCTCGCCTTCACGCTGTTCGCCTTTGCGGGCAAGGCGATTGCCCATCCTGAGGTGCAGGCGCGCTACACCCCGCTGGTGGTGTTCCATGCGGGCAGCATGATCGCCTGGCTGATCCTGCTGGCGAGCCAGAGCTTGCTCGCCGCGAAATATCGCCTCGCCGCCCACCGCGCGAGCGGCCGCGCCAGCCTTGCGCTGGTGGCGGCGATGCTGGTGAGCGGCGGGGTGATCTCGTGGCGCATCGGCGAGGAGCTCGGCCGCCCCGAGGTGACAGTGGTGAACCTCACGGCCTTTGCGACCTTCATCCCCCTGTATCTGCTTGCCCTGCGCTTCGCCCGCCGCCGCGATACGGCCGCGCACCGGCAGGCGATGCTGATCGCGACGCTGGCGCTGATGACCCCGGCCTATGCCCGCGTGGTGCAGGTGCTGGGCCTGCCCGATCCGGTCACCATCGCGGTGCAGGTGCCGATCACGATTGCGATTGCGGTGCGCTATGACTGGGTGCTGCACGGACGCGTCACCCGGCCCGTGCTGGCGATGCTGGGCTTTTCGGTCGGGCTGGTGGTGGTGATGAGCGCGGTGCTGGCGGTGTTGTTTCTCTAGCCGCCGGCGCCGTCGTTCCGCCGCCTCTCAGCGCAGGGCGGCGTCTGGCGCCTTGGCCCTTTCAAGGGCTTCGACATAGCCTTCATCCCCCCGGCCCGAGGCAATCGCCCGCAACCGTGACCGAACCGAACAAGCCGAAATTGCTGATCTTCGCGCGCTCAAGGAAGACCTTGCCGTCGCGCTCGCATTGCAGCCGCGCTTCCTTGCGCGCGACATGGGTCGTCTGCACGCATCCGCCCGGAAAAACCGTCGCGGCAAGGCACACTGCCGCGCACCAGATAAGCATGTTCACGAATTGTGACCATCTGGGCTGGAGAACCTACGGCAAGCGAGCCTTCAATAAGGCGGGCAGTCCCGTCCCATCGGGCTCTTGGTGAAGATCTCGTTGCCCGTTTCGGTGATCGCGATCGAATGCTCGAACTGCGCCGACAGGCTCTTGTCGCGCGTCACCGCGGTCCAGCCGTCGCTCAGCACCTTGGCCCAGGGCTTGCCCGCGTTGATCATCGGCTCGATGGTGAAGAACATTCCGGGTTTCAATTCCGGCCCGGTCCCGGCCTTGGCGGCGTGGACCACTTCGGGGGCATCGTGGAACAGGCGCCCAAGGCCATGCCCGCAGAACTCGCGCACCACGCCGTAGCGGAACTTGCTGGCGTGGGCCTCGATCGCCGCGCCGATATCGCCCAGCCGCGCGCCGGGCTGGGCGGCGGCGATGCCAAGCATCAGGCATTCATAGGTCACCTCGACCAGCTTCCTCGCCTTCAAGGAAGGCTCGCCTGCGTAGAACATCCGGCTGGAATCGCCGTGCCAGCCATCGACCAGCGGGGTCACGTCGATGTTGAGGATGTCGCCATCCTTCAGCACCTTGTCGCCCGGAATGCCATGGCAGATAACGTGGTTGATCGAGATGCACGAGGAATGGGCATAGCCGCGGTAGCCGAGCGTTGCCGGCAGAGCGCCAGCATCGAGCATCATTCCCCGGATCGCGTCGTCAAGCTGACCGGTGGTCACTCCCGGCTTGACCAGATCGGCGCAGGCATCGAGGATCTCGGCGGCAAGGCGCCCGGCCTTGCGCATCCCCTCGAAGCCCTCAGCGGTGTGGAGCTTGATGGTGCCGTCGCGATAGACGGCCTGTTCGCCGTCAACGATTTGGTATTCGTGCATGGGCCCCACATAGCGACTGATCGCCGCAAAAGCTACGTCCCGGACGCGAAAGCCGCCTTGTATTCGGGCTTGACCGCCGCGATAACCTTCGGCGTCACCGGCAGTGTCACCTCGTAAGGCCCTTCGGCATAGGAACCGGCCACATAGGGCGCAGCGATCAGGCCGATGCGGTTGAAGGCCTTGCGGTTGGAGGATCCCAGCAGCACGGTCAGATCGGCAATCGCCGGGCAGGGAAAAAACCCGTCGTCGCTCAAATCCGCGCCAATGCGCTTGATGCGCTCGGCCTTCAGCGCCTTGCACCAGCCATCGCCGAGCGCATCCTGCAACCCCGCCTCGGAGGTGAACATCGCCTCGGGCTTGATCGCCGTGCCCGCCTCGCGGTCCCACACCAGCGTCTCGAAGGCGGAATTGCCGTGCGCGCCGCCGGTGTAGAGGTAGATGTCGGCCGAAAGCGAAAGATAGCGCGGCAAATCGGTCACCACCTTCCATTCCTTGGCGAAGGAGAGGTTCTTGCAGCTGATGCAGTCCTCGCCCGGAAACTCGGCGAGCGCGCCGGCCCAGTCGGCCTTCTGCTCGGCCAGCGCCTTGTCGCGATCGGCCGCAAGCCGTTCGGCCAGCGCCGGGATGGCTGAGACCGCGGCGGGCCACTTGTAGGCGAATTCGCGCGTGCCGCCGTCCTGTTCGGCATTGTCCGCGAAGGCCACGGCTGCGGGCTTGGCAGAGGCCGCAGCCGAGGCTTCGGACCCGGCCCCGGTGCTGGCTGTGGCGGTGGCTTGAGCCTTGTCCTTGGGCGCGGAACAACCCGCCAGCAGCAGCACCGCCAGCACCGCGCCTGCGCGCGGGGATGATCGGCTGATTGCGGGTTTGTTGCCGGTCCGTCGATGTTTCACGTGAAACATTTGGTGAACAGTCATGCTGCCTTTCCCTCCCCTTTGGCGAATCTGCTGGTGACAAGTTGCCGCCGCCGATTATGGAACAGCCATGAGCGAAGCCAAAGCACTGATCCAGCCCGATCGCGGCCAGGATGCTACCCCTATCCACCTCGTCAACAAGGAAGGCCTGGAAGCCTTCGCCAAAGGGCTGACAGCCGGCCAGCGCGCGGCCCTTGCTGCCCAGAAGTTCGAGGGTGGCAGCCATCAATTCGCCATCATCCCGGAAGGCGATGGCTGGTTCGTGGCGAGCGGGGTGGCCAAGCCGGAAAGCCTGTCGAGCTGGTGCCTCGCCAAGCTGGCCGAGGAATTGCCCGAGGGCACCTATCGGCTCGTCGGCGGCGAGCCCGGCGCGGCGATGTTCGGCTGGATCACCGGCCAATACCGCTTCAATCGCTACAAGAGCGAGGACAAGGCACAAGGCCCGCGCATCCTGCTGACCGCCCAGGTCGCCCAGATCGATTCCGTCACCGCCGAGGCCGAGGCCGAATGCCGCTTGCGCGATCTCGTCAATCTGCCCGCCGAGGAGATGGGCCCGGCCGCGCTGGAGGCCGAGTGCGAACGCCTGGCCAAGGCGCACAAGGCCGAACTGACGGTGGTGCGCGGCGATGCGCTGGAGCAGTTCTATCCCATGGTCCACGCGGTCGGGCGCGCGGCGGCCCGGCATCATGCGCCGCGGCTGATGCACCTTGTGTGGGGCGATCCCGCGCACCCGGTGCTGGCGGTGGTCGGCAAGGGCGTGTGCTTCGACAGCGGCGGGCTGGACATCAAGCCTTCCTCGGGCATGCGGCTGATGAAGAAGGACATGGGCGGCGCGGCCCACGCGATCGCGCTGGCGGATCTCGTCATGGGCGCGCGGCTGAAGGTGCGGCTGCACCTGCTGATCCCGGCGGTGGAGAACGCGATCTCCGGCGCCGCCATGCGTCCGGGCGATGTCCTGCGGAGCCGCAAGGGTCTGACGGTCGAGATCCACAACACCGATGCCGAAGGCCGGCTGATCCTCGGCGATGCGCTGACCCGCGCCTCGGAGGAAAACCCCGATCTGATCGTCGATTTCGCCACGCTGACTGGCGCAGCGCGGGTGGCGCTCGGTCCGGATCTGCCGGCGCTGATGGCGCGCCGCGACGAAACCGCCGAGGCCTTCCTTGCCGCGGGCAAGGCGCATGACGATACCGCATGGCGCCTGCCGCTGCCCGAGGCCTACCGCGAATATCTCTCCTCGGATGTCGCTGACCTGGCCAATGCCTCGCCCAACCCCTTTGCCGGGGCGAGCGTCGCCGGGCTGTTCCTCGATCGCTTCGTGGGCGAGGGGATCGACTGGGTGCATTTCGACACCTTCGCCTGGAACCCCACCCCTCGCCCTGGGCGCGCGCGCGGTGGGCGCGGGCTGGGCCTGCGTGCGGCCTGGCACGCAATCCGCGCCCGATATGGCGCCTGAACTTGCTCACCGGCCCGCTTGCCGCTAACGGGCCTGCCACGCCGCCGTCTGGGGAGAGGACGCAGCGTTACCTGGGAAGGCCAACGGAACAGCAATGAGCGGCATCGCGCCCGACATGACCGAATATGCAGTGCCCGAGGGCGGGCTGGGCCTCAAAGGCCCGGTTGAAAGGCCTGCGCCCGGCTCTCTGCCGCTGCGCGGGGATCTTGCGCATATTGCCCTGGCAGGCGCGTATCTGGCGGCGCACTATGTCATCCCCCATCTCCACGCTGTCGGCGCAGCGGGCGCCGGCCTGCGTCTCACCCCGCGCGAGGATGCCGAGGTCTTCGCCACCCTCGCCCCCGGCAGCCGGTTCGAACTGCTCGACGTGGCCGGCGAATGGGCCTGGGGCTGCCCCGGCCCGCAGGGCCCGAGCGGATGGTGCCGGACGAGCGAACTCGTCCCGGCCAAAGGCTGAGGCGGTGGCGATCCGCCTGTTCATCGATGGGGCTGCGGGGACTACCGGCCTTGAAATCCGCGCGCGTTTGCAGGGGCGCAGCGAGTTCGATCTGATCGTCCTCGACGAGGCCCAGCGCAAGCACGAGAGCGCCCGCCGCGAGGCGCTCCACGCTGCCGACATCGCGATCCTGTGCCTGCCCGATGACGCGGCAAGGGATGCCGTAAGGTTGGCGGACGGGGCGGCCACGCGCATCATCGACGCTTCATCCGCCCACCGGGTCGCCAAGGGGTGGGCCTATGGCTTCCCCGAAATCGTCGGACACGAGAAAATCGCCAATGCCAAGCTGGTGAGCAATCCCGGGTGCTATCCTACCGGCTTCCTCGCCCTGGTCGCGCCGCTGGTGCAGGAGGGTCTGCTGCCTGCCGACTGGCCCTTTACCGTCAATGCGGTGAGCGGCTATTCGGGCGGCGGCAATGCGCTGATCGACCGGTTCCAGTCCGAGCCGCAGATCGCCTACCGCGCCTATGGGCTGGGACTGGGGCACAAGCACCTGGCCGAGATGCAGACCCACGCCGGCCTGCGCCACGCGCCGGTATTCTCGCCTGCGGTGGTGCCCGCGCATCGCGGGATGGTGGTGGACGTGCCGCTGCCGCTCTCGGCCATGTCCGCGTGCGCCGATGTCGCCAGCCTGCGCGCCGCCCTCGTCGCGCATTTCGAGGCAAGTGCCGTGGTGAGAGTGGACATGGCCGAGATGCCGCCCGCGGAACTGCTGCTGCGCACCGATGCCGCGCCGTGGGACGGGATGCGGCTCTATGTGTTCGGCAGCGCAGACGGCTCGCAGGCGCGTCTCGTCGCTCGGCTCGACAATCTCGGCAAGGGCGCATCGGGCGCCGCGATCCAGAACCTCAACATCATGTGCAGCCTGCCCGAAACGACGGGCCTGCGCCTCTGATCGACGCAACGCTGCCTAAAATATAGGCAATGCCCGTTCACAGGCTGTGCACCATTGCGCAGCGCACCATAATCTTGCTACCGGCTGGCTTCAGGCGAAACACATCCACTGCCCGCAATTCGCCGGCAGCAAGGATAATTCAGCCCGGTCATAGGGGTGATTGGCACGATCCTTGTTAGGAAAGTGGCGAAAATCCGGCCAGGCGCGGATGGGGATAACGTGAAAAAGATCGAAGCGATCATCAAACCCTTCAAGCTCGACGAGGTGAAGGAGGCCCTGCACGAGATCGGCGTGTCGGGAATCACCGTGACCGAGGCCAAGGGCTTCGGCCGCCAGAAGGGCCATACCGAACTGTACCGCGGCGCGGAGTATGTCGTCGACTTCCTGCCCAAGGTGAAACTCGAGGTCGTGGTCGCCGACGATCAGGCCGCGCGCGTGGTCGAGGCGATCGCCGCCGCCGCCCAGACCGGCCGGATCGGCGACGGAAAGATTTTCGTGAGCGCAATCGAAAGCGCGCTGCGCATCCGCACCGGCGAGACCGACGACGACGCCATCTGATTTTTCACCCTCTCCTGCCTGCCGCAGCGGCGGGCCGGTCCACACCATAGTTGGAGGCAATAGCGAAATGTCGAAAGCAAAAGACGTCCTGAAGAAGATCAAGGACGAGGAAATCGAGTGGGTGGACCTGCGCTTCACCGACCCCAAGGGTAAGTGGCAGCACCTCACCATGGTCGCCAGCGTGATGGGCGAGGACGAGCTTGAGGACGGGCTGATGTTCGACGGTTCGTCGATCGCCGGCTGGAAGGCGATCAACGAATCCGACATGATCCTGAAGCCCGATCTTTCGGAAACCTGGATCGATCCCTTCAGCGCCACCCCGATGCTGATCATCAACTGCGATATCGTCGAGCCTTCGACCGGCGACTGGTACAGCCGCGACCCGCGCAGCACCGCCAAGCGCGCCGAGGCCTATCTCAAGTCGACCGGGATCGGCGATACCGTCTATGTCGGCCCGGAAGCCGAATTCTTCATGTTCGACGACGTCCGCTTCGAGGACGGCTACGCCGGCTCGAGCTTCGCGATCGACGATATCGAGCTGCCGACCAACACCGGCAAGCAATATGACAATGGCAACATGGGCCACCGTCCGCGCGCCAAGGGCGGCTATTTCCCGGTCGCGCCGGTGGATTCGGCCGTCGACATCCGCGCCGAGATGGTATCGACCATGCTCGAAATGGGACTTCCCTGCGACAAGCACCACCACGAAGTCGCTGCCGCCCAGCACGAACTGGGCCTGACCTTCGGCACGCTCGTCCAGACCGCCGACCGGATGCAGATCTACAAGTATGTCGTGCATCAGGTCGCCCAGGCCTATGGCAAGACCGCAACCTTCATGCCCAAGCCGATCAAGTCCGACAACGGCTCGGGGATGCACACCCACATGTCGATCTGGAAGGACGGCAAGCCGCTGTTCGCGGGCAATGAATATGCCGGCCTGTCGGAACTGTGCCTCTATTACATCGGCGGTGTCATCAAGCATGCCAAGGCGATCAACGCCTTCACCAATCCCACCACCAACAGCTACAAGCGTCTGGTGCCGGGCTTCGAAGCGCCGGTGCTGCTGGCCTATTCGGCGCGCAACCGCTCGGCCTCGTGCCGAATTCCCTATGGCGCGGGCGAAAAGGCCAAGCGCGTCGAGTTCCGCTTCCCCGATGCGCTCGCCAACCCCTACCTCGCCTATTCGGCGCTGCTGATGGCGGGCCTCGACGGGATCGAGAACAAGATCCACCCCGGCGAGGCGATGGACAAGAACCTCTACGATCTGCCGCCGGCCGAACTCGCCGAAGTGCCGACCGTGTGCGGCAGCCTGCGCGAAGCGCTGGATTCGCTGGCCGCTGACCACGAATTCCTGCTCAAGGGCGACGTCTTCACCAAGGATCAGATCGAAGCCTATATGGAACTCAAGTGGGAAGAGGTGATCCGCACCGAGACCACTCCGTGCCCGGTCGAATTCGACATGTACTATTCGATGTAGTCGGGCAGGCCGCACGACCTTCAGACGAAAGGCCCGGGAGCACTTCCCGGGCCTTTTGCTTGGGGCAGTCGGCCAGCCTCAGCCCGTCGCCGGGTTGGCCGCGAGCGTGCCCGCGAAAACCCGATGCGCTGCGAGCGCGCCATTCAGACACGCCTGCTCCAGCAGCGCTGGTTCGACCCGGTACTGGTAGGTCGAAAAATCATAGGCCGTGCTCGGCCGACCGGGCACCACGGCGCCCGGCTGCGCCCACCAGGCGATGCCGGAGGCAAAGAAATTCCAGCGATCGACCTCCTCGCGGTTGTTGAAGCTGCCTGACTTGATCAACTCCCCTGCCTGCCCCAGCGCCACCCGGTCTTCCAGCCGGCATTGGCCGATTTCGCCCGCCAGCGCGATCTTGGCATGGTAGAAGCTGAAGCTGGTGAGCACGGGGACGAGATAGATGCCCGGCTCGATCCCGATCGAGGCGCTATCGCCGTAGATGCTGCGACCGCTGCCGGTGAGCGCGGCGAAGTCGAACACGACCCGCGGCAGCATCACCAGCGCCTTGGTCTCAACGCTCAGGGCGTTGGCCGCCCGCCAGTTGCCCAGCGAGAACGCCGACTGGTCCGACAGCGGCCCATCGAGGTGCAGGTTGATCAGCGGCTGAGATTCGGGCGTCACCACCGCAATCGTGCGGGCATCGGCAAAGGGCTTCTTGACGAAGGGAACCTGGGTGACGGTGAATTTCTGCGCCGCCTTCGTGGCCATGACCTCGTCAGGGGTTATGACGCTGCGCCCGGTTGCCTGCAATTGCGCGACGAAATCGGTGAACATGCGGTCGGCAATGCGGCGCATCATGGCGACATCGACACCCACCAGATCGGCGCTGGCCTCTAACTGGACATTGCCGGCATCAGCCGTGGCACTTATGCCGCTGCGCACGACGATGCCGAAACGATAGCTCGGGATCGCTATCCGCGAGGAGCGCGCCAGCATCTTGGCCATCGAAATATTGAAGTTCTTGGGGCCCAGCGCGCCGACGCTGATCATCTTCTGCGCCGCCCGCGCCGGTGTCGCCACACCGCCACCCAGAAGCGCCGCGCCAGCCGCGGCTACCGCTCCGCCAAGGACCGAGCGCCTGTCCCACCGTGCTGCTTTCATGCTGTACCCGCTCATTTCAGGTCCAACACCCTTTGCTGCGTCAAATATATCATCTTCCCGGACGGGTCGTCTTGGAAAAACCCGACAGGCCGGGCAGGAGCACGGCGGACGCGCTTCACCCTGTCGCAACCGGCAGCTAAGGTTCGTCGCCGTCGCAATCTTGCGGAGAACATGATGACCGAATCGATCCTGCTGGTGGCCGGTGGCCTCGTGCTGCTGGCCCTGGGCGGCGAACTGCTGGTGCGCGGCGCGGTGGGCATGGCGGCGCGGCTCGGCATCTCGCCGCTGCTGGCGGGGCTGACGATCGTCGGCTTCGGCACCTCGACCCCGGAACTCGCGACCAGCGTGCAGGCCGCGCTGGCCGGATCGCCGGGAATTGCGATCGGCAATGTGCTGGGATCGAACATCGCCAACATCCTGTTCATCCTCGGCCTTTCGGCGGTGATCGTGCCGATCAGCGTCAACCCGGCCTCGTTCAGCCGGGATTCGCTCGCGCTCGGCGGATCTGCGGTGCTGGCGACCGGGGCGGTGCTGCTGGGCGTGATCGGGCTGCTGCCGGGCGCAGCGCTGGTGGCGGCGCTGGTCGGCTATATCTGGTGGGCCTACAAGTCCGAGAGCGCGGCCCACGATGCCGAGGCGGTGCGCCACGAGCATGAAGCCGAAGAGCGCCCGGTGCCGCCCGACACCGGCCCGGTGGTGCTCGGCGGGATGATCCTCGCCGGGCTGGCGGCGGCGATTTTCGGGGCGGGCTGGCTGGTCGACGGCGCGATCGTGCTGGCGAGCGCGGCGGGCGTTTCGCAGAGCGTGATCGGCCTCACCGTGGTCGCGGTCGGCACGAGCCTGCCCGAACTGATCGCCTGCATCGTCGCGGTGCTGCGCAAGCACGCGGACGTGGCGCTTGGCAATGTCGTGGGTTCGTGCATCTACAACCTGTGCGGCATCCTCGGGCTGACCGCGATGGTCCACCCGATCGCGGTGCCGGCCGAAATCGCGGCCTTCGATATCTGGGCGATGCTGGGGGTGACGCTGCTGCTGATCCTCCAGCTGCGCAGCGGCTGGCGGCTGTCGCGCATCGAGGGCGCGGTGCTGGTGGCGCTCTACGCGGCCTATACCGCCTTCCTCGCGCTGCGCTGAGGCCTGCGCGACAGAGAACCGAACTCAAAGAAAAAACAGGATTTTTCCGATTGCCAATCGCGTGCGATAGACTACGCTGTCAGACAGGGTCGCACAAGGGCGACCGCAATCGATAAGCACAAAAGGGTCCCCCATGAAGCTTTGCGAAACCCGCCGCCGCGGCCTGCTGGCCGGGTCGGCCATGCTCGCGCTGGCGACTGCTGCCACGGCCGCTCCCGCGCTCGCGGTCGTCCCCAACGAGACCATCACCTCGGGCGACATCGTCGATAGTGAAGACGAATATCGCGGCATCGGCATGTTCTTCCGTGCCGACGGCTTCGTGTGCACCGGCACGCTGATCAACCCGCGCACCGTGCTGTTCGCGGCGCACTGTGTCAACGACCTGCCCGAAGAGGCCTACAACGTCGACGAGGTCCCGGCGGCCTGGTCGTTCAATGTCAACGCCCTGCCCGGCTTCCAGAACTGGTTCGCCAACAACTTCCGCAGCAACCCGGCGCTGGCGGTGTTCAACGTCAACCGGATCTTCTACAACGCGCAGTCGCTGCAGAACCCACAGGCGGGTGGCTTCACCGAGGCCGATATCGCGCTTGCCAGCCTCGACACGCCGGCGGCCGGCATCCCGACCTGGGCGCTGCTGTTCACCACCCTGCCCGCGCCCGAAAGCATCGATCCGGTGCGCGGCACCGGCTATCACGTCAACCTCGTCGGCTATGGCGGCACCGGCAACGCGCTGCAGGGCGCGGTGGGCGGAATCGATTTCCGCCGCCGCGCGGCCGAAAATATGCTCGGCGGGTTCCTGTCGCTCGATGATCGCAACCTCGTGCTGTTCGGCGGGGGGAGCGGACTGCCGCAGAACCTCTACCAGCTCGATTTCGATTCCCAGAACCGCGATGTGGTGTTCGACATCAACGTCCACCGCGATGATGCCCTGCCCAATGAAGGCATCACTGCGGGCGGGGATTCGGGCGGTCCGCTGATCCTCGGCGCGGCCAACAACACCCTGTCGGACGAAGACCTCGTCATCGGCGTGCTGTCGGGCGGTTCGCGCTTCTTCGGGGCACAAAGCTTCAGCTCGCTCGGCACCACCAGCTTCTACCAGCCGCTATCGCTCTACTGGCAGTATATCCTCGCCACCAACCCCTATCGCTACGTCGGCGCGCGCGCGGGCGACGGCAATTGGGAAGACCCGAACCACTGGGTCTCGCTGCTCGATCCGATGTACCGGGTGATCGATGCCAGCGGCAACGTGGTCAACGGCCTGCCGAGCACGCCCGAACTCGGCCTTAACGGCACCGAAGGCGATTTCGGCGCAGTCTGCGTCGAGTTCGAGGAACCCGGCGATGGCTGCGTGGACGTGGCGACCGGGATCTTCGAGGACACCTTCGATCCGCAGGCCGAGCAGACCAGCAACCGCGGGCTTATCAACCTCGCCGCTGTCACCGGCGGCGCGAATTTCGCCTTGCCGGTAGCGGCGAGCCTGGCCGATGGCGCCAGTGCCGCCCCCGGTGTCCGCGCAGCGCAGGCGGCCGAAGGCGCAGAGGCAGCCGAGGGCGATACCCTCCCCGCCCCGACGCTCGCCAACGGCCTACCGGGGGCGACCGGCTTCGTCCCCGACAACATCGACGCCGTCACCACCCCCGACGAGCGCGTCGATCCACGCTACTTCGACGTCACGCTCAGCCAGAACGGGACCACCACACTCTCCAGCGCGGTCACCATCGACCGGCTGACGGTGCGCGGCGATGCCGGGCTGAGCGTGGCCGCGGCAGGCGATCTCACCTCGCTGATCGACGTCAACCAGTTCGGCGGGCGGGTCAACGTCAACGGCAGTCTCACCTCGGCCGGGGACTACACCCTGTTCGCCGGGATGATCGAGGGCACCGGCACGATCACCGCGCCGTTCCTCACCAGCATCACCGGCGTGTTCTCTCCCGCGACGATGGGCACCACCGGCACGCTGACGATCGACGGCAATCTGGTGATGTCCTCGGGCAGCACTTTCCTTGCCGACTTCACCGGCACCGGCGCGTCCGACCGGATCGCGGTGACCGGCGCGGCCAATGTCGGCGGCGTGGTCGGGCTCGGGAGCGGGCTGAGGCAGCAGGTCAACGGCAATGGCCGCCAATACACCATCCTCACCGCCGAGGGCGGGGTGACGGGCACCTTTCAGGCCGCAGCCATCTCCGCGATCCTCGGCCAGCGCTTCATCTACCAGCAGAACGCGGTGCTGATGGAGATCGCGGCGGCGAGTTACCGCAGCGTGATCGATCCCAGCGATCCGGTGCAGGCGGCCTATGCCGACCTGTTTGACCAGAACCGCGCCAACGCCGCGCTGGCGGGCCTCTACCGGCTCGACTTCGCCAGCCCCGACACCATCCGCGCGACCTTCTCCGGCCTTGCGCCGGTGAACGAGCAGGCGGTGCGCGCGATCGCGGGGCAGACTGTCAACCTGCTGCAAAACTTCAACGATGCGCGCCTGCGCGAGGCGGATCGCGGCAAGGCGGGCGGGAAGATCGCGATCTCCGGCGCGCCGCTCACCGTGGCGCAGGCTGGCCTTGCGCCCTTCGCCCAGCCGATCGGCAGGGCCGCAATGGCGCTGCAAAGCGGGACGCAGGAAACCGCGCTGCGCGAGGCCAACCTGCCGGAGGATGTCGCGCTGTTCATCGCCGCTGGCCTCGTCAACGGCGATGTCGATTCGCTCCCCGGCTTCCGGCGCGACACCGAGATCTCGGGCCTGTTCGTCTCCGGCGGTCTCGAATTCTACCCGGGCGACAACACCATGCTGGGCCTGGCGGGTTATTTCAACAACCTCGAAGCCGATACCCCGCTCGGGCAGCGGGTCGACAGCAGCACCTATGCCGTCTCGCTCTACATGCGCCATAAGTTTCCCGATGGCCCGGTGCTCGACGGCCAATTCGCGATGGGCACGATGGGCTTCGATACCACCCGGACGGTGCAGTTCCTCGGCGCCGGCCAGACCCTGACCTCGTCCAGCGACGATCTTCTGGTCTCGGGTGCCTTGGGCCTGTCCTATGATCTCGACACCGGGATCGGCACAATCTCGCCGGGCATCGAAGGGCGCTATGCCAGCGTCGATCTCGCCGCGGTGCGCGAGAATGGCGGGCTGGCCGCCTTGTCAATCGACCGCGAGACCTTCAGGTCCGCGCAGGCGCGGTTCGGCTTCGACTACGTGAAGCAGGCCGAGATGGTGGAAATCAACGCCAATGCGCAGCTGGTGTGGGAGTTCGAGGACGGCCCGCAACTGCTCGGGGCGAACTTCGCGCAAGGAACTGGCCCGAATGCGGGCTTCGTGCTCGGCCGCGCCGATCACACCTGGGTCGAGCTTGGGCTGTCGGCCAATATCGGCGACGGGCCGTTCCAGCTCGGCTTCGGCTTCGATACCACCGTCGGCCGCGACAGTGCCGATGCGCGGGTGTTCCGGGGCTCGGCAAGCTACCGCTTCTGATCGCGCATCCCGCCCGGACAAGGGCGCGTCCGTCGGCCGCCCACGCCCCTTCCCGTTTGCAGGGCAAGGCTGACCATCGCAGGATCGGCAGCGCGCCGCGGCCAAGCGCAGGGCGCGGCGTTTTGCCATTTTCCTACTTTCTCACTTTGTGCTGAATGCCTGTGCCTCGTCTTTCGCTTCCAGCCATCGAGGTGCTCTGCCATGCCGCAACAATCCCCCGCCCTGCTTCCCGCCTTTCTCCGCCGTCTGCTGGGCCTCGCCCACGCACCCGCGACCGGTCTGCCCGCCGCCGCCGCCGCCGCTGCCCAAGTGGCACCCGGTTTTCCTGCTCAGGACAGTGTCTCATGTGTCTCCAACACGCTGCGCCCCCGCTCGATCAGCCCTGATGGCATCGCCCTGATCAAGCGGTTCGAGGGCTGCGCGCGGCTGCGCACCGACGGGCTGGTCGAGGCCTATCCCGATCCCGCCACGGGCGGGGCGCCCTGGACGATCGGCTGGGGCGCCACGGGGCACGATCACGTCCATGGCGGCAGGATCGGGCCTGGAACTGTGTGGACGCAGGCCCAGTGCGATGCGCGCTTGGCCGATGATCTCGCCCGCTACGCTGCCGAGGTGGCCGCCGCAATCGGCGACGCGCCGACCACCCAGGCGCAGTTCGATGCGCTGGTCAGCTTCCACTACAACACCGGCGCGATTGCCCGCGCGAGCCTCACCCGCAAGCATTGCGCCGGGGATACCGCCGGCGCGGCCCGCGAGTTCGCCCGCTGGAATCGCGCCGGGGGCCGGGTGCTGAAAGGACTGGTCCGCCGCCGCGAGGCCGAGGCGGAGCTGTACCTCGGCAAGGTCTGATGTTCGCGGTGAAACCGGCCGCCCCGCTGGCCGCAAGCGCGACCGCACGCCCGCAGCGCGGCCGGCGCGAGGCTTTCGCACGCCCGATGGCGTGTGGACACAAGTCAGTAATCGCGTGAAACCTCGATCAGCACCGAGTCACGCCCGATGGTCGAAACCGTGCCGAGCAGCGCCAGCCAGCTGGTGATGCGGTATTCGACCTGGGTCGCGCTGTAGCCCTGCCCGTCGGTGACCAGTTCGACATAGATGCGCCGGGTGATGTTCTTGCCGAGGGCAACCCCCGTCTCGCGCCCGATCAGCGGATCGGCGCTGACGATCCGCAGCTGGTCAAGCCCGATCGAGCGGCGCAAGTCACCGATCGGATCGAGCCCCGCCCCGCCGCCCTGGAGCGAGGCAATCGCGGCGGCCAGCTGCAGCGCGTCGGTCGCCGAAAGCGAGGTGACCGAGCCGCCGAACAGCAGCCGCGCGAGGATCTCTTCCTCGGGCAAGGCCGGCTCGGAGGAGAAGGCGATGGCAGGCGACTGGGCATTGCCGGTGATCGCGATATCGACATTGGTGCCGTTGCGCGAGGTCTCGGCGAGGATGTCGAGCTGCGGGTCGATCGGCTCGTTCTCGTCGAACAGGATCCGCCCGCGGGTCAGCTCGAAGCGGTTGCCGGCAAAGGTGTAGTCGCCCCGCACCAGCCGCGCGGTGCCGCCGATGCGCGGATCGTCCACCGTGCCGCGCAGCGCGATATCGACCCCCCATTCGCTCTCCAGCCCCATGCCCTCCACCAGCACGCGGTTCGGGCCGGAGGCGTTGACGAGATAGCGCCAGGCGACATCGCGCGCCGATACCTGTTCGCGGTTGCGTCCGTCGCGGGCGTTGATCTCGCGCGTGGCGATCTGCGGCAGGGCATAGTCCTCGGCCGCGGTGCCCAACTCCCAGCGCGCCCGGTCGATCTTCACCCGCCCGGCGATGGTGCCGCCGCGCCCGTTGGAGACGATCCGCAGCGGGCCGGTGATGGTCGCTTCGAGGCCATTGGCATCGAGCAACCGCGCGCCCTTCACCGCCGCGCGCAGATCGAGTCCGGGGCCACGCGTCGGGCCGATCCCGGCGAAGTCGACGATGCCGCTGCCACTCACCGTGCCGCCGCCCCGCGTGGTCCCGGAAAAGCGGGTCAGTTCGAGCCGCGATCCGGCAAACCGCCCGCGCGCGCGCACGCCATCGATGCGGGTACCGGTGAGCGCGCTGGTGATCTTGAGATCGTCGGTAGCCAGCGCACCGGTGATGCGCGGATCGGCGAGCGTGCCGGTGGCGCGCGCGGCGAGGCGCACCGGGCCGGTGAGATCGAACGCCTCGATCGCCGCCAGCCGCCACAGGGTTTCGGCCGCACCTTCGAACATCAGCCGCCCGTCGAGCCGCCCTTTCAGCAGCCGCTCGGTCAGCTCGCGCTCTGGCGGGAAGGCGGTGATCCTGACGGCGATGTCACCCAGCCGCGCGCCGCCCTCGGTCAACCGGCCGGCAGCGGTCAGACGCTCGCCATCAAGGTCGATCACCCCGAGCACGCCGACCGGCTTGGACGAGAGCACCAACCCCGAACGGCTGAAATTGTCGACCTTCACCCGCGCGCGCGCTTCGGGCGCTGCGGCGCCGCGCTGGCGATAGTCGATCACCCCCGACAGGCGCCCGCCAAGGCCGAGTTCCGCGCCGGCGAGATCGAGCAGCCGCAGCGGCATCCGCGCCAGCTTCATCTCAAGCGCGGTCTCCTCGTCGCCGAGCACGCCTGCGAGCAGGGCATAGCCGCGCGAAAAGCCGATCTGGGTCTGCGCCAGCCGCCAGCCGCCGCCTGGTTCGGCGGTCAACACCGCGCGGCGCGGCATGGTGATCGGCTCGCCGCCATATTGCCCGCGCGCCACGGCAGCGATCCGATCGGGTGCGACATCGGCATCGAAATTGAGCGCAAAGCGATCCGCCCGCTCGCCCGCCACCCCGCCGGTCACCTTGCCCCGGCCGTTGACGATATCGGCCTTGGCGGCGAAATTGGCGAGGTAGAGTCCGCCATATTCAAGCCCGGTGCCCTTGATATCGGCATCGACGCGAGAGTCGCCCTTGGCGTAGCGCCCCTTGGCGAGGATGTTGGCGCGATCGAGGCTGATCGGCACCCGTCCGGCGAAGGCGGCATTGCGCGCGACAATATCGACCGCGAAGCTGACCGCGCCCTTGCCTTGCGGGCGGAAGGCAAGCGTCCCGTCAAGTCCGCCGCCGGCCAAGGCGAGATCGCCCGAAAGCCCGGCTTCGTCCAACGCCAGGCCGCCGCTGACACGGGTGCGGAAGATATCGAGCCGCTCGATCGCAATCCGGGTTGGCCCGCTTTCGGACAGAACGAGGCCAAGCACCCCCGCAAACGGCCCCAGCAGCGATCCACCCGAGACATCCAGTGCGAAGCCCCGAGGCGAAGGGGCCAGCGCGATGCGCACATTCTCCAGCGCTGCAGCAGGATAGGGATCGGCCAGCACCAGCACCCCGCGCGGACCATCGGCGGCGAGTTCGGCATCGATCGTGAAAGGGCCGTAATCGGCCTGCCGCCCGCTGCCCGCCAGCGTGGTGCGGGCGCCGCCGCTGCCGGGCACCAGCTTGCTGTCGAGCCGGGCGTTGAGCCGTGCGCTGGCTATGGTTGCATCGCGCAGGATCACCGGTCGGCCCGCGCCCATGCCGAGCGCGCCCTTGAAGCGGATCGTCGGCCCGGCGAGAGCGACGATGGTGTCATTGCCGATGCTGGTCAGCACGCCTGCGAGATTGGCGCGCAGGCTCCACGGCACGGCGGGGCCGAACTTGGCGAGAATCTTGGCATTGGCAGTCACCGTGCCCGCACCGTCGATCTTCAGGCTGCGGGCGGTGACCGGCCCAGCTAGGGCATAGGCACCGCGCGCGATGTCGCCGCGCAGCGCCAGCGTCGCGTCAAGCCCCGGAAACACGACCCGCGCCGCATCGGCAGCAAGCTTGCCGCTTTCAAGATCATAGGTCAGCAGACCCGTCACCCGGCCTTTCACAAGGCGCGGATCGGCCTGCGGATTGCCGGTGGTGATGCGTTCCGCGGTCAACGCCAGCGGCAGCTTCAGCAGCTTGTCCTCGAAGCGCGCCAGCCCCTCTTGCACCAGCCCTTTCGCCTCGATCCCCTGCGCGACCAGCCGCGCGGCAGTGAGACGGTGATCGATCGCCAGATCGCGCAGCGGGCCGGACAGGTCGGCGGCCAGCCTTGCCTGTTCGAAGCGCCAGCCCTCACCCAGCAGATCGGGATCGCGCAAGGTGGCGCTGGTGCGCGCGCCTTCGACGCGGTTGTCGGCAAGGTCAATCACCCCCGCCCCGCGCAGATCGAGCGCGCGGGTGATCACCGCCGCGCGGCCTTCTAGGATGCTGTCTTCCAGCGTGAAGCTGGTTGCCACCGCAATCTTCGGGCCGGCGGCGCGAGCGAGAAGATCCGCGCCCGCAAGGCCGGGGCGCACCCGCCCGATCACGCCGATCCGGCCGCTGTCATTGGTGATCTGGAAGGCGGCGACCGCCGGACCGGCGATGGCTTGGCCACCCCCGGCTGGCAAGCCCCGCACCACCGCCGTCCCGCGCCATTTGCGCCACGTCCCGTCGCCCGCGATGCGCGCGCTGTAGCCTTTGGAAAGGCCCGCAAGACCGGCAAGCACCCCGCCGGCGGGCGCGCGATAATCGGCTTCAAGATCAAAGCGGTCGCCATCCGGTTCGGCATCGATCAGCACCGCGATCCGATCCCGCGCGCCCAGCTGTGCGCTGGCATCGACGAGCGCGCGGCCCTCGCGGATATCGACCTTGGCGAGCGCATCGACCCGCTCGGCCTCGCCGGTGGCAACGCCCTTGGCGATGACGAGATTTTCGATCGTCAGCTTGTCGATACGGATATCGAAATCGGGCAGCAGCGGCGCATCAGGATCGCCGGGCAGCAGTTCGGGCAGGCGCATCAGCCGCCCGCGCCGCGCGGTCACCTCGCGGATGTCGAGCCCGCGCCACAGCCAGGTGAGCGGCCGCCAGTCGAGCACGACTTCGGGAATGGTCAGGAACAGGCCCTTCGGATCGCTCACCCGCACATTCCGCAAGGTCGCGGTGCGATAGATATCGCCCTCGATCCGCCCGACGGTGAAGCGCAGGCCCGAAGCGGGTGCGGCTGCCGCGATCTGATCGGCGATCAAACGCTTGCCAATCGGAGTGGAAAGGAACCCGGCAGCCAGCACCAGCGGCGCCAACATCAGCGCCAGCGCCCAGCCCAGCCGCTTGGCCCACACCCGCTTGCCCCTCGCTTGCTCGGCACGCGCAGGCAGGCTGTCCACCGCCAGTTCCGGGGCGAGGATATCGGGGGTGTCCATCAGAACGCCTGCCCGAGGCTGACATAGACCACCACCGGACTGTCGAACCGGGTCGGGTTGAGCGGAGTGGCGACATCGACACGGATCGGTCCGAAGCTGGTCTTGTAGCGGATGCCGACCCCGGCACCGGCCTGGATGAAGCGGAAATCGGGGGTGGAACCAAGCCCGACAGTGCCCGCATCGACAAAGGGCACCACCTCGACCGCCCCACCCATGAGCGAGGTCTCGATCCGCGCTTCCAACGAGAATTCGACCAGCGATGCCCCGCCCACGGCCTCGCCGCGATCATTGCGCGGGCCGACTCCCTGGAAGCCATAGCCGCGCACCGAGCCACCGCCGCCCGCATAGAGCCTGCGCGAAGGTGCGATCTTGTCGCGCGGCGCGCCCTGGATGCTTGCCGCGCGCAGGCGTCCGGCGATCACCGTCGTGCCGAGCTCCTTGTAATAGGCCGCCTCGCCCTGTGCGCGCAGGTAGAAGCTGCTCTCGCCCGCCGAGCGCGACACCTCCGGCGCGAGCGAGAGCGTGGCGCGATAGCCGCGCGAGGGATCGAGCAGATCATCGCTTCCGTCGAGCGTGAGGCTGCCGAACAGCCCGCCGATCAGATAGGTCTGGCGCGGCAGCAGGATGTTGGAGCCGCGCGCGCGCCGGTTGCGCTCGTCGCTATAGACCAGCTCGCCGCCGACCTGCCAGCTGACCGGCTTCTGGAAGAGGATGTTCGACACCTTCTCGAATGTGCCGCGCAACCCGATCGAGCGCGAATCGACCGCCAGCGTCCGGATATCGCTGGCGAATACGTCGGCGGTCAGGATCTGGTCGCGTCCGCGGAAATTGTCGCGCCGCAGGCCGATGCCGGCCAGCGCCTCGCGCGTGCCGAGAATGCCGCGCAGGCGCAGCGCACCTTCGGGCGGGAACAGGTTGCGGTGCTCCCACCGCCCTTCGACCTTGAAGCCGTCCTCGGTCCCGTAGCCGATTGCGCCCGCGATGGTGCGCACCGGGGCGCGTTCGAAGGCGACATCGAGCGCCACTTCGCCTGGCGCACCCTCGGCGGGCGGGGCGGTTTCGCGCGGGGTGATGGTGACGCTCGACACCAGCCCGGTGGCGAGAATCGCGCGGCGCAGATCGGTCTCTAGGCTCTGCTGATAGACTTCACCCGCCTCGAACCGGGCGATGCGTGCGAGGTGGCGGCTGGAGAGGAACTTCGGATCGCTGCTGATGACGCCGCCGAAGACATATTTCCCGCCCGGATCGACCGTAAGGGTCAAATCGCCCTCGGTGCGGGCGTGATCGATCAGCAGCTCAGGCTCGGCCAGCGTGGCGAAGGGATAGCCCGTCTCGCCCAGCGCGACGCGCAGTTCGAGCTCGCGTTCGAGGATGCGGTCGGCATAGAGCGGATCGCCGGGCGCGATGGCGAAGGCGGCCAGCAGACGCTCGCGATCTGGCCCCGGCAGGAGCGAGAGGCTGCCAAGATCGATCCGCCCGAAGCGGTAGCGCGGCCCCGGTACCAGATCGAAGCGCACCCGCGGCTCGATAGCGGCATCGCCGGAAGCGTCCGCAGCCTCCGCGCCATTCTCACCCGTCCGCCGTCCACCGGAAAGCTGGCGCACCACCTCACCCCCATAATAGCCATAGGTGCGCAGCATCTCGCCCAAGAGCTCCTCGTCGGCGCGGGCGCGCGCGGCGATCTGGGGGGCGGTGTCTTTCGCTCCGTCGAGCTGACGCAGCGTCGAAAGCTCGCGGAACCGGGCAAGGAATTCGGCTTGTTCGGGGAAAGATCCGGGCGCGGCCGGAAAACCCAGCACCAGCGTCTTGCTGATTTCGACATCGGCAAGCTCGGGCAATTCGCCGGTCACCGGCACCGCGATGCTGGCCAGCGCCTCGACCTCGGGATCGGGGGGCAGCGGTTCGGGCACGTCGATCGAAAGATCGGCGAAGGCGGCATCGAGCGCGGACTGCAAGCCGGGCACGGGGGGCGGCAGGACATCGTCGAAGCTGGCCGAGAAGGAATCGTCTGTGGCGGATGGCACAGGATCCCGGCCAGCGGCCGCATCGGGGCTGGCCTGCGCCGCCCAGGCTTCGGGATCGTCGACCGCCTCGGCCGGGATCAGATCATCGAGCGTGCGCGGGACAGGGGCAGTCTCGGGCACAGATTCGGGCGCGGGCGAGGGTGCAGGCGCGGCCTCATCATAACCGTCGCGCGGCGGATCGGCGGGACGACCGGCGGGCAAGACGGCTTCTGCCTCCCGCGCCAAGGCGGGCTGCGCCACCAGCATCGCCGCTGCTTGTCCCAGTCCGGCCGCCAGCAGCAGACCGCGCTTGAGGAGGTGGCGAGGCTCAGCTTCCCGGAAACTTGACGGGCTGGCCATCCTTGCCTCGGGCGCCGGCCAGCGACGCGTGCTGCGGCTGGCGCGGCTTGATGGCCGCGGCGATCAGCCGGCTCTGTTCAGCCTCTTCCATCACCTGCCAGCCTTCGCGCGTCAAACGTTCGAGCGGACGGTAGCGGACCTTGTACTGCATCCGCGGGCTGCCCTCGACCCAGTAGCCAAGATAGACATAGGGCAGGCCTTCGGCCGCGGCGCGGCGGATGTGATCGAGGATGATGAAGCTGCCCAGCCCGGTTCGACCTTCCAGATCGGGATCGTAGAAGGAGTAGATCATCGACAGCCCGTCGCCCTGCCGATCGGTCAGGCAGGCACCAACCAGACGGCCCGGCCGCCCGTCGATGCCCGGCAGGCGGTATTCGGTGACCACGGAATGGACCGGCGTGTGCTCGATCATGTCGGCATAATCGAGCTCGTCCATCGCGGCCATGCCACCATCCGGATGGCGCGCCCCGAGATACTTCGCCAGCAGCGCGAACTGCTCGTCGGTTGCCCAGGGGCGGCATTCGGTGACGATCAGATCCTCATTACGCCTGAGATCGCGCCTCTGCGTGGCCGAGGGGCGAAAGGCCCCCGCCACCACCCGCACCGACACGCAGGCCTGGCAATCGAGGCAGGACGGGCGATAGGCGACCGTCTGACTGCGGCGGAAACCAATCCGTCCGAGCGCCTCGTTGAGCTGATCCGCATGCGGCCCCTTGAGTTCGGTGAACACCTTGCGTTCGCTCCGCCCCGGCAGGTAGGGACAGGGCGCCGGGCTGGTCACGAAAAACCTTGGGAAGCGGATGGGTGCCGTCACGTGCGGGCCTCGGTCCTCTTGGCGGGAATCATGGCGGGTTGTGTCGGAGCAAACTTATGCATGGACGCGCCCCGCGGTAAAAGTCCCTTAACCATGAAAGATCACAAAATATCCCGCGCTCTGCACGGGAACCCGCGCATTATGCTGCGGCAATGGCGCAAAACGGCACGCCCGGTCGAACGAAGACCGCCCGAACGCCTCAGCCAAGCTCGACCAGTTGCACCGAATAGCCGTTGGCGCGCAGGCCCTCAACCAACCGTTCGACCTGCTCGGCATCGCGCGCCTCGCATTCGATATCGGTAATCAGGCCCTTGGCCGGCAGGGTGGTGAAGATGCGCTGGTGATAGATCTCGATGATGTTGACGTTGTGCTCGTTGAACAGGCGCATCACCCGGAACAGCGCGCCGGGACGATCCTGCAGCGTGATGCGCAGCCGCGCGAGGCGGCCCTGCCGGGCGAGATCGCGCAGCAGCACATTGGCGAGCAGGCGGGTGTCGATATTGCCGCCGCACAGCACCAGCCCGATGCTCTTGCCGGCGAAACGCGCCGGATTGCTGAGCACCGCTGCAAGCCCTGCTGCGCCCGCGCCCTCAACCACGGTCTTCTCGATCTGGAGCAGCAGCGCCACCGCCTTTTCCAGCGCGGGTTCATCCACCAGCAGGATATCGTCCACCCTTTCCGCGATCACTTGCGCGGTGAACTCGCCGGGCTGCTTGACGGCGATGCCTTCGGCCAGCGTGTCGCCACCGCAGGGCAGGTCTGCGCCCTTGATCTTGTCGAACATCGAGGGGAACAGCGCAGCCTGCACGCCAACCACTTCCATCGCGGGATTGAGCGCCTTGGCGACCGTTGCCATGCCCGAAATCAGCCCACCGCCGCCGATCGGGGTGACGATGCAGTCGAGATCCGGCTTCACCGCGAACATTTCCAGCGCCACGGTTCCGGCGCCCGCCGCGACATGCGGATCGTCGAAGGGGTGGACGAAGGTCAGGCCGAGTTCGACCTCGAGCTTGCGCGCATGGGCATAGGCTTCATCGAAGGTATCGCCTTCGAGCACGACCGTGCCGCCGACGCTTTCGGTCTGCATCACCTTAACCGTCGGCGTGGTGCGCGGCATGACGATCGTCACCGGCACGCCGAGCCGGGTGCCGTGGTAGGAGAGGCCTTGCGAATGGTTGCCCGCCGAGGCCGCGATCACGCCGCGCGCGCGCTGCTCCTCGCTCAGCAGCAGCAGCGCGTTGAGCGCCCCGCGCTCCTTGTAGGCGGCGGTGAACTGGAGGTTCTCGAACTTCAGCCAGATCTGTGCGCCGGTAATCTCCGACAGGGTGATCGAGCGCATCATCGGCGTGTTGACCACAGCCGAGCCGATCCGCGCGGCGGCGGCGCGCACGTCGTCGAGGGTAAGGTCGGCCGGCGAAGCGGCAGCGCCCTTGGGGCTAATCGATGCAGGCTGTGTTGACATGGTGCGGCGCCGATTAGAGGCTTGTTGCCGCAAGGGCAATCAGCCACGCGCCGATTGCCCGAAAGGATTTCCTGCCAGGGGGAAAGTTGGCAACCTCGCGCGAAGGCGATAGGCACCGCGCCACCGCCGTTCTTGCGTTCTTTCAGGGATTGCCATGCCTCGCACCTTCGCCTTTGCTCTTGTCGCTTCCGCCCTCGCGCTAGCCGCCCCGGCGCTGGCCGACACCCTGATCGACAATGTCGACGGGGTGACGATCAATGCCGAAGGCAAGGTGCAGCGCTTCACCGGTCTGGTGTTCGACAAGGACGGCAAGGTGACCGCGCTGCTCGAGCGCGGGGAGCCGCGCCCGCAGGTCGATTACCGCCTCGATGCCAAGGGCAAGGTGATGTTGCCGGGCATGATCGATGCCCATGTCCACGTCATGGGTATCGGTTTCGGCAAGCTGACGCTTGACCTTTCGGACAGCGTATCGCTCGAAGATGCACTGGCGAAAATCAAGACCTTTGCCGAGGAGAGCCCGGGCCGCCCGTGGATCCTCGGGCGCGGCTGGAACCAGGAAAAGTGGGGCCTTGGCCGTTTCCCGACCGCCGCCGAGCTGGACGCGGTGGTGGCCGACCGGCCGGTGTGGCTCGAACGGGTCGATGGCCATGCCGCCTGGGGCAACAGTCTCGCGCTCCAGACCGCGGGCGTGAGCGCGAAGACCCCCGATCCGGCCGGGGGCAAGATCATCCGCGATGCCAGGGGCGCGCCCGCCGGCGTGTTCATCGACAAGGCGACACAGCTGGTCGAGAAGGTCATCCCCGCCCCCCGGCCCGAAGACCGCGACCTTGCCTTCGTCAAGGCGCAGGAGGTGCTGCTCGGTTACGGGGTCACAGCGGTCGCCGATATGGGCACCACACTGGCCGACTGGAACACCTTCCGCCGCGCCGGTGACGAGGGGCGGCTGCGGATCCGCATCATGGCCTATGCCGACGGTTTCGAGACGCTGGAGACAGTTGCCGGGCCGGCGCCGACCGTCTGGCTCTATGAGGATCGTCTGCGGATGGGCGGGATCAAGCTCTATCTCGACGGCGCGCTCGGATCGCGCGGGGCGGCGCTCAAGGCCCCCTATCACGACGATCCGGGCACCAAGGGATTGCCCCTGCTCTCCCCCAGCCAGCTGCGCAACCTGATGAGCCGCGCCGCGATGGACAATTTCCAGACCGCCGTCCACGCCATCGGCGATGCCGCCAACGCGGAAGTGCTGGCCGCGATCGAGGAGCTTTCGGAAAGCTACAAGGGCGATCGCCGCTGGCGGATCGAGCATGCGCAGATCGTCGATCCGGCAGACCTGCCGCGGCTGGGCCGGCATGGCATCATCGCCTCGATGCAGCCGCTCCACCAGACCTCCGACCGGCTGATGGCCGAAGCCCGGCTCGGGCCTGACCGGCTCGATGGCGCCTATCCGTGGCGCAGCGTGATGACGGTCGGCGGCCGACTGGCGTTCGGTTCGGACGCGCCGGTCGAACCGGCGGATCCCTGGGCCGGCATTGCCGCCGCGATAAGCCGCACTGATGCCAAGGGCGAACCCTTCGGCGGCTGGTTTCCGCAGGAGACCGTCAGCCGCGAGGGCGCGCTTGCCGCCTTCACCGCCGACGCAGCCTTTGCCGGGTTTGCCGAGGGACGCTTTGGCCGGCTGGTGCCGGGCGAGCGCGCCGACTTCCTGCTGGTTGACCGCGACCCGCTGCTGGCCTCTCCCGACGAGATTCGCCAGACCAAGGTGATCGAGGTGTGGATCGGCGGCGTGAAGGTGACGGGCGAATAGCTACTCCGCCGCGTCCGGCTTCGCTGCTGCTTGGGCCGCCTGTGCGGCCTTGTCGGCGGCAACGGCCTTCTCCTGCAGACGCATCAGCAGCAGCGAACCCTCGAACAGCAGCCACAGCGGCACCGCGAGGATGATCTGCGAGCCCGGATCGGGCGGCGTCACGATCGCGGCGATGATAAAGATGCCGACGATCACATAGCGCCGCGCTGCCACCATCTGGTCGCGGGTGATGAGGCCCGCGCGGTGGAGCAGCAACAGCAGCACCGGCAGCAGGAAGGTGAGCCCGAAGGCGAGGATGAACTGCATCACCAGGCTGAGATAGTCGCCTGCGCTCGGCAGGGCCTGCACCGCCAACCCGCCGGTCTCGCCGCCAAAGCCGAGGAAGAAGGTAAAGGCGACCGGCATCACCACGAAATAGGCCAGCGCCGCGCCGGCGCTGAACAGCACCGGCGTGGCGATCAGGAACGGCAGGAAGGCCTTTTTCTCGCGCGCATAAAGCCCTGGTGCGACGAAGGCCCAAAGCTGGTTGGCGATCACCGGAAAGCTCACCATGAACCCCGCAAACAGCGCGACCTTCAGCTCGACGAAGAACACTTCGGGCAGCTTGGTGAAGATCAACTGGCCTTGGCCTGCGGGGAAAGCCTGTTTCAGCGGCCAGACGAGGATGCCGAGGATTTCGTCGGCGAAATAGAGGCATACCGCAAAGCCGATGCCCAGCGCCAGCAGCGCGCGGATCACCCTGGTGCGCAGTTCGATCAGATGGTCGAGCAGCGGCGCGCGGGTTTCGTCGAGATCCTTGATCTCAAACATCGGCCGCGCCCTTGGGTGTGTCGGCCCCGGGCGCAGGTCCGGCGGACTGCTGGGTTTCCGCGGGCAGCGCAGGCGGCCCCGTCATCACCGGCGCGCCGGCCTCGGCCTCGGTCAGCGCCGCGGAACGGCGCATGATCTCCTCGTTTTGCGCTTTCCACTTCTTTTCCATTTCCTCCAACTCGGCCTCGCGCACCATGGCATCGATGCCGGAGCGGAAATGGGCCGAGATGCGCCGCAACCTGCCGATCCAGCGGCCGGCGGTGCGCATCGCGAGCGGAAGGTCTTTCGGCCCGATCACCACCACCGCAACGATCAGGATGACCAGCAGTTCTCCGATGCCGATGTCGAACATATGTCGGGTGCGGTCAGCCCGCCTCCTTCAAGGAGCTGTCAGGCGCCGGTGGTGTCGGTCTTTTCAGCCGGTGCCGGGGTCTCGGCAGGCGCGGGGGCAGCGGCAGGCGGTTCGATCCGCGCGACATTGGCCGCGGTTTCCTCGGTCTCGTTAAGGCCCTTCTTGAAGCTCGCGATGCCCTTGCCGAAATCGCCCATCATCTCGGCAATGCGGCCACGCCCGAACAGGATCAGCACGATCAGCAGGACGATGACCCAATGCCAGATCGACGAAAAACCCATTGTCTCTACTCCTGAATGCGACCGCAGCAGGCGCGATGCCGCAAACCGGACATCGCGCCCGGTACGCGAACACTGCCTATCTAGGACAA
The DNA here is from genome assembly GCF_002155695.1 of Erythrobacter tepidarius. GTDB lineage: Bacteria > Pseudomonadota > Alphaproteobacteria > Sphingomonadales > Sphingomonadaceae > Erythrobacter > Erythrobacter tepidarius. Next base: position 114,550 of record NZ_MUYJ01000002.1, read on the forward strand.
GCCTTCGCGAATTGCCAGTCAGTCCGCCAGATTCTCGTCTGCTTCGCCGGCCCCATCGCCATCCTCGTCGGGCTCGAAACGCATTGCCGCTTCCATCGCCTCGTCGAGCGGATCGAGCAGGCCGGAGGCGCGCAATTCGTCGATCCCCGGCAGGTCGCGGCGACTGGCAAGGCCGAAATGGTCAAGAAATTCCGGGGTGGTGGCATAGACCACCGGGCGCCCCGGGACCTCGCGCCGCCCGGCAGGGCTCACCCAGCCGGCTTCCATCAGCACGTCGAGCGTGCCTGCACTGGTCTGCACCCCGCGGATCGATTCGATCTCGGCGCGGCTGACCGGCTCGTGATAGGCGATGATCGCCAGCACCTCGGTGGCCGCACGGCTGAGGCGGCGCACCTGCTCCTTCTCGCGCCGCAGCAGGTGGGCCAGATCGGGGGCGGTCTGGAAATGCCAGCGTCCGCCGCGCTCGACCAGATGCACGCCGCGCGCGGTGTAATGCCTCTGCAAGGCGGCCAGCGCAGCGCGCACCTCGGCCGGGTCCGGCAAGCCGAGATGAGCGGCGAGGGCATCGACGCTCAACGGCTCTTCAGCGGCAAACAGCGTCGCCTCGAGCGTACGTTCGAGGCTGGCTTGCGCGCTCATGCCTCGACACGCGCCTGCGCGCTGTTCTTGAGTCGACGGATGCGCAGGGGGGCAAAGGCACCCTCCTGCGCGAGCTCAGCCCGGCCGCGCTTGGCCAACTCAAGCGCCGCCACAAAGCTCGACGCCAGCGCCGAGCGCTTGAGTTCGGGCGAGGCATGCGGCGGCAGGAAATCGCGGATCTCCATCCATTCGAGCGTCACGCCCAGCATCGCCGAGACCCGCTCCAGCGCCGAATCGAGCGTGATCACCGGGCGGTTGGCCACGTGGTAGATGCGCGGCGCGGTGCGCGCCTTGACCTGACCATAGGCCTGGATCAGCGTGAAAAGATCGCTCCGCCACACGGTCTTGCGGTCGGTGCGCAGCCCCTCGGGCGCGCCGCGCAGAAACACGTCACGCCCGATCCGGTCGCGCGCCATCAGCCGCGCCGCGGCCTCGCGCATCGCGCCGAGCCGTTGCAGCCGCAGTTGCAGACGCAGCGCCAGCTCTTCGGGGCTGGGATCCTCCTGCTCCTCCTTGGGCAGCAGCAGCGCCGATTTGAGATAGGCCAGCCATGCGGCCATCACGAGATAATCGGCGGCCAGCTCCAGCCTGAGCGCCCCGGCCCGCGCGATGTAGCCGAGATATTGATCGACCAAGGCGAGTATCGAGATCTGCCTAAGATCGACCTTCTGCCGTCGCGCCAGATCGAGCAGCAGGTCGAGCGGGCCTTCCCACCCATCGAGTTCGAGATAGAGCGCTTCCTCGCCCGGCTTGGCGCCCTGCACCAGCGCGGCGTCGCCCTCGCCTGCGCCCGCGTCTGCGAGCATAAAGGGCTGCTCGATGCCGCTCACGCCGCTTGCTCCGCCAGCGCCAGCAACGCATCGCGCGTGGCGAGGAGTTCGCGCTGTTCGGTGGCGAGCGCCGGAGCAATCCGCGTCCCGGCCAGCGCCCGGTCAAGCCGTGCGGCCGTGGCATCGGACATGGCGGGGAGCACCTCGCAGATGCCTGCCATGTCATCCATCTTCGCCCAGCAGTTGAGGATGATGTCGCACCCCGCCGCATGCGCGCGGGCAGCGCGCTCCACAATCGCGCCGCCGAGCGCCTCCATGTCGATATCATCGGTCAGCAGCAGGCCATCGAAACCGATCGCGCCGCGGATGACTTCGCGGATCACGATCGGCGATAGCGTCGCGGGGTTCTCCGCGTCCCAGGCGGTGAAGACGAGGTGGCCGGTCATGCCGATCAGCGCATGGTTGAGCCTCCGGAACGGGGCAAGGTCGGCCTCCAGCTCTGCCGCGCTGGCAGTGACCGTGGGGAGCGCCTTGTGGGTATCGACATCGCTGCGGCCATGGCCCGGCATGTGCTTTATGCAGCCGGTCACGCCGCCCGCTGCCAGGCCTTCGAGCACCGCCCGCCCGAGCGCGGCGACCTGCACCGGATCGGCCCCGAAGGCGCGGTCGCCGATCACGTCATGCGCACCCGGCACCCTCAGATCGAGCGGCGGGTGATAATTGACCGTGATGCCCATGGCTGCCAATTCAAGCCCCATCGCAGTGGCATTGGCACGCGCGGCCGCGATCGCGCTGGCCGGAGCCGTCTGATAGAGCCGGGCGAAAACCTCGCCGCACGGATAGGCCGACCAATGCGGCGGGCGCAACCGTGCCACCCGTCCGCCTTCCTGATCGATCGAGATCAGCAGCCGGTCGCGCCCGTGGATGCTCCTGAGATCATCGGTCAGCGCGCGCAGCTGCTCAGGGTCGACGCAATTGCGGCCGAACAGGATATAGCCCGCCGGATCGGCCTCGCGGAAGAAGGCGCGCTCGTCCGCGGTGAGATGCGGGCCGCCAAGACCGAAGATCGCCGGAATCATGCGCTAAGGTTCGCAAGGAAGCCCGCGTCAGGCAAGCAGCGTGACCAACCGGAACGGGGAAAAGCCCTGTCCCGCCCCCTACTTTATCTGGCAATCGAGCCCATCGGCCTTGAGCGCGGCACACAGCCGCTCGGCCTCGGCGCGGCTGCCGGCCACGGCCTGCAAACGATAGACCGTACCGATATCGACCTTGCCCTCGACCACGCGGTGCTTGACCCCGGCCAGCGCCTCGGTGCGGCGCAACAATTCGCTCCAGCCCTGTTCGGCGCGGGCACGGGTGCTGTAGGCGGCAAGCTGCACGCCCACGCCGGACAGAGCCGGCGCGAGGGGGGGCGCCGCGCGCGCACCCGCAGCCGGCGCGGGCGTGGAAGCCGAGGATGTCGCAGCAGCCGGCGCAGCGACCACGGCCTCGCGGGTCTCGCCCTCGCCGACCAGCGGAGCGAGATTGCCGGTGCCGGCGAACTGCTTTCCGCCCGGATCCTGCGGACGTTCCTTGATCGGGCCGGCGGGGGCTTCGATCACGCTGCCGTCAGCAACGACATCGGCCGAGCTGGCGCGATTGGAGACATACCACACCGCCCCGACGATCGCCGCCAGCACCAAGAGCAGGACGCCAGCAAAAGCGAGGATCTGGCCAATGTCAAACCCGCCTGCTTCCGCGTCATCCGTGTCGGCTTCGAGCCATGGCAGGTTGTCGGTGCGGGCGAGATCGAGCTCGCCATCACCCGCGTCCAGTTCCTCATATTCGGCATCGATCATGGTGAAACCTCTTGTCCCCCGGTTTTCACATGCTCTCGACCGCCTCCACACCGAGCACGCCGAGACCGCCACGGATCACTTGCCCGATTGCATTGGCGAGGAAAAGCCTCGCCCCGGTCAGCTCTGCGTCCTGTTCCACGATGAAGCGCTTTTCCGGACGGTCATTACCGAGGTTCCAGTAGGAATGGAGATCAGCGGCGAGTTCGTAAAGGTAGAAGGCGATCCGGTGCGGTTCGCGCGCCCGGGCCGCCGCCTCGATCTCGCGCGGGAACTGCGCAGCGCGCGCGACCAGCGCCAGTTCCTCGGAGCCGAGCCGGTCGAGCGCGGCATCAGACGGGGCAAGCCCCGCCTCCGCCGCCTTGCGCAGCGTCGAGCGGATCCGGGCATGAGCATATTGGACATAGAACACCGGATTGTCTTTCGAGGCCTCGACCACCTTGTCGAAGTCGAATTCCATCTGCGCGTCGGGCTTGCGGGTGAGCATGGTGAAACGCACCACGTCCTTGCCAACCATCTCGACCACATCCGCGAGCGTGACGAAATTGCCCGCGCGCTTCGACATCTTGAACGGCTGGCCGCCCTTCATCAGTTGCACCATCTGCACCAGCTTGACCTCGAAGGGCTTGGGCGGCGCCCCGTCGGCACTGGTGAGCGCGGCCACTGCGGCCTTGATCCGCTTGACGGTGCCCGCATGATCGGCGCCCCAGATATCGACCAGAGCATCGGCGGTCTGCGCCTTCTGGAAGTGGTAGGCAAGGTCGGCCCCGAAATAGGTCCACGCGCCGTTCGATTTCTTGATCGGGCGATCCTGGTCGTCGCCGAACCGGGTCGAACGGAACAGCGGCAGCGAGACCGGCTCCCAATCCTCGGGCGGGGCCTTGCCCTTGGGAGCTTCGAGCACGCCGTCATAGACGAGGTCATGCGCGCGCAGCCACGCCTCGGCGGCATCGACCTTGCCCGAAGCCTGCAATTCAGCCTCGGAGGAGAAAAGATCGTGCTTGATGCCCAAGGTGGCGAGGTCGGCGCGGATCATGTCCATCATCGCCGCGACCGCGCGGGTGCGGAACAGCATCAGCCATTCAGCCTCGGGCGCCGATACGTAACGGCTGCCGAACTCGGCGGCGAGCTGCTGGCCGACAGGCACGAGATAGTCACCCGGATAAAGCCCTTCGGGGATAGTGATTTGCTCCCCGAGCGCCTCGCGGTAGCGCAGGTGCACCGAGCGGGCGAGGACATCGACCTGCGCGCCGGCGTCGTTGACGTAGTATTCCTTGATGACCTTGTGCCCGGCGAACTCGAGCAGGCCCGCCAGCGCATCGCCCACCACCGCGCCACGGCAATGGCCCATGTGCATGGGACCAGTGGGGTTGGCCGAGACATATTCGACATTGACGACCCGGCCCCCGCCCATGTCCGAACGTCCGTAATCAGCGCCCAGCTGCGCGATGACGACAAGCTCATCCAGCCACACCTGCCGATCCAGGCGCAGATTGATGAAGCCCGGCCCGGCAATTTCGGCGCTGGTGATCATCGGATGCGCGGAAAGCCTCGCGGCAATCGCCTCGGCCAGCGCGCGCGGGTTCATCCCTGCACCCTTGGCCAGCACCATCGCGGCATTGGTCGCCAGATCGCCATGCGCCACATCGCGCGGCGGTTCGAGCGTGACATTGGCGAAGCTGGTATCGGCAGGCAGCACGCCCTCGTCGACGAGGTCGGTCAGCACGGTTTCGATCAGCGCCGCATAGGCGGCATAGAGGGTCTTGGGCTTGGTCATCCTGTTCTCTTGCGGTGTGCGCGGGGTATCGCGCGTGCAAAAAGGCAAGCATAGGGCCGGGTCAAGCCCGGGACGGAAAAGGGAACGCCAAAAGCGCGCTCGCTTGAGCCGCTGGTTCGCCGCCGGTAGCGCCGCAAGGCCGACCGGCCCCCCGCAGGTGGCCATCGCCAAGCGACGGATGCGCGCCGAGGACGAAGGCGCGCAGGCGCCTTCGCAACAACATCAGCGCGTCACGTTATAGGCCAGCTGTTCCTCGGTCAGCTGGAAGCCAACCAGCATCTCGAAGCGGGTGCGGGCAATCGCCGCCTTGACTTCGGGATCGGCCAGCGGATCGAGCGCGGCATCCACGTCGCCCGGACGTCGTCGGCGGGTGATCTTCTTGCGGATATCCTCGGGCAGCGTGGCATCGGCACGGTTGACGAAGGAGCCGACCTTGGCGGTTCCCATCGCGCGTTCCTGACCATCGGCAAAGCTCAGGGTGACCTCGCCCACGCGCTTGCTGACCACCGCGCTTCCCCCGCGGAGCACCGTGACGAAATAGGGCAGGACCACTGTGCGAGCGCCGCGCGTGTCGGTACGGCGGGCGTGCACATCGAAGGTTGCCTCGCTATAGACCTTCTCGCCGGTATCGTTGCAGCTGGTGCGCAGATTGGTCATCGCCGCGCTGACATCGAGGCTCGCCGCGCTGCGATCCGTTTGGGAGCGGAAGATGGTGATGTCCCCGGTGTAATCCGGAATGCCGACCGCCGGACAGGTGCTCAGCACCGAGGTGATCCCGACACCCTGATCGAGAACAAGTTCACCTTCGCCGGCGCATGCGGCCAAGGCGGCCGTTGCGGCAAGGGCAGGCAGGGCGCGGGTGCGAAACATCATCGAAAGGCCGTCCTAGAAAAACCGGATCCAACTGCGCGACAAGCGCATATGCACGCCCTAGCGAGACGCAGCGCAAAGCGCTAGAGAGGTCATCATGAACGCGCCCTTTCCCGCAGCCGATGCCGCTGGCAGCGACGACTCGGTCGCCGCCCGCCCGCCGCTTAACCTCCTGATCGCCGCTCCGCGCGGATTCTGCGCCGGGGTCGACCGGGCGATCGAGATCGTCGAGAAGGCGCTCGAGCGCTATGGCCGGCCGGTCTATGTCCGCCATGAGATCGTCCACAACAAATATGTGGTCGAAGGGCTGAAGGCCAAGGGCGCGATTTTCGTCGAGGAGCTGGACGAGGTGCCGGACGATGCCCCGGTGGTGTTCAGCGCCCACGGTGTGCCCAAGTCGGTCCCGGCCGAGGCCAAGCGCCGCAACCTGCTCTATGTCGATGCCACTTGCCCACTGGTGAGCAAGGTCCACCGTCAGGCCGAGCGCCAGATCGAAAAGGGCCGTCACATCATCTTCATCGGTCATGAAGGCCACCCCGAGGTGATCGGCACTATGGGTCAGGTCGAACCCGGCCAGATGACGCTGGTGGAAACGATCGAGGATGTCGAGAAGCTGCCCTTCGATTCCGACCAGGAACTGGCCTACCTGACCCAGACGACGCTGTCGGTCGACGACACGCGCGAGGTGATTCAGGCGCTCGAATGGCGCTATCCCAACATCTCCGGCCCGCGCGCCGAGGACATCTGCTACGCCACTTCCAACCGGCAGGCCGCGGTCAAGGAACTGGCGCATGACTGCGATCTGGTGCTGGTGATCGGCGCGCCCAATTCGTCCAACTCGTTGCGCCTGGTCGAAGTGTCGGAGCGGCTCGGCACGCCCGCCAAGCTAATCCAGCGCGCCTCCGAGATCGACTTCGGTTGGCTCGAAGGGGTCGAAACGCTGGGCCTGACCGCGGGGGCCTCGGCTCCGGAAATCCTCGTGCGCGAAGTGGTCGCAGCGCTCGCCGAGCACCGCACCATCCGCGAGAAGGAAATCACCGCAACGGTCGAGAAAATGGTGTTCAAGCTCCCGCGCCAGCTGACCGAATAGGCCGAAGAGCGACGCGGACATGGCGGTCTACACCCACCTTGGGGCAGAGCAACTTGCCCGGCTGATCGCCCAGTATGATGTCGGCGAGCTGGTTTCGGCCAAGGGCATCGCGGAAGGCGTCTCCAATTCCAACTGGCTGATCGAGACCACCGGTTCGGGTGCGAGCGGCACGCGCTTCATCCTGACGCTCTACGAACGGCGGATCGACTATGCCGATCTGCCCTATTTCCTCGATCTGCTCGATCATCTCGCCGCGAAGGGCTGTCCGGTGCCGCGCACCATGCATGACCGCAGCGGTGCCTCTTTCCGGATGGAGCAGGGCAAGGCCGCGGCACTGATCGAATTCCTGCCCGGGGTGTCCCCCACCCGCCCGACACCGCAACAGGTGCGCGCGGTGGGCGAGGTGCTGGCCGCGCTGCATCTGGCGGCCCGCGACTTTCCGCTGACACGCGCCAATATGATGGATTTCGCCGCGAGCGCGGCGATCCTCGATGCCTGCGGAGGTGAACGGCTGGCAAGGATCGACCCCGGCCTGCCGGCGATGCTGGAGCACGCCCGTGCAGCCGCCGCGCTCGATCTTTCGGCGCTGCCGCAGTCGCAGATCCACACCGATCTTTTTCCCGACAATGTCCTGATGCTGGGTGATCAGGTGACGGGCCTGATCGATTTCTACTTCGCCTGCACCGGGCCGATGGTGCTCGATCTGGCAGTGACACACGCGGCCTGGTGTTTCGACAGCGAAAATGCCTACCGCGCCGATTGCGGCACGGCGCTGTTCGAGGGTTACCAGCGCGTCCGCCGGCTCGAAGCGGCTGAACTGGCGCTGTTCCACGAGGTGGCCAAGGGCGCCTGTCTGCGCTTCGTCGCCTCGCGCGCCGAGGACTGGCTGGAAACCCCCGATGATGCGCTCGTCACCCGCAAGGATCCGATGCAATTCGCAGCACGCTGGCGGTTTTACCATGAAAGCGGGGCGGGCCTGCTTGCAGACTGAGCCTTTGGCCGCCTAGTGCCCGGCGCGATGAAACAGGTCGACATCTTCACCGACGGCGCGTGCAAACACAATCCCGGCCCGGGCGGGTGGGCGGCGATCCTGCGCATGGGCGCACACGAGAAGGAACTGACCGGCGGCGAGCCGGAGACGACCAACAACCGTATGGAGATGACAGCTGTGCTGCGCGGCCTCGCAGCGCTCAAGGAACCTTGTGCGGTGACCATCCACACCGACAGCCGCTATGTCATCGACGGCATGACCCGGTGGATCTGCGGCTGGCAGAAGCGCGGCTGGGTGAATGCCGCCAAAAAGCCGGTGGCCAACGCTGATCTGTGGCGCGAACTGATCGCCGCCGCGCGGCCGCACAAGGTGCGGTGGGAATGGGTCAAGGGCCATTCCGGCCACCCGGAAAACGAACGCGCCGATGCGCTGGCAAGCGCCGAAGCGGCGCGGATTGCGGCGGGGAACGCCTGACCCCGCCGCCCCCGTCATGATCAGCTGTTGTCTTCGACCTCGGCGCCCGGGCCGTTCTTCTTGATCGAATCGATTGCGTTCTGCGCGCTTGCCTTGCTGGCATAGCCTTCGGTCGAGAACATCACTTCCGAATTGTACTTGAACCGCACCCGGAACTGGCCGGCCTTGTCCTTGTAGATCTCAAACTTGTGGGCCATCGCCTTTCCCTCCCGAAGTAATTAATGGACTTGGGGAAAATGCCAGAAGGGCGCGGGCTTGGCTAGGCCGATTGTGATGCAGCCGCAAAGCGGGCGGGCGAATAGGCCGCAGGGTCGATCGCCCGCGTCATTGCATCCGCCTGCAGCCCGAGCGCGATCTGCGCGGCCATGCGCGCGGCGGCGGGAGCGGTCTGGATGCCGAAGCCGCCCTGTCCTGCGCACCAGAAGAAGCTGCCAAGGTTCGGATCGGGGCCATAGACCGGCAGCCGGTCGGGCGCGAAGCTCCTGAGGCCGGCCCAGCGCCGTTCGAGCGCGGTGATGCGCCAGTTGGTCACGGCCTCGAACCGGTCGATGGCGATGGCGACATCGATCTCTTCGGGCGCGACATCACCCGGCTCGTCGGGGATCTCGTCATGCGGAGATAGCCACAGGCGGCCATTATCGGGCTTGAAATAGAAGCCGCCATTGATGTCGAGCACCAGCGGCAGATCGGCCGGTGCCGGCGGATCGACCCGCAGCTGCACCACGGTACGGCGCAAGGGCCGGATGCCGAGCGGCGCGACACCCGCGAGCCTCGCGATCCTGTCGGCCCAGGCGCCGGCAGCGTTGACGATCCGCGCGGCGCGATATTCCGCGCCGGTGGCCGTCACGATGCGCCAGCCGCCATCGTCACGCGCAAGCCGATCGACCCTTGCACGGCAAACCATCTCCCCGCCCGCCCGGCGCGCCGCGGCGAGATAGTGCTGATGCAGCCCGGCCACGTCGATATCGGCGCAGGCCGGCTCGTGGATTGCCGCGCACCATTCGGGCCGCACCCCCGGCACGCGCTGTTCGATGGCGGCACGATCGAGCCGTTCGATCGCCACTCCTGTCCCGGCAAAGGTGGCGAAGAATTGCGCGAGCGCGGCGCTGTCCTGCGCGCGCGCGAGATGGAGCGCGCCGCGCGTGGTGAGAAAACCGTGCGTCCGCAGGAACGGCCCCGAGGCAAGCGTGAGCGGCACCACACCGGGGCCGCCGTAGCATTCGTCCCAGAACGCCGCCGAGCGCCCGGTCGCATGATAGCCCGGCACGTCCTCCGCCTCGAGCAGCAGCACGCGGGCATGGGGGGCAAGTTCGGCCGCCAGGCTTGCGCCGGCCATCCCGGCCCCGATGACGGCAAAGTCCCAGATTCTGGCGCTCATGCAGCAGGCACCACCCGATCAAGGAAGGCCGCGATCGCCGCCATCGCGCGGCGGCGCACCGGATCGGACTCGCGCAGGATCTCGTGTGCCGCCTCCGGCCCGAAGGCGAAGATTTCGCCGCGCGGTAGCCGTCGGGCGGTGCGCAGCGCGGCCGCGTGACTCACCAGCTTGTCGGCACTGGTGGACAGAATCAGCACCGGCACTGCCACTGCCTCGATGGCACCGGGCGCTTCGAGCAGGCGCGCAGAGGCATAGGCCCGCTCGACCCAACGCCAGCTTGCCGGACCCATCACCAGCTCAGGCCGGGCATCGCGCCACCATTGCTCGTCGGCATAGCGATCGGGATCGTGGGTGAGCAGCAGGGCGCGACCCGCAGGCAGTTCACCGGGTTTCTCGCTCCATTTCCATGCCGGCCGCGTCGGGTCGCCCAAGCGACAGATCAGCCGGGCGACAAGGTGGAGCACCGGCAGTGGCAGTGGCGGTCCGTTCACGCCGATCATCGGCGCGCTCAAAACCACTGCATCGGGATTGACCCGCCGCTCGACCAATGCGCGCATCACCAGATGCCCGCCCATCGAATGCGCTGCAAGGACGTGCGGCCCGGGGGTTTCGCTCGCCCAGTCGCTCCAGAGGCGGGCAAGATCGGCAATCCAGATCGCGAAATCCTCGATGTGGCCGGTCACCGCATCCTTGCCGAGCCTTCCCGATCCTGCCTGCCCGCGCCAGTCTGCCGCCGTCACCCGCCAGCCGGCGCGGTGCCATTCCTCCAGCGTTTCGAGATATTTCTCGTAGGCATCACCGCGTCCGGGAAGGAACAGGATCGAACCGCGCGGCGTGGCGGCGTCGCCAGGCCAGTCGATCCGGCGGATCGCATGCCCGTCCGCCGCGCGCCAGATGCCTTCGCGCGCGGCTGGCGGAATGGCTCGGCGATCGATCGCCGCAATGTCGCGATGGTCGTGAATCTCAGGCCTCCGAGCTTGGTTACTTTTTGGTAAGCAAGTACCTGTAGCACCGCCCCAAGAAGCACCGCGACGCGTCCCGCGCACGGCAACTTCGGGGGCACGATGTTGACGACCACCCTTCACTACGGACTGCTGATTGCCTTGGCAATCGCGCTGGTTTTCGCGGCCTTTACCGACATTCGTCGCCGCCAGATCGACAACTGGCTGAACGGCGCGATCGCATTGGGCGCGCCGCTGTTCTGGTGGTCGAGCGGCCTGGCGCTGTGGCCCGACGTGGCGATGCAGCTGGGCGTGGCATTGGCCGCCTTCGTGCTGCTGGCCGGACTATTTGCACTCAGGATGATGGGCGGCGGAGACGTCAAGCTGCTGAGCGTGCTCGCGCTGTGGGTGCGGCCCGAAGCTTTTGCACAGCTGCTGGTGATCATGGCGCTGGCCGGCGGGGTGCTGACGATCGTCATGGGCTTGTGGCACGTCATGCGCCGCCAGCGCGACAAGCTGGCAATCCCTTACGGTGTCGCGATCGCTTTCGGCGGCCTGTGGGTGCTCGCCGCCAACTATCTGCCCGCTGCCGCCATGGCGGCAGTTGCGGCGTGAACTCGATTTTAACCAGTCGGGACCTACGCATCGAAAACATACCTGCCCGCTAACCAACCGAGGGCGACTACGAGGGGGCTATTTCAGCCATGGATAGGAAGAAACTGGTTCTGCTGATCGGCGCTCTGATCATCGCGATCGGAACGGCCTTTGCTGCACGGAGCATCTTCGCCGGAGGCGGAGCCCCTACAGCCGAAGCGGCGCAGCCCACCGGGCCGCGCGTGCTGGTCGCCAAGCGCGCCCTCACCGCCGGAACGATCATCACCGCCGACGCGCTCAGCTTCCAGCCCTGGCCCAAGGAGCTGGTCAAGGACGCTTATTTCATCGACGGCGAAGCCGACATGAACAAGCTGATCGGCACGGTCGTGCGCTATCCGATCACGGCGGGCGAGCCGGTGACGCAAGGCTCGCTGGTGAGCCCGGGCGACCGCGGCTTCCTCGCAGCAGCGCTCGGGCCGGGGATGCGGGCGATCACCGTGCCGGTGTCGGCGATGACAGGTGTGGCCGGCTTCGTCTTTCCGGGCGACCGTGTCGACCTGGTGCTGACCCAGACGGTCAGCGGCGACGGCGGCCAGGATCTCAAGACGGCCGAAACGGTGATCCGCAACCTGCGCGTGCTGGCCACCGACCAGACCACCGAAACCACCACCGACGAAAACGGCAAGACTGTCGTCAACGCGTTCCGCACCGTCACGCTCGAAGTGACGCCCAAAATCGCCGAGAAGGTCGCCGTCGCTCAGACTATCGGCACGCTCAGCCTCGCGCTGCGCTCGCTGGCAGACAGCGAAGCCGAACTCGAACGCGCGATTGCTGCGGGCGATATCACCATCCCCGACAACGCCACCCCCGAACAGGAGGAGCGTCTGCTCAAGGCGGCGATGTCCCGTCCGATCGACAAGGGCACGACCTTCGTGACCGGCGGCGATGTCTCGCGCTTCCAGCGCAAGACCATGCCCGTGCAGGAAAGCGCCCGGGCGCCGCAATACGCCCCGCCCTCGCCCAGCGTGCCGGCCAAGGTCGATAGCCAGCCGGTCTATCGTGGCCCGAGCGTCCGCGTCACCCGTGGCAAGGCGACCGAGGAAATCCCGGTCAGCCCGCAGGCCTCGGCGGGCGGCATGCTGCGCACCCAGGGCGAGGCCACCCGCCGCGGTGGCCAGGCCGTAACCTCGACCCTGAGCTACTGAAGGGAGTGATGATGGCCACGCGCAATCCGTTTCGTCCGCTGTCGCAAGCAACGGTCACAGGCCAACCCGAGGGGAGCCGGAGAATGAAACTGAACCTGAAAGCCAAGCTGCTGCTCGCTGCCGTGATGGCCGCGCCGGTTGCAGCCGTGCCGACTGCCACCGCTACCGCGCAGCAGGTCGTCAAGCCCTCGCAGGAAATCGTCCTGTCGATCGGCCGCGGCGAACTGGTGACCGTGCCGGGTAACATGACCGATGTGTTCGTCGCCAACGAAGCGGTCGCCGATGTCCAGGTCAAGTCGCAGCGCCAGCTCTATGTGTTCGGCAAGGCCGGCGGGGAGACCACGATCTACGCCAGCAACGAACGCGGCGATGTGATCTTCTCGGCCAATATCCGGGTCGGCTCGAACATCGGCAGCGTCGACCAGATGCTCGCCCTCGCCATGCCCGATGCCAAGATCAGCGTGTCGACCATGGGCACGAACACCGTGCTCTTGACCGGCACCGTGGGTGCGCCCGAAGATGCTGCCGAAGCTGAAAGGCTGGTGCAGGCCTTCACCGGCGAAGGCACCAACGTCATCAGCCGACTGCGCACCGCCACTCCGCTTCAGGTCAACCTCAAGGTGACCATCGCCGAAGTCAGCCGCTCGCTGCTGCGCGAGATCGGCGGCAACCTGACCTCCTTCGATGGCACCGGAGGCTTTCGCTTCGGTGTGGGCACGGGGCGTCCGATAACCGGCGACCCGAGCGGACCATCCGGCCCCCTGTTCGTCGGCAACGGCGTGGGCGATGCTGCCTTCGTGCTGCCCGACGGGACCAAAATCCCCGGCTACTCGGTCAACTCCAACGGCGGCACCACGCTGTCGGGCCTCGGAAAGCTGTTCGGCATCGACATGCTCGGCGCGCTCGACCTGTCCGAGCGTCTCGGCCTCGTCAACACCCTGACCGAGCCCAATCTCACCGCGCTCTCGGGCGAAACCGCGACCTTTCTCGCGGGCGGCGAGTTCCCGATCCCGATCGCCCAGGGCCTCGGCCAGGTGACGGTGCAGTTCCGCCAGTTCGGGGTGAGCCTTGCCTACACGCCGACCGTGCTCTCGAACGGCCGGATCTCGATGCGGGTGCGTCCGGAAGTGTCCGAGCTGTCGACCCAGGGTTCGATCACGCTCAACGGCTTCCAGGTTCCTGCGCTGACCACCCGCCGCACCGAAACCACGGTGGAGCTGGGTTCGGGTCAGAGCTTCATGATCGCCGGCCTTATGAGCGCCAACTCGCAGAACCTGCTCGACAAGGCTCCGGGCCTCGGTGACGTGCCGATACTCGGCAACCTGTTCCGCAGCCGCCAATTCCGCAAGGGCGAGACCGAACTGGTGATCATCGTCACCCCCTATCTGGTCAAGCCGGTCGACGCCAAGGACATCAAGCTTCCGACCGACGGCTATCATTCGTCGACCGAGCTTGAGCAGTTCCTCGGCTACCAGAGCAATTCGGGCCGCTCGGGCGAACAGCGCCCCGGCCCGGTTTCCGCGCAGCCGGAAGCCCCGCGCCCCGGCGTGAGCAATGCCGATCCGGCTGCGATCGTCCCGAACCAGCCGGAAAAGCCGCGTCGGGCCGACAAGGAAACCCGCAAGACCGAACGCGAGGCCCGCACTGCGGCCCCCGGTTTCAGCCTCTAACGTGAGAAAGGTGAGTATGATGCCTGTTGCACGACCCAATAGCATGGCGGGACGGCTGGGCCGCGCGCCTGCCCTCGCACTGGCGCTCACGCTTGGTCTGGGGCTCGCCGGCTGCGGCGGGATGCCGACCAACACGAGCCTGTACAGCATCAAGCAGCCGGTGGTCGATCGGACCAATTTCACGCTCGATGTGACCACCAGCTCGGCGGGCCTGCCGATTTCCGAACAGCAGCGGCTAAACGGCTGGTTCGAGACGATGGACCTACGCTACGGCGATCGGATCGCGATCGAGAACCCTGGCCAGAACCCGGCCGTGACCAACGCGATCCGCGAGATTGCCGGGCGCTATGGCCTGATGATCAGCGACGTGGCCCCGGCCACCCCAGGGATCCTCCAGCCCGGCCAGGCGCGCGTGGTTATCACTCGCAGCTCGGCTACGGTGCCCGGCTGCCCCGACTGGTCGGCCAAGTCGGACATGAACTACAACAATGCCACCAGCACCAACTATGGCTGCGCGATCAACAGCAACCTTGCCGCGATGGTGGCTGATCCTCAGGATCTGCTCGAGGGCAAGAAAGGCTCGGGTGAGACCGTCATCGCCACCTCAAACAAGGCGATCGCGACATTCCGCGAGGCCGAACCGACGGGTGCGGGCGGTCTGATGGATGCGAGCACCGGTGGCGGCGGCGGCGGTGCCGGCGGCGGAGGAGGTAACTAAGCCATGAATGCTCCCTGGAAATCGGGCTTGCCCGGAAATCGTGATCCGTTTGCGGCCTATATCTGCGACGACAACGCGCTCGACGTGCTGCGTCCGGTGGTGGTCGAGCTCGGCTGGGCGCCGGAAAAATGCTACAAGGGCGGCCTGCGTAATGCGGTGCAATCGCTCTCGGTCAGCGCTTCCCCGGCGATCCTGATCGTCGACCTGTCGGAAAGCGGCGATCCGCTCAACGACATCAACGCGCTTGCCGAAGTGTGCGAGCCGGGCACGGTGGTGATCGCTATCGGCCAGGTCAACGACGTGCGGCTCTACCGCGACCTGCTCTCGAGCGGGATCCAGGACTATCTGCTCAAGCCACTCTCGGCCCAGCAGGTGCATGATGCGCTCAACCAGGCGCTGGCGGTGTTCATGGCCCCTAGGGGGGGCGATGCGGATAGCGCGCGCCGTCATATCTCGACCGCGGTGGTCGGGACGCGGGGCGGGGTCGGGGCTTCGACCATCGCGACCTCGCTTGCATGGCTGTTCAGCGAGAACCACAAGTCTTCGACCGCGCTGCTCGATCTTGACGTGCATTTCGGCACCGGCGCGCTGACCCTCGATCTCGAACCAGGCCGCGGCCTGACCGACGCGATCGAAAACCCCAGCCGTATCGACCCGTTGTTCATCGAGCGCGCCATGGTGCGTGCGGGCGACAACCTCTCGATCCTCTCGGCCGAGGCCCCGATCAGCCAGCCGCTGATGACCGATGGTTCGGCCTTCGTGCAGCTGGAGGACGAGTTCCGCCAGGCGTTCGAGATGACGGTGATCGATCTGCCGCGCAACATGCTGATCAACTTCCCGCAGTTGCTGGCCGACGTGAACATCGTCCTGCTGACCTGCGAGTTCACGCTCGCCTCGGCGCGCGACGCGATCCGGATCCTGTCGTGGCTCAAGACCAATGCCGCCCATGCCCATCCGATGATCGTCGTCAACAAGGCGCAACCGAACTTTGCGGAGATCAGCAAGGCCGATTTCGAGGCCTCGATCGAACGCAAGGTGGATTTCGTGATCCCCTACGACATCAAGGCGGCCTCGAATGCGGCGAAGCTGGGTCAGGTGTTCGTCGATGCCAACCGTTCCAGCAAGGCGACCGCAGCGATCCGCCAGATCGCCGAGCGGGTGATCGGAGCCAATGCGGACGATCTGGCGGCTGCGTCCGGCGCAGAGAAGAAGTCGTTGCTCGGCGGGTTCGACTTCAAGGCCCTGCTCACCAAGAAGGCCAAGCCCGAACCCGAGACGGCCGGGGAATGATGCTGGCGGCGCGCGGAACCGGCTCGGTCCGGCCCCCGCGCGCCCCAACCAATGTGAACGAGCGCCGCAGCCGCGCGGCACAAGGCAGGACGTGACAATATGGACATCCTCCAAACCCTGCTGATCACGCTGATGATCTTCTCCATGCTCGTGCTCGGCTACGTGCTGTTCAGCGGCTCGGGCGCGTCCAAGGCGCAGAAGCGCAGGATGCAGGCGCTGCGCTATCGTCACTCGGAAAGCGTCGATGCCAAGGTCGATGCGCAGCTCAAGCGCGCAATCGCGGCGCGCAAGCCTAAGACCTACAAGCTCGCAGGCTCCGGCTCGCGTCTGGAAGCCCTCGCGGTGCGGCTCGACCGGACCGGCAAGGGCTGGACGGTGACCCAGTATTTCTACGCCTCGATCGGCCTTGCGCTGGCCGTGGCGGTGGTGATTTTCATCCAGACCGGCGCGCTGCTGCTCTCGCTGGGGGTCGGTGCGGCTGTCGGTGCAGGCGTCCCGCACCTGATTGTCAACTTCCAGATCAGCAAGCGCACCAATGCCTTCGTCAGCAAGTTTCCGGATGCGCTGGAGTTGCTGGTGCGCGGCCTGCGTTCGGGCCTGCCCGTTACCGAGACACTCAGCGTGGTGGCGCAGGAAGTGCCCGGGCCGGTCGGCATCGAGTTCCGCGGCGTGGTTGACCGGATCAAGGTCGGCAAGACCATGGAAGATGCGCTGCAGGATGCCGGTGACCGGCTCGGCATCCCCGAATTCAACTTCTTCACCATCACGCTGGCGATCCAGCGCGAGACCGGCGGCAACCTTGCCGAAACGCTCTCGAACCTCGCCGACGTGCTGCGCAAACGCGGCCAGATGAAGCTCAAGATCAAGGCGATGAGTTCCGAATCCAAGGCCTCGGCCTATATCGTCGGCGCGCTGCCCTTCATCGTCTTCGCCATGATCATGTGGGTCAACCCCGAATATATCGGGGGCTTCTTTACCGACGACCGCCTGATCGTCGCGGGCCTGGGCGGCCTGTGCTGGATGGGCATCGGTGTGTTCATCATGGCCAAGATGGTCAACTTCGAGATCTGATCCGGGACAAAGACGATGATCGAACAACCTTCCGGACCAACGCTGCTCGGCTTCGACGTGATCATGGTCGGGACCGTGCTCGCCGGTCTCGCCGCCTTCGCGATGATGCTGGCGATTTACGCCGCGATTACCATCCGCGATCCGATGGCCAAGCGCGTCAAGGTGCTCGAAGCCCGGCGCGAACAGCTCAAGGCGGGAATCGTCACCTCCTCGGCGAAGAAGCGCAACCGCCTGACGCGTCGCACCGGTTCGACCGACAAGGTCAAGGAAAACCTCAGCAAGCTCAACGTCCTTCAGGACAGCCAGATCAAGGCGATCCAGCAGAAGCTGGCCCATGCCGGCTACCGCAACAAGGAGCTGGCCTATTTCATCATCGTCGCCCGCGCGATTGCGCCGATCGTGCTCGGCGGGATTGCCGCGCTGCTGATCTACGGCATCGAGTTCTGGCCCGACTGGGGTCCGATGACCCGCTTCGGGGCCTTCGCTGCCACCCTCATCCTGTCGTACAAGGGCCCGGAAATCTACCTCAGCAACAAGGCCGCCAAGCGCACCAAGGAGATCCAGAAGGGCCTGCCCGACGCGCTCGACCTGCTGGTGATCTGCGCCGAGGCCGGCCTTACCGTCGATGCTGCCTTCAACCGCGTCGCCAAGGAACTGGGCCGCGCCTATCCCGAACTCGGCGACGAATTCGCGCTCACCGCGATCGAGCTTTCGTTCCTCAACGAGCGCAAGATGGCGTTCAACAACCTTGCTTACCGCGTCAATCTGGAAGCGGTGAAGGGCGTTGTGACGACGATGATCCAGACCGAACGCTACGGGACCCCGCTGGCCTCGGCGCTGCGGGTGCTCTCGGCCGAATTTCGCAACGAACGCATGATGCGCGCCGAGGAGAAAGCGGCCCGTCTGCCGGCGATCATGACCGTGCCGCTGATCCTGTTCATTCTGCCCACGCTGTTTGTCGTCATTCTCGGCCCGGCGGCCTGCTCGATCAGCGACGCGCTGATGGGCCCCAACGGCGCCATGGCCGGCAAGTAGCCCGCCTTCCGAGGCGTCATCCCGCCGTGCTGGCTCCGGCGCGGCGGGGTGCGCCGTTCGGGGCTAGGATTGACCGCGCGCCAGCTCGCCCGCCCGCAGCCGGAGCGCCGCGAGCATCTCGCGCAGCATTGTCTGCTCCTGGGGCGCGAACCCGCTCAGCAAGTCGCGCTCGGTCGCCAGCGCCAGCGGCATCACCTCCTCGTGGATCGCCCTGCCCTCGCCGGTCAGTTCGAGCAGATAGGAGCGTCCATCCTCCGGGTTGGCCGCCCGCGCCACCAACCCGCGCTCCTCCAGCACCTTGACCGCACGGTTGACCGCGACCTTGTCCATCAGCGTCGCCGCCGTCAGCGCACGCTGGGTCATGCTGCCTGCGTCACCGAGAATCGCCATCACCCGCCATTCGGGGATCTTGAGCGCGAAGCGCTTGCGATAGCGCTCGGCGATCAGATCGCTCACCGCATTGGACGCGATCGACAGCTGGTAAGGCAGAAACCCTGCGAGCCGCCCTGCCCCCGTATCATGCATAGGGTCGCGCTTCCCACCACGGGTAGAAGTCGGGCATGTCGGCGCTGACCTTGCCCGGATAGGCTGGCCGCCGCTTCTCAAGGAAGCTGGCGATACCCTCCTTGGCATCGGCTCCGCGGCTGAGGCGATAGATCGCGCGGCTGTCGATCTTGTGCGCCTCCATCGGGTGATCGGCGGCAGACAGGCGCCACATCATCGCCCGCGTCATCGCCACCGAGATCGCCGAGGTGTTCTCGGCAATCTCGCTTGCCAGCGTGCGCGCGGCGATCAGCAAATCCTCGGGCGGATGGATCGACCGCACCAGCCCGCCCGCCTTGGCCTCTTCGGCATCGAAGATGCGGCCGGTATAGCACCATTCAAGCGCCTGGCTGATCCCGACGATACGCGGCAGGAACCAGCTCGAAGCGGCCTCGGGCACGATCCCGCGCCGGGCGAAGACGAAGCCATAGCGCGCGGTGGCGCTGGCCAGACGGATGTCCATCGCCAGCTGCATCGTCGCGCCGACACCGACGGCCACGCCGTTGCAGGCGCAAATCAGCGGCTTCTTCGATTCAAACAGCCTGAGCGTCAGCAGGCCCCCGCCGTCACGCACCCTCGGGTCGGAAAGATCCTCGACCTCGGTCGGATCGGAAAACACCTGCCCTCCGCCCTCGGGCGTCAGGTCAGCACCGGCACAAAAGGCCCGCTCGCCGCTGCCGGTGAAGATCACCGCGCGCACCGCATCATCGGCGTCGATATCGTCCATCGCCGCGATGATCTCCTCACCCATCGTGCGGGTATAGGCGTTCATCTTCTCCGGACGGTTGAGGGTGATGGTGGCGATGCCGCCCGCCTTGGTGACGATGATCTGGGTGTAATCGCTCATGGGAATCCTCTCTGCACGCCGTTCATCTTCGGGGCTGTTGGAGACACATGAGACACTGTCCAGAACACGAAAACAAGCCTCGCGCAGGGGTGCGATTTTGACAGGGGACGAAAGCAGGAAGGGCCAGGCGCGCGGCATGGGGACATGCCAGAGGACGCGCCCGGATGTAGGAAAGCGGCCCTTCGCCTGGAAAACCTGCGAGCCGGAAAGGCAACCGCCCCCCGCGCCGGGCGGCGCGGGGGGCGGCAATTGGCTGATTGCGATATCGGCTCAGCGCGGCGCCATGCGGATGGCGCCGTCGAGGCGCACGTCCTCGCCGTTGAAATAGCCGGTTTCGATCATGCACAGCGCCAGCTTGGCATATTCCTCCGGCATCCCAAGGCGCTTGGGGAACGGCACCGACGCAGCCAGCGCATCGCGCACGTTCTGCGGCGCGGCGGCGAGCAGCGGGGTGTCGAAGATGCCAGGCAGGATGGTGTTGACGCGGATGCCTTCGGCCATCAGGTCGCGGGCGATCGGCAGGGTCATGCCGACCACGCCAGCCTTCGATGCCGAATAGGCGGCCTGGCCCATCTGACCGTCTTCGGCAGCGACCGAGGCGGTGTTGACGATCGCGCCACGCTCGCCGAACGCGTCGATCGGATCGAGAGTCAGCATCCCGGCAGCCGACTTAGCGATGCAGCGGAAGGTGCCGATCAGATTAACTTGGATCACGAAATCGAAGGCCGAAATCGGGAAGTGCTTGATCGAGCCGTCTTCCTTCGAGCGGCTTGCGGTCTTGATCGCATTTCCGATCCCCGCGCAGTTGACGAGGATGCGCTCCTGCCCATGGGCTTCGCGCGCCTTGGCAAAACCGGCGTCAACTTCCGCATCGCTCGTCACGTTGACCTTGCAGAAGATGCCGCCGATTTCGGCAGCCACGGCGTTGCCCTTCTCCTCGTTCATATCGAAGATCGCAACCTTGGCGCCCTTCGCCGCCAGCGCACGGGCCGTGGCCGCGCCGAGGCCCGAGGCACCGCCGGTGACGACGGCAGGGGTATTGGCAGAAACTTCCATTGGCTTTCCTCTCAGATTGGGATGATCAATTCAGCCCGGGCGGCGCTTGAGCGAGGATCCTGGCCGGCGAAGCGCAGGCAAAAACGCATCAGAGCGCCTCGATGATGGTGACATTGGCGACGCCGCCGCCTTCGCACATCGTCTGCAGGCCATATTTCTTGCCGCGCGCGCGCAGGGCGTGGACGAGGGTCGCCATCAGCTTGGTGCCGCTGGCGCCGAGCGGGTGGCCGAGGGCGATCGCGCCGCCGTTGACGTTGAGCTTCTCCGGATCGGCGCCGGTGTGCTTGAGCCATGCCAGCGGCACCGAGGCAAAGGCTTCGTTGACTTCGTAAAGGTCGATGTCGGCGATTTTCATCCCGGCCCGCTCCAGCGCGCGGTCGGTGGCGAAGAGCGGTTCTTCGAGCATGATCACCGGGTCGCCGGCGGTGACGGTGAGGTTGTGGATGCGCGCCAGCGGGGTAAGTCCGTGCGCCTTCAGCGCCGCTTCGGACACCACCAGCACCGCCGAGGAACCGTCGCAGATCTGGCTCGATGTCGCCGCGGTGAGCGCTCCGTCGGGCGATAGCAGCTTGACGCCCGCAATCCCTTCCAGCGTCGCATCGAAGCGGATGCCTTCATCGACGGTGTGCAGCTGGGTGCCCTCGGGGGTCTCGACTTCGACTGGCACGATCTCGCGCTCGAAGGCGCCCGCCCTGGTCGCCGCAATCGCGCGTTCGTGGCTGGTCAGGGCGAAGCGATCAAGCTCGTCCTTGGTGAAGCCGTGCTTCTTGACGATCATTTCGGCGCCCATGAACTGGCTGAAATTGATGCCGGGGAACTTTTCCTCAAGGCCGGCCGCCTTGCTGTAGAGGCCTTCTTTCATGTGCAGCGTGACGTTGGAGCCCATCGGCACGCGGCTCATGCTTTCCACGCCGCTGGCGATCACCACGTCCTGCACGCCGCTCATCACCGCCTGCGCGGCGAAGTGGATCGCCTGCTGCGAGGAGCCGCACTGGCGATCAATCGTGACCGCGGGCGTGGACTGGGGCAGGAGCTTCGACGCCAGCACGCCCATGCGGCCGACCTGCATCGCCTGCTCGCCCGCCTGTGAGACACAGCCGGTGATCACGTCGTCGATCGCCTTGGGGTCGATGCCCGAACGCTCGACCACCGCGTCCAGCGACTTGGCCAGCAGATCGACCGGGTGCACCCCGGCCAGCCGGCCACCGCGGCGGCCCCCGGCGGTGCGGACGGCTTCGACGATATAGGCAGTGCTCATGTCTTTCTCCATGCAATCCGAATGTCGGACCTTGTCAGGCCGGGCGCGGGCAGGCGGATAATCAGTTGCGTATCGCCACTTGCCTTGGGCCAACCGCCTATTGAAGCCGCAGGCGCAAATCAAGCCAGCAAAATGATGGTACTGCGGGCGCCCAGCGGTGGTCGTGCCGGTCCGATCCGAGGGCACTGCATCCTTGCATCACGAATCACCTGAAGCCGCCATAACGCACTGTTGCGTTCAAGTGACAATCGCAGCGTGAACGGCGTGCTGCGCGTCGGAAATGCTTGGCTTCCATGCGGGCATGGGACAAGGACAGCACTACGTGTGATCTCGCCTCGCAAGGGGTGAATTTTCGCACCTGATAAATGGCCGCTTTGGCGGGCCAGCTATCCGGCTCCGTCACTCGGTAACATCTTGGGTCGGCCTTTCCGGGCCGGACATGAGCAAAGGGAACGTAAAAATATGAAGATCTCGACCAATCTCAGGCTGGGCGTCGGCACGATCGCGCTCGGCCTTGCCCTTTCGGCAACGCCTGCGTTCGCGCAGGATGCTGGAGAAGCCGAGACCGCGACCGATGAGCCCACTTCGGGTCAGACGATCATCGTCACTGGTTCGCGCATCGAGAACCCCAACCTCAAGCTCTCGAGCCCGGTCGGCGTCGTCAGCGAGACCGAACTCCAGCTGCGCCAGATCAACAACGCCGAACAGTTCCTGCGCGAACTTCCCTCGGCGGTGCCGAGCATCGGTTCGGCGGTGAACAACGGTAACGGCGGTGCGGCCTTCGTCAACCTGCGTGGCATCGGCTCGCAGCGTAACCTCGTGCTGCTTGATGGTCGCCGCTTCGTCCCGGCGGACGAAACCGGCCGCGTCGACCTCAACAACATCCCGCTCGCCGTAATCGAGCGCACCGAAGTCCTGACCGGTGGCGCCACCACCACCTATGGCGCTGACGCGATCTCGGGCGTGGTGAACTTCATCACCAAGAAGGATTTCGAAGGCGTCCAGGTTGATGCCAGCTCGCTCATCACCGAGCGTGGCGACGGCCTCACCCACCGTGTCGACGTGACCATGGGCGGCAACTTCGCTGACGGTCGTGGCAACGCGGTGTTCAGCATCGGCTACCAGAAGGTCGACGAAGTCTTTCAGGGTGACCGTTCCTTCTCGGAATTCAACGTCGACTCCTTCACCGGCACTGCCGGCGGCTCGTCGAACGCGGTCCCGGCCGTTATCATCGGCCCTCCGGGCCCCGGGCCGGCCGTTGTCGGCCAGATCAACGAGGCCGGCACCGATATCGGGCCGTTCGACCGTCCGTTCAACTTCAACCCGTTCAACATCTTTCAGACCCCGTTCGAACGCTACAATATCTACGGTTCGGCAAACTACGAAGTGTCGGACGCGGTCGAACTGTTCACTCAAGGGGTGTTCTCCCGGCAGACCGTCTCGACGATCATCGCTCCGGGTGGTTCGTTCTTCAACACCTACAGGTTCAACCTCAACAACCCGTTCATCCCGGAAGCCATCGCCCAGCGCTTCGGCAATCGTCTCGGTCTGACGCCGGCGCAGTATGCTGCCGCGCGCAACACGCCGTTTGGTCCGACCCTGCCCAACGGTGCGGCCAACCCGGACTACGTCGAGTTCGGCGCGCAGGTGCGTCGTCGTTCGGTCGAAGCGGGCGTTCGCTTCTCCGACTTCACCACCACCCTGTTCAACCTGGTGGTCGGTGCCCGCGGCGGCATCACCGATGACATCAACTGGGAAGTGTCGGCCACCTATGGTGAATCCGAGCGTATCCAGCGTCAGGGCGGCTTTGCCCGTCTCGACCGCCTGCAGCAGGCGGTGCTGGCGATCCCTGATGGTTCGGGTGGCGTGCGCTGCATCGACACCTCACGTGGTTGCGCTCCCATCAACCTGTTCGGCACCGAAGGCAACCTCGGCTCGCCGGAGGCGATCGGCTTCGCCTTTAACCTGACCCAGCAGGTTGTGGACACCTCGGAAATCGGCACGGTCAGCGGCCTGATCTCGGGCGACCTGCCCTTCGCGATCTCGTCAACCCCGGTCGCCTTCGCGATCGGTGCAGACTACCGCCGCTACGCCACTGGCCAAGAGTCGGATGAAGCGTCGCAGACCCCGGGTGCGGTGGTCGGCGGCGGCGGTGCTGACCCGAACTTCACCGGTGAATACGAGAACATCGACCTGTTCGGGGAACTTATCGTTCCGCTGCTCGAAGGCGTGCCTTTCGCCGAAAGTCTGACCCTCGAACTGGGTGGCCGTTATTCCGACATCAACATCGTGGGTTCGGAATTCACCTGGAAGGCGGGCGGTTCGTGGGAGCCGGTCCAGGGTCTGCGTATCCGCGGCAACTACTCGCGCGCCGCGCGTGCGCCGAACATCGGCGAACTGTTCTTCCCGGCAACGACCGGGCTGGACAACCTCGCTGTTGACCCGTGCGCCGGTGCTGCGCCGCTCAGCAATCCCCAGCTTGCGGCGGTCTGCCAAGCGCAGGGCGCTCCGGCGGGGACGATCGGCAGCATTCTGCAACCCGCTGCCGGCCAGATCAACGTGACCACAGGTGGCAACATCGATCTGGACTTCGAGATCGCCAAGACCTGGACGGTCGGCTTCGTTGCGACTCCCGCGGCGCTTCCGCGTCTGTCGTTCTCGGTCGACTACTTCAACATCAAGCTTGACGGTGCGATCAATTCGCCCGAGATCGGTGACATCATTGATGGCTGCTACGCCAGCGGCAACCTGAACTTCGGCTCCAACCCCTTCTGCCAGCTGATCGAACGTAACCCGCTCACTGGCGGTCTTGACGGTGCGCCAAGCGAACTGCGCGGCCTGCTGCTGAACCTGACCAACCTCGGTCGGATCAAGACTGACGGGATCGACGTGTCGCTGAACTGGGGCACCGATATCACCAGCTTGATCGGCTTCGATCTGTCGGTGAATGGCACATGGACCAACCAGAACCGCTTCCAAGCGATTGCCGGTTCGCCCACCTCGCCGTTCCGTAACTGCGTCGGGTTCTACTCGGTCAACTGCGACTCGATCCAGCCGGAGTTCGTGTTCGACACCCGCGGGTCCTTCCGCTTCGATGACGATGCGATGCTTTCGCTGCGCTGGCGCTATCTGAGCGGAACCGAGCAGGAGCCGCTGGACATCGCTTCGCAGGGTCCGGCCTTCTCGGGCAACTCGCCGGTGTTCGGTGACGTCGACTTCACGCAGATCCCCTCGGAAAGCTACTTCGACCTCACGGCGCAGTTCTATGCGATGGACAATCTGACGCTGACGCTGACCGTAACCAACCTGTTCGACAACCAGCCGACCGTTGTTGGTTCGACCATCGGCACCACCGCCTTCAACAGCGGTAACGTGTTCCCGTCGACCTACGACGCTCTGGGTCGTCGCTACTCAGCGGCGGTTCAGTTCCGCTTCTGATCAAAGCCGGAAACGCAAAAAAGGGGGCGGGTCGCAAGGCCCGTCCTCTTTCTTTATCTGCCTAACTCTGTATGCTGGATCCACCGCTTTTCAGGGAGAACTCTCATGATCTTCACCCTCTCTACCGCGCTCCCTGCCGTGCTTCTCCTGCAGGCCACCGCGGCCGCGCCGCAACAAAAGGAGCCTGAACAGCAGCGGGCGACCGGCACCGCCGTGACGAACCAGGAAACGGCCAAACTCGCCGCAGCCGAAGAAATCACCGACAAGAATCACCCCGAATACGTGCGCTGCCGCAGCGAGCGAGTGATCGGTTCGCTCGCCAAGCGCAAGAAAACCTGCATGACCAACCGCGAATGGGAGATTGCCGCCCGCACGGGCAATCGCGGTGCGCGTGACATCGTGGAAAGCCAGCAGGTCGGCATGAACGGCCAGTAATCGCCGCTCGGCGCGACGTGGCCCTGTCCGGCACAAAACCAAAAGGGCCCAGCCTTGTTGCGGCCAGGCCCCTTTTGCTTTGGGCCTGAAGCCCGCCTTCCTACAGCCCGCCGGGGCCGCAGTCGTTGGCGAGGAAGTCGAGCATCTTGGTGTAGAGCTGCTGCTGGTGGCTGAACATCAGCGTGTTACCGAAGTGGTCCGCCCCCTTCAGCGTGATGAATTCGCCGGTCTTGCCCGCCGCCTCGAAAGCCTTCTGGTAGTCCTTGAGGTGGTAATACATCACCCGCCGGTCGACATCGCCGTGCACCATCAGCAGCGGAATGTTGACCTTCGAAACCTCGTTTATCGGGTTGACGGTGGTTCCGCCGCGGTGGCGGTTCCAGTCGTCGAGCGTCTTGAGCGTGGGATCGCGCCGGCCGAGATACTGCTTCTCGGCATCGGCCACCGCCGCCACCGCGATCGCGCACTGGTAGAGCTGCTCCTCGCGGCTCAATGCGACCAGCGCGGCATAGCCACCATAAGACCAGCCGAAGAAGGCGACCCGGTTGGGATCGGCAAGCCCCTGTTCGATCAGGTACTTCACCCCGTCGTCCTTGTCGTCCTGCATGGCGAGACCGTGCTGCTTGTAGCCGGCATCGAAATGCCTCTGCCCCCATCCGGTCGAAATGCGGTTTTCGGGGTGGAACACCATGTAGCCAGCCGAGGCGAGCATCTGGCCCATCTCGTCATAGCTCACCATGCCGTTCACCGCCGGGCCGCCATTGTGCTGGACGATCAGCGGAAACGGCGGCTTGCCCTTGGGAATCGTCACGTAGCCGGGGATGATCAGCCCGTCGCGGGCCTTGTAGCGGATATATTTCACGTCCGAGAGCTGTGCGGGATCGACCAGCGGATTGCGGCTGCCGAGCTTGGCGAGCTTGCCGTCCATCACCAGCCAGAACGAGCCTGGATCGTGCGGCCCGCGATTGGTGACGATCATCGTCTTGCCGTCGAGCGAACGGCTGGAGATCGACACTTGCCAGGCGTAAGGGATCTGCTGTTCGAGCGCCTCGTGGAGCGCCTTTTCCTCCTCGTCGAACCAGAAACGTTCCATCTTCTGGCCGGGGTAGCGCGCGGCCACCAGCTTCTCGTTGCCGGGGATGGAGTGCAACTGGATGCCCATCACGTCGGCATCCTCGGCCTGGAATAGCTTTTTGCCGATCTGGCCCGTGGTGAAATCGAACTCGTAGAGGCCGGCCTTGTCTTCCCCGTTGGGATTGTCGATCAAGTAGCCGATATTAGGATTGTTCGGATCGAAGCCGGCGATCCCGTGGAACCCGCTCAGCACGCGGTAGATGTTCTTGGGATCTTCGATGTCGAGCTCCTGGAACTTGGTCCAGTCGCTGTCGCCGGGCTTGCGGTAATAGTAGATATATTTGCCGGCATCGAGATCGGGCGAGACGGCGAAGCGCGGATTGCCTTCATTGTCCCAGGCGGATACCGAACGGATCTTGCCACCGGTGCGCAGCACCAGTTCGCGCGCGCCGGTCTTGAGGTTGAACTTGTAGTAGGAACGCGGTCGGAAGGCGGCGAGCGGATCGACGCCGGTCGGATCGGCCACTGCCGTGCCGGTGCTGATCAGCACGTGATCGGGATCGTTCGGCAGCGTGTTGACGATGCCGAAATTGCCATCGACGCGGGTGAACTTGTTGGCTTCGAGACTGTAGGAATAGGCAAGATAGTCGCGCACATCCTGTTCCGGCCCCTTCACCGTCGTGCGATTGACCTGCCATGCGCTGCCGAAGATGAAATCATTGCTGACCCACTGCGCGCTGATGATCTCCATCGGATCGGCGTTGAGGCGGCGGAACGGCTTGGACAGGTCGTTGGTCTTGTAGATCTCGAGGATATACTCGCCGTCCTTGCTCTCGATCTTGTGCACCAGCACGTGCTTGCCATCGGGCGAGACCTGCACCGCATTGACGACTTCGCGCAGCGCCCAGACGTCGATCGGCACCGCGCTTTGCGCCTGCGTATCGGCAGGCGCGGCAAGCGACAGGCCGATGACGGACACACCTACCATCGCGGCCCAAAGGGGGGTCTTGAGAAATTTCATGCGTGCGACTCTACCCGTGTGAAGCCAAACCAAGCGATGAGACTATCGCAATCAGGTGCGGGTGTCTCGCCCACCTTGTACGCGAACAGAAAAACGGCCCCCCACATTGCGCGAGAGGCCGCTTTTCTTTGCCTTTTCAGGTCGTCCCTCGATCAGAAGCGGTACAGGACCTGACCGAAGAATTCCCGGCCGTTGAGGTCGTAGCCGTTACCGATCGGCGTGTTGGAAACCTGAAGGATCCCCGAACGCGGCGAAACCTGCGGCGGAGCCTCGTCGAAGATGTTGCGGACCCCGAGGATCAGGCGCAGGTCACCATTA
The DNA here is from genome assembly GCF_002155695.1 of Erythrobacter tepidarius. Classification (GTDB taxonomy): domain Bacteria; phylum Pseudomonadota; class Alphaproteobacteria; order Sphingomonadales; family Sphingomonadaceae; genus Erythrobacter; species Erythrobacter tepidarius. Next base: position 142,888 of record NZ_MUYJ01000002.1, read on the forward strand.
TCCCAGCGCACCGAGGCGGTGTGCTCGAAATACTCGGGCGCCGTGCCGACCGGGCGGCAGAAGACGCCATCGCCGGGGACGACGCCATTGGCCGAACCGTTGCCGAGACAGGTCGGCGAGAATTCGCCGTTCGGACCACGGCTGAAGGCATCGCCAAAGCCGATGCGGTCACGCCAGCGCACGCCATTCGAGTCCGAGTTGCCGATCGCGTCGATGTAGCGCACCTGATAGATGAACCGGAAATCGTTCCAGCTTGCGCCAAAGGTCGCAAGACCCGTCCAGTCGGGGAAGCCGAAGCGGTCGGTGAAATTGGTCGTCACAAAAGTGTCGACCCCGGTCCGCTGGACGTTGGAGCGCTCGATCAGGTGGTTGGCCTGAAGATTGAGCGACAGGCCAATGGTCTCGCCGCCGACATTCAGGTCATAGCCGAAGGTCGAGTTCAGGTCGATCCCGCGCACCGATTCCTGGTCACGGTTGAGGAAGCCGGCCTGCACCCCGCTGATCAGCGCACGATCGGTCGGGTCGATCTCGATACGGTCGCAGAATTCGCTGCGTGCCGAATCCTCGCGCAGATAGCAGTCATTGATGATGAACTGTCCCGTCGGCTCGATGATCGCGCCCTTGATCTTGATGTCGTAGTAATTGAAGTTGAAGGCAAAGCGGAAGCTGCTCGCCCAGTCCTCCTCGAAGGCAAAGCCAGCCGTGATCGAGCGCGAGGTTTCCGCCTCGATATCGAGCGAACCGCCTTGGGTTATCTCGCCGCTGACCGTCTGGATCGTGTTGAGGTTTTCCGAATCGATGCCGACGCGGGTCGGATCGCGGCCTTCCCGCCGGCAATTGGCGAGAACGAAGCTCTCACGCTGATCGAGCGTCGGATCATAGGCCCCGTTGACAAAGGCCGCATCCGGCACGGCGCAAGGATCGAACAGGGTGGTAAAGCCGGACTGGCCGCGCAGGAAGTTCTCGCGCAGGTTCGGTGCACGGAACGAAGTGCCATAGCTGAACTTGAGCAGGAGCGGAGCCACCGGACGCCAGCCGCCCTTGAGCGAGAAGGTGCCGTTGGTGCCGTAGAACTCCTCGTCGGTCAGACGGCCCGAAATGTTGACGGTCAGCTCTTCGACCATCGGCTCACCCGCGATCAGCGGCACGTCGATTTCGCCGAACAGCTCGCGGATCCACTTCGAACCCGAAGCACCGCCATCGGCAAAGAAGCCGAACAGCAGGCCGTTCGAGGCAATGAAGCTCGGCTGGGAGTTGATCGTATCCTCCCGCCATTCACCGCCGAACGACACCCCGACCGAGCCGGCCGGCAGTTCGAACAGATCACCGGTGACGTAGGCCGAGAGCATGATCTGCTCGTAGGTGGTCCTGAAGCTGCGGTTGTCGAACAGGTAATCGCGTTCGGCCTGCGAGGCAAAATCGCCGACCGCACCGGTCATCACGCTCGGCGCGAACAGGTTGACCGGCACGCACCCTTCGGTCAGCCCCGGCGCCGCAGCGCCCGGATTGGCAAGGCCGGCGACGTTGCACTCCCCGATGTAGAGCGGGTTGCCGAAGAAGACATCGATGCCGTCGTTGTAGTCGTCGGCAATGCCATCGCCGTCATTGTCGAACACGCCATCGCCGTCATAATCGGCCGTCGGATCGAGACCGATCGCGAGCGCGAGGCGATCCTCGCGGATCCCGAAGCGCGACGATTTGCCGACCGAACGCGAGTAGGTCCCGGCCACTTCGAAGGTCCAGCTCGAACCGATGAAGGGCAGGTCGCCGCGCACGCCGAGCACACCGCGATACTGTTCCTGCGTGACCTCGAAATTGTTGCGGTCGCCGATGATCGACACGATCGGAATGGTCGGCAGCGGAATGCCGACCGACAGCGCCGGCGGCCTGCCATTGGTAAGGCCGTTCAGCGCGTTGTCGACCGAGCGGCAGTCGACACCACTGGCGTTGGTCACGAAGTTGCACGGGTTGAAGATGTTCTGGGCGGGGACCGAGGGGAAGATCTGCGGCAGGCCAGCGCCGGTGTTCTTGATTTCCGCGCGGGTATAGGCGGCCTCGAAGAACGGGGTGATGTTGGCATCGCCGGGGAAGGTGTATTCCCCGTAGGCAAAGACGTTGATCAGCTCCTGGCCCGAAACGATGGTGCGATCGAGTTCTTCCGGGCTCGCGTTGGTGTTGACGTTCTGGAAGTCGACGTCACGGATGCCGTCGCCGTTGGTGTCCAGTTCACGGCCGAAAGCATTGGTGTTTTCCGCCCAGTTGAAAGGACGGCCCGTGCGCGGATCGATCGGGAAGTTGGCGATATTTCCGTTGGCCGGGAAATAGACCGAACCGAAACGGGCGTAAGGCTGGAAGATCCGCCCCCCGATCCCGGAAATGATGCATTCGCTTTCCGAAACGCGAATGGTGTTGTTGGAGCGCGAGCGCACCAAGGCGTTGTCGGAGATGCCGAGGCGGTAGATGTTTCCGTCGGCATCCTCTTCGAGATTGGTGGTGCATCCGCGCAGGAAATCGCGGTCGCGCAATTTCCACTCCTCGCGCACCTGGTACTCGGCGCCGATGCCGAACACGCCGCGATCGAAATTCTTACCCCAGGCCGCCGAGATGGTGTAATCTTCGCCTTCGCCCTGCGGGTTGACATCCCCCACGGCCTGAAGTTCGAGGCCATCGAAATCCTTGCGCAGGATGATGTTGATCACCCCCGCGACCGCATCCGAACCATAGATCGAGGAAGCGCCGTCGGTGAGGATGTCGAAGCGATCCACGAGCGTGGCAGGGATCAGGTTGACCGAGGGGCTGGTCGGCGCACCCTCCACGCCCGCCGGGGCGAGGCGGCGGCCGTTGACCAGCAGCAGCGTACGGCTGGGATCGAGGCCGCGCAGGTTGACGGTCTGCGAACCCGGACCGTTATCGAGCACGAAACCGTTGAAGGTCGCGTCGATCTGGGTGCCCGCAGCCGCCGCCGAACGCTGGAGAATCTGCGCCGGATCGAAGGCACCGACCGCCTGCTGGTTTTCGGTGGTGAGCACCTGAAGCGGCGAGATCGAGCTATAGGTGTCGCGCACGATGCGCGAACCGGTCACGGTGATGTTGCCGCCCGTAACCGGCTTGCCTTCGGCGTCGGTGGTGACGGAAGCCGGCTCTTCCTTTTCCTTTTCCTGCGCGGCCTCATCCTGCGCCAAAACGGGGCCTGCCGCAAGGAAAGCAAGGGCCGAGGCCGAGAAGGCCAGCGCCTTCAGCGAATTGCTCTGAAATTTCTTCATGATCACTCCAGTTGCCCAAACCGGAGACAGCAAAAACAACCCCGGTACCCGTCACATCATTGCCCCATGTGACAGGACTTCGGATCGATGGTTGTCTAAATCAGTCCCCGCAGTGCCCGATTTGTGCAATAGCGTTACATTGATGTCAAAGCGCTGGCCACGCAGGGGGCACTTTTCCTGACGGTGTTGCGTCAATCCCACATTCAGGGGCCGACACGGGCCATGATCGAAATTTTGTTAATTTGTGACTTTTTGAATGTTAAAAAATAGGGCGGCTTGCACGCAACAAACCGCCCTGCTTGCCGAATGAGGCCAAGGCTTGCAATAATCTTACGCAAGGCGTTTCGGCCCGTGATCAGCGAATCGTCATCTCCAGCTGGCCGTCACCCTCGTCGATCACCAGCGTGCTGCCGTCGGGCAGCTTGCCTTCGAGCAGCATCTCGGCAAGCGGATCCTGCAGGTAGCGCTGCACCGCCCGCTTGAGCGGACGCGCGCCGTAGACCGGGTCATAGCCCACCCGCCCGAGCCAGCGCAGCGCGGCATCGGTCAGTTCGATCGTGATCTTGCGATCCGCCAGCAGTTTCTGGACCCGCTTGACCTGGATCTCGACGATCGGGGCCATGTGCTCCGGACCCAGCCGGTGGAACAGGATGATCTCGTCCAGGCGGTTGAGGAATTCGGGCCGGAAATGCGCGCGCACCACATCCATCACGTCCTTCTCGACGCTGGACACGTCCGCTCCGTCGGGAAGATTGGCGAGATACTGGCTGCCGAGGTTTGAGGTGAGGATGATCAGCGTGTTGCTGAAATCGACCACGCGGCCCTGCCCGTCGGTGAGGCGTCCATCGTCGAGCACCTGAAGCAGCACGTTGAAGACATCCGAGTGCGCCTTCTCGACCTCGTCGAACAGCACCACCTGGTAGGGGCGGCGACGCACGGCTTCCGTCAGCACCCCGCCCTCTTCATAACCGACATAGCCCGGCGGCGCGCCGATCAGGCGGGCGACGGCGTGCTTCTCCATGAACTCGCTCATGTCGATCCGCACCATCGCGCTGTCATCGTCGAACAGGAACCCGGCCAGCGCCTTGGTCAGCTCGGTCTTGCCGACGCCGGTCGGGCCGAGGAACAGGAAGGAGCCGAGCGGGCGCCCAGGGTCCTGCAAACCGGCACGCGCACGCCGCACGGCCTTGGACACGGCTTCGATCGCCTGCGTCTGGCCAATCACGCGCTCGCCGAGGATGCTCTCCATCTTCAGCAGCTTCTCGCGCTCGCCTTCCATCATCTTGTCCACCGGCACGCCCGTCCAGCGACTAACGACTCCGGCGATGTCCTCCTCGGTCACCTCCTCGCGCAGCATCGCGTTGGCGGCCTGGCCCTGGGCTTCGGCGAGCTGCCTTTCGAGCTCCGGGATACGCCCGTAGGACAGCTCCCCGGCCCTCGCCAGATCGCCTTCGCGCTGGGCCTGCTCGAGTTCGAGCCGCGCGGCATCGAGCGCTTCCTTGAGCTTGCCTTCGGCTTCGATCTTGTCGCGCTCGATCTGCCAGCGGGTGGTCAGTTCGGCCGACTGCTGCTCGAGGTTGGCCAACTCCTCGCGCAGGGCGACGAGGCGATCCTTGGAGTTCTGGTCTGTCTCCTTCTGGAGCGCCTGTTCCTCGATCTTGAGCTGGATGATCCGTCGGTCGAGCGCCTCGATCTCCTCGGGCTTGCTTTCCACTTCCATCCGGATGCGGCTGGCGGCCTCGTCCATCAGGTCGATCGCCTTGTCGGGCAGGAAGCGGTTCTGGATATAGCGGTCGGACAGCTTCGCCGCCGCGACAATCGCGCCGTCGGTGATGCGCACGCCGTGGTGCAGCTCGTACTTGTCCTTGATCCCGCGCAGGATCGAGATCGTGTCCTCGACCGTCGGCTCGGAGATGTAGACCGGCTGGAACCGCCGCTGGAGCGCGGGATCCTTCTCGACATATTTCTGGTATTCGTCGAGCGTGGTTGCGCCGATGCAGTGCAGTTCGCCGCGCGCAAGCGCGGGCTTCAAGAGGTTCGATGCATCCATCGAGCCTTCCGACGCGCCCGCCCCGATCAGCGTGTGCATCTCGTCGATGAACAGGATGATCTGGCCCTCGGCGTGCTTGACCTCGTCGAGCACCGACTTGAGCCGCTCCTCGAACTCGCCGCGATACTTCGCCCCTGCGATCAGCGCGCCCATGTCGAGTGCCATGAGCGTGCGGCCCTTGAGGCTGTCGGGCACGTCGCCATTGGCGATGCGCAGCGCGAGGCCCTCGGCAATCGCGGTCTTGCCGGTGCCTGGCTCACCGATCAGCGCGGGGTTGTTCTTGGTGCGGCGGGCAAGGATCTGGATCGTGCGACGGATTTCCTCGTCGCGGCCGATCACCGGATCGAGCTTGCCCTCGCGCGCAGCCTTGGTGAGGTCGCGGGCGAACTTCTCCAATGCGTCATAGGTGCTCTCGGCCCCGGCGCTGTCGGCGCGCTTGCCGCGACGCAACTGCTCGATCGCGGCGTTGAGGTTCTGCGGGGTCACGCCGGCGGCCTTGAGCGCCTCGCCTGCAGGGCCCTGCGAAAGGACCAGCGCAGTCAGTATCCGCTCGACCGTGACGTAGGAATCTCCCGCCTTGTCGGCGAGCTGTTCCGCGGTATCGAGCACCCGCACCGCATCATTATCGAGCCCCGGAGTCGCCTGTGCGCCGCTACCGGTGACCGCCGGGATCTTCGCCAGCCCCGCATCCACTCCGGTCGAAGCCAGCGGGGCATCGCCACCGGCGCGCTGGATCAGGCCCGCAGCCATGCCCTCGCTGTCGTCCAGCAAGGCCTTGGCGATATGCAGCGGAGTGATGCGCTGGTGATTGAGACGGATCGCGATGGTCTGGGCGGCCTGCAGGAAGCCTTTCGCGCGGTCGGTGAATTTTTCGAGATTCATCTGCTCTAACCCCTCCAAAGGTTGCCCCGTCCAAATAGTGTTGCTTTTTTGCAACACAAGGCGCGCCCTGAAAAAACGGCCCGGCACATGTCTTGCCCGGCTAAGTGGTTTCGTCCTTGACGCAAAACAAGGGCCGGCACGACAAATGGCGCCGTGCTTGACCTCTCCCCCCGCGCGGGCGATGAAGCGGCCCGCCGAGGCAGGAGAGAAGTGGCATGAAGTGGTTGAAGCACGGCGCGATTGCGCTGGTGGCGCTGTGCGTTCTGGTCTTCGCGGTGCTGGCCACATGGGAACCGCACTTCGCCAGCGCGGCCAATCCGCCCAGGGGCCGGGACTATTCGGCCGAGATCATCCGCGACGAATGGGGCGTGCCGCATATCTACGGCAAGACCGACGCCGACGCCGCCTTCGGGATCGCGGTTGCCCATGCCGAGGACGATTTCTTCACCCTGCAGGATGTCGTCGCCATGGCGCGCGGACGATATGGCGCGATTGCGGGCGAGGACGGGGCCAAGATCGATTACGTCTATCACCTGATCGACGCACGCGGCACCGCCGAGGCCAATTACCCCAAGCTGCCCGAGGACACCCGCGCGCTGTTCGAAGCCTATGCCGCGGGCCTCAACCACTATGCCGCCAGGCATCCGGACGAAGTCAAGCTTGCCAACCTGTTCCCGATCAGCGGGATCGATGTGGCCGCCGGTTTCGCGCTGCGCCAGCCATTCTTCTTCGGCCTGGACGGGGTGATCGGCCCGCTGGTGGCAGGCGAGAACCTGCGCCGCGAGCACGGCCCCGACATACCCGGCTTCCCGCGTCCGCCGCTGCCGGTCGCCGCGCCGCCCGAACCTGCCGTTGCACCAAGGCAGGCCCGCCGTCTGGTGCTGCCGCTGGGCGAGGATGCCGAACAGCTTGGCTCCAACGCCTTTGCCGTCGCGCCGCGGAAGGGCGGCGGGACGACGACGCTGATTTCCAATTCGCACCAGCCGCTGCGCGGCGGGGTGGCGTGGTATGAACTCGTCGTCGAAAGCGGTGAGGGCTGGCATTTTGCCGGTGCGAACTTCCCCGGCTCGCCGTTCCCCTTCCTGGGCCACAACGAGCATCTCGGCTGGACCAACACGGTCAACACGCCCGACATGATCGATGTCTACAGTCTCGAACTCGACGCGAGCGGCACCCGCTACCGGCTCGACGGGCGATGGCACGACCTAGAGAGCACGTGGGTAACGCTGCCGGTCAAGATAGGGCCGGTGGTGCTGCCGGTCCGGCGCGAGGTGCTGCGCTCGGTCCACGGCCCGGTCATCCGCAACGACAAGGGCGCCTTTGCCATCCGTTACGGCGGAATCGGGCGGCTCGAACAGCTCGATGCCTATTACCGCCTCAACAAGGCCACCAGCTTTGCCGAGTGGGAGGCGCAGATCGCCCGCCTCGCGATCCCCTCCACCAACTTCATCTATGCCGATGAAAAGGGCACCATCGCCTATGTCTATAATGCCGCGATCCCCGATCGACCCGAGAATGTGAAGGCCGACTGGCGCAATGTCCTGCCCGGCAACCGTTCGGACCTGATCTGGCAGGGCGCGGTCGATTACGAGGCGCTGCCGCGGATCGTGAACCCGGCCAGCGGCTGGCTCTACAATTCCAACAACACCCCCTTCACCGCAGCAGGCCGCGGGAGCGATCTTGATCCTGCGGCCTTCTCGCCGCTGCTGGGCATCGAACTCAAGCAGACCAACCGCTCGTGGCGCGCCTACCGGCTGCTGTCGCAGGCCAGCGTGCTCGACCGCAAGGCGCTCGAGGCGATCAAATACGATACCGGCTACGAGCGCCGGGGTTATGTCGCGCGGCTGTTCGACGAACTGGCCGCACTCAAGGCCAAGGGCAGGCTTGCCGAGGCGCGCGATCTGCTGCTGAGCTGGGATTTCACCGCCGACGGCAGGGGCCGCGCCGATGCGCTGGCGCTGCTGGTGATCCGCGACTTCATGTCAGCCGACTACAACAACAAGCCTTTCCCCAACGTGGCCGAAAAGCTGGCCGCGGCCGGCGCGCACCTGCTCACCCATTTCGGTCGGCTCGATCCGCCGATGGGGGAGCTTTTGCGCCTCAGGCAGGGCGGGCTCGACCTGCCGCTCGACGGCGGCTCGGACACCCTGCGCGCCTCGACCACCTGGGATATCGACGATGACGGCCGCCTCAGCCTCAAGCATGGCGACAGCTTCATCCAGTGGGTCGAATGGCAGCCGGGCAAGCGGGTGTTCTCGCGCTCGATCCAGCCCTTCGGTTCGGCCAGCACCCGGCCGCAGAGTCGGCATTACACCGACCAGATGAAGCTGTTTGTCGAACATCGGCTGAAGCCGGTGCATTTCTGGCGCGAGGATGTGCTGGCGCATGCCAGCAAACGCCTGCGCGTCACCAACGCCGGCAGCCGCGTGCGCTGATCCTGCCTTCCCGTAACCAAGGTTTTTCCCATAGGGAGAGAATTCCATGAGCTATCGTTTTGCCACCGCGAGCCGTGCCGCGCTTGCCCTTGCGCTGGCTGCGCCGCTGACGCCTGCGCTGGCGGATAGCCATGCCGCAGGCGCAACCGCGCAGCAGGCCGGGGCGGACCTTTCCGCGCTGGTGGCGCAGGTCAAGATTCCCTACGAGGAGTTCCGGCTCGCCAACGGCCTCACCGTGCTGGTACACGAGGACCGCAAGGCACCGATCGTCAACGTCACGGTGTGGTACAATGTCGGCTCCAAGGACGAGCCCGAGGGCAAGACCGGCTTTGCCCACCTGTTCGAACACCTGATGTTCAACGGCTCGGAAAACGCGCCCAACGACTACTTCCAGTATCTCTCCGAGATGGGTGCGACCGATTACAATGGCACCACCTGGTTCGATCGCACCAACTACTTCCAGACCGTGCCGCGCCCCGCGCTCGAACGCGCCTTGTGGCTGGAAAGCGACCGGATGGGCTACCTGCTCGGCGCGGTGACCCAGGAGAAACTCGATAACCAGCGCGGCGTGGTGCAGAACGAGAAGCGCCAGGGCGACAACCAGCCGGGCGGGCTGGTCTATTACGAGGTGCTCGAAACGCTGTTTCCCGAAGGCCACCCCTATCGCCACAGCACGATCGGCTCGATGGCTGATCTCGACGCGGCTTCGATGGAGGACGTGCGCCAGTGGTTCCGCGACAATTACGGCCCCAACAATGCGACGCTGGTGCTTGCCGGCGACATTTCCGCTGCCGAGGCGCGGCCGCTGGTGGAGAAGTATTTCGGCCCGATCGCGCGCGGGCCGGTGAACGATCCGGCCGAGGCCGAGGTGCCGACCCTGGCCGCGCCGGTGCGCAAGACCTTCAAGGATCAGGTCGCGGCCACCAGCGTCACCCGCTACTGGGCGGTCGAAGGCATCACCGGCAAGGATCGCATCGCGCTCGACGTGGGCGCGGCGATCCTCGGCGGGCTGGCATCGAGCCGGCTCGACCGGGAACTGGTGCGCGAGGCGCAGCTCGCCGTCAATGTCTCGGCGGGCAATTCCGCCTTCCAGCGGGTCGGGATGCTCGAAGTCGGGGCGACCGCCAAGGATGGTGTCGATCCGGCCGTGCTGGAGGCGCGGATGGATGCAGTGATCAAGCAGATGATCGCCGAAGGCCCGACCGAGGACGAGGTGCGCCGCGCCGTCACCAGCACGCTGGCCCGCACGATCCGCGGCCTGGAGCAGGTCGGCGGCTTCAGCGGCAAGGCTCAGACGCTCGCCGAGGGCAAGGTGCTGGCCGGCGATCCGGCCTTCTACGCGCGCGAGTTCGAAGCCCTCGCCCGGCTTACCCCGGCCGACGTCAAGGCAGCGATGGCGCGCTGGTTGACCCGCCCGGCAATGACCGTGGTGCTCGAACCCGGCCCGCGCGATGCCGCCTACGCGGAAGCCGCCTCGGTCAAGGCCGAAGGCAACGCCTCCGAGCGTGACCGTACAGCCGAGACCATCAACGTCTCGGTACAGCGCCCGGCCCCGCCGATCGCCACCATCGCCAAGCTCGACTTTCCCGACATCGAGCGCGCCACGCTCGCCAACGGGATGAAGGTGACCTACGCCCGCCGCAACGCGGTGCCGGCGACCTATGTGACGCTGTCCTTCAACGCCGGCAGCGCGGCCGATCCGGCCAACCTGCCGGGCCTGCAGGGCATGACCATGGGCCTGTTCCAGGAAGGCACCGCAATGCTCAGCGCGCAGCAGATCGCCGAGGCGCGGGAACGGCTGGGCGTCTCGATAACGGCCGGAGGCAGCGCCGATCGTTCGAGCTTCACGCTCTCGGCGCTGTCGAGCAACCTTGCCCCCTCGCTCGATCTGCTGCGCCAGATCGTGCGCGAGCCGGCTTTCAACCAGAGCGATATCGACCGCGTCAAGGCGCAGACCATCACCGCCATCCGCCAGCAGATGCGCTCGCCGCAAGGGATTGCCAGCCGCGCGATCGGCACCGAACTGTTCGGCCCGGCTGCGCCCTATGGCCGGGTATCAACCATCGCCAGCGTCGCGGCGATCAGCCGCGAGGATGTGATCGCGTTCAAGGAGCGCTGGATCCGTCCTGACAACGGCGAGGTATTCGTGATTTCCGATCGTCCGCTGGGCGAGATCCTTGCCGCGCTCAACACCGCCTTCGGCGACTGGGCCGCACCCGCCACGTCCAAGGGCACCAAGGATTTTGCAGCACTCGCCGCAGGCCAGCCCGCGGGTAAGCGCGTGGTGCTGATCAACCGCCCCAATTCGCCGCAAAGCTTCATCCTCGGCGCACAGCGCGCCAATCTCGATCCACGCGATCCGGCCTGGGAGGATTTCACCAACGCCAACAATGCGCTGGGTGGCAACTTCCTTGCGCGGCTCAACATGAACCTGCGCGAGACCAAGGGCTGGAGCTATGGTGTGCGCGGCGCGCCGCAGACCTACGAAAACGCGGTGGTCTATGCCATCAGCGGCGGTGTGCAGGCCGACCGCACCGGAGATTCGCTTGCCGAGATGATCAGGGAAACCCGCGAGTTCCTGACCGTCAAAGGCGTGACCGAGGAAGAACTGACCCGCAATGTCGCCGCTGAGATCGGCGAGCTGCCGGGCAGCTTCGAAACCTCGCCCGCCGTGCTTGGCGCGATGCAGAGCAATGCGCTCTACGGCCGCCCCAACAACTACTACGAAACGCTGGTCGCGCGCTACGAAGGCCAGACCCGCCAATCGCTCGATGCCGCAGCGCGCGCGGCGCTCGATGTCGATGATTTCGTGTGGGTCGTGGTGGGCGATGCGGCCAAGGTCGCGCCCCAGCTCGAAGCGGTCGGCCTGCCGGTGGAAGTGCGCGAGATGGAACGGGAGTAAGCACGCCATGACCTCAGCGTGGCCGCAACCAAATCCGGTTGATGCGCGCTGACATTGCTGTAAATAACAGTGCAGCCGCGTGGTCGGGAGGGCCCTGCCACATCGAGATGTCAGGCGTGCGCGGCCGATGCTTCGCGCGCAAATCAGGAGTTGAAAAATGTCTGTTGCAGGTACCTACAAGACCATCGTCAAGAGCCCGATGGGCGATCAGACCGGCACCCTCACCGTGGTGCCGGACGGCGATACCTTCAGCGGTTCGCTGGTCGGCAGCCTCGGCTCGATGGACATCACCGGCGGCACCATCAGCGGCAATACCATCAAGTGGCAGATGAACATGACCGTGCCGATGCCGATGACGCTTGATTGCGAAGCGACCATCGACGGCGACAATCTGACGGGCACCGTCAACGCCGGCGCTTTCGGCGCGATGCCGCTGTCGGGCACCCGCGAAGCCTGATCGCGCTTCCCCTGCGGGGGATAGGCAAAGGCCGCTGGCGCTCCGGCGGCCTTTTTCGCACGCGCCAAATGCTGCTTGTCGGCAAGGGGCGGCGCAGGTTACTCTCGCCTGCCCAGACAAGGGAGGGAGGGAGAGACCCAGAATGAACCACAAGACTATTTTCATCGCCGCCGGCGTGCTCGCACTCGCCGCCTGCAGCGGCAACACCGCCAAGGGCAATGCCGAGCGTGCCGCGGCTGCCGAGGCCGCCGCCAATCCGCCCGCGCCCGAGGCGAGCGCCACGCCTGCCGCTTTCCCCGAAAGCCTCGCCGCCTTTGGCGAGGGCTATCCCAAGGCTGGCGATCCGTGCCGCAACCTTGGCGAGTCCGAGGCAACCGTGAACTTCCTCGATGACAGCGCGGTGCTGGTCGGCTGCCCGGACAAGGCCTCGGCCGAGGCGCTTGGCGGCAAGGTGCTCGAAACCATCGAGGGCATCACGCTGGTGAGCGTGCCGAAAGGCGATACCATGGCGCCCCCGGCCGAAGCCGCCGCCCCGGCGGCCGAATAGGCATGGCGTTCAAGACCCTGGTGGCGGGCGGCGCGCTGATGATGCTCGCCGCCTGCGTCTCCCCCGGCAATCCGCATCCGCTGGAAGGGAGCGAATGGCAGCTCACCGAGATCCACACCTCGGGTAGCACCACGACGCTCACCCCTGCGCTGCAGGCGCGCCATAGGCTCGCCTTCGGCCCCGATGGGGCGCTCGCGCTCCAGCTCGACTGCAACCGCGGGCGTGCCAGCTGGGCCGCGGGCAAACCGCGCAATGGGGCCGGGACGCTCTCCATCGGCCCCGTCGCCAGCACCCGGATGCTGTGCCCCGAGCCGAGCTTCGGCAACCAGGTTGCCAGTCTCGCCGAGGCGCGCAGCTATGTCCTGACCGCCGATGCCCGCGAACTGGTGATCGAGACCGGCACGCTGCGCTTCACCTTCGCCGCCATCAGATGAGCGCGGCGCCGCGGGCGCAAGAGGGGCGCATGTTTGGCGGCGCCAGCCGACGGCGACCTGCCCAGGCACCACGCGGCAAGCGCAATGGCGAAGCGCATCGTCCCGGCTTGGTCGCCGGGCGCGGTGTTCGCGTGGGATGATTTTAACCTCTGCCGCCTGCGGGCGCCGATCATTTTGGCCCTGCTCTTTGCCGCGGTGAACGAGGCCACCGCAATGAACATCGCGCCCGCTGCCTTTGCCGCCGGCCGCGAAGATGGCGATTGGACAGGCGATCTGCCTGTTGCGCAGGCCCTGCCGGAACCCGCCGAGAATGCGGCGCTGCGGCGAGGAGCGACTGACGATGCGGGCCGCACATCGTCCGCGCCGCTGTCATCGCCAGCCGGGCATCACCCGTCGCCGTCGCAAACGGCGGCGAGCCCTTCGCGCATCGGACCACGGCTCGCGGGACTTGGGAATGAACCCTGCCGCACCCCGCCTGCGGCGCAGCCGGGGTGCGGTATGGCGGATGATCCTCGGCGATGATGATGCAGCCGATGATGGCGTCAGCGGTTCTGTCGGCCTTCGATGAGCCGGTCGACCAGCGAAGGATCGGCCAGCGTCGAGGTGTCGCCCAGCGATCCGAAATCGTTCTCGGCGATTTTGCGCAGGATGCGGCGCATGATCTTGCCGGAGCGGGTCTTGGGCAACCCGTCGGTGAAGTGGATCACGTCGGGCGTGGCGATCGGGCCGATTTCCTTGCGGACATGGGCCTTCAACTCGCCCAGCAGGGCCTCGCTCCCCTCCTCGCCGGCGTTGAGAGTGACATAGCAATAGATGCCCTGGCCCTTGATGTCGTGCGGAAAGCCGACCACCGCCGCCTCGGCCACCTTGGGGTGGAGCACCAGCGCGCTTTCGACCTCGGCGGTGCCCATGCGGTGGCCCGAAACGTTGATCACGTCATCGACCCGGCCGGTGATCCAGTAATAGCCGTCCGCGTCGCGCTTGCAGCCATCGCCAGTGAAATACTTGCCAGCATAGGTGCTGAAATAGGTCTGCACGAAGCGGTCATGATCGCCATAGACGGTGCGCGCCTGGCCCGGCCAGCTATGGGTGATGCACAGGTTGCCCTCGGCCGCGCCTTCAAGCACTCCGCCCTCGTTGTCGACCAGTTGCGGGCGGATGCCGAAGAACGGCAGGCCCGCACTGCCCGGCTTCATGTCGTGCGCGCCGGGCAGGGTGGTGATCATGCAGCCACCGGTTTCGGTCTGCCACCAGGTGTCGACGATCGGGCAGCGGCCCTCGCCCACCACGTCGAAATACCAGCGCCAGGCTTCGGGGTTGATCGGCTCGCCAACCGACCCGAGCAGCCGCAGCGAGGCGCGCGAGCGGCGCTTCACATGATTATCGCCTTCACGCATCAGCGCGCGGATAGCGGTGGGGGCAGTGTAGATGATGTTGACCTGGTGCTTGTCGACCACGTCCCAGAACCTTCCGTGATCGGGATAGTTGGGCACGCCTTCAAACACCATCGCGGTGGCCGCGTTGATCAGCGGGCCATAGACGACATAGGAATGGCCCGTGACCCAGCCGATATCGGCCGTGCACCAGAACACCTCGCCTTGCCTGTAGTCGAAGATGTAGTGAAAGGTTGTCGCGGTCCACACCCCGTAACCGCCGGTGGTGTGGAGCACGCCCTTGGGCTTGCCGGTCGAACCGGAGGTGTAGAGGATGAACAGCGGGTCTTCCGCATTCATCACTTCGCAGGGGCAGTCGGCATCGCTGGCAAGGCTTTCCAGCCAGTGATCGCGGCCTTCCTGCATCGAAATCGCGCCGCCGGTATGGCGGATCACCAGAACACCTTCGACCGGGGTGGCATGCGCCGCTAGCGCAAGCGCAGCATCGACATTGGCCTTCAAGGGCACATGCTTTCCCCCCCTCAGGCCTTCGTCCGCGGTGATCACGAACCGGCTGGCGCAATCCTCGATCCGGCCGGCCAGCGCCTCGGGCGAAAAGCCGCCGAACACCACCGAATGCACCGCCCCCAGCCGTGCGCAGGCGAGCATCGCAACCACGCCTTCGAGGATCATCGGCAGGTAGATTGTCACGCGATCACCGCGCGCCACGCCGAGCGCCTTGAGCGCATTGGCCATGCGCACCACCTCGCGATGCAGTTCGCCATAGGTCAGGCTGCGGCCATCCGCTGCCGGATCATCGGGCTCGAAGATCAGCGCGGTGCGGTCGGCATGGGTGGCAAGGTGCCGGTCGACGGCGTTGTGGCACAGGTTGAGCTGGCCGTCCTCGAACCACTTGATCGCCACCGGATCATAGGACCAATCCCCGGCGATGGTGGGCGCGGTGAACCAGTCGAGCCGCTGTGCCTGTTCAAGCCAGAAGGCATCGGGCGTTTCCACCGAGGCGCGATACATCGCTTCATACTGCTCGGAAGTGCAATGGGTGGGGATATGGGCAATGGGCCGCTCGACGGCGTGGATCATCTCGACTCTCCCTTTTCTGGCCCCCTTGTTACACCAGGCTACCAGCCCCGCGCCCTCAGACAAAGGTCTTACAGACGTCTGCTGGCTGGCGCACAATAACCGCCGGCCTGATGGGCCATTGCGGTATGTCTTGATGAAAACCCTTGCCAAACTGGTACAGTTAGCCCGGCAATGATCGGTCTATCACCCGCGCATGGCCGGTATTGGCGGCATCACCCCGCCGCGCCATCGCGCATCGGGCGCGGCCAAGCAAAACCCCGCCGGCCGCATCCGGCCAGCGGGGACTGTTCCGCATCTTGCCCTGCCTCAGAAACGATAGGTGACCCCGGCGCTCAGCACCCAGGGATCGAGCTTGTGCTCGGTCTCGATCGCCAAGGTGTTGCCGACGTACCAGCGGGCGGTGGTGTCGATGAAGTAGCGCTTGGCATCGAAGCTGAGGCCAAAGCCATCATCCCCGAGCGGCACGTCGAAGCCGGCCTGCAGCGCGAAGCCGAATTCGTCCGAAAGGTCGGTATCGGTGACGCCCAGCGGCAGGGTGGCCGCGCCCGGATCGTCCTTGAGCCAGATGAAATAGGCCACGCCCCCGCCGACATAGGGCTTCACCCCGTCCAGATCGAAGTGATACTTGGCGGTAACGGTAGCCGGCAGCAGCAGCGCGTCCGACACCAGTTCGGCACCTACCGGCAGGCCGGCGGTGGCGTCGACGTCATGCTGGGTCACCCCGGCAATGGTCTCGATCGAGACATTGCCGTTGAGGTAATATTCGACGGCGATGGTCGGCACGAAATTGTCGCTCGCCCTGGTCTGGGTGGTGGCGGGCAGACCCGGCAGGTTAACGTTGATGTCGGTGATCTTGCCGTCGGGCAGCACCGCGGTGCCAAACACCTTGAACTGGATGTCTCCGGCGCGGTCGGTGTCACCTTCCTGAGCCATCGCCGGAGTGGCGGCGAGCCCCAACGCCGCCCCGCCCAAGACAAGATTGGCAAGTATCGCAAACGTCCTCATTCTATTCGTCCTCGTCAGCAGCAGTGGCCGCCCTCCGCGGCCCAGGATGATTGCTGCCTGTGCGGGCCCGTTAGCCACCGCTGACGGCTTCGCTCATTGATCGGGATCAAAGACCTTTGCCGTGACACACGGCATTGCCGCATCATCATGGCAACGATCAGCACCTCTTACGGGCAGCAATGCTTGGAGGCCTTCCGTGACGTTCTGCCCCCCGGAACCGGCGGCGGGCTGACAGCCGACAGGCTGTGTGCGATCGGTTTCTGTCTGCATCTCGCCAAGGGGGAGGAACTGGCGCCCGACGGGCACGAGGACAGGCTGGTCTACATCGCCGCCGGTTCGGCCAAGCTCGCCGCGCAACCGCTTGCCGACACGCCGAGCCGGCAGGTGTTGGCCTTCCATTTCGCCGGGGACATGATCTCGGTGCTGCGCCAAAGCGCCCGGGAGGCGTGGGGCGATTTCCGCCTCGTGGCGCTCACCGACTGCGATCTCGTCGTGTTCCCGGCGGAACGCTTTCTCGACATTGCCCAGAGCGATCCGGCGGTGCTGCGCTCGGTGCTCGCCCGCAGCCTGCAGGCGCTGCACCGCAGCCGCTCGCGGATGATGCAAATGGGCCACAAAACCGCACAACAGCGGATCGCCGACTTCCTTGTCTCGATGGCCGAGCGGCTGGCGGGCTGCACCTCGGGTGCCTGCGCCTTTGCCCTGCCGATGAGCCGCAGGGATATCGGCGACAGTCTGGGCCTGACGATCGAGACGGTGAGCCGCCAGCTCACCGAACTGCGCGAAGCCGGACTGGTGGAGACCGAGGGACGATCGAAAGTCTGCCTCTCGGATGTCGATGCGCTGGCCAGACTGGCCGGACTGAAAAACAGTCAATCAGGCGCGACACCCAAAACCTCCTGACGCAATTTTGATCTCAATCAACAACAGGGATCACGCGAGCCTGCTAGAGCAGGCCGACGAAAGGGACACATATCATGGAAGCAGTCGTAAGACGGTTGGGGCTTTGGGCGCTTGTCCTGCTCGCAGCCATTTGTGCCATCGCCCTGACCCCGGACAGCGGTTTCGCGATCCACATGGGCATCGTCGCGCTGGTGGCGGCGATCCTGATCATCGCCACGCTGGGCACCTATGATCCGCTGGCCAAGGCCCAGAGCCTCTTCCGGATGCCCCCGGGGCCGAGCCGCTACGACGATGACGTGATCCGCTGGGGCGTGATCGCAACCATGTTCTGGGGGCTTGCCGGGCTGCTGGCGGGGGTGTTCGTCGCCGCCCAGCTCGCCTTTCCCTGGCTCAATTTCGAGCCTTACCTCAATTTCGGGCGGCTGCGCCCGCTGCACACCAGCGCGGTGATCTTCGCCTTTGGCGGCAATGCGCTGCTCGCGACCAGCTTCTACGTGGTGCAGCGCACCTGCCGCACCACGCTGGCCCTACCCGGCGTGGCCCGCTTCGTGTTCTGGGGCTACCAGCTGTTCATCGTGCTGGCGGCGACCGGCTACCTGCTCGGCATCACCCAGAGCCGCGAATATGCCGAACCCGAATGGTATGTCGATCTGTGGCTGACGATCGTGTGGGTGGCCTATCTGGCGGTCTTCGTCGCAACCATCCTGCGCCGCCACGAACCGCATATCTACGTCGCCAACTGGTTCTACCTCGCCTTCATCGTCACCATCGCGATGCTGCACGTGGTCAACAACCTCGCACTGCCGGTCAGCCTGCTTGGGGCAAAGAGCTACAGCGCCTTCGCGGGCGTGCAGGACGCGCTGACCCAGTGGTGGTACGGCCATAACGCGGTGGGCTTCTTCCTCACCGCCGGCTTTCTGGCGATGATGTATTACTTCGTGCCCAAACAGGCCGCGCGGCCGGTCTATTCCTACCGCCTGTCGATCATCCACTTCTGGTCGCTGATCTTCCTCTACATCTGGGCCGGCCCGCACCACCTCCATTACACCGCCCTGCCCGACTGGGCGCAGACGCTGGGGATGGTGTTCTCGATCATGCTGTGGATGCCCAGCTGGGGTGGGATGATCAACGGTCTGATGACGCTGAACGGCGCGTGGGACAAAGTGCGCACCGATCCGATCATCCGCATGATGGTGCTGGCGCTCGCCTTCTACGGGATGAGCACCTTCGAAGGCCCGATGCTTTCGATCAAGGCCGTAAACTCGCTCTCGCACTACACCGACTGGACGATCGGCCACGTGCACTCCGGCGCGCTGGGGTGGAACGGGATGATCACCTTCGCCTGCGTGTACTACCTCGTGCCGCGCCTGTGGCAGAAGGAGCGGCTCTACAGCCTGCGGATGGTCAACTGGCACTTCTGGCTCGCGACGCTGGGGATCGTTTTTTACGCCGCTTCGATGTGGGTGGCGGGCATCACCCAGGGCCTGATGTGGCGCGAATATGGCTCGGATGGCTATCTGGTGAACAGCTTCGTCGACACCGTCGCCGCGCTCCACCCGATGTATGTCCTGCGCATGGTGGGCGGCCTGATGTATCTCGGTGGCGCAATCATCATGGCCTACAACATCGCCATGACCATCGCCGGCAGGCAGCGCGCCGAAGCGCCACTGGGCGACACCCCGCATGACCCGGTCGCCGACCATCCGATCTTCGCCCAGCAAGCCCAGCCCGCTGAATAGGCGCGCGGCGCAAAGGAAACGCGAAAAATGAGCAAGAATGCACAACCCAGCCGGATCTTCGACAGCCACAAGCGGCTGGAAAAGAACATAACCCTGCTGGCCGCGGCGACCCTGGTGGTGGTGGCGGCCGGGGGGATCGTGGAAATCGCGCCGCTGTTCTGGATCGACAACACGATCGAGAAGGTGGAGGGGATGCGCCCCTACACCCCGCTCGAACAGGCGGGTCGCGATATCTACATTCGCGAAGGTTGCTATGTCTGCCACAGCCAGATGATCCGTCCCTTCAGGGACGAGGTCGAACGCTACGGCCATTACAGCCTCGCCGCAGAATCGATGTATGATCACCCCTTCCAGTGGGGATCAAAGCGCACCGGGCCGGACCTGGCACGGGTGGGCGGGCGCTATTCGGACGCCTGGCACGTCCAGCATCTCAAGGCCCCGCGCAGCGTGGTGCCCGAAAGCATCATGCCGAGTTACAGCTTCCTTGCCGAAACCGAGCTCAAGGTGGCCGATCCGGCCGCGACGCTGACGGCGCTGCGGCGGGTCGGGGTGCCCTACAGCGATACCGACATTGCCAAGGCGGCCGACGATCTAATGGCACAGGCCAATCCCGATGCCGATGCCGGCGATCTGGCGGAGCGTTATCCCAAGGCGCAGATCCGCGACTATGACGGCGATCCCACCCGCGTGACCGAGATGGACGCGCTGGTCGCCTATCTCCAGATGCTCGGCACGCTGGTCGATGTCGAAAGCGCCGCGGCGCAGGAGGTACTCGCCGGGGAGAAGGGACGGTGAGCGCCTACGAAACCTTTCGCCACTTTGCCGACAGCTACGGGCTGGCGGTGATCTTCGCGCTCTATCTGACGCTGTGCCTGTGGCACTTCCGCCCCGGCGCCAAACGCCACGTGGACGCCGCCAAGCATTCGATTTTCAAGGACGAAGACCATGGCCAACAAGCGGATTGACCAACCCACCGGCACCGAGACCGTCGGCCATGAATGGGACGGCATCGAGGAACTCAACACGCCGCTGCCGCGCTGGTGGCTGTGGACCTTTTACACGACGATCCTTTTCGCGCTGGTCTATGTGGTGCTCTATCCGGCCTGGCCAATGATCGATCGGGCCACGGCCGGCGTGCTCGGCTGGTCGAGCCGTGGCCAGCTCGCCAGCGAAATGAGCGCCGCCCAGGCCGCGCGGGCAGCCGTGGTGCGCAAGATCGCCGCAACCGACATCGAACAGCTCCCCGCTTCGCCCGAACTGATGCAGGCCGCGATTGCCGGGGGCGCCGCAGCGTTCAAGGTCAACTGCGTGCAATGCCACGGCGCGGG
This sequence comes from Erythrobacter tepidarius, assembly GCF_002155695.1. Taxonomy (GTDB): domain Bacteria; phylum Pseudomonadota; class Alphaproteobacteria; order Sphingomonadales; family Sphingomonadaceae; genus Erythrobacter; species Erythrobacter tepidarius. Next base: position 163,307 of record NZ_MUYJ01000002.1, read on the forward strand.
CGCGGCGGGTTCGCCGGGCTATCCCAACCTCAATGATGATGACTGGATCTGGGGCGGCACGCTCAGCGACATCGAATACACCATCACCCACGGCATCCGCTGGGAAAGTTCCGATGCAACCCGCGCCAACTTCATGCCTGCTTTTGCGGGCGTGATCGAGAGCGCACAGGTGGACGCGCTGGCAGGCCATGTGCTCTCGCTCTCGGGCAAGGCCAAGCCCAACGCCGCAGGCGCGCAGCTGTTCGCCGACAACTGCGCGGCCTGCCACGGCGCGGGCGGGGAAGGCATGGTGGCGATGGGCGCGCCCGCGCTCAACGATGCGATCTGGCTGTACGGCGGCACGGCTGCCGATGTGAAGAGGCAGATCCTCAGCCCCAAGCACGGCGTCATGCCGGCGTGGAACGAGCGGCTCGATCCGGTGACGATCAAGATGCTGGCGGCCTATGTCCATTCGCGCGGCGGGGGCCAGCAGGCCGCCCCAGCCGTCCCCGCAGGCGAAGCGACGGGCGATGTCGCCCACAGCCCGAAGGCCGAAAATGATGGCTGACCAGCAGGACATCGAGCGCCCCGCCGCGCAGGCGGACACCCCTCCCGACTGGGCCAGTGCGCTCGGTTCCGATGCCCAAACCCCGCGCCTCGCCGCGGTGGCGGAGGACGTGGGCTTCATGGGTTCGGCGCTCTACGAGAAGGGCAAGACGATCCACAACAAGCGGATCAACGGCCCCTTCCGGCGCTTCAAGTGGCTGGTGATGCTCGTTACGCTGACGATCTATTACGCCACCCCGTGGATCCGCTGGGACCGCGGGCCCTATGCCCCCGATCAGGCCGTGCTGATCGATCTCGCCAACCGCCGCTTCTACATGTTCGACATCGAGATATGGCCGCACGAATTCTACTTCGTCGCCGGGATGCTGATCATGGCGGGCATCGGCCTGTTCCTCGTCACCACCGCCGTTGGCCGGGCGTGGTGCGGTTATGCCTGCCCGCAGACGGTTTGGACCGACCTGTTCCAGCATGTCGACCGCTTCTTCGACGGGGATCGCAACGCCCGCATCAAGCTCGACAAGGCCCCGTGGACCGCCTCCAAGATCGCCCGGCGCACCGCCAAGTGGGCGGTCTACCTCGCGATCGCCTTCTGGACGGGCGGCGCGTGGATCATGTATTTCGCCGACGCGCCGACGCTGACGGTGGATTTCTGGACCGGCAACGCCGCGCCGGTCGCCTATGCCACGGTCGCGATCCTCACCGGCACCACCTTCTGGCTTGGCGGCTTCATGCGCGAACAGGTGTGCATCTACATGTGCCCCTGGCCGCGCATCCAGACCGCGATGCTCGATGAAAAGAGCCTCATCGTCACCTACAAGGACTGGCGCGGGGAACCGCGCGGGAGCCTCAAGAAGGCAGCCAAGAACCCTGACCAATACGGCGACTGCATCGACTGCAACATGTGCGTGGCTGTGTGCCCGACGGGCGTGGACATCCGTGAAGGCCAGCAGATCGGCTGCATCACCTGCGGGCTGTGCATCGATGCCTGCGACAAGGTGATGAAGGAAGTCGGCCGCCCGCGCGGGCTGATCGACTACGCCACGCTCGAACAGTGCAAGGCCGAAGCCGCCGGTGCGCCCGCCACCCCGGCGTGGAAAGCCCTGTTGCGGCCGCGCATCTTCATCTATTTCAGCGTCTGGGCGGCGATCGGCGCGGGGCTGCTGTTCGCGCTCGGCACCCGCACCCATACCGATCTCACCGTCTCGCCCGATCGCAACCCGCCGTTCATGCTGCTCAAGGATGGATCGGTGCGCAACGCCTACACCCTGCGCCTGCGCAACATGGAAGCCCGCCCGCGCGAGATGGAAGTGGCGCTCGAAGGAATGCCGCAGGGCGCGGTGATGTGGACCGAGGCGGTCAGCATGGAAAATGCCGCGCCCAAGCAGGTAATCAAAGTGCCCGCCAACGCCACCAAGCTGGTGCGCGCCTATGTCATGCTGCCGCCGGGCGAGGCCGCGAACAGCTTCCGCTTCCGCCTCACCAGCCTTGACGAACAAAGGGAAAGCGATCTCGCCGAAACCACCTTTGCCATGCCGGGGAACGAATGATGCGCAAATCGGGCACCTTCACCGGCAAGCACATGGCGCTGGCGCTGGCCGGCGGGTTCGGTATCGTGATCGCGGTCAATCTGGCAATGGCGCGCATTGCGGTCGGCAGCTTCCACGGCACGGTGGTCGAAAATTCCTACGTCGCCAGCCAGAATTACAACGACTGGTTGGCCAAGGCCGAAGCCTCGCGCCGGCTCGGATGGCAAGTGCAGGCATCGCAGCGCGCCGATGGCCGGGTGGTGCTCGACACCGCCGGGGTTCCTACGGCCGCACGGGTCACCGCCGAGGCCGAGCGCCCGCTCGGCGACTGCGAGGCGAGGCTGCTTGCCTTTGCCCGCGCGGGCGAAGGCCGGTGGATTTCCGACAAGGCTCTGGCGGACGGACGCTGGCGGATGCGCATCGCCATTGTCGCACCGCAAGGGGCCTGGGCCGAGGAGCGCACCCTGCCATGAACGCGCCCTCGCCTGCCCCCGTTGGCGAGACCTCCGCGCTCGTCTCCACCCGTTTTACCGTGCCGGGAATGCGCTGCGCCGGGTGCATCGCCAAGATCGAGCGAGAATTGCCCAAGCTTGCCGGCATCGCCGCCGCGCGTGCCAATTTCTCGGCCAAGCGCGTGGCGATCCGGCACGATCCGGCAATGGACGAAAGCCGCCTCGTCGAAGCCCTGCGCGATCTCGGCTTCGAAGCCCAGCCGGTGGCCGACAACCCGATGGGGATCGAGGACAAGGAGCGCAAGCGCCTGACCCGCGCGCTGGGCGTGGCGGGCTTTGGCATGATGAACATCATGCTGCTCTCGGTCAGCATCTGGTCGGGCGCGGACGGCGCGACGCGCGATCTGTTCCACTGGCTCAGCGCGCTGATCGCCCTGCCGGTGATCGCCTATTCGGGCCGCCCGTTCTTTGCCAGCGCATGGATGGCGCTGCGCCACCGCCGCACCAACATGGACGTGCCGATCTCGATCGGGGTGATCCTCGCTACGGCGCTCAGCCTCTACGAAACCGTCGCCGGGGGCGGGCACGCCTATTTCGAAAGCGCGGTGATGCTGCTGTTCTTCCTGCTCGCGGGCCGCACGCTCGATGCGGCGATGCGCGACCGCACGCGTGCCGAGATTGGCGCGCTGCTCGGGCGGATGGGCAAGAGCGCCAGCGTGATCGGCCCCGATGGCACAACCCGCCGGATGGCCGCCGCCGAACTTGATCCGGGAATGCTTGTGCTGGTCGCGGCCGGCGAGGCGCTGGCCGCCGATGGCGAGGTGGTGGACGGCACCAGCGCGATCGACAATGCGATGCTCACCGGCGAAAGCGCGCCCGAGCCGGTCGGGCCGGGCAGCATCGTCCATGCCGGGGCGATCAACCTTTCCGCTCCCTTGCGCATCCGCCTGACCCATGTGGCCGAGGACACCGCGCTCGCCGAAATCGCCCGGCTGATGGACGAGGCGGGGCAATCGCGCAGTTCCTATGTCCGCATCGCCGACCGCGCCTCGCGCCTTTACGCCCCGGTGGTGCACAGCCTTGCGGCGCTGGCCTTCGCCGGATGGATGATCGCGGGCGCGGGCTGGCACCAGTCGCTCGTCATCGCCATCGCGGTGCTGATCATCACCTGCCCCTGCGCGATGGGCCTTGCGGTGCCCGCCGCACAGGTGGTGGCGTCGGGCGCGCTGCTGCGGCGCGGCCTGCTGGTGAAGGACGGAAGCGCGCTCGAACGCCTTGCCGAATGCGATATCGCCCTGCTCGACAAAACCGGCACGCTTACGCTTGGAAGCCCACGCGCCGATGTGGGAGCGCTCACGCAGAACCAGCGCGCGATCGCGCTGGGGTTGGCGCAGACGAGCCGCCATCCGCTCAGCCGTGGCCTCGCCGCCACGCTGGTGCGCGAAGGGGTCGAGCCTGCCGCGGTGGGCGCTATCCGCGAAGTCAGCGGTGCCGGGTTGACGGGGCGCTGGGAGGGCATCGAGGTTGCCCTCGAACGACCGGAGGATGCAGGCCAGGGCCTCGCCACCTGCCTCAGGATCGGTAGCGAGCGTCACATCATCGCCTTCACCGATCCGCTGCGCTGCGATGCCGCCGCGACGCTCGCCGCGCTCGCGGCACAAGGCGTGTCCGCCAGCATCCTGTCGGGCGATCGCGCCGCGCCGGTCGAGACCCTCGCCCGCGAGCTGGGCCTAGCCGCCACGGCCGAGGCCAGCCCGCAAGCCAAGCTCGCCGCGCTTGAGGCTCTGAAAGCCCAAGGCCGCCGCCCGCTGATGGTGGGCGATGGGCTTAACGATGGCCCCGCGCTTGCCGCCGCCCACGCCTCGATCGCGCCCGGCACGGCCTCGGATGCCAGCCAGCAGGCCGCCGATGCGGTGTTCATCGGCGAAAAGCTGATGCCGGTGGCTCTGGCAGTGCAGGTCGCGCGAAAGACGATGCGGATCGTGCGCGAGAACTTCGCCTTCGCGATCGCCTATAACCTGATCGCGGTGCCGCTCGCCTTGTTTGGCCTCGTTACCCCGCTGATTGCGGCGATTGCCATGTCGGTGAGCTCGCTGGTGGTGGTCGCCAATTCGCTGCGCCTTGCGAAAGCGGCACAATGACCGGCCTCGCCTTCCTTATCCCGATCGCGCTCGGCATGGGGCTGCTGGGGCTTGTCGCCTTCCTGTGGTCGATGAAGGACGGGCAGTATGACGACCTGGAAGGCGCAGCCAACCGCATCCTGATCGATGAGGAGGAGGAGGACGCATGAACGCCGCCCTGCTCCCCTTTGCCCTTGCCGCGCTGGTGCCGGTGATGATCGGGCCGCTCCCGGCACAAGGCGCCACGATCACCGCGCGGCTGTGCAACGGCGGGACGATTACCATTCCGGTCGGCGACGGCGCCCCGGAGCAAGACCGCAACTGCCACCCCAAGGGCTGCCACGCCGGCACCTGTCGTAAGGACAAATCGGGCAAATTGATCTCGCGCAAAGACGCCTGACGGCGTTGCCTTATCGAGGGTTTGCTGGCGCGAACCGCGGGGCGGGCGGTCTGCCGCAAAGAGGGAGCGCCCGACAAAAATGTGGACCTATCACCCCGAACTGCTCGCCACGCCGGTGCCGCGCTACACCAGCTATCCCACCGCCGCGGATTTCGGGCCGCTTGCACAAGGTGCGATCGAACGCGCGATTGCCGGGGCCGAGGGCGATGTCTCGCTCTACCTCCACATCCCGTTCTGCGAGAAGATCTGCTACTATTGCGGCTGCAACACCGGCGCATCGGGCAAGCGGGCGCGGGTTGAGGCTTATCTTGCAGCGCTACATCAGGAACTCGCCACGGTCGCCAGCCTGCTGCCGCAAGCTGCACGTGTGCGACGCATCGCCTTTGGCGGCGGCAGCCCCAATGCGATTGAGCCGCGCGAATTCATGGCGCTTGTGGAAGCGCTGCACGCTCACTTCCCGCTGGTCGCGCCCGAATGGTCGATCGAACTCGATCCGCGCAGCCTGACGGCCGAGTGGAGCCATCTGGTGCGCGAGGCCGGGATCACCCGGGCGAGCATGGGGGTGCAGACCTTCGCCGCCCATTGCCAGAAGGCAATCGGGCGCGAACAGCCCATCGGCATGATCTGCCGCAGCATCGACTGGCTGCGCAGCGGCGGGGTCACCTCGCTCAATTTCGATTTGATGTACGGTTTACCGCACCAGACCATGGTCGATTTGCTCGACAGTCTGGAACATACACGAATGCTCGGCGCGGACCGGGTGGCGGTGTTCGGCTATGCCCATGTGCCGCACATGGTGCCGCGCCAGACGATGATCCCCGAAGACGCCCTGCCGGGTGCCGAAGCGCGCTTTGCCATGGCCGCCAAGGCGCATGAATTCCTCACTGCAGGCGGCTATGCGGCGGTCGGCTTCGATCACTTCGCCCTGCCCCATGACGCGCTGGCCAAGGCAACGCACGACGGCACGCTTAGGCGCAATTTTCAGGGCTTCACCGATGATTGCGCCGAAGTGCTGATCGGCATGGGCGCCACCGCGATCAGTGGCTTTCCCGGTCTGCTCGCGCAGAACGAGAAGCACAATGGCCGCTACCGCGCGCTGTCAGCCGAGGGGCGGCTTTCGGCCAGTCACGGCATCATCCGCTCACCCGAAGACCGTTTGCGCGGCGAGGTGATTACGGCGCTCCTATGCCGCCATGAAGCGGCGCTTTCGCCCTGCCTCATCGCCGAGGCGCGTCCGCGGCTCGCGCCCTACATTGCCCGCGGCCTTGCTAGCCTCGATGGCAACATCTTGCGGATCATGCCAGGCGGCCTGCCCTATGCGCGCGGCATCGCCGCGCTGTTCGACAGCTATCGTGCCGTCACCCGGCGCCGCTTCAGTTCGGCCATCTAAACCTGCCCCGACACCCTCCCGAAACCCGCTTGCAGGAATCTCGCCTTGCGCTGATAATTTGCCGCATAACGACAAGCGGAGTTTCCATCGATCGCATAATCAGATCTATTCGAGAGGGGGGGGGAATCTCATGGCGGTTACTGATCACGTCGACTTGAACGGCTTCATGGAGGGCGTGAAGAAGCGCAATCCGCATCAGCCGGAATTCGTCCAGGCCGTGCAGGAAGTGGCCGAGGACATTTTCGAATTCATCCAGGACAAGGAGGAGTATCACGCGCAGCAGATCCTGCGCCGCATCGCTGAGCCTGATCGCGTGGTCTCGTTCCGGGTGTGCTGGGAGGACGACAACGGCAACATCCGCGTGCAGCGCGGCTGGCGCGTGCAGAACAACAATGCGATCGGCCCCTACAAGGGCGGCATCCGCTTCCACCCCTCGGTGAACGAGTCGGTGCTGAAGTTTCTGGCCTTCGAACAGACCTTCAAGAACGCGCTCACCGGCCTGCCGATGGGCGGCGGAAAGGGCGGGGCCAACTTCAATCCCAAGGGCAAGTCGGTGCGCGAGATCATGCGCTTCTGCCAGTCCTTCATGACCGAGCTCTATCGCCACATCGGCGCCGATGTCGACGTTCCGGCGGGCGACATCGGCGTGGGCGCGCGCGAGATCGGCTTCATGTTCGGCCAGTACAAGCGCATCACCAACCACTTCACCGGCGTGCTCACCGGCAAGGGGCTGGAATGGGGCGGCTCGCTGATCCGCACCGAAGCGACCGGCTACGGCGCGGTCTATTTCCTCGAAAACATGCTGGCGACCAAGGGCGAGGGCGTGGCCGGCAAGACCGCGGTGATCTCAGGATCGGGCAATGTCGCCACCCATGCGGCGGAAAAGATCGTGCAGCTCGGCGGCAAGGTGCTGACCCTTTCGGACAGCGGTGGCTTCATCCACGATCCCGACGGTATCGACCAGGAAAAGATCGACTGGGTGAAAACCCACAAGACCCACCGTCGCGGCCGGATCGAGGAATATGTCGAGGCCTTCCCCAGGGCGACTTTCCACCCCGGCAAGACCCCATGGGGCGTGCCCTGCGACGTCGCCCTGCCCTGCGCCACGCAGAACGAATTGCTGGGAGAGGATGCCAAGACACTGATCGCCAACGGCTGCAAGGCAGTTTCGGAAGGCGCGAACATGCCGACCGACCTCGACGGGGTGCACGTCTTCAAGCACCACAAGATCCTCTACGCCCCGGGCAAGGCCTCGAACGCGGGCGGCGTGGCGGTTTCGGGCCTCGAAATGAGCCAGAACTCCGAACGCCGCTCGTGGAAGGAGGAAGAGCTCCAGCAGATGCTCAAGGACATCATGAAGGGCATCCATGACAGCTGCATCCGCTATGGCGATCAGGGCGACGGTTACATCGACTACGTCAAGGGCGCGAATATTGCCGGCTTCAAGAAGGTTGCCGACGCGATGCTGGCGTTTGGCGTCGTGTAGGGAACGCAGGCGACCGGCCCGGGCGGGCGGCCCCCGGCCAGAGCGCAGCGCCTAGCGACCTCGGGCCTACCGAACCTCGAAGCTCACGGTTCCCGTCATCATGTGCCCGTCGGCGGCAGAAGCCTGCCAGCGCACCTCGTAGGTGCCGGCCGGCAGCGGCTTGGGCAGCGCCAAAGTCAGTGTGTGACCGTCCTGCGACCAGCGCGGCGTGAAGTTGCGGATCGGCATCTCGCCGTGGTTCGCCATGCCCGGCATCGCAGTCATGATGATGCTTGCCGCCGCAGTGGCGGGATCAACCGGCATGTCGAAGATCAGGGTGACGGTTCTGGGAGCCTTGGCCTCGCTGCCGGCAGCAGGCGTCGATCCGGCCAGTTTGACATGGGCGAGCAGCGCCGAGGGCGTGAGCGCGGCAAGGGCGAGAGCGGCAAGCACGGCAGGGATACGCATAGGAATGTCCTTCATCGTTCAGAACCAGAAACGGATGCCCGCCACAAGGCTGGTGGAAGAGGAAGCCTGTCCGGCAGCGCGCGCGAAATCCGCGCCCTTGCCGGTCCGCCATGATTGCTCGATGCCGATATAGGGCGCGAATTCGCGACGAAATTCATAGCGCAGCCGCGCGCCGGCCTCGATCTGGTCGATCCCCGCCCCGATGCCGAGTTCGGGCACGTCCTGCGCGGACAGATTGGCCTCGATGCGCGGCTGGAGGATCAGGCGCTGGGTGATGCGCTGGTCGACCTCGCCTTCGATCCGCGCGGTCAGGTCGCCGCGATGAGAGAGGAACAGCGCGGCGTCGATCTCGAACATGTAGGGTGCAAGGCCCTGCACGCCGATCACCGCATGGGTGGTGTCGGGCCCGGCGATATCTTGGCGGATGCCTGCCTGCATGTCCCAGAAGGGCGCGAAGGCGCGGGCATAAAGCGCCTGGACTTCGGCATCCTCGGGCGAGGCGCCCCACTCGCCCTCGCCCTCGCTCTTGAACCACAGGCGGCTGGTGGGGCCGCCGTAATAGCCTTGGATATCCCACAGATAGAGGTCCTGGCCCTCGCGCAGCTGCGTCTCCAGCCGGTCACCCTGAAGCCAGAACACCGGAAAATCGCCATGGGTGCGGCGCAGTTCCTCGCGCGAGGCGGCCATTGCCGCGCTGCCCCAGATCGCGTCGGCGGCGCGCGGCGGCCCGCTTCCGGCGGATGCGGGAGGAGGGGTTTCCATGCTCGGCCCCGGAGAGGCTGGCTCGGCTGCATCGTTCATCGCGTGCCCTGCGTGCAGGTCGTGGCCGGCGTCCGGATCCTGTGCGCCGACAGCCTCATGCGCGGCATGATCTTTCTGCTCCCCGGCAGGCGCGTGTTGCCGGTGCTGCGCGGCGAGCGGCGAGCCGGTCGCCAGAAGCGCGAAAGCGATCGCAATCCTCACGTGCCGCTCTCCGGCGGGCCCATGACGGTGACGGTCTGCATCATGCCGCCATGCATGTGGTAGAGCAGGTGGCAGTGGAACGCCCAGTCACCAGGCTCGTTGGCGGTGAGATCGAACTGCACGGATGCGCCAGGCTGGACGATCACCACGTTCTTGCGCGGCTGGTGGGCGGCGTCCTCGCCGTTGACCAGCTCGAAGAACATCCCGTGCAGGTGGATGGGGTGCGCCATCATGGTGTTGTTGACGAGCTTCACCCGCACCCGTTCGTTCCAGGCAAAGCGGATCGGCCTGTCATGGACTGCGGAATACATTTCGCCGTCGAACGACCACATGTAGCGTTCCATGTTGCCGGTGAGGTGCAATTCGAGCAGGCGCGACGGTTCGCGGGTGTCGGCATTGGGTTCGAGCGCCGAGAGCATCCGGTAATTGAGCACCCGGTGCTCCACGTCGCGCAGGCCGAGGCCAGGGTCGCCCAGCTTGTCGACCGGAGCCATCGAAACCATGTCGATCCCCGGCCCCACCTTCACGTCGGGCGGCAAGAGCAGGGTGTCGCGCATTTTCATGCCGTCCATGCTGTGCGCGCCATGTCCCCCGTCGCCATGGTTCATGCCCATGTCGCCCATGTCGAGCAGCGGCGGCTGGCGAAGCGGCGGGATGGCTGCGCGGGCGCCGGGACGGCTTGCCAGCGTGGCCAGCGCCATGCCGGAGCGGTCCATGCTTTCCGCGACGATGCTATAGGCTTCGGCGCGTGGTTCCACGATCACGTCGTAGGTTTCCGCCGTGCCGATCTGGAACTCGTCGACTTCGACCGGCTTCACGTTCTGGCCGTCGGCGGCGATCACCGTCATCGGCAGGCCGGGGATGCGCAGGTTGAAGAAGGTCATCGCCGCGCCGTTGATGACGCGCAGGCGGACGCGCTCGCCAGGGCGGAACAGATATTCCAGCCCCTCTTGCGGCCCGCGCCCGTTGGCCAGGTAGGTGTAGGTCGAACCCGTCACGTCCGCGATATCCGTCGCAGGCATCCGCATTTCAGCCCACATCCGGCGATCCTCGGCGGAGAGCGGGTAATCATCGCTCCAACTGGTCTGCTGGAAGTTGAAATAGCCCTTGCCGGTGCGCAACCGATGCATGATCTTGTGCGGGTCGAGCGGGGTGAACTCGCTCAACAGCAGGATGTAGTCGCGGTCATACTCCGCCGGTTCCTCGCCTGCCGGATCGATGACCAGCGGGCCATAATGGCCAGCCTGTTCCTGCAAGCCCGAATGGCTGTGATACCAGTAGGTGCCAGACTGCCGCACCGGGAATTCGTAGGTGAAGGTCTGCCCCGGCTTGATGCCCGGAAAGCTGATTCCCGGCACCCCGTCCATGTGGAACGGCACCAGCAGCCCGTGCCAGTGGATCGAGGTGTCTTCGGCGAGGTGGTTGGTGACGTTGAGGCGGACGCTATCGCCTTGCTTGAGGCGGAGGAGTGGGCCGGGAACGCTCCCGTTTATGGCGATGCCATGCCCTTTGCGACCCTGCACGATGCGCGGGCCATGGCCCACCGAAAGGTCGATCACCGGGCCTGCAAGCTCGTCAAAGCCGGGGCGGATGGGCGTGCCGCCGCGCTGCCGGTGGATCGAGTGGCCCCGCGCCCATGCGGGCAAGGCGGCAAGGGCCGAGGCGACACCGGCGGCACGGAAAAGGCCGCGACGGGAAAGCGGGGGCACGGTCATGCGTTCCTACACGCGGCGGGCGCGGTTCGGGGTGCCTTGCGACTGGCCTTGCTCGGGAATGCGGAAGGCGGCCAGGATCGGGCACGGACCCTTCGCGCCTTTCGCGCAGTCGTCAACCAGCTCCTTGAGCGCGGCACGCATCCTTGTGAGGGTCGCGATTTTTTCGTCAATCGCGATGATGCGGGCTTCGGCAAGCGCGCGGGCGGCAGCGCGGTCGTCGCTTTCGAGGCCGAGCAGGATGGCGATCTCCTCAAGCGTGAAGCCCGCTGTCTGCGCCGCCCGGATCGAGCGCAGCCGCTCCAGATCCGCTGCCGTGTAGCGCCGCACTCCCTTTGCGCGCGGCGGCTCGGCAAGCAGTCCGCGGCGCTGATAGAAGCGGATCGTCTCGACCGAGACACCGCCGGCACTCGCCAGATCACCAATCTTCATTTCAAACTCTTGAAACCGTACTATGATACAGGAGCTATGTACGGATTCTCCTCGCTTGGCTCAAGGTTGATCCGACATGGCATCGCAACCCATGATGGGCCTTCGCTACCGCATGGTGATGCAGGCCATGCCTGGCCCTAGGGGCTCAAGTCGCGCCACCTGCTGGAATCCAGAAGCTATGTGGTGGAAGATCACCATCTCGCCACGCGCAAGGAGACCGATCGCTTCAGGGCTCAAAACGGGGTGGCCAACACACCCCAAACCATCATCGATGGCGTGCAGATCGGCGGCTATGACGATCTGCCCCGCTTCCTTGGCCTGAAAGTCGCCGATCTTTCAGCCACCACCTGTCGCCCGGTGTTAGCCCTGTTCGCAATGAGCGCGCAGATGGCGATGGCGCGCGGACAGGACGCTGACCTGCGCGATCCGGCGCTCTGGGCACGCTTCGTCTTCGTCGGACGCTGGCGCCTAGCTGATCCCCAGCACCGCTGCCTGGCGCTTGAGCTCGGCGGCCTCGTCCGGATTGGCCTTGATCGCCGCTTCCAGCGCAGCCCTGGCCTTGGCCGGTTCGCCCAAGGTCATGCGGCTGCGCATCAGCATCACCCAGCCGTCAGGGTTTCGGGGTTGCCTCCTCAGCCGCTCCTCGAGCCGGGCGACCATGCCTTCGGCCATCTGGCGCTGTTCGGACGGCTTCAGGCTGCTTGCTGCGGCGACCTCGGCCGCGCTCGGCCCGCGGACATTGGGCGAGGCGGCATCGCCGGCTATGCTGCCCGAACCTGGGGCGAGGATCGCGGGCTTGCGGCCCTCCCGCGCCTTGGCGAGGCGCGCGGCGACATCGATCTGGTTCATCTTCCCGACCTGTTCGATCGTGCGCACCAGATCTGCCTCCCACGGCGCGCCTGGCGGGGTGTCGGCGAGAAGATCGAGCCAAGCGGCGATCGCGCCTTCATGATCCTTGTCGAGATCCTTCTTGGCGGCAAGAAAATAGCGCGCCCGCGGGTCTTGCGGATCGAGCGCCACCGCCTTCTCGAACGCGGCCAGCGCCTCGGGGGGGAGCGGATCGCGCTTCGAGGCCATCACCAGCGCCTCACCCAGCGCCGACCACAGCACCGCCGCAGCCGGATCGATTGCGACCGCGCGGCGGTAGGCTCCGGCCGCCTCGCCGAATTCCCCCGCCTGGAAATAGGCAAAGGCGAGGTCCGCCCATGGCCCGGCGTCGTCCTTCGACGCCTCGGCAGCGGCGCGCAACTCTTCGATTGTCTGCGGCGCATCAGTCGCAGCGGCTTCATCCGATCCGCCACCCGCACCTTGGGAAAGATTGTAGCCGATCGAGCCCGCGGCGAGCAGCAGCGCCGCCCCCAGCAATATCCATCCCGCCTTCGATGACCCGCCCCTGGCGGACTGTTCGCTCGTTCCCATCCTGCCTCGCTAGCATCGCGCGCAAAAACGGGCAATTCGCTCTGGCATCCAAGGCGCAATTGGGTATGGTGTGCATGAAGGTGCGATCTATCCACGAAGGGGGGAGGATAGGTGACCGGGGTGTTCAAGGTCGCGATCATCGGATCTGGCCCTGCGGGCCTGAGCGCCGCCGCACGAGCCGCGGCGCTCGGCATCAGCCACGTGCTGCTCGAAAAGACCGATCACCTCTCGGATACGATCTACAAATACCAGAAGGGCAAGCACGTCATGGCGACGCCCTCCAATCTGGTGCTGCGCTCGGACATCGATTTCGACGCAGGCAAGCGCGAGACGATCCTCGCCATCTGGGAAGAGCAGATCGCCGGCCACAAGGTCAATGTGAAGTATCATGCCGAAGCCAAGGCGATCCGCGGCACCGGCGCTCCGATCCCTGGCTCGGTGCAGCAGATTGTCACCCGCGCGCGCGACGGCACCAGGAACGTCAAGGAAATCCAGCGCCACGCCCCGCCCTATGCCATCGAGCTGACCAATGGCGAGACGGTGATGGCCGAGAACGTGGTCCTCGCCATCGGGACGCAGGGCAACCCCAACCGGATGCGCTGCCCGGGCGCTGATCTGCCGCATGTGCAGTACCAGCTCGACGATCCGACCGAATATGTCGACGAACATATCGTGGTTGTCGGCACGGGTGACGCGGGGATCGAAAACGCCCGCGGGCTTGCCGAGGATCCGGCGCAGCGCAACACCGTCTCGATCCTCAACCGCGGCACCGAATTCCCGACCGCCAAACCGGCCAATGTCAGCGCGCTGATGGCCGATCACGAAGCGGGCAAGCTCACGATCCGCTTTGAAAGCGAGACCAAGGCGATCGAGCCGGGGTGGATCACGCTCGCAACCCGCGACGGCGAGATCCGCATTCGCTGCGACCGGGTGATCGCGCGGATCGGTTCGGCCCCGCCCCGCGCCTTTGTCGAGGAATGCGGGATCGAGTTCACCAGCGAGGATCGCGGCGCCTTCCCCAAGCTTTCGCCGGTGTTCGAATCGACCGCGCCGGGCATCTTCGTGATTGGCGCCCTGGCGGGCTATCCGCTGATCAAGCACTGCATGAACCAGGGCCACGACGTCATCGAGTTCATCAACGGCAACACCGACTTGAAGCCCGCCGACGAACCGATCATCGCCGCCAAGTTCGCAAATCTCCCCGGCAAGCGCAGCACCGAGGAATGGCTCGAGTTCCTGCGCGCCAACGTGTCGATTCTGAACGGCATGAACCCGCTCCAGATGCGCGAGTTCATGCTCGACAGCGAAGTGAAATATTATGCTCCTGGCGAAGTGATCTTCGAGCGCAATGCGCCCGGCTCCTCTTTGTTCGGGATCGCCAGCGGCTCGGTTGCGGTGGAAGTGAACCCCGCCGATCCCTCGGTCACCATCCCGATCGAGACCGGCTCGATCTTCGGCGAGGTGGGCCTGATTTCCGGACGCCGCCGCGGGGCGACCATCCGTGCGGCGGAAGACACCATCGTGGTCGAAATCTCGCGCCTTGCCGCGCTCAAACTGCAATCGCAGGTGCCATCCGCGAAGAATGCCATCGAACGCATCTCGATCGAGCGCCAGCTGCTGCAGATGTTCGGATCGGGGCTGACGCGCGAGGATGTCGCACCACTGGTCGAGGCCGCCCAGGTCGAGGAAAAGCGAGCAGGCGAAGTGGTTGTGGCCGAAGGCGCGGACGACAAGGATGTGTTCATCATCCGCCGCGGCTCGATGATCGTCGAAAAGCAAATCGGCGACAGGCCGGTGTTCCTCTCCTACTTGCCCGCCGGATCATACTTTGGCGAAATGGCGGTGATCGACGGGTCGAAGCGTACCGCGACGGTCAAGGCGGCGATCAAGTCGGAAGTGATCCGCCTGCCGGGCGAGGGCTTCCTCCGACTGCTCGACAGGAACCCGCGGCTGCGCGAGCGCGCACTCAAGGACATGGAGGGCCGGCGCGCCACCAATGCCTTCATCGAAGCGCAGAAGGACAGCTTCTCCGGCGCGGTCGATCTCTATTCCAAGACCGCGCAGTTCCTCGTCGACAACGGCATCGGCGAGGCGACCGACGTGCTGCTGATCGACGAGAAGCTGTGCATCGGCTGCGACAACTGCGAAAGGGCCTGCGCCGATAGCCATGACGGACTCTCGCGGCTCGATCGCGAGGCAGGCAAGACCTACGCCCACCTGCATGTGCCGACCTCGTGCCGCCATTGTGAGCACCCGCACTGCATGGCCGACTGCCCGCCAAACGCGATCAAGCGCGGGCCGGACGGCGAGGTGTTCATCGACGAGACCTGCATCGGCTGCGGCAATTGCCAGCGCAACTGCCCCTACGGCGTGATCCGCATGGATGCCAAGCCGCCCAAGAAGCCAAGCCTCTTGCAATGGATGCTGTTCGGCAAGGGCCCCGGGCCGGGCGAGCCCTCCTACAGCTGGCGCAAGAAGGCCATCGAGGCCGAGGGCGTGCAGAAGCCGAAGCAGGCGATAAAGTGCGACATGTGCTCCGGCATCGATGGTGGCCCGGCCTGCGTGCGCGCCTGCCCGACCGGGGCGGCGATCCGCGTCAGCCCAGACAAGTTCCTGACCTTCACCAAGCTCACCGAGGACGCCGAGTAATGGCAACCAAGGCAACCGGTGGCATCGGACGGTTCGCGCAGGACGAGCGGCGGCGCGATTCCGATCACGTCAGCTTTCTGAAGCACAAGGGCTTTCGCTGGTTGTGGATCGCGCTCGGCCTGTGTCTGGCTGCGATTGCGGGCTATCTGCTGATCGATCAGGAGCCGCGCCCCAACGGCGGATCGTGGTACGGCTATACGCTGGGCACCATCGGCTTTGCGCTGATCCTGTGGCTCTCGCTGCTGGGAGTGAGGAAGCGGCGCATCAATCCGGGGGCGTGGAGCCTCAAGGCGTGGACCTCGGCCCATGTCTATCTCGGTCTATCATTGCTTGTCATCGGCACGCTGCACACGGGCTTCCAGATCGGCTGGAACGTCCACACGCTCGCCTATGTGCTGATGCTGCTGGTGATCTTCTCCGGGATCTACGGTGTCTATGTCTATGCCACGCTGCCGCAGAGCCTGTCGGCCAATCGCAAGGAAATGACCCGCAAGCAGATGCTGGAGGCGCTGACCGCGATCGACCGCCAGCTCGAAAGCGCGGCCCAGCCGCTCGGGCGGGCCGAGGCCGATATGGTGATCGCGGCGCTGGAACAGGACGTCTTTGCCGGCGGGCCGGTCGCGCGGCTTACCGGCAGCTATCCGGGCTGTGCAACGGCACGGGCGCTGAGGGCCATCGGCACCGGCTCGCAAGCCGCCACCCGTGTCACGGCGCTGCTCGAAAAGCGCAGCGAACAGCTCGCCCAGATCCGCGGGCAATTGCGCATCCGCGCGATGCTGGAGATCTGGCTGTTCATCCACATCCCGCTGACCATCGCACTGCTCGCCGCGCTCACCGCGCACGTCATCAGCGTGTTTTACTACTGGTGAGGAACGGGCGATGGCATTCCTGATCCGCACCATTGATTTGACCGCCGCCGGGCGCGAAATCGTCCGCGACCGCATGGTCGATCAGGCCAGCCTGACGATCGGGCGTGCAGCAGAAAACGATATCCACCTGCCCGACCTGGCAGTCGAGCAGAACCACGTCCGTCTTGTTCTTCAGTCCGACGGCACCTTGCTCGCCGCCGCGCTCGGTACGCTGGGGTTCGGGCTCGACGGGCGCACCGTCACCCAAGGCGTGATCGACCCGCGCACCGGAGGCGAGATCGCGCTGGGGACCGCACGCCTTGCCGTGGCGCGCGAGAGCGACGGCAATATCTCGATCACCATCCGCCAGATCATCCCGGACGAGGGCAAGGACGATGCGCTGCGCGGCTTCGCGCTCGCCAGCGTGCTGCCGTCCAAGCGCGCGATGAGCTGGATCTTCGCCGGCGCGATTGCGCTGTTGCTGCTGCTCGTTCCGATCGGCAGCCACCTGCTGCGCACGCCGGCCAAGAACGATCCAGAGGGCAAGACCCCTGGTCAGGTGCTGATGGATGCCGCCTGGTCGACCGGCGATCTCTCGCTCCGGCACCACAGCCTTGAGGACAATTGCGAGAGCTGCCACGTCAAGGCTTTCGAGAGCGTGCAGGATGAAACCTGCATCTCGTGCCACAAGGACACCGCCGCTCACGCTGCGATGCCGCGTCAGACCAAGGGGATGCCGGCCTTGTCCGTCGGTGATGCGCTGCAATGGAACATCGCCCAAAGCCTCGGCAAGGAAGGCCCGCTGGGCTGCGTCTCGTGCCACAGCGAGCATGAAGGCAAGGTCCGCCAGCAGCCGGCCAGCGAAGCCTTCTGCGCGGACTGCCACGACAATCTCGACAGTCGCCTGACCGACACCAAACTGGCCGACGCGCATGATTTCGGCAAAGCGCACCCGCAGTTCCGCCCGGTATTCTACGCCAGCTTCGGTGCGACCAAGCCGGTGCGCGCCTCGCTCGACACCAGACCGGTCGAACGTAGCGGGCTGAAGTTCCCGCATGATGTCCACATGAATGCCCGCGGCGGCGCGGCGCGGATGGCGGTGAGCCTTCCCCGCTATGGCAAACCGCTCGAATGCAAGGACTGCCACAACCTCAACGCCGACAAGATCGGCTTCAAGCAGGTGAAGATGGAGGACGCCTGCGAGAGCTGCCACAGCCTCGTTTCCGGGCGCACGGCCGGAGGCGGCTTCAGCAAGCTGCGCCACGGCAATGTCAAGCATCTGGCGGAAGACCTTGCGCGCATCAGCACCGGTCCGCGCGCCACGCCGGCCTCAAGCCGCAAGCGCCCCGGCCAGTTCGCGCGCGGCGGGACCTATGCTGCCGATTTCGGTCGGCCGGTGCGCGCCTATATCGGCCTGTCCAACGCGCTTTCGGAAGGCGGGATTTGCACCGAGTGCCACATTCCCACCCGCAAGGCCGGGCAGGCCGATCTGATTCCGGTCAACCTGCCCGATCGCTTCCTCGTCAGCGGTTTTTTCAGCCACGAGGCGCACAAAAAAGAGAAATGCACCGATTGCCACGCCGCCGACACCTCGAAACAGGCTAGCGACCTGCTGATCCCCGATCTCAAGTCTTGCCGCGATTGCCACCTCGGAGCGACGGCAGTGAAAACCAGGAAGATCGTGCCCTCGTCCTGCGCGATGTGTCATTCCTATCACGTCCCTTCGGGCCAGTGGTCGCCCAAGGGACCCGAACCGCACTACCAGCCCGCCGCCCCGCCCCTGGTGAGAGCGCGGGTTGCAGCAATCGCAGGGACCGCTAGAAATTGACGATGGGCGGGAACGCTACAACTTCATCTCAGGCGGTGCTGATCGCGCAGATGACCGACATTCATGTCGGCTTCGCCCCCGATGACAAGCCCGAGGAACTGAACCTCACCCGGTTCCGCGCCACGCTGGAGCGGCTGCGGTCAGGCCCCAACATGCCCGATATGCTGGTTCTGTCGGGCGACATCACCGACCACGGCGATGCGGAAAGCTTCGCCAAGGCCGCCGATCTGCTGCGTGAGATGCCTTTCCCGATCGCACCGATGGTCGGCAATCACGACAGCCGTGCAGGCCTTTTGGGGGCCTTCCCGCAGGTGACCCCGGCTGACGGTGGCTTTCTGCACTATGTCATCGAGGCGCGGCTTGGGCTTCGTATCATCTGTCTCGATACGCTGGAAGAAGGTCGCCACGGGGGCGCCTTCTGCGAAGCGCGGGCGCGCTGGCTAGCCGATCGGCTCGGCGAGGCGCCCGAGCAGCCGACGCTGATCTTCATGCACCACCCGCCGGTGGTCGCCGGGATAGAATGGATGGATCCGGGCCAGCACGAGCCGTGGATGGAGCGCCTGCGCGAAGTGCTCACCGGACAGTCGCAGGTGCAGGCAATCCATTGCGGGCATCTGCATCGCCCGATCACCACCCGTTTCGCCGGCATCCCACTGGGCGTCACGCCTTCGGTCGCGCCGCTGGTAGCGATGGACCTCACCCCGATCGACCAGAAAGTGCCCGATGACCGCGAGCTGATCGTCACCGAACCCCCGACCTATGCCTTGCACCGGTGGGACGGCACCAGCCTCGTATCGCATTACGAAAGCGTGGGCGACTGGCAGATACTGGCGCGCTTTCACGCCGGCTTGCAGCCGATGATCGAAGGCATGTTCGCCGAGCGCTGAGCAGCGCACATCGCTTCCCGCAAGGCATCATCGCAAGGCCAGGATGGCTGATGATCGTCCACCCCGTCTCGATCGCGGCTTGCCGCGTTTCGGCTTGGCTTCGCCTCGAGCAAGCGCCTAGTTGCGCGCGCTGGCCCGTTGCGCTCCCCCCGGGCTGCGGCCAACCCAGCGGTTCATGTCGACATCGTCGCTCACCTTCCACGGCACGCCGCTGCGGGTCATGAACAGCCGCTCCATCTCAGGCCGGGTGAAGGGGCGCGAGCCGAGCCGCCCGAAAACCGCGATCTGCCCACCGGTCTCATCCACCGCACGGTCGCGATCGAGGCCCTTGCTGAGCGCGATGGCCGGTGTTGGCGTCTTCGCCCAGGCAATCAGTTCGGGCACTGGTGCAGGGCTGAAGCCGTAGAAATTGCGCTGGCTTGCAGGGCTGGTGAGTTGCAGCACCTTGATCCCGTTCCTCCCGTCCGCGACGTAAGCGAAGAGCGAGGCATTGGTGGAGGCGACGATCACGTCCTCGGCATCGTTGAGCAGACCATCGAAGGTCACCTTCTGGAAGATCCGCGGGCGCGTGGGGTTCTTGACATCGAGGATCACCAGACCATCGGCCTTGGCCGCGACATAGGCATAGGTGCGCGCAATATAGATGCGCCGCGCATCGGCGAGCGGCACACTCGCCTCGGGCACGGCGACCGGATTGCGCAGGGAGGTGACATCGAACAGCTTTACCCCGTCGGCATCGCTCACCCACAGGTAGCGGAACTGCACCGCGCTTGCCCGGGCATCGCGAAGCGCGCGCACCGCGGCCAGCCGCGGCGCGTCAGGATTGGCGAGGTCGACCACCACCAGCCCCTTGTCCGCAGTGATGTAGGCCACTTCGCCCGCCAGCACGATGTGCCGTGCTCCATTGAGCACCCCGTCCGGGTTCCACGCGGTCGTACCGTCGGCATAGACCTTGCGACGCAGCTGGTTGTTGCGGAATTCACCATCCGCCAGCGTGTTGACGTCGACGAGGATCAGACCTTCCACGCTGTCGGTCACCGCGGCGTAGTTGTAGATCGGCAGGAACGGCTGTTCCTGGTTCATCTCACGCATCTTTTCGGTGTTGCGCGCGGGCGCGACCGGCTGATTGGTGGCCAGCGCCATGCAGGTGGCATTGGTGGTCTTGACCTGCGTGTCATGGCCCAGAGCTGAGAACGGCCCCTTGAGGATGCGCTCCGAGGTGCCCTTGTTGGCGATGCTGGCAACGTCATAGACGACAAAGCCGCCCTTGCCCTCGGCCACGAACATATATTCGCCGCGCAGCTGGAGGCAGCCCACGCGGTCCGGCGTGCCCTCGTGGATGTTGACGAATTCCTCCATCGGATGGGTCTCGCCCGAGAGGTTCTTGTCGAAGGTCTTGCCGCGCACCCAGTTCTTCAATTCGCGGCCGTTCTGTTCGACGTGGAGCTTCCAGTAATCGGGATAGGCATAGCGGTGAAGGTAGGATCCGATCACCGCTTGCGGCTCATCATATTCGGTCACGCGCGTGGCCTGGAACCCGCCTTCGAGCCCGGCCCATGCATTGAGCCCGACGAAATTGACATAGTTCGTGCCCAGCAACAGCAGCTGCGCCATGATTGCGTTGTTGTCATCCTTGGCCGACAGGTGGCAATCGGTGCAGGTCTTGGTCTCGGTCTTGCGCACGGTGTGCGGAAAGTGCGGCGCGAAGGCTTGCGAGGAAAAGCCGATCGCGGAAATCGGCGGCTGCTGCACATAGATTCGTTCGCGGTTTATGTTGGTCGAGGAGAGCACCAGCGCCGAGGACGAACGCACGGGCGCAATCTGGCCGCCCTTGGTGGTCATGTGCTTGCCGAGCTGGAACATTTCATCGCGCGCAACCTGCGGGTTATAGGTCGCGAAATTGCGCGTCTCGCCGCCTTCGTAGCGGTGGACCTTGCTCTTCCAGTTGGCCTCGATTGGCAGGTGGCAGCCGCCGCAGCTGGTCGTCCAGGAGAGGTGACAGGTGAAGCACGCCATGTCCGGATCGCGGTGCGCGCGCTCGTCTGCCGGGATACCGGTGCCAAATTCGAAATTGCCGGTTTCCGCGCCATACCGGCTGACGAGCTTGGCGCGCGCCGCCTTGGCGTTGAATTCCGGCGTGGCCGGATCGACGCTGTCCTTGACGAGGCTCATCTCCCATTCGAGATTGGGATCGACGATCGAGCGTTGGATCAGCTTGCGCCGGCCATCGGCACCTTCCATCCATTCGAACCGCCGCTTGCCATCGGGATTGCGCAGCAGCAACAGGTTGTGGCCTTCGGGCGGCGCCGCCGGGCCGCTGGTGCGCAGCGTCGGGTAGGCGTCGGGCGTGCCGTGGCAGTCCTTGCAGGTTATCTCGATCGCATTGGCGACTTCGCCATAGATCAGCCCGTTGCCGTGGCTATCCTGCTCGAAGTGGCAATCGGCGCACTGCATCCCGACTTCGGCGTGGATGTCCATCAAGTGAACCGCCTTGCCCGGATTCTTGCCGGGCCCGACGAACTGGCCCTCGTCCTTGCGGCGCCACTTCTCCGGATCTTCGGGATCGATGATATTGCCTTCGGCGTCGAGCAGGTTGCCCTCACGGTCACGCTTGAAGATCGCGCGGAAGTTCCAGCCGTGGCCGTGGTAGTCGGCGAACTGGGTGTCCTTGAGCTTGGGGTTCAGGTCATACACGTTGCGCAGGAAGTCGAGATCGGCCCACTTGCCGCGCGGCGCGGCGCCTTCGGGATTGCGATCATTAACAGCGCGCACTTCCTCGGCGGTGGGATATTTCTGCTGTTCCGGCCACATGAAGGGCGCGTCGGACTCATAATCCCACATGGTGTAGCCGAGGAACGAGTTCAGGAAGATGTTGGGCTGGTGCATGTGGCAGTTCATGCACTGGCTGGTGGGAATGGCGCGGGTGAAGACGTGCTGGAGCGGGTGGCCCTTCTCCTTCTGCTGCCCGTTATAGGTGAGCGTGTCGTCGGCATCCTTGCCCGGCCCGCTCGCCCCGCCGTGAGCATCGTCTCGGCTCTGGCCCGGTTCCTTGACCGCCCCATGGCGGCGCTTGCCCTTGCCATAGCCGGCTGCGTGCTCGAGCTTGGCAGCGATGGTCGGATCGACCGAGATCGACTGACCGTCGCGCCCATATTGCGCATAGATCAGCGAATGGCGCGGCTCGCGGTCGTTGGCGTAGATCACGTGGCACGAAGCGCAGCCCGAATGGCGATAGTCACCCGGCTGGTCATTGGTGCCCATGAACCAGGTGAAGGGATCATTGAGGCGGGTCTTGTGGATATTGAGCACCGGAATCGCGACGCGCAAGCCCGTGCCGGGGCCGCGGTTCGACTGCTTGAGATCGGGCCGCCCCGGCTCTTCCAGACGCTGGATCTGGCCGGTCGGATTGGGCAGGCCGATTTCCGGAAACTGCGAGTTGATCGTGCGCCCGCCGCGCTCGAACACGCGGAAGATATCGCCCGGCGGGATCACGTGCCAGGTCGGCAGCGGATACATTTCCGCAAGGACACCGCGCGCGATCTGGTCTTGCGAGAGCTTGCCGTCTGGCCCGGCGCCCGGTGTGGTGATCTTCGCGGCCTTGCCGTCGCGGGTATAGGCCTCGCCCAGCAGGTAGTTCTTGAAGGGCAGGATGCCGTTGTTGTAGCTCGCCCCACCCCACAGCATGGCGCCGGTCGCCATGATCGAGCGTTCGGCGCTCTCGATCGCCTGGATATGGCACGCCCCACAGGCATCGCGCGCGACCCGGTAGTCCGACGGGTTCACGAACTTGATGAATTCCGGGCTTTCCTTGTTGAGCAGCGCGTAGGAACGCTTGGGGTTGGCCGAAGACGGATAGTGCCAGCTGTCGGGATACTTGGGCAGCACGTGCGCCTTGTCGCGCGCGGCGACGTAGTCGGGATGGTCATGCGGCAGCTCGGGATTGCCGCGCACCGTGGCATCACCCCCGTGGCAATCGGTGCAGCCCAGCCGCACCGCCGGGGTCAGGTGCATGGTCGGCGCGTCGGTCTTGACGTGACAGGTGTTGCAGCCTTCCGACTTGGCCTCCATCTCCGCTACGGACTGACGCGCTGGAGCCGGCGGCGCGATCACCCGGGAATAGTCCCGCTTGACGGGCTTTTCCTTGTCCGCCGCCATGGTGTCACCAGCGAAGAGCGCCAGAGCGAGCAACAGCGCCGACATCAGCAAGGCGATATGACGAACGAGGGGTTGGCCGAGCTTGAGCATCAGTAGGTCAGCACCACGTTGGCAAGGACGGAATAGAAATTCCGGTCATTATCGAGCGTGTCGAACAGATCCTTGAAGCCGTCACCGGCCAGCAGCGTCGCCGCCGAAAGACGCAGGACGATGTTCTGGGTCGCCTTGGGCCGCCAGATCGCCGCGGCGGAAAGATCGAAACCGATCTCCTTGGGAATCGACCCTTCGTTGCGCAGCGCCTCGAGGTTGGAGGTGTTCTCGAACCACAGGTGGTTGGCATTGGCAGAAAGACGGAACTGCGGCGTCAGATCGAAATCCGCGCCCACGCCCAGCAGCATCAGGCCGGGATTGTTGAAGTTGCTCTGCCCCTGCTCCTTCGACGAGCGCAGCGAATTGAGCAGGCCATTGCGACCATTGACGCCGATCGCCCGGCCACCACCGGCGAAGGGAATGGTTTGGCGGATCCAGTAGGAGGTATCGGCCCCGGCAAAGACCGGGTTCTCGAAGATCGCGTCAAACCCACCTTCCTTGTCGTCATAGGGATCGCTGTCGCCGCTGGCATAGGCGCCCGACAGGCGGAAGCGCATCCAGTCCTTGTCATAGCTCGCCTCGATCGCGGCGAACTGGGCATTGATGTCGGCCGGACGGTCGGTGAAGAAGGAATTGCGGTCTTCGCCCAGCGCCCAGTAGAAGCTGCCCGTCAGATTGACCCGGCCAATCCGACCATCGACATTGTAGCCGAGATAGACCACGTCATATTCGCGCCCCCTCAGCGTCCCCAAAAGCGCCGGGCGCACCGGGAAGCCGTTGGTGTCGATCTGGATGTCGTCGGCCTCGCGGTTCATGTTGTAGACCACGGTGAACTGGCTGGTTAGCGCCGGGATCAGGAAGTCCTGCCGGTAGGCATTGGCGACGAAGACGAAATCGTCGCGCGGGGAGCGCAGGATCGCGTTGAGGCCGGAATTGGTGTCCTTCTCCAGCCGCCAGAAGGCGCCGAGGTTGAACTGGAAGCGGTTGTTGTCGCGCGATCCGAACAGCCGCACGCCCAATTGTTGGTCGTTGAACAGGAAGCCGCGGAAGTCCGACTGGAACGGCTGGATGCCGGCGCGGACCGAGATGAAATCGAAGCGGTCGCTGTCGAACTGGCTGAAGTGGTAATCGATGAAGGCTTCCTGCACCCCGAGGAATTGGTCCAGCCTATGGCTCGGCTTCGAGGGCTCGACGAACAGCACGCGCCGTTCAGGCACGTCGACATAGTTGACGTTGTAGGCCAGCGTCAGACGATATTCGATCGTTGGCGGCTTGAAGGTGGTTGAACCCTTGAGCAGCGCGAAACCCGCGATGAAAGTCTGGCTGAAGACCTGCGAGAAATCATTGCCGAAGACGTCGAGGCGATCGGGATCCTCGGTGGTCTGCACCCCGACAGGGATCGGGAAGGTGCGCGGCTCATAGACGGTATCGGAGATGAGGTTGGCGACGAAAAACCAGTCGTCACCCTTGATAGGCAGCCACGGAACCTTTTCGCGGTTGATCGGCCGATCACCCTTGTAGGTATTCTGGTTGTAGGGATCGAACAGGTTTTCCCTGACCAAGCCAAGGCTTTCGATCAGCCGCCAGCGGTCGGGGATCGGCAGCTGATCCTTGGGAAAGGCCTCAGGCGGCGGAGCGCGCACCGCGCCTTCATTCTTCTGCTCGATCCGCTCGGGCAAAGGCGCATTGTAGCCCGGGCGCTGGCGCCCCTCGATGATCTCCGGATCGACCGGCGGCACATCCTGCTCCCAGTCGCGCGCCGGGGCCTCGCCCGGCGGCGTGATCGGGGCCTCCATCTCGTCCGGTGGCGGCGGAGATGCCTGGCTGAGCAAGAGTGCGGGGAGGAGCAGGCTCATCGCTACAACCCCTCGCACACATTCTGCGCGGTCGTATCGAGGAAGGGCGCGAAGGGACAGTTGACATAACGCAATCGCACCTGACGACTGCCGACCTGCACCACGATCCGGTCGGCCCGACGGTCGGCCGGGGCATTGCCGATCCCGCCGATCCGGACCCCGGCATTGTTGAGGCCGAGAAAGCTGATCATGTCGTCCTGGTCGATACCGTCACCCGAGACGCCGATCCCGCCTACCAGTTGCCCGCCGCGATAGACCGGCACCGAGCCGGGGAAGATCTGGATGCCATTGGCGAGCCGCGAAGGCCCGCCCGCGATCGGCGGCAGGCCGGTGCAACCACGCGGCGTGTCGGTCGCGCTCGCCCCGGTGACGAACTGGAGATGCTGGGCGAGATTGCCGAGCACCAGCGCGCTTTGCAAACCGGTCGAGAAGGGGCTGAACTGCTCGATCGGGCGTGACAGCGGGCCATTGGCTTGGCCCACCTCGCCATCGGGGAAATAGGGGCGCGAAAGGTTGCCGCCCGCTCGGTCGGAAAAGGCGAAAGCCCCGGTCAGCGCGGCGGGATCGCCAAGGAAACTGCGCAAGCGCGATACGAACTGCGGCACTTCTCCGCCGGTCGCCAGCAATTCGTTTGCAGCAAAGCCGCCCGAGAAGAAATTGGCGGTGCGCGCCTTCTGCAGGCTCACGTCGATACCGAAGATCGGTGCGTCGGGCGAACGCACGATGCCCAGCACCCGCCCGCGCGTGTCGACCAGGCTGATCGTCACCTGCGCGCGGCTGTCGAGCGGCTGGCGGATCTGGGCGCGGGCGCGGCTCATCACCTTGAAGGCTTCCTCGAGGATCGCGGTCGCTTCGGCCGCGGTGAGCGGCGCGGTGACATCGCCCGCATCGGTTCCGCCGCGCACAGGGAAGCGATTTACTCCTGCCCCGTTGGTCAGCACGAAGGCATCACGGATGGAAAATTCCGCCGCCGTCGCCGGCCGGATCCCCGAGGCTTCGGTGCCATAGGCACTCCCCGCCAGCAGCGCCGCACCGGCATAGTAGCCTGTCACCGGAACCAGCGCGCCCGCCGTGGCCGCGAAAGTCGCGCCTGCGACATTGCCGATCTGCGGATATTCAATGTCGGTATAGCGCAGGCTCGTGCCGTCAGCGGTGATGCGGTCGGCGCGGATCGCGACCGGTGCCTCGAAGCCGACCGTGCCCGCCAATGCAATCGCCTCGTCGAGATCGTTGTCGCGGTCGAGCACATTGGGATCGAAGCCATAGACCCCGTCGGCCATCACTCCGATGCCGCCCACCACCACGCCGTTCTGGTAGAGCGGGAAGCCCCCCGGGTCGGCGGCAAGACCCAGCGGCGAGCGCTTGGGGCCGATCAGCCCGTCGCTCGCACGGGCGGCAAGATCAGAGCATGGCAGCTGGCTGAACTGGACCCCGAACAGCGGGCCGCTTTCAAGCCCTGCGGTGGTGGGCGCGGGCGGGAAGTGCTCCTGCACGATGAAACTCGCCGTGCGGGTCGAGAAGGCATTGCCGCCGCTCGACAGATAGGCCCCCGTGATCGCTTTGGCGATCGCAGCTCCGGCGCTGGGGATGATCAGGCCCTGCACGTCGCGGCTGCTGCCATCGGGAGCCGTCGGAACCCGCGCTGTCGCGGCCGCGCCCGGCATGGCGAAGACCGCGAGGACATTGCCGACCCGGTCCGTCACCGCGATCGTCGCCGCGGCATTGCGCGCTCGCGCTTCGGCGGCGGCCTGAGCGATGATCGTGCCAACCTCGGCGGAAGACAGGCTCTCGGCTGGCGGAATGGAGAAGAGGTTGCCGCTCGGTGGGGGCGGGGGCGGCGTGGTGCCACCGCCGGTGGCACCGCCGTTGCTCGACGGGCTGCCCCCGCCGCCGCAGGAGGCGAGCACCAGTGCGATTGCCGCGATCCAGCCGGCTTTCATCCTCCCCCGCATGATCACCGCAGCCTTCCGATCGCGCCCGCAGCCAGTTTCAGCGCAGCGCGGAATTCCGCCGGCCGATAGGCATTGGGCTCCTCGACCGCCTTGTAGGCCCGCGCGATATCGCCGCGGATGCCTGCCGCTGCGCCCTGCGTCACCCGGCCTTCCTTGACGAGCGCATTGAGCAGCGTGTCGACCGCCATCACCGCCTGCACCGATCCGGCATAGTCGGTAAAGCGCGGTGCCGTTGCCTCGCCTGCAATGATCGCGATCACCTTGAAGGCGTCGGCACTATCATAGGCCCGGCCTGACAAAGCATCCGCCAGCGCGCCCGCCCGGATCGCCAGCGCCTGCGCGGCGGCGCGGGCCTCGGCGGGTCCGGCACCCATTGCCTTGTGAAAGTCGCGCGCGGCGGCCTGGAACGCCCCGGCCTCGCCGGGCACCAGCGCGCCCGCGACGGCCTGGAGCATGATCATGTTCTCGTCGTTGAACGGCGGGTTGCCGAACGGGATCGGGCGGCCGGGATTGGTCTCGAAAGTGAGCTTGCGGCTCGGCCCGTCGGTGATCGCGCGGTGGCACGAATGGCAGTCGTAGAAATAGAATTGTGGGAAGACGCCTTCATAGGCGAACTTCGGCTGGGCAAAAAGGCTCGTTGCCCGCCGCACCGCCTCGGCCTGGCCCACCGCCCAGAAACGCACCGCATTGGGCGCGCCCTTGCGGCGGATGTAATCGGCATCGACCTGATGGTGCTGCTGGAGCGCGCTGAACAGATCAAGCTCAAACGAAAGGCGCGGATGGCCCGCGGCCATCATCGCGTGGGTGACGAACTGGCCGGGATTGCTCGACCCATAGTGGCAATCGAGGCAGACATTGGCGCGGGCCTTGGGATTGTCGAGCGGGGTCAGGCCGGCCGCGACATTCGAGCCATGGGTGGAGGGCAACGCGTAGTGTTCGGCCAGCCAGGTACCGCCCGCCGCTCCGTGGCAGCTTTCACATCCGACCCCGTCGGTGAGCGTGAACTTGGGCCCGCGCCGGGCGACCGGGGCATAGGTAGAATGGCAGCCGAGGCACGCCGGAGCCGAAGTTGCATTGCCCAGTCCAAGACTGGCGGCAATCTGTTGGCCGCGCCGGCCGGCGAGCACGGCATAGGCCCGGCTATGTGCGCCGGAGGAGGAGGAAGGTTCCTGCCAGGTGGCGATTTCGTCCTGCCGCACCACGGCGCCATTGCCCTCGGCCCGCCCGTGACAGGTCGAACCGGCACAGCTAGCGACGCCTTCAAAAGTGCCATTCCCGATTGCAGCGGATACCGGATAAAGCGCGATCAGTGCGATCACCGCCAGCAGCCGCATGGCCATGGGCCTGCGGATGAGGCCAGCGATCCCGTTCGCGACAACTCCCGTCATCCCATCCCCCCCGAGATGCTTTCAGCCGCCCTTCCCCACCGTCGAACCGACGCCGCGCGAGGCACACTAGCAGCCGCCCCCGCAGCCGCGCTTGTAGAGTTGCGTCAGGAAGCTCCTGCCGCCGACTCCACATCCGTCCGGCCTGCCCCTTGTCCCAATCTTGACGCGGCGATGCAACAGGCAATCGGCCATTAGCGCACAAGTCGCCATGGCGTCGCCCCGCCGGCAGGCCAAGCCGCCGGCAGGGCGAAGGGATCAAGCGGCTCCCTCGGCCGAGGCCTCAAGGGTGCTGGCCAGGTTTTCGAGCTGCACCGAGCAGCCCTTGGCGATCAACGCCTCGGCCAGCACATCGGGGGTTTCGACATCATCGGGAAGCAAGACGAAGCTGAGCCGCGCGCTTGTGCTGCCATCGGGAGCGGTGATCACGTAATCGTTGCCCTCGACAATCGGCAGGCGGGTGGGGTCAAGCGGGGCGACAGCAGCGACATCATCGAAGGTGACCTCGACCGTGCTGGTGCCGTCTTGCCCGGCCACGCGATACGTCTCGACATTGCCGGTCGCCGGACGCCACAGGCGGACTGTCGCCAAATCGTAGAGGCAGATCGTGCCCGAACGGGTGACATCGACATACCACAGGCTCGGATTGGTCGCGTTGATATCGGTATCGCCCCGCACGGCCCCAGTGCGCACGCGGGTGGCGGCGCGCTTGCGGGTGAGCGAGGCGAAGCGATCCGAGGCAATCTGCGGCCGGTCACCGACGCGGAAGGTACCCGCGCCCTTGATGACGCGCGTGCCTTCGGCTGTGAGCACGGTCACCACATCGCCCGGCTTGAGCGTGATCATGGCATTGTCGTCGAGCTTGGTGCCGACAGGATATTGGGTTGATGAAGGACCGGTTGACTTGACCACCACGCCGGCCATCGCCGACACCGGCAGAGCCAGCGCCGCGCCGCCCAGCGCCAGTGCCGCCATCGTCCGTTTCAATTTAGCCGAGAACATAGGTACCTCCCTCGTTCATTTCCTGCATCCGCTTTACCAGATTACGCAAAGCTGAATCATCCGGATGACGACCAGCCACATCCTGTGCCAGCCGAACCGCACCCGCGCGGTCTCCGGCCAGCGCCTTCGCGCAGGCCTCGGCGAGCAAGGCGCGATCCGCCTCGGGAAAATCGGGCGCGGGTTCAAACAGATCGACGGGACTTGACCTGCCACGCAGCACCACCCTGCCCATCGGTCGCCACCAGTCGAGCCCCGAGGCCTCGGCGAATTCACGGCTGGCCATCACGCTCGAATCGAGCGCCTTGTTGGCCGCCTCCAGCCGGGAGGCGGTGTTCATCGAGTCGCCGAGCGCGGTGTACTGGATGCGGGTCGCCCCGCCGAAATTGCCGATCACCGCCTCGCCATAATGCAGGCCCACACGGGTCTTGCCGATTTCGGGCAGATCAGGGTCCATCGCGGCGACCTCGCGGCGGAAGACTTCGCCTGCCAGCCAAATGGCATAGCCCGCCCGCGCCGCGCGGGTCCCGTCGTCGGGCCGGCTGATCGGCGCGCCCCAGAAAGCGACCACGGCATCGCCGACGAACTTGTCGATCACCCCGCCATGATCGAGCACCACCTGGCTGAGCCTGTCGAGATAGCGGTTGAGCAGCTTGGCGACCATTTCCGGCGCGATCGCGTGGCTCATCTTGGTGAAGCCTTCCAGATCGCTGAACAGCACGAAGATCGCCCGCTTTTCTCCGCCCAGATTGAGCAGTTCGGGCTTCTCGATAATCGCCTGGGCAATGTCACGCGGGATGTATTTGCCCAGCGCCCCGGTGGCGAAATTGCGCTGCACCGCGCCGGATGCGCGCATCGTCGAGGTGACCGCGCCGAACACGATGATCCAGCCCACCAGCCCGCCGACCGCCGGCAGGCCGTAGGTGTCGATGTTCTGCACTTGCAAGAGGAAGGGCGTGCCCTGAAAGAACACGAGCTGCCCGAAGCCGAACAGCGCCAGCCGCCGGGCAGGCCATTCGAGCAGCGCGGTCACCACCCCGGCCAGCACCGCCACCACCGCCATCAGCCAGATCACCCAGTCCGGGATCGGGGTCAGCAAGCGGTTATCGAGCATCTGGGCGATGATTTCGGCATGAACGCTTATCCCGGCGGGCACCTCGCCATTGATCGAGGTGAAGGTCGTCTCGACCCGGTCATAATCGACGATATCCCCGCCGATCAGGATGTATTTTCCGGAATACTGCTCTTTTAGGAATGGCAGGATTTCCGGGTCGGGATCGACGAAGAGATCGATCTGCGCCGGGGGGAACAGCACAGAATCCCGATATTTGGGCCGCCGGTAATCGATGGCGCCCTCGTAATCGGCAAAGGCCTTGGCCGGCTCCCCCGCCTCCTCCAGCATCACCCGCCCGAGCAACGGCGGCAGCCCAGGGCGGATGTCGGGCCACAGCCTGGTCGCCCCGAAGGTGTTGTCGAGCCGGATGCTGGCCGGGCGCGCATTGCTGCCCTTGAGCCGCGCCATGAAGCTTTCGAGGAATTGCTGCTGCTCGTATTCGATATCATCCGGATTGGTCGCCTTGGCGGCATAGGCGACTGCGACCGGGGTCTTCATCCCGCGCAGCACCGCGATCAGTTCCTCGTCCTCGTCCTGCGGCTGGTCGAACAGGATATCGATCCCGATCGCCTTGGGCTCGAAAGTGTCGAGCGTGCGCAGGGTCTTGGCGAGCAGGCCGCGATCGAGCGGCGAGCGCTTGCGTGCGGCGATCAAGGTCTGGTCGGTATAGACCACCAGAACGATGCGCTTGTCTTCCTCGACCAGATCGGCAGCATAATAGGCCCTGAGATCATAGAAGGCGCGCTCGGCCTCGCTGGTCAGCGGAGTAGGCACCGAGCCTCCGGGCAGAACCCAGCTGTAGCGTGCGATGAACAGCGCCACGCAGATCAAAAAGGCGGTGAGCGCCAGCTGGGCGGCGCCCGCTTCGCGGACATTGCGCCAAGCACGCCGCAGCCAGCCCAAAGGCGAAGCGCGTTTGGCTGGCGACTGGTTCACCGGGTGCCCCCCGGCGGCTCAGCGGACGAGACGCGCCGCGCCGTCACCGACCACGGCAAAGGCCGACCAATAGAACGGATGCGAAGTATCGGCATCGTCCATCAAGCTCAGCTGCGAATTGCGCAGCGCCTCGGCAGTCGCGCGCTCGTCGCCGGTGAACAGGCCCGCGATCAGGCGTCCAGTGGCGTTGAAGTCGTCCGGCACCGGCCAGTGGCTCGCCAGCACCGTGCGACCACCCGCCCCCACGAAGGCGCGCACCAGCCCGTCGAGCGCGAACTCGCCGCCGCTCGTCACCCCCGCCTCGCGGGTCGCGCCAACCGTGGCGCTGCCGGCGGTGTCGCAGGCCGAGAGGATCACCAGATCGGCATCGATGCGCAGGCCGAAGATTTCGGCAAAGCTCAGCAGTCCGTCAGAATCCTGCTGCTCGTCGAAGCTGGTCAGCAGCGCGGGGCGCGGCGGACATCCGGGCTGCGGCGCGGTGACGAGGCCATGGGTGGCAAAGTGCAGGATGCGGTAATCCGACAGATCGGCAAGCCCGATCACCGCGCTATCGGTAAATTGCCTGCCGGTTAGCACGCGGCTGGCGCCGCCGAAGCGGGTCGCGGCTGCGCGCAACTCGTCGGCCTTGACCGGATTGGCCCAGATATTCGGCGACCACTGGCAATTCTCGCCACCGTCAAGCGCCGCACGGGTGCGCGCGGCTCCGGGGGTCGCCGCGCCGATCGGCAGATTCTCGCCAAGGCCGAGATAGGCCCGGCTGGCCGCCGAAGGACGCGCCTTGCGCACATCGCGGAAGGCCGCAGCCCCCACCGAGGTGCTGATCCGCGCCGTGCGGCCCAGCCAGGCCGTGCCGCGGAAATCATACTCGTCCGGGTTCCTGCCCGCCAACCGCGCCTTGTAGGCCGCGACGCTGGCATCATCGGTCACCAGCAGGTTGATCGGCAGCTTGAGCAACGCGCCATCTGGCTCGAACACGATATGCTCAAGCCTGGGCAGGCGATCGGCGACCGGGGCGAACAGGCGCACGTAGAGCTCGCGCGAACGCTCGATGTCGAAGGGATAGGTCAGCACCTGACCGCCTTCGACCACCGCAATGCTCTCGCGAATCTTGGTCACCAGCCGCTCGAGCTCGGTCGGCGTCGCATCGGCGCGCCAAACCATTGCCTGGTCGGCCGCGGCATAGATCACGTAGGCATCGCTATCGAGTGTCACCAGCTTCACATAGGCCTCGCCCGGCGCGAGCATGGCCTGCAGGTCGGCAAGGCTGATCGCCTGGTCGCTCACCGCCCGATAGCGCGGATAGGTCGCGAGCTTTTCGAGCACTTCGGACTGCTGCACCTGAAGCTGCTCGAGCCGCTCGCGGCGTTCGGCAATCTGGGCGATCTGCTGACCGGTAGGCTCAGGCAGGGCTTCCAGTTCGAGCAGCGCCACGCGCTGCTGTTCGATCGCGCGACCGAGATTGGTCGCACTGCGGAACAGTTGCGAGGCCTCGTCGCTGCCGCCCGAAAGCTCGCGGGCGAGCACGGCCTGGGTCTGGGCAAGGCCGGGGCGCTGGAGCAGCTGACTGGCGGCGAACAGATCGCGCGCGGCCTCGGCAGCGGATGACTGGCCGTCGGTCAAGAGCGCGAAATAGGGGGTCATCAGATTGCGCAGCGAGGGTATCGGCCGGCCTTTGGCGCCGCCGACGATTGCGCGGTAAACCTCCAGCGCATCGTCGCGCCGCCCGGCGCGCGCGAGGAAGCCTGCCAACTGCGCCCGCGCGCTGTCGAGCACGGGGGCATCGGGATAGGTCACCTCCAGCAGGGCGATGGCCTGCCGGTGCAGCCCTTCGGCCTCGGCCGGCCGGCCGGAACGCTCGGCCACTTCGGCGAGTTCGCCGAGCACCTGCGCACGCAGCCAGACAACCGAAATCACCCGTCCATCGCGCACCTCGGCAAGGGTCGCCTCGGCCTCGCGCAGCAGCGCCTCGGCCTCGCCCGGACGGCCGAGCTGGCGCAGGGTAGTGGCCTTGAGATAGGCATGCTGCCCATCGAGCAGCCGTGCGCGTTCGGCCGGCGTGAGGCCGGCGCTGTAGCTGCCGGTGATGCGCGCGTTCTCTCCCGCCAGCTGGCCGGCCAGCGACCGCCCGAGCCGCAGCTGGCGCAGGTCTTCGGCATCGGTGAAGCCGGCGATAACCGGCCTATCGAGGATCGCCAGCGCGGCTTGGGGGTTGCGCTGGTTGAGCGCGTCCATCGCCTCGTAATTGCGCTGCAGGCGGGCCAGAACCGGGCTGCTGCCGCTGTCCTCGCGGCTGGCGGCGAACAGACGCCGGGCTTCGGCAAAGTTGCCGAGATTGGACTGCTGGAGCGCCGAGTTGAGCCGCGCCTCGGCGGCGCCCGGCCCGGCGAGCGCCGCGGCCGAAGCCGCGAAGAACTCCGCTGCCTCGGCGAACTTGCCGGCGTTGCTGCGGCGATAGGCCTCGATCAGCGCCTGGTCGGCCGAGATCGCTTCGGCCTGCTGACGCGCGAAGGCGAGATCGTCGGTCGCGCTGGTGAGCGGGATTTCGACCGTGCCTGGCATCACCCGATCGTTGGCGAGCGAGGCCAGAGCGAGTTCGAGCGCCTTGCCGTAGGCGGCAAGGCCGCTGGCGGCAAACGTCCGTCCACCGCGGCTGCCGACCAGCAGATCGTTGCGCACGATGCTGCCCGCGCGCGCGCAGGCGAGCCGCTGCACGCCCGATAGGCCGGGCACGGCGGCTCCGCCGCTGCTCGGGTTGCAGCTCGCATCCTGTCCGGCAAAGCGTGCGGGCGGGACCTCGGCAGCCTTGCCCTTGACCACCCAAAGCGTTCCAACCGGCATGGCGGCATCGCGGCAGATGATCGAGTAGCGCCGGTCGAACAGCCCTGCCCCCGGTTCGGGCGCAAGGATCTGCGCCTCGCACAAGCCGTTGGAACCAATCGGGAAAGTGTCACGCAGGCTGATCGGGGCGTCAATCTGCGAGCGCGCTGCACCCGGAACGGCGATCGCGCTGGCGGCGAGGCCAAACAGCGCCGAGGCAATGACGCATGCGGAGCGGGCGATAGGGCGATTGCGGCTCATCTTACTTATCCTCGCTGGCCGGCTTGGCGGTGCCGCTGCCCGAATAGAGCGAGGCATCGCCGCCACTCGTCACCGGATCGTCGAGCAGAGGATCCTCCGATATAAGCGGCGCTTCCGGCTCATCGGGGAAGTCTATGCCGAAACGTTCCTCTTCCACTTCGTCCGGGCTCGCCGGATCATCGCCGATGATCAGCGGTTCCTCGATGATGGTGGTGCTGGTAAGCACGTCCGGCGCCGGCGGCGGGTCGATCGTCAGCTGGCCGTTGACGAAGGTGATGGTGTAGTTGTCCCCCGCGGTGAGCGTGCCTTGGCGGATGGCATAGGTGCCGACAAATTCGCCCGGATCGCGCACCAGCGCGCCGGTCAGCTGGTCGCCGTTGACGAGATTGCCTTCCGTGATCTGGAAGGTGAACTGTGGATCGGGCCGGCCGAACAGGCGCGAGAAGCTGTCGGCAACCAGCGTCAGCGGCCGGGGCGTGATGGTCAGCTGGCCATTGTTGAAGGTGATGATGTAGTTGTCGCTCGCTGCCAGCGTGCCCTGGGTGATCAGATAGGTGCCGACACCGGTCGTCTGCCCGGCAGCGGTCGCCAGCGCGCCGCTCAGCTGGTCGCCGTTGACCAGCCCGTCCCCACCGATCGTGAAGGTCAGCGCCGGGTTGGCGTTGCCATAGACCCGGGTGATATTATTCGCCGTCACCGTGATCGGGCGCGGAGTGATGGTGAGCGTCCCCGGCACGAAGGTGAAGCCGTAGCCCTGCTGGCTCAGCAGCGTGCCAAGCGCGGCGTTGATCGTGAAGGTCCCGACCCCCGAGGTCAGCGTGGCTGCGGTGGTGAAGTCGGGCGTGCCGGTCAGGTCGACGGGGCCGTCACCCGGCAGGAACCCGGCAAAGCTTGCCGTGAACTGCGGGTTGGCGTTGCCATAGACGCGGGTCGCATCGTTGACCGTGACGGTGAGCACCGGAGAAATCCGGAAGGCCGCGAAATTGCCGCCCGGATTGAGCGCGTCGTAAGCGGCCTCGGTCAGCACGTTGTAGCGCCGCGCATAATTGGCGAAGCTGCCGATCTGGGAACCCGTCGGCGTGGCCGCGAAGATGCCGTAATGCCCGCCACCGGTGAGCACGAGGCCGGCATCGCCCGCGAGGTTGATCACCTCGCCGTCGAGCGAGGCCAGGTCGATTGCCCGCCCGGTCCCCGAGGCTGTCAGCACGCCATCGGCCAGCACGGTGATATCGCTGCCCGGGCTGGTGCCGAAGTTGCGCACATCGATCTGCCCGGCGGCAATGTTCGCCAGCGTGATCGCGCCATTGACCCGCTGCGGATCGCCAGCGCCATCGCGCAGGTGGATCGTCACCGTGCCGGTGCCGGCATCGATGCTGCTGCCCGCGGCCATGGTGATCGCGTTCGGTTCGGGCAGCGCCACGAAGGCCGCCGTGAAATCATTAGCGATGAGGGTCACATCGCCATCTGCCGCCACAAGCGCACCGTCGAGCAGGATCGAACGGCCCGCATCGAACGCGATCGACCGACCACCGATCAGGCCGCGGTCGCTGCCTTCGCCGGTCACGCTGATCGTGCCACCGGCATCGGCGAAGATGTCGTTGGTCGATCCGGCTGTGCCATCGCTGCCGATGATCCCGCCATCGGAAGTGGTGAAGGCCAGATTGCCGCCGGTGCTGAACACCGCGTTCTGGGCCCGCAAGGCCGCGCCGCGCACGATGACTTCGGAGGGCG
The DNA here is from genome assembly GCF_002155695.1 of Erythrobacter tepidarius. GTDB lineage: Bacteria > Pseudomonadota > Alphaproteobacteria > Sphingomonadales > Sphingomonadaceae > Erythrobacter > Erythrobacter tepidarius. The sequence goes on from NZ_MUYJ01000002.1 coordinate 199,708, forward strand.
TGTCGCTCAGCAAGCTCGTGAAATTGGTGGTTTGGGCACTGAGGTTGGCGGAATCGACCTCACCCGAGAGCACTTCGATCGAGAACCGCCCGGCAAAATTGCTGCCGCCGCCGTTGTTTTGGGAGCTGAGGCCGATATTGAAGGCGCTGATCCGCGAGCTGCCGTTTTCCTCGATCCAAAGACGGTTGAGCCCGCCGAAGGTCTCGCCGCTCAAATCGAAGACCGTGGTGAAGATCGGATTGCCCTGCTGATCGACCCCGATCTGGACCTGGCGTGATCCGATCGAGCTGGAGGCAAGGCTTTCGAGGAACAGCGATGAGACATTGATCTCCGATGCGCCCGCAAGCCGCACAAGCGTATCGCCCGCCACTGCCGTGCCACCGGCAACCTCGGAATTGCCGGACGCGGCATTGGCGAAAGTCAGCAAGTCAATTTCCGATGCCGTGATCGTCGAATCGATCAGTCGCAAGGTCAGGTCACCGGCCGTGGCATTGCCGACACCCGAAATCCCGTTGGCATCGTTGATCCCGAGGCCAGCAATGGCCTGCGAGGAGAATCGCAACGCGCTGACCCCGCTGCCGTCGACCGAAATCGTGACCTCGGTCTCGTTCAGCTCGGCGTTGATGCTGCCGCTCGTGGCGTTGCCGCCGATCGCCGCGTTGCCGCCTTGCGCGTCGGCTGCGATGAGGTTGTCGCCGGTCAGGCCGATGGTGGATGGATTGGTGAAGATGCTGACCGTGCCGCCCAGCGCCGTGCCGCCCAGTCCGGTCGTGACACTGGCATCGCCGCCGACTGCGCTGGCGGAGACCGAGAGCGCGCCGTCCAGGAAGATCGAGCTGGTGATCGAGATATCGACATCGCTGCCCTCGGCATTGCCGCCCTGCGTCACGCCGAGACCACCCCGTCCCACGCCATCGACCCGCACACCCACCTCGCCGTTCGCGCCGGTCTGGAATGCGATTGTCGAATTGTCGGCCGTGAACACCACCGTTCCGCCCAAGGCATCGCCGCCAATCGCGCCGTTGCCGCCCTGCGCGCCGTTGGCAAGCTCGATCAAGCCGATGGCGTTGACGGTGCTGTCGATCACCTCGAACCGCGCGTTGCCGGCGCTGGCGAAGCCGCCATTGCCGCTGCCGGTGCCATTGCCGCCCCGCACGCCGGCGTCGCCGGTGAGCTGCGTGATCAGGCTGCCGCCGTTGATGACGCGCACGATGCTATTGCCGCCGATAGCATCGCCGCCGGTGACATTCGTCGCAGCCCCTTGCGCCGTGCCGCCTTGGGTGAAGGAGGACAGTACGGTCTCACCCATGGAGAGCAAGCCGCCATCGGCCTCGATCATCGCGTTCCCACCGTAGCCGATGCCGCCGCTGCCGCCATTGACAATGGTATTGCCGCCGAAGCCGCTTGCCTGCAGGCGGATGGAGCCGACCGTGTCAGGATCGACCAAGGGCGTGGCTGGAAGGGTCACACTGCCGCCGAGCCGCGCGGCGAGCATCGCCGTGCCGCCGCGCCCGGTGCCGCCCACGCCGGTACCTGCGGTGGCCAGCCCACCCACCCCGTTGGCTGAGAGGATCGCTCCGAAATTCAGATCGTTCGACAGATTGTTGGTGACGTTGCTGGCAATCGTGATCTGGCTGTCGATGCCTTCAGCGGTGATGTCGGCACTGCCGCCGGTGCCGTTACCGCCGAAAATGCCGGGGATGTCGATTCTGGTGCCGCCGAAGCCGTTGGCCATCACTTGCACGGTGGCAAGGTCGACCACCCCGCCGCCCAAGGCCCGCAAGGATGAGGCACCACCCTGCCCGTTGCCGGCTTGCCCGGCAGTGCCCTCGGCCCCGCCACCGAAGCCGTTCGAGCTGACGATGGTGTTTCCGGTGATCGTGCCGGTGCCAAAGCTATCGCCCAGCACCCCGAGCTGGGCGATGCCGCCCGTTCCGTTGCCGCCGGTGAACTCGCCTGTGCCGCCACCATAGCCTTCGGCCCTGACTTCGGCTTCGCCGTTGATCTGGACGCTGATGCCCTGAAAATCGAGCACGGCCTCACCGCCGAAGCCGGTACCGCCATTGCCTAGCGAAGTGAGATCACCTCCACCAAATCCGCCGATGCCGTTGGCGCGGGCACTGAAGAAATCGGAGGTAAGTGAGCCGCCCAGGTCGCCGAAAGCCGCGGCAATGCCGCCCGTACCTATTCCGCCATTGGCGCCATCGCCGCCGCGGCCCTGCGCATTGAGACCGATAAGATCCGCCGTAACCGTGCCGGCGCGCACCGTGACGAAGGCATTGCCGCCCGTCGCATTGCCGCCGTCAGCAGTGGGGAAGTCACCGACCGAGAAGCCGCCCGTGCCGCCAACCCCGATCGCATCGAGAAACACCTGGCTGAAGCTTGCCGCGCCCTGCCCGACCGAGCCGTTCTGCCCGAGCAGTGCGAGGCCAGCCTGGGCCAGACCGCCGAAGGCATCGCCACCGCGCCCGCTGACCCCCAGGCTGCCACCGTTCCCGCCAGACCCGCCGAAGCCCGAGGATTCCGCCGCAGCGGTGCCATTGATGATCAGCCGGCCATTGTCTCCGCCCGCCAGCAGGAACGCCCCGCTGCGAAACGTCGGGTCGGCCTGATTGGGCACGGTGAACTGCCCGCCATAACCATCACCCCCACGTCCCGCTGGGGTGACAGGGCCATTCGCCGACCCGCCATTGCCACCCGTGCCGTTGGAGATGATCGTTGCCTGATTGCCGATCGACAGCAAGGCTGTCTCGGTCAGCGTACCATTGGCTTGGAAGGAGCTGTTGCCCCCGCGCCCGAGCCCACCATTGCCGCCAAAGCCGAATCTGGCATTGCCGCCACGGCCTTCGGCATTGGCAAAGCCGCTGCCGGCGATGGTAATCGCGCCGGTAATCGCATTGGCCCCGGCAATCCCACCAATACCGTCCCCGCCAGTCTGGCCATTGCCGCCTTCCCCAAGCGCATCGGCGTTGAAATCGCCGGCGATGCTGATCACGCCCGTGATTGTGCGGCTCGAGGCGCGCCCGCCCAGACCCGTGCCGCCAGTGCCCCCGGCATTGGTGCCACCGATGCCCTCGGCCGCCAGAGAAAGCAGCCCGCCGATCGTGATCTGCCCGTTTACATCGACGTTGGCGATGGCAATGCCCCCATCGCCGAGCGAGCCTGCGCCCGCATTGTTGGAACTGCCGCCGATGGCGCCGGCATTCAGCGATGCATCACCGCCAACCGAAATCGAGCCGCCGCTGTTGAGGATGTTGAGGAACGCATTGCCGCCATAGGCATCCGAGCGAGTCGAAGGATTGATCAGCGAACCCTGCGCGCCAATGGCACCCGCATCGACGACAAGGCTCCCGTCCAGCGTCACCTGCCCGCCCTGCGCGGCAAAGACCTCCGCCAGCCCGCCGCGCACGGTTGCGCCGGTCAGGATGCCGATCAGGCTGGTGCCGACCCCGCGCGCGCTGACGGTGGCATTGCCATTGATGTTGATCGTCCCGCCGGTCGAACCGATCCGCGCCGATCCGCCCTGCCCGGTGCCGGCGATCAAGTTGAGATCCTCAGCCCCCGCGAATCCGTCGGCGGCAACCAGCACGTTACCGCCAATGCTTATCGACCCGTTGCTGACGGCCTCGATCAAGGCCGCGCCCCCGGTCCCATTGATCTGGTCGAACGACTGAAGGCTCGATGAAACCAGGCCATAGTCCTGCGCCGAGACCAGCACATCGCCGGTGACCGACAGCCTGTAACCGTCGCTGGCGGTCACCTCCGCGCCTTCTCGCCCGACCACCAGCAGGTTGCCGTCGATTTGGCCGTCCCTGTCGTTCACGAAGACCTGTGTCCGATGGGTGCCGATCGCAAGGATGCTGCTGCTGATGTCGGCGTCTTCGACGATAATGTCGGCACGGACATTGCTGATTTCGGAATTGCCGTTGAAAACCGCGCCGATGCCATCGCTGACGCTGCCGCCGTCAACCATCCGTCCGGAGACGTTGTAATTGGCCGAGAGGATGATCTCGCCGTTGACGATCCCTGCGCTCAACGCCGGATCGAAGCCGAGATTGCCGCGGAAGATCATGCTGATCGGATCGGTCTGCGCCGCGGCGACAGCGTAGATCAGGTGATTGTCCCCAACCCCGTTGCTCGACGGGCCGCCGATACTGCCAGCGAGCTCCATCACCGAGCCGCTCGCGGCAGTCCCAACCGGCACAGAGATGTCGAACAGCCCGTTCGAAAAGCTGAGATCGACCACCTCGCCCGCGACATAGGCGTGGCTGCCGTTTATCCGCACGGTGGGGCCGAAAAGCTTCACATCGGCAGCGACCACGGCGAAGAAGGAATTTTCGGCGAGCGCCGAGATCTGTGCGCCGGAATTGATCTGGATCCGCGCAGTCGAACCCTGCAGGCCCTGCAGCGTCATGCTACCGCCGAATTCGGCGAAGTTCTGGAAGCCGGTATTGCTGACATCGAGCGTCGTCAGCATCAGGCTGCCGACATCGAAGGTGGCATTGTTGCCAATCAGGATGCCGGTGGGCGAATAGAAGGCGACAAAACCGCCCGGCACCAGCCCACCCGAGTTACTATCGAACACGCGCGAGATAACTGTGCCGTCGATCACCGCGATATTGCCATTGGTGGAGGGCAGGATGCGGTTGAGCAGCGCGAAATTGGGCAGCGACGGGCTCTCGAACCGCGCTGTCGCCCCGGTGCGGATAAAATCGAGCGCGTTGCCGCTGTTGTCTAGCACGGGTGTCCAATCGATCACGACCGTGGAAGTGAAGGATTCGACCAGCGTTTCGGTCGGCGACAGGTCGGTGATTTCTGCCGAGCCGAAAACCACATCGCCCGTGGCCTGAATGCCTTGCGCCCGCGCGCCATGGGGTGACAGCGCGAGCGCCAGAGCGAGAGCGGCGCTGCCGCAGCCGAGCATGAAGCGCGAACGGTGCCGGACGGGTTGCGTCATCTCAGTATCTCCACGGGAACAGGCGGGCAGTCAGCGTGAACTGGAAGCGCACATCGCTTCCGGTGACGGCAAGATCGGGACGATCGAGCGGCACGGCGACCCAGAAGTCGCCCTGCATCCGCGCGCTCCACACGACCTTCAGGCCTCCGCCAGCCGACCATAGCTTGTCGGGGTTGCCCGGGCGGCGGCTCGGATCCTCGTTCCAGACGAAGGCGAGATCGTTGAACAGGTAGGGCTGGAAGGCGAAGCCATCCATTTTCTTGGGCACTTGCGAACCGAAGCGGATCTCGAAGGCGGACAGCACGCCGCTGTCCCCCAGCACCCCGCCCGGATCAAACCCGCGCCCGATTGAGAAGCTGCCGGCGGCGAGTTCCTCGAAGGCGGGAAGCGGATCATCGGTGATCTGGGCCCGGGTATCGAGCGCCAGGGCCACCATCGGCTGCGGGCGATATTCCACGCCCAATCCAAGGCGTGCCAGCAGCGGCTGGGGATCGGCCTCGATACGGCTGGGCGGGACTATCCCGCCGGCCAGGCAACCAAGCAGGTTCGGGCGGCAATCGGGGCTGGCCGACAGCACGTCGAGGCCCTGCCGCACTTCGGCAGAATAGCGCAGGCGGAACTTGGGTTCGAACAGCGAATAGCCGCCCGCATGCAGCACCGACTGCTGGTCGGTGATATCGCCGGCGAGCCGGGCATAAGCCATGCGCACCCGATCACGGGTCAGTCCGACAGTGTTGAAGTCGACGTCCTGATCGGCATAGTCGAAGCCGGCGTCGACATACAGGCTGTGCTTGCGGCTGCGCAGCAGCGGATAGCTGGCGTTGATGCTGGCGAACCAGGTTTCGGAATCGAGATCGAACCCGGCCAGCCCGATCGACGGATTGACCGTGCTCCACGTCACCTGCCCGCCGATCCGCAGCCCCTCGCTGCCGACCCGGAAATCATGGCCGATCTGCACCGTCTGCTGCTCGGTGAAATCGAGCGTGCTGAACACCGCAAGGCTGGTGCGGTCGCCCAGTCCGGTGAGATCATAGACCTCGCCGCGCAGCACCCCGCCGAACCGCCCGATCGCGCGCGAACCGAGGTTCTGGACGCTGAAATCCACCGTCCCGCGATTGCGCAGCACCGCAATCTCGCCGACCAGATCGCCCGGCGCCCCGCCCGCCGCCGGACGCAGCGAGAGACGCACGTCGAGCCCGGGAATATCGTCGGCGAGCAGCAGGTAGCGCTCGGCGTCGTTGGTGTTGAAGACATCGGCCTCGGTGAGCTTCTCGAGGTAGCCCGCCACCAGCCTTTCCGACGGCCCGGCATCGCCGCGAACACGCACCGAGGTGAGCTTGCCAAACACCACGTTGAAGTCGGGCACGCCGTCGGCGAGGCTCTGTTCGGGGATTTCGACCGTGGCCAGATAGCCCTGCCGACGCAGGATCGCATTGGCCTCGGCGCGGATGTCGCACAGCACCGACACCGGCAGTTCGCGCCCCCGGTAGTCGGCCACCGCCGCATCGAGCGACAGGCCCGGCACGCGATCCAGCCCGTTGAACTGCGCGCCCGCGACCGTGAAACGGATGTCGGCGAACTCAGCGCGGTCGAGTGCGCAGGGCGGACGCTCGAAATCCCCGTCGATGGTGAGCCGCGGACGCTGCTCCTCGCGCCGCAGTTCGGGCGGCATCAGATCGGTGCGGTTAGGGGGCGTGATCTGCGGCAAGGCCTGCGCCGCAGCCGGAGCGGCAGGCATCGCCAGCGCCAGCGCCAGCGCCGACACCGTCAAGGGTGCGCGGCGAACCAGCCAAGGCCGGGCAACTGCGGCCGGGACTGCGCACCAAAGCGGACGGACTGCGCCTTGCGGGCCTCGTTGAATGAGCGACAAATTTTCCCCCCAGATCATCCTATCCGCAGATGCGGCGCGACCGGACCACCTGCAGCGATATCCTCGTGTTCATCTGGCTTGGGCCGCGCGGTGCCATAAGGCCTGCGCGTCCCGAACCGTCACGACCCTGATCTCCGGCGATAAAACTACAGCGACGTGCGGCAAAGACAAGCACACAAACCGATCATCGCCGGAACACCCAACAATTTGTCGCATTTGCACAACTGGCCCGCGGCCACGGGACAGATCCGGGTCAGAAAATCGCCGACTCGCCTGCCGGCCGGCGAATCAGCGCCCGGCGGCGAGCATCACCCGCGAGGAAGCCGCCGACAGCGCCCCCTGCTCTACCGGCAGTTTGGCCGGACGGGTCGCGGCCGGATAGGCCTTGCCGAGCAGCGCCAGAGCCTCGGAGATGCGCGCATGGACATCGGGGTTGGCGGCTTTGATCGCCGCGCCGGCGCGCGCGAACGCCCCCTGGGCGACCTTGTAGAAGCCGTAGCCGTCGAGATAAGGCTCGTAGCGATCGTCCTTGGCGGCGGTGCGGTACATCGCGCTGGCGCGCTCGATCTGATCGGCGATGATGCCGGTTGCGACCGCGGCCTCGCCGGCATCGCTCTTGGGGGCCTTGGCCGCCGCAGCGCGCAGCGCGGCGATGATTTCATCATACTGCCTGTCGATCTCTGCCGCGCTCTTGCCGTCGGACACCGCCGCCGAGGCATCGGTCAGCAGCAGCTTGAAATCCCTGACCCCGAGCTTGGCAAAGACCGGGTCCATCTCCACCAGCACCTCGGCTGCGGGATGGGCGAACATTTCGGCGGCCGCGTCCTTCTTGCCCGCGGCATAGGCATCGTGTGCGGCGATGACATGGGCCTCGGCCACCGCCAGCGCGATGCCGTAGGCAACCGGATCGGTCGCGGCATCGGCTACGGCAACGCCGCCCTCGCCCTCGCCGCCCGCAGCCTCGCCGCCGGTGCCTTCGCCCGCGCCGCTGCCGCCTTCGCCCTCGCCGGCAACCGCCGCGCTTTCGCCGCCGGCCTCGCTTGTCGCACCATTGCCGCCAGCTTCCCCGCCGCACGCCGCCAGCAACCCGCCCGCAAGGGCAGTGCCGAGGCCGAGCTGGGTCCAGAGCTTGAGCGTACTTTTCATGGGCGGAAGGATCCTTTGCATCGAATCGGTGGCGAGCATGGCCCGGCCAATTAGCTCCATGGCCGAAATGATAATCATTCGCAAGAGAGCAAATGCGCGCACGCCACCACGCCCCTCTTGCCGCCGACCATCAACCGGTCTAGATAATGATATATTATATCTTCTAGTGAAAGGTCACATGCCTTCATGACCGCACTGATGACTGCCGGATGCCGCTGTGCCGACAGCCCCGATATCCTTGCCGCGATCCGCGAGGAGGGCTGCAATCTCGCGATCTGGCGGCGCCTCCCGATTGCCGATTTCACCCCGCTGACCGAGGGCACGCCGCCCGATCTGCGGTTCGAGACCTCACCGGCAGCGGTCGCGCGCGCCCTGCCTGCGGCACTGGCCGAAGCGGGGTTTGCCGCGCCCGAACTCCATGCACCGCTGGCGGCGGACGTGGCGCGGATCGCCGGCCTGTTCTGCGCCGCGATGCGCCTCGCGCGGTTCGAGCTACGGCTGGAACTGGTGCGCACCGATTCCTGCCGCAAGTTCCACGCCGACTATGTCACCGCGCGGCTGATCACCACCTATGCCGGCGCGGGCACCGAATGGATCGACGATGCCGATGCCGCGCGGGTCGCCGCCGGGCAGGAGCCGCGCCGCATCAACCGCATGAACGCCTTTGATGTCGGCCTGTTCAAGGGCAGAACCGCCACCAAGCGCCCGGCCATCCACCGCTCGCCCCCGATCGCCGCCACGGGTGGCAAGCGACTGCTGCTGGTGCTGAACCCGGCAATTCGGCAGTTCGTCGATTCGCCAGATTCGGCCTTTTCAGGTGGGCGCGAAGTGGCCTAACAGCGCCGCTTCAGCCTATCCGGGCGACCACACGCGCCGCCGTCCCGCTGCCCAATGAGGAGACCCGGCGCCACAACGGGGTGATGCTAGTGAACAAGATTTTCCTGCGTGTCGGGGCCAGCGCTCTGACCATGGCCATTCCGGCCGCCGCGCTTGCCGATGAGGGGATGTGGCTGCCGAGCCAGACCGGCGCGATTGCCGAGGCGATGAAGGCCGCCGGTCTCGAACTCGATGCCAAGACGCTCGGCGATCTCCAGCGCCCACCGCTCACCGCGATCGCCTCGCTCGGCGGATGTTCGGCCGCTTTCCTTTCGCCCGAAGGCCTGGTTGCGACCAACCATCACTGCGTCGCCGGATCGCTGCAGTACAATTCCTCGCCCGAAAACGACTATCTCACCAATGGCTTCCTCGCGAAGGAACTGGGCGACGAGCTTCCCGCCGCGCCCGGCAGCCGGATCTATGTGATCGAGGATCTGCGCGATGTCACCGCCGCCATGCTCAAGGGCGCAGAAAAGCTCGATGGCCGCGCGCGCTATGATCGCTTGCAGGCCAACCGCACCGCGCTGATCGAGGCATGCGAACGCCAAGCCAACCGCCGCTGCGACGTGCGCGCCTATTTCGGCGGGCAGCAATACTGGCTCCAGCAGCAGTTGGAGATCAAGGACGTGCGCCTCGTCTATGCCCCGGCCGCGGGCGTGGGCAATTTCGGCGGCGAGAAGGACAATTGGATGTGGCCGCGTCACACCGGCGATTTCTCGTTCTACCGCGCCTATGTCGCGCCTGATGGCTCGTCGGCCCCGTTCTCCAAGGACAACGTGCCGTTCAAGCCCAAGGCGTGGCTGCCGATCGCCAAGGAGGGCGTAAAGGAGGGCGATTTCATCATGGTTGCCGGCTTCCCCGGCACCACCGAGCGCCTGCGCAGCGCCGAGGAAGCGCGCTTCTATTACGAGGAGCTCTACCCCTACCAGCAGCGGATGCTGGCCGAATACGGCGACCGCATCGACGAGCTGACCGCGGGCAACCAGGCCGCCACCATCGCCTATGCCGCCACACTTCAAGGCGTGGAGAACTACGAAAAGAAGATCGCTGGCCAGCTCGCCGGGGCCGACGCCATCTCGCTGATCGAGAAGAAGCAGGCCGAGGAAGCCGCGTTCCGGGCGTGGATCATGGCCGATCCGGCGCGGGAGGCGCAGTATGGCGCGGCGCTGGCCGCGCTCGACAAGCTGGTGGCTGAAAGCAATGCCGAGGCACTCGCCGATGCCAAGCGCGGGATGCTCGGCCGCGGCCAGCTCTACAGCGCGGCGCGCACGCTCTATCGCTGGGCCAACGAGCAGGCCAAGCCCGACAAGAGCCGCGAACCGGGCTATCAGGAGCGTGACCGCGCCTTCTTGACCCAGGCGATGCAGCGCATCGAACGCCGCTATGTGCAGGATATCGACATGGCGCTGTGGGCCGACGGCATAGCCGAATACCGCACCCTGCCTGCCGAACAGCGCAGCAAGAGCTTCGATACCTTCATGGAAGGCCGCGACCTCGCCTCGCTCTATGCCGAAACCGAACTGGGCGACACCGCCAAACGACTGGAATGGATGGGCAAGTCGGTTGAAGATTTCAAGGCCTCGCGCGATCCCTTCATCCAGCTCGCGGTTGCCACCTTCGACGAGGCGATGGCCGCCGAAGCGGCGGAAAAGGAGCGTGCGGGGCGGTTGCAGAAGGCCCGCTCGAAGGTGATGGAAGCGCGCCTTGCCTACGCTGCCTCGCAGGGCCGCACGATGTATCCCGACGCCAATGGTTCGCTGCGCTTCACCTATGGCAAGGTGACAGGCAAGGCGGTCGACGGGCAGGTTTGGACCCCCTTCACCACGGCGGAAGGGATCCTCGCCAAGCACACCGGCCGGGGCGAATTCGATGCGCCCGACAAGATGATCGAACTGATCAAGGCCAAGGAATATGGCCGCTATGTCGCCCCCGAACTGGGCACCCTGCCGGTGGACTTCCTCTCGACCGTCGACATCACCAACGGCAACTCCGGCTCCTCGACGCTCAACGCGCGCGGCGAGTTCGTCGGCCTTGCCTTCGACGGCACGATCGAGGGCGTGGTCAGCGACTGGATGTATGATCCCCAGATCAACCGCACCATCCACGTCGACAGCCGCTTCATGCTGTGGACGATGGAAAAGGTCGATGGCGCCGACCGTCTGCTCAGGGAAATGGGCGTCGAGACCAAGTAGGATCTGAATAAGTATGCGGCGCGTGGGAATCCCGCGCGCCGCCTGCTACCACCCCCGCTAGGAAAGTGCGGGGAGACAAGAATGCACGAAGTGGTGGTGGTCGATATCGGCGGCACCCATGCCCGCTTCGCAATCGCCACGATCGGCGCGGACGGGGCAATCAGCCTCGATGCGCCCGAAACGCTCCACACCGCCGATCACGCGAGCTTCCAAACCGCGTGGGAGGCCTATCGCGACCGTAAGGGCGGCACCCTGCCCGCTGCTGTCAGCATGGCGATTGCCGGCCCGGTGGGGAGCCCCGGCAATCCCAATCCGGTGATCCGCTTCACCAACAATCCGTGGATCATCCGCCCCGCGCTGATCCCCGAAAAGCTGGGCGTTTCCGCCTTCACCCTGGTCAATGATTTCGCCGCCGTGGCCCATGCCGTGGCGCGCGCGGACGACAGCCAGTTCCTCCACCTCGCCGGCCCCGACGCGCCGCTCGGACGCGAGGGCACGATCAGCGTGATCGGCCCCGGCACCGGGCTGGGCGTTGCCCACCTGTGGCGTTCGGGCAGGCAATACCGGGTCCAGGCGACCGAGGGCGGCCATATCGACTTTGCCCCGCTCGACAGCATCGAGGATGCGATCCTTGCGCGCCTGCGCCGCCGCCACAACCGCGTTTCGGTGGAGCGGGTGGTGGCCGGCCCCGGAATCGTCGACATCTATCAGGCGCTCGCCGCCCTCGAACATCGCTCCGAGCCGGAACGCGACGCGATCGAAATCTGGAACCTCGGTACCAGCGGCGAGGACAGCCTTGCCGCGGCCGCGGTGGATCGCTTCTGCCTGTCGCTCGGCTCGGTCGCGGGGGATATCGCGCTGGCGCAGGGCGGGTTCGCGGGCGTGGTGATCGCCGGCGGGCTGGGATACCGCATCCGCGAAACGCTGCTCGCTTCGGGCTTTGCCGCGCGCTTCAAGGCCAAGGGCCGGTTCGAGAGCCTGATGGCAAGCATCCCGGTCAAGCTTATCGTCCACCCGCAGCCCGGCCTGTTCGGCGCAGCGGCAGCCTTCGCCGCCGAGCATCTGCCGGTTCCGGGGGATGGGGCGTGAAGACGGTCGCGGCACTCGAAGCGCGGCTGGGCGAACTCCACCAGCGCACCAGGGAAACGCCGCTGTTCAATCCGGTGTTCCAGCTCTCGCTCGATGTCTCGCGCGCGCTGGAGGGGGGCGAGGTCAGCCTCGATGATCTCGCCGCGCTGGTGGCCGAGCTGGAGTGCGACGGGCTTAAGGCGCGCGCCCACAGGCTGCGCGGTCTGCTTGCCCCGTTCACGGCCGCTTTGCCCCTTGCAGGCCCCGACGAGGATTTCGCCAGCTTTGCCGCACGCTGGGAGCGGCCGCAGCTCCACGCGGTGTTCACCGCCCACCCGACCTTCCTGCTTGCGCCGGCGCAGGCGCAGGCCGTGGCGGCCGCGGCCTCGGCGCCGGGGCCGGTCGATGATGCGGTCTGCGCCGTTCCCGTCACCCGCGTTGCGGTGACGCTGGCGCACGAGCACCGCGCGGCGATGGATGCGATGGCCCGCGCCCAGGACGCGCGCGACGTGATCGTGGCAAGGCTGCTCGACGAGGCCCGCACCCGCTGGCCCGACCAGTGGCGCAGCCTGCGCCCCCTCCCGCTCCGCTTTGCCAGCTGGGTCGGCTACGACATGGACGGGCGCACCGATATCGGCTGGCACACCTCGATCGCCTTCCGCCTGCAAGAGAAGGCCGCAAGATTGGCGCGCTACACCGCGAGCCTCGAAGCGCTCGACCCCGCGCACCGGCTGCTCGGCACATTGAAGCCCGCAGCCGCCTTCGCCGCCGCACGCGCCGAGGACTTTGCGGGCGACCTTTCGACCGCCGAGGCGCTGGCCGAAGCCGCCAACCGGCTGACCAGCCACAGCCCTGACAATCTGCTGAGCCTAACCCCGCTGATCGAAGCGCTCGAAGGCGAGGCAGCGAGCGCGCCGGACGAGCGCGCCACCGCGCTCCTGACGCTGGCAGCAGCGATGCGCGCCGACGGGCTCGGCATGGGCTGGATCCATTTCCGGGTGAACGCCAAGCAGCTCCACAACGCGGTGCGCCGGCGGCTGGGCGAAAGCGACGAGGGGATCGACCTCGCCAGCAAGGGCGCGATTGCGACGCTGCGCACGATGGTCGAGACCGCCAAGCCGCTGCGCACCAATTTCGCCGCGCTCGCCACCGAAAGCTCAACCGCGATCCGCCAGTTCATCGCTATGGCGCAGATCCTCAAGCACATCGATGCTGATGCCCCGATCCGGATGCTGGTGGCCGAGTGCGAACAGCCCGCCACGGTGCTGGCCGCGCTCTATTTCGCGCGGCTGTTCGGGGTGGAGGAGAAGGTCGATATCTCGCCGCTGTTCGAGACCGAAACCGCGCTGGAGCATGGCGGCCGCTTCCTCGATGCGCTGCTCGCCGAGCCAGCCTACCGCGCCTATGCGAAGGCGCGCGGGCGGGTATCGGTCCAGACCGGTTTTTCCGATGCGGGACGCTTCGTCGGGCAGATCCCTGCGGCGCTGGCGATCGAACGCCTGCAAGGACGGCTGGCCGAGGCGATGGCCGCCAACGGCCTGAGCGACGTGGCCGCGCTGGTGTTCAACACGCACGGCGAGAGCATGGGCCGCGGCGCCCATCCCGCCTCTTTCCGCGACCGGCTCGAATGGCCGCTATCGCCCTGGGCGCGGCGCAGGTTCGCCCGCGCCGGGATCCGGCTCGAGCCCGAGGTGAGCTTCCAGGGCGGCGACGGCTACCTGTTCTTCGCCACGCCCGAACTGGCGCTTGCCACCCTCACCCGCATCATCGAACTGCGCCCGGCCGAAGCCGATCTCACCGCGCCGGCCGATCCCTTCTATCACCGCACCGATCTCAGCCTCGATTTCTACCGCGCGGTGAAGGAACATCAGGGCGATCACCTCGCCAGCCGCACCTATGCCCGCGCAGTGACGGCCTTCGGCCTTGGCCTGCTCAACCCCACCGGCAGCCGCGTCTCGCGCCGCCAGAGCGACATCAATGCCGACCGCGAGATGAGCCTGCGCCAGATCCGCGCGATCCCGCACAACGCGATCCTCCAGCAATTGGGCTATCCGGTGAACGTCATCGCCGGGATCGGCTCGGCGGCGGACAGCAACCGCGAGGAAATCGCCGCGCTGCTCGCCGAATCCCCGCGCGGGCGCCAGATCATGCGGCTGGTGCGCGCGGCCAATGCGCTTGCCAGCATCAAGACCGTGGCGGCCTATGGCGAGCTGTTCAATTCCGCCTATTGGGCGAGCCGCACCTATCGCGGAACCGAGGGTCACCTGGCGGGCAGCTGCGCGGCGCTGGCCGAATATCTCGTCGGCGATGACCGCACGGGGGTGTTCCGCCGCTTGGCCTCACACCTCAGGATCGACGCGCTCAAGTACCACCGCCTCACTGCCTTGCTGCCCGATGAAGCCACGGATGGCGAATCCCGCGAGCATGTGCGCCGCAGAATAGGCGTGCTGCAGGCGCTGCGCTTGGCCTTGTTCCAGCACATGTTCCTCAAGGTGGTCGCCGTCCCCGCGTTCAGCCGCGCGAACGACATCAGCCGGCGCGACGTGATCGAGATGGTGCTGAGCTTGCGCATCGACGAGGCGCTCGCCCAGCTGCGGCGCGCCTTCCCGGTGCGCGTGCCCGGCCCGCGCGACTTCCCGCTCGACGAGCCTTCCGATTACCCCGACGGCGGCGAGGAAGGCTACGCCGCGATCGAGCGTGATTTCATCTCCCCGATCGCACGGGCGTACGATCTGAGCCTCAGGATCAGCACCGCGATCGCCAACGAATTCGGCGCGCACGGATAGTTGAACGGGCCCCTGACGAGGGCGGCGTCGCGCGCTGGCGCAACCACTCTCAACGGCGTGCCGTGCTGCCGCGCGCGATAAGTCGCACCGGCACCCGCTGCCGCACCTTGGTGCCGCCCTCGTCGAGCACGGCTTCGACCAGCGCCGCGCCGGCCTCGGCCGGATCGGGTGCGATGGTGGTGAGCGGCGGGCGGCTGAACCGACCTGCGACGAGATCGTCGAAACCCATCACCCCGACATCGCCGGGCACCGCGATATCGGCAGCTGCGAAGGCTTCGAGCGCGCCCAGCGCCATTGCGTCGCAAGCTGCAAACACGGCGTCGATGTTCTCGCCCCTTTCGATCAAGCGGCGTGCCGCGCGGCGGCCCTCTTCCTCGCGGCTGGCAGCATTGACCGTGGGGACGAGGCACGGCTCGAGGCCCGCCGCCCGCATGGCCTCGGTATAGCCTTCATAGCGCTCGGTGAACTGCACCTGCGGCGTATTGAGCGCGCCGAGAAAACAAGGGCGGCGGTAACCCCGGGCCAGCAGATGTTCCACCGCCAGCCGTCCCGCCGCGCGATTGTCCGATCGCACCCAGTCGAGCTCGTCGAAGGGCGAACCCCAATAGGCAACCTTGCGCCCCTCGCTCTCGATCCCGCGGAAATGTTCCCACGCGGCCTGGTTGGTGGTGGTGCCGATCACCACCAGGCCATCGGCGCGGCCCTGTTCCTGATAGTGCCCGAAGAAGTCGGCGGGCCGCGCCTGAAAGCTCACCAGCGTCTCGAACCCGCGTTGCGAGGCGGCGACGCAGACCGAACCGAGCAGGGCATAGGCGAAGGGGTTGATGCTCGATGCGCTGTCGCCCTCGCGGCAGATCACCACCACCGCGAGCGTGCCGGTGGAGCCGCGCCTGAGCCGGGCGGCGCGTTCATCGACGAAATAGCCCAGCGCCTCGGCCGCCTCGATCACCTTGCGGCGGGTGGCTTCGGCGATCGCGGGGGAGCCGGACAGCGCACGGCTGACGGTCGGCTGGCTCACGCCCGCCCGTTCCGCCACATCGAAGGATGTAGGCCGTCTGCGCCTGTCTGTGCCCATGCCCTTCTCTCTATGGCGTCAGGTTATCCCCGCGCAAGGCTGGCCTGCATTGCTATTCGCACTGGAATTGTCCGCCAAGCTCTTGCAAATCTGCCAGAGCCGACGGATTGTGAACGTTAGCAATAACGCCGGAGAGGGAGAAAGCGGCAATGGCGATGGCACCGGGCGGCAGCGCGACGGGGGGTTTCGGGCAGGCAGCAGGCAATATGCCGCAGGTGGACGCGCCGGGCCTCAACTATTTCGTCTTCGCGCTGTTCTTCATCTTCGGCGGGATCACCTCGCTCAATGATGTCATCATCCCCAAGTTGAAGGAGCTGTTCACGCTCAGCTTCTTCGAGGCGAGCCTGGTGCAGTTCTGGTTCTTCATCGCCTATGCCGCGGTCGGCATTCCCGGCGCGCGGCTGGTCAAGCGGCTGGGCTATATGCGCGGCGCAGTGGCCGGGCTGGTGACGATGATGGCAGGGTGCCTATTGTTCATCCCGGCCAGCCAGAGCGCGGCCTTCCCGATGTTCCTGCTGGCCTATTTCATCCTCGCCACCGGCGTGGTGCTGGTGCAGATCGTCGCCAATCCGCTGATCAGCCTCCTGGGGCCGGAGCGGACGACCCACAGCCGCCTGACCTTCGCGCAGGCGTTCAATTCGCTGGGGACGACGATCTTCCCCTATTTCGGTGCGATCCTGATTCTCGGCAGCCTTGCCACGGTGACCGCCGCGGAATTGTCGGGTGCGCAGCTTGCTGCCTATCGCACCGCCGAGAGCCAAGCGATTGTGAGGGGTTATCTCGGCCTGGCTGCGGCGCTCGCCGTGGTGGCGGGCGTGGTGTGGCTGTTCCGCAACCGGCTCATGGGCGAGAAGCACGAACAGACCAGCCTGGCCGAAGGTCTTGCGCTGCTCAAGCGTCCGCGCTTCGGCTACGGCGCGGCCTGCATCTTCCTCTATGTCGGCGCCGAAGTCGCGATCGGCAGCTTCATCGTCAATTACCTGATGCAGCCCCATGTGCTGAACCTGCCCGAACAGGACGCGGGCAAGCTCATCTCGCTTTACTGGGGCGGCGCGCTGGTGGGCCGCTTCGTCGGCTCGGCGGTGCTGCGCATGGTCAGCCCCGGGCTGCTGCTGGCAAGCGTGGCGGCAGGCGCGATCACGCTGATCGCGATCTCGGCCAACAGCACCGGCATGGTCGCAGGCTACAGCCTGCTCGCGGTCGGCCTGATGAACGCGATCATGTTCCCCACCATCTTCAGCCTCGCCTGCGAGAAGCTGGGGCCGCGCGCGGCGGACGGATCGGGAATCATCAACGTGGCGATCTGCGGCGGGGCAATCATCCCGCCGCTCTATGGCGCACTGGCCGACGCGACGAGCCTCGCCTTTGCGCTGGTGCTGCCGGCGGCGTGCTATGCGATCATCGCCGGCTTCGGCGTGTTCGCCCGCAAGCCTGCCTGAATTGCGGCTTCGCTAACGCAAACCGCAAACCGTCCGCCTCACCCGGCCACCAATGACACCATCAGTTTATGGTGGCCGGGCGGGGCGGCGGGGCGGGAAGTCTGCGCTGCCGAAGGTTGCTCCCGTTGAATAAGTATGCGCCCACTGGCGGATAATCCCACCTCCGCCTAGGTAGGACGGGACGCTGGAAAGGGCCTTGTCATGAGCTTTACCGCTGACCGTCTGCTGCTGTTCGGGGCCACCGGCGATCTTGCCCAGCGGATGCTGTTGCCGAGCCTGTTCGCGCTCGATGCCGACGGGCTGCTCGCCCCTGATCTCCGGATCGTCGGCACCGCGCGCAGCGCGCTGAGCGACAGCGAATATCGCAACTTCGCCCGCGCCGCGCTGGAGAAATATCTGCCCGCCGAACGCCGCGGCAAGATGGCCGGCTTTCTCAACCGCCTCTCCTATCAAACGCTCGATGCCACCACGATGGAGGGTTACGCCGATCTTGCGGCGAAGGTCGGCACGCCCAAGCGCGGGCTGGCGATCTTCCTTTCGACCGCGCCGAGCCTGTTCGGCCCGACCATCAAGGGGCTCCAGTCGGCTGGGCTGACGGGGGAGAATGTGCGGATGTGCCTCGAAAAGCCGCTCGGCACCGATCTTGCCTCCAGCCGCGAGATCAACGACGCGGTCGCCGCCGCCTTCCCGGAAGGCCGCATCTTCCGGATCGATCACTATCTCGGCAAGGAGACGGTGCAGAACCTGCTGGCGCTGCGCTTTGCCAACCTGATGTTCGAGCCGTTGTGGAACGCGGCACATATCGACCACGTGCAGATCACCGTCGCCGAGACCGTCGGCCTCGAAGGCCGCGTCGCCTTTTATGACGATGCCGGCGCGATCCGCGACATGGTGCAGAACCACATGCTTCAGCTGCTGGCGCTGGTGGCGATGGAGCCGCCCGCCCATTTCGATGCCACCGCGGTGCGCGATGAAAAGGTCAAGGTGCTGCGCGCGCTGCGCCCTGTCGCCAACGGGGAGACCGTTACCGGGCAATACCGCGCCGGAGCCATCAACGGCGCGGTGGTTCCCGGCTATGACGAGGAACTGGGCAGGGACAGCGACACCGAAACCTTCGTCGCGATTAAGGCGCACGTCGACAACTGGCGCTGGAAGGGCGTGCCCTTCTACCTGCGCACCGGCAAGCGCATGCCCAAGCGCGTGACCGAGATCGTCATCCAGTTCCGCTGCGTCCCGCATTCGATCTTCGCGGGCAAAGGCGCAACGATGCAGCCCAACCGGCTGGTGATCGGCATCCAGCCGGAGGAGAACATCACCTTGTCGCTGATGGCCAAGGTGCCGGGGCTTGACCGCGAGGGCATCCGCCTGCGTCAGGTGCCGCTCAACATCGCCATGCCCGATGCCTTCAGCGGCGCGGTGCGGCGTATCGCCTATGAGCGCCTGTTGCTCGATCTGGTGGAGGGCGACCAGACCCTGTTTGTCCGCCGCGACGAGGTGGAAGCGCAATGGGAATGGATCGACGCGATCCGCGCGGGCTGGGAAGCCGAAGGTCTTACCCCCAAGACCTACACCGCCGGAACCTGGGGCCCTTCTGCGGCCATCGCGCTGGCCGAACGCGACGGAGTGACGTGGCATGAGTAAGCCCCTTCACGACACCCTGCACAAGGTGACGCAGCGGGTCATCGAACGCTCGAAGCAGACCCGCCAAGCCTATCTCGATCTCATCCGCCGCGAAGGCGACGCCATGGGCGACCGTTCGGCGGTGTCCTGCTCGAACCTCGCCCACGCCTATGCCGGGGCGCTGGAAGATCAGGCGGCGCTGGTGGCGGGCAAGGGTGCCAATATCGGGATCGTGACCAGCTACAACGACATGCTCTCGGCGCATCAGCCCTATGGCCGCTATCCCGACCGACTCAAGCTCTACGCCCGCGAAGTCGGCGCGACCGCGCAGGTCGCCGGGGGCACCCCGGCGATGTGCGACGGGGTGACGCAGGGCGAGACGGGGATGGAGCTCTCGCTGTTCAGCCGCGACGTGATCGCGCTCTCGACCGCGGTTGCCCTCTCCCATGCCATGTATGACGGCGCGCTGCTGCTCGGCATCTGCGACAAGATCGTGCCCGGCCTCTTGATCGGCGCGCTGCGGTTCGGGCATTTGCCCGCGATCTTCGTGCCCTCCGGCCCGATGCCCAGCGGCATCCCCAACAAGGAAAAGCAGCGCGTCCGCCAACTCTATGCCGAAGGCAAGGCGACCCGCGCCGAACTGCTGGCGAGCGAAATGGCAAGCTACCATTCGCCCGGCACCTGCACCTTTTTCGGCACCGCCAATTCCAACCAGATGATGATGGAGATGATGGGCCTGCACATTCCTGGCAGCGCCTTCATCCAGCCCGGCACCCAGCTGCGCCAGGCGCTCGACCGCGCGGCGGTGCACCGGGTGGCGCAGATCGGGCGCAAGGGCGAGGATTACCGCCCGCTCGGCCTCGTCGTCGATGAAAAGGCGGTGGTGAACGCGGCGGTCGGCCTGCTCGCCACCGGCGGATCGACCAATCACGCGATCCACCTGCCCGCCATGGCCCGCGCCGCCGGGGTGATTTTCGACTGGGACGACCTTTCCGAGCTTTCCAGCGCCGTCCCGCTGATCGCGCAGGTCTATCCCAATGGCTCGGGCGACGTGAACCAGTTCCACGCCGCAGGCGGCATGGGCTTTGTCATCGGCGAGCTGTTGGAGGCAGGCCTTGCGCATCCCGACATTCTGACCGTGGGGCGCGGGGATTTGTCCGACTACGCCCGCGAACCAGGGCTTGATGGCGACGCGCTGGTATGGCGCGAGGTCGGCCCAAGCATGGACGACACCATGCTGCGTCCGGTCGCCAACCCGTTCAAGCCGGACGGGGGGATGCGCCTGCTGACCGGCAACTTGGGCCGCGCCTGTTTCAAGACCTCGGCAGTCGACCGCGAACGCTGGACGATCGAGGCACCGTGCCGCGTGTTCGCGGATCAGGCTGCCGTCAACGCCGCCTTCAAGGCAGGCGAGCTTGACCGCGACGCGGTGGTGGTGGTGCGCTTCCAGGGCCCGCGCGCCAACGGGATGCCCGAACTGCACAAGCTCACCCCGGCGCTGGGCGTGCTGCAGGATCGCGGGTTCAAGATCGCGCTGGTGACCGACGGGCGGATGTCGGGCGCCTCAGGCAAGGTGCCCGCCGCGATCCACTGCACGCCCGAGGCCCTTGGCGGCGGCCCGCTGGCGCGGCTGCGCGATGGTGACATCGTCAAGGTCTGCGCCGTCTCGGGCGAGCTCAGCACCACCGCCGATCTCGCCGCCCGCGACCCTGCGCCCGACCCGCGCGAGGACTGGGGCACGGGCCGCGAATTGTTCGGCATGATGCGCCGTTTTGCCGACGGCGCGGAACAGGGCGCGAGCGCCATGCTTGCCACCGGAGGGATGTAAGCCGATGAATATCGACGCCATCATGCGCGTGGCCCCGGTCATCCCGGTGATCGTGATCGAGGACGAGGCTCACGCCGTCCCGCTGGCCGAGGCGCTGGTGGCAGGCGGCTTGCGCGTGCTCGAGGTCACCTTGCGCACCCCGGCGGCACTCTCCGCGATCCGGGCGATGAAACAAGTGCCGGGCGCGATTGTCGGTGCAGGAACCGTCACCAACCCGCGCGCGCTGGATGCAGCGTTGGAAGCCGGCAGCGCGTTCATCGTCTCGCCCGGCCTCACCGAGCCGCTGGGCAAGGCGGCAATCGCGGCCGGCGTGCCCTTCCTGCCCGGCGTCGCCACTGCCGGCGACATCATGCGCGGGCTCGATCTCGGCCTCGACCGGTTCAAGTTCTTCCCGGCGATGGCCGCAGGCGGCCTGCCCGCGCTCAAGGCGCTCGCCGCGCCCTTCGGCAATGTCCGCTTCTGCCCGACCGGCGGAATCAGCCTGGAGAACGCGCCCGAATGGCTTGCCTTCGACCCCGTCCTGTGTGTCGGCGGCAGCTGGGTCTCGCCCAAGGGCGCGCCCGACAAGGCTGTGGTGGAGCGGCTGGCACGCGCGGCATTTGCGCTGCGCTGACAGTGTCCCCGCTCTGTTGCACCGCAATGGGCGGGACAGGAGCAGGCCACAATCCCCGCTTTCCCACCCGGCGCGCGCCGGTCAGGCTGGTGCAATGATCGACCGCGCGCCCCTTTCCGGCCCTTTTACCTTGGCCGGAGCGGGGCCGGGTTTTCCGTTTCAGGACAGTGTCTCCTTTGTCTCCAACTTCAGGAAACTGCCGCAAAAGCTGAACGGCCCGGCACCCGCCCGGCGCGACTCAGGGCCGCTTGGCCAGCAGCCAGCCAAAGATCTCGGGCAGGCGCGCCGCCCAGGCGTTTTCCTCGTGCTCGGCGCCCTCGAAAACCTTGCTCTCCCAGTCGCGGCCCTTCACCCAGCCCGCCGCGACAAGGCGCGCATCGACCACCTGCTGATAGGGCGCATAATAGGCATCGAGCGTCGCGGTGCCGTGATCGAACCACACCCGCCGCCCATCGGGCTGGCCGAGCCTTGCGGCAAACCACCCGTCCCACATTGCCTTGAGCGCGCCCTCGTCGGTCGTGCGCGGATCGACCGCGGGCCAGTGCGAGGACACGCAGCCCGCCCGTCCGAACACCTCGGGGCGTTCCAGAAAGGCATAGCAACTCATCAGCCCGCCCATCGAGGAGCCGACGATCGCCGTATCGTCGCGCCCGGTGCGGGTGCGGAAGCTGGTGTCGACCCAGGTCTTGAGCGGCCCGGCGATCCACGCGAGATAGCGGTCGGAGACGATCTGCCCCCCGCCGGCGGCATCCATCTGCGCCTTCAGCGCCGGCGGCGCGGCATCATAGGCGCTGCGCGGGAGATACTGGCGATAGCGGTCGCGCCCGGGTGCCCAGATGCCGACGATGATGTGCGGTTCCACGCTGCCGCTCGCCACCGCCGCCAGCATCGCTTTGTCGGCCGCCCAGATCTTGTTGAAGTTGCTGTTCTTCGGCTCGAACAGGTTGTGCCCGTCATGCATGTAGAGCACCGGATAACGCGCATTGCCCGCGTCATAGCCGGGCGGCAGCCAGATGGTAAGGCGCTGCTCGGGCAGGCCGGCAGCAGGGATCGGCTGGTACTCGATCAGCCGCCCCGTCTGCTGCGCCCTGAGCGGCGCAGCAAGACAGGCGAGCACGGCCAGCAGCATGAGAATGGCACGACCCATCGCGCTCTTCCTTGTGACGCTTATTCGCCTCGGCGGGCGCATAGCACCCGTGCCTCATTTGGTCACCGGCCAAGGCGATTGCGCGGCTGGGGCGGGACGATTAGGCTCGTGGGCCGTTTCCTCAAGGCAAAGTGCGCATGACCAGCTGGCGACTGACCGCCCAGATCGACGATATCAGGGTGCCGCTCGGCGAAGTGCTGGCGACAGGCGCGCCATTCGCAATTGCCACGCTGGTCGCGGTCGAGGGCTCGGCCCCGCGCGATCCGGGGGCGCAGATGCTGATCACCGAAAGCGACTATTGGGGATTCCTGTCGGGTGGCTGCATCGAGGCCGATGTTGCCCGCCACGCACGCGAAGCGCTGATCGAGGGACGCGCACGGCGCTTGCGCTATGGCGCGGGCAGTCCGTGGATCGACATCCGCCTCGCCTGCGGGAGCGGGATCACCGTGCTGGTCGAGCCGGTGAAGGCGGATGACCCGGCGATTGCCACGCTTCTGGCCGCCCATGCCGCCCGCCAGCCGTTGGTGTGGAAGAGCGACGGGGCAAGCCGCAGCACCAGCCCCGGCGAGGGGCCCGCATTCGCATGGGACGGCGAGGCTTATGCAAGGCTCTATCTGCCCGCTTTCCGCCTCGTGCTGATCGGCGGGGACGGCACTGCGCTCGCTGCCGCGAGGCTCGCCGCCGCGGCGGGAATGGAGGTGGTGCTGGTTGCCCCGGCCGGGCCGGACGCACCGCCTTTCCCGGGCATTGCCTATCACCGCTCTGCACCCACTAGGGCGCTCGGGGAGATCGGGATCGACCGCTGGACGGCGGTGGCGGTGCTCAGTCACGACCGCGAGGATGACGAGCACGCCCTTGCGGCGGCGCTGATGAGCGAGGCCTGCTATGTCGGCGCGATTGGCGCGCGGGCGCGGCTCGACGCAAGGTTTGCCAAGCTGCGCGGGCACGGGGTGAGCGCGGCGCAGATCGCGCGGCTGCACGCCCCGATCGGGCTTCAGGGCTTCGGCAAGGCCCCGCGCGAGATCGCGCTGTCGCTGGTCGCCGAGGTGGCGCAGGCCTTCCATGCGGCTACGGCAGCGGCGAGGTCTGCCGGGGAGTCGATGTCAAGCACAGCGCCCGCCGCGTCGGTGTCGAGATAGGCGACGCCCTGCGTGCGCCCCTTGAGCAGCGCCGCCGCGCCGGCATCGCCGGTCAGCCGCGCAAGGTCGGGCAAGGCCGCGCGCGTAAAGGCCGCCGGGTGGCCGGGGATGCCGCCGACCCGCGGGCGGGCGGCATAGCCCGCCGCCTGCGCCAGCGCGGCAAGCTGCGGGCACAGCCCGACCGGCACCAGCGGCATATCGCCGAGGAACACGAACACCCCCTGCTGCGGAGTGCCGAGCGCGGCAAGGCCGGCGCGCAGGCTGGCGGCCATGCCTTCCCCCCACTCGCGGGCCGGCACGATGCGGCAGGCAAGGCCGCTCAGCGAGGCGGCGATCTGCGGATGGCCGGCACCGGTCGCCACCACCACCTCGCCGAAACCCGCCGAGGCCACGGCCCCGGCGGTGTGGCGGATGACGGGCGCACCCGCGAGGTCGGCCAGCAGCTTGCTCCCGCCAAAGCGCCGACCAGCCCCGGCTGCGAGGATCAGCGCCGACCAGCCGCGCACATCAGGCCCCAGCCCCTAGGCCTTGGCCTGCTGGCGCAGCGGCAGGGTGCGGATGCGCTTGCCGGTGGCCATGAACAGCGCGTTGGCGAGCGCGGCCGAGGCTGGCGGAACGCCCGGCTCGCCGATCCCGCCCATCGGGGCATCGCTCTCGATGAAGTGGACATCGATCAGCGGCGGGGCGTCGGCCAGCCTGAGGATCGGGTAGTCGGTAAAGTTGCTCTCCACCACCGCGCCTTGGTCGAGCGTGATCGCCTCGCCGATGGTGGCCGACAGGCCCATGATGATCCCGCCCGCGATCTGCGCCTCGGCATTGAGCGGGTTCACCGTTGTCCCGCAATCGACCACCGCGAAGGCCTTGAGCACCTTGGGGGTGCCGTCGTCCTTGACGGTGGCCTCGATCACCTCGGCGACGATGGTGCCGAAGCTCTCGACGATCGCGATCCCGCGTCCGACGCCCGCGGGCAGCGGCGTGCCCCAGCCGGAGCGCCGGGCCACTTCGTCGAGCACCTTCTGGTGGCGCGAGCCATCGGGCAGGTGCTTGCGGCGGAACCGGTAGGGATCCTCGCCCGCGGCATGGGCCAGCTCGTCGATGAAGCTCTCGTTGTAAAAGCCGTGCTGGGTCGAATTGACCGAGCGCCACGGCCCGTCGATCTGGTTGGTGGTATAGGCAAAGTGCCGCCGCGAGGTTGCCGGCACGTCGTAGATGAAGCCCACTTCGCCTTCGGCATTGTCGCCCTGCACATAGTCGCTCTGCCACGCGGCGATCCGGCCCTTGTCATCGAGCGTGGCCGCAAGCCGCGCCGAGGACTGCGGGCGATAGGTACCGTGACGCAAGTCTTCCTCGCGGCTCCAGACGAGCTTGACGGGATAGGGGACTTGCCTTGCCAGCTGCGCCGCCTGATCGATGATCTCGGCCACGCCGGGGAAGCGCCGGCCGAAGCCGCCGCCCATGATCATCGGATGGAAGATCACGTCTTCCATGTCCATCCCGACCGCCTTGGCCGCGCGGTCGCGCGCGCCGATCGGGTCCTGCAGCCCGCCCCACATCTCCAGCTTGCCGCTCTTGAAATGGGCGGTGAGCGCGAAAGGCTCCATCATCGCATGGTGGAGGAAGGGAACGCGGTAATCGGCGCTGATGACCTTGCCGCCCGCGGCCTTGAAGGCCGCCGCGACATCGCCCTCGCCCGCGGTGTTGTCGGGCTTGCCGGTTTCGCGCAGGCGGTCCTGCGCCGCGTAGATCGCGGGGGTGGACATCGCCCCATGGCCGCCATCGGAGAACTTCGGGGAGAGCGCGGCAAGACCCTTGCTCGCCTGCCAGTAGCCCTTGGCGACAACGATCACCGCGTCATCGAGCTTCACCACCTTTTCCACGCCCGGCACTGCCAGCGCCGGTGCCTCGTCGACGGATATGAGCTTGCCGCCGCGCACCGGCGCCGCGGCGATGGTCGCCACGCGCATATCCGGAAGGGTGAAGTCGATGCCGTAAACCGCGCTGCCATCGACCTTGGCGGGAATGTCGCGCCGGGTGACGGGCTTGCCGATCAGCCTGTAATCCTTGCGCGACTTGAGCACCGGATCGCTGCGCAGCGAGCGTTCCGCTGCGCCCGCTGCCAATTCGCCATAGCGCAAGCTCCGGCCCGAAGCGGCGTGGATCACCTTGCTGTCGGCGGTCGTCAGTTCGCTGGCGGGCACGCCGAGACGGTCAGCCGCTTCCTCGATCAGCGCGAGGCGCACCGCCGCGCCGACCACGCGCATGCCGCCCTGCCCGGTAAAGCGCACCGCCGAGGAACCGCCGGTGATCTGGATCTTCTGCGAGCGCGTGAGCGCGCCCATGACAGCCGCTGGCAGCGCGGCGATCAGGCCGGGATAGCCGGTCATTTCGCCCAGGAATTTCTCCACCAGCGCAGTGTTCGAGAACGCCACATCCGATGGCGCCTGCTCGACCTTGACCTTGGCCCAGTCGGCATCAAGCTCGTCCGCCAGCATCTGCCCGAGCGCCGTGTGGGTACCCTGCCCGAAGTCGATATGCGGGGAGAACACCGTCACGGTGTCGTCCTCGGCGATCTTCATCCAGGTGAGGAAATTGTGCTCACCTTCGCCAGTGGTCAGCGCGCGGGCACGGCTCTTCGCGGCATTGTCGGCCCAGTAGAGGCCGAACACCCCGCCGCCCACCAGCAGCGCGGCGCCTGCAAGGAAGATGCGGCGCTTGATGCCCTTCTTCTTGACCGGAGTGGTATCGGTCGGAGCGGCTTCGATCTCTTCGAGATTGGGGTTGGGATTATCGGCCATCATGCCTCTCCCTGCGCAGAGGCGGCGGCTGCCCTCGCCGCCCGACCGGTCGCGGCAAGAATGGCCTTGCGGATCCGCGGATAGGTGCCGCAGCGGCAGATATTGGTCATTGCCTCGTCGATCTGCGCCTCGGACGGCACGCCGGTGCGCTCGATCAGGGCGACCGCCGCCATGATCTGGCCCGACTGGCAGTATCCGCATTGCGGCACCTGCGCCGCGATCCACGCCTGCTGCACCGCGTGCAGCGTGCCGTCCTCGGCCTTGAGACCCTCGATCGTGGTCACCGCCCTGCCCGCGATCTCGCTCACCGGCACGCTGCACGAGCGGGTCAACTGCCCGTCGACATGAACCGAACAGGCCCCGCAAGCGGCGATGCCGCAACCGAACTTGGTGCCAGTGAGTGCGAGCTCCTCACGCAGAACCCACAGCAGCGGCGTATCCGGCTCTGCCGCGACGCTCACATCCTTGCCATTGACCGTAAAGCTGATTGCCACGCGCCTTTCCTTTCCGTGCCAGCGCCAGCCTAGCAGTCCGTCCCGGCGGGGGCCATGGGAAAGACAACGCAGACCTGCGCTACACGCTTACGCCGAACAGCGAGCCGATCGCCGCGGTGACGGCCATCGCGAAAATGCCCCAGCCGACCACCCGCAAGGTGGCCCGCAGCAGGGGCGCGCCGCCGGCCTTGGCTCCGAGCGCGCCGAGAGCGCCAAGCGTGATGATAGAAACGGCCACCACCGTCGGCAGGATCGCTCCGCTAGGGGCAAGCCAGGCCGCCATCAGCGGGATCGCGGCGGCACTGCTGAAGGTCGCCCCCGAGGCAAGCGCCGCCTGCAACGGGCGCGCGGCGAGATGCTCGGCAAGACCGAGTTCGTCGCGGACATGGGCGCCGAGCGCGTCCTTGGCGCTGAGCTCGCGCGCCACAGTCAGCGCGGTTGCGGGTGAAAGGCCGCGCGCCTCGTAGATCGCCGCCAGTTCCTCCAACTCGTGCTCGGGCATTTCGGCAAGCGCCTGCCGTTCGCGGCGGATATCGGCCGCCTCGCTGTCAGCCTGCGAGGACACCGAAATGAACTCGCCCGCCGCCATCGACATTGCGCCTGCGACCAGTCCGGCGACCCCGGCAACCAGTATCGAACCTGCCTCGGGTGTCGCCGCCGCCACCCCGATGATCAAGGAGGAGACCGAGACGATGCCATCATTCGCCCCCAGCACCGCGGCGCGCAGCCAGCCGGTGCGATGGACATAATGCGGATCATCAGGGTGCGTGCTCGGCCGCGACATAGAGCCAGAATCCTCTTGCGACGGCACAGACAGCAGCGCCGCACGGCTCCTGTTTCCGACCACCGCGTGCAGAAAGCAAGAGGGCGTGCTTGACCGAGTATCGGACCCAACATAGCTTCATATCTCTCTACCTGCGCATTCAATGAGCTTTAGGGGGAATCTTGCCCGGCAGGATCATCCAATCCCGCGACCTGCCTGAGCCGGGCGCGC
The DNA here is from genome assembly GCF_002155695.1 of Erythrobacter tepidarius. Taxonomy (GTDB): domain Bacteria; phylum Pseudomonadota; class Alphaproteobacteria; order Sphingomonadales; family Sphingomonadaceae; genus Erythrobacter; species Erythrobacter tepidarius. Next base: position 227,747 of record NZ_MUYJ01000002.1, read on the forward strand.
TGCGCGGCCACCCGATCGTCGCCGCGCGCGAAATGTTCGAGGCCGGCAGACGTGTCGGCAAGGCCGACCAGATCGAACAGGTGCGCGAGCTGTGGACTGCCGGTGCCGCCCCCGCTTCCAGCCAGAAAGACCGAACCTAATGTCGAAATTGGCCCTAGGCGTCATCAAATTCCAGCGCGAGGTCTTCCCCGAGAAGCAGGAACTCTTCGAGCGGCTGAGCACGGGCCAGAATCCCGAGGCACTGTTCATCACCTGCTCGGACAGCCGGATCGAAACGGCGATGATCACCCAGACCGATCCGGGCGAGCTGTTCATCTGCCGCAACGCGGGCAATATCGTGCCCCCGCACACCAACCAGACCGGCGGCATGACCGCCTCGATCGAATTCGCCATCGGCGCGCTGCAGATCCCGCATATCGTGGTCTGCGGCCATACCGAATGCGGGGCGATGAAAGGTGCGATGAACTGCGCCAAGCTGACCAACCTGCCCCACGTGCGAAAATGGTTGGGCTATTCGCAGCGTGCGGTCGATATCGTCGAGAAGATGGGAGCCGGGCTGGACGAGGAAAGCAAGATGCGGATGCTGCTCGAACAGAACGTCATCCTTCAGCTCGAGCACCTCAAGACTCACCCGACAGTGGCACAGGCCCTCGCCCAGAAAGCGGTGAGGCTGCATGGCTGGGTTTACGACATCAAGACTGGCGAAGTGACGGCCTTTGACGAATCCACCGGTGCCTGGCTGCCGATCGAGGAGCGTTATGCCGCGGAAGTGGCCTCGGCCACGCAGGCCATTAATTGACCGGTTCGAACGCTTCGCGCTGCCACAGCTCCTTGGCCATCTCGATATCGGCAGCGCTGGCGCGGCCAAGCCGGTGGGCGATGAAATCGATACCGTTGATCAGCCAGTCGGCCAGTTCGGGCTGGCTCAGGCGGTAAACCCGCTTCTGCGCCTGCGCTTCGGTTTCGACCAGCGCGATCGCCCGCAGCACGCCGAGGTGCTGGGACACGCGGGTGGCGGGAATTTCGAGCGAGTCTGCCAGTTCGTTCACGGTCAGATCACCAGCCCGCAGCTTGAGCAGGAGACGAATGCGATCCGGATGAGAGATCTGGCGTAGCACATTGGCCAGCTCGTTTGCGACTATCTTGCGGCTTGGCATGGTGGTCGACCAATCACGAAGGTTGCAGGGCAGGACTTGGGGCGACGACACCAAGACGCACGGAGCCGGCAAAGGTTCCCTTGGCAAGCCTTGCGCCGAGCGCGCGCCACTGCGGGACAGGCCGGGGCGATATCGGGCCGCGGCGGGGGACGCTGCAAACGCCGCGCAAGCTCATCATGAATAGGCTCGACGCAGGATCTCAAGCCTTCGCGCTCGTGCTATTCGACGGGCACGAGGTTATCGTCCGAGTCCCGGTCGATGTAGAAGTTGTAGGGATCAATCCCGGCGAACAGCGGCTTTCTCGCGCTTGTAAGCTCCACCACCTGCCGGCCAGCGCGGACGGGTACGCGCTTCATCGACAGCACGTCTGCCCGGTCGAAGGCACCCTGCCCCGGCTGCTCGGCAAACAGGCCCACCTCGATGCTCTCCGCCAGCGGCGCGGGCCGCTCGACACCCTTGCCGTCGGCGTGGAATTTGCCCGCCTCGATGGTAATCCGCGTGCGCCAGCGTCCGTCGGCCAGCTTGCGGGTCACCGCCTGCCTGGCCTTGAGATCATAGACCGTGATCTTTTCCAGCAAATCGGTGATCAGCGCCTGATGCTCGGGGCTTTGCGCCTCCTTGCGCAGCTCGGCAATGAGATCGAGGCTGCGCGGGAAGGGCGCGCCCTTGAAGCGAAATTTCGCCAACAGCCGCGCGAGCGCGCGGTTGACCGCATCCTCGCCGAGCCGGTGCTGGAGCAGATACATCGCCAGCGATCCCTTGCGATAGTGGATGTGCTGCTGGTTCTCCACCCGCATCAGCGGCTGCTCGTCCAGCACGTCGCCCTTGCGACCTTCGAGATAGCGGTCGAGCTCAAACTTGAGGAAGCGGCGGATCTTGTCCTCGCCGTAGAGCTGCTTCATCACCATCAGCGCCGAATATTGCGCGAGCGTTTCCGACAGCAGGGTCGAGCCCTGCATGTCCGCCCCGATCACCTGATGCGCCCAGTACTGGTGTGCGACTTCATGGGCGGTGACATAGGAGACATAGTCGATCGTCTCGGGATCGCGCACGTCAGCGGCAAAGCCGATGCTTTCCGAATAGGGGATGGTGCCCGCAAATGCCTGAGCGAACGTCTCGTAGCCGGGGAACTCGATGATCCGCGCATAGCCGAACTGGTAGGGCCCGAAATTGGCGCTGTAATAGCCGAGCGATGCCTTCATCGCCTTGAGCATCGCCGGAACGTTCCACGCATGGCGCGGATCGTGATAGATGCTGAGCGCAACATCGCCGATGCGGTCTTTTGCCACAGCATAGCGGGCCGACTGCACCGAGAAGAAATTGAGGATAGGCGCAGGTGACTGGAATACGGCGGTACGGCGACCGTCCTTGATGACGTCGGAGACCTTGTTGCCGGGCGCGACCGGCACCTGATCGGCGGCGGTGCTGATGGTGATGCGCGCGTTGACCCAGTCCGCATGGACGTAATTTTCCGACTGCGCCCCGGTATCCTCGAGCTTCGCTAGGCGCAACTCATCGGGCAGGCCTTGCCGACGCCGCGCGGTGCGATCGGTCAACAGGCCGCGCTGGTCCATCCCCAGGACCGGGGCGAACACGGAATTGTCCACGAAGGTGCCGTTCTCGACGATGTCGGTCGCCGCCGAACCGTTGCCGAACCCGCGCCGCCACACCTGCGAGGTGAAATCGAGCCGCGTCGTCGCTCCGGGCGACAGCGGTGCATCAAATCGGTAGATGCGATAGGCATGGCGCTTGTCGTGGCTGACAAGTTTCGCCCCGGCCACATCGAGGCGCGTGAATTCCGCGGTCGCGTCACCCTGCCGGACATGCAGCTCGGTTATCGGCTTGCCGCTGTCGTTACGCAAGGCATAGTGGCCCTTGGCGGTCAATCGCCGTTCGGCAGGATAGATTGCCAGGTCGACGACGACGTCGGTCACCACCGGGCGCGCAAGAGCTGCGAACTTGAGATATTTGCGCTCGTATTCGGCGCTGCGCGCCTCGGCCTCCTCGGCCGTCTCGTAGGTGTTGAGCACCTTGATGTTGTTGTGGATCACAAGGCCCGTGCCGATCATCCCGCAGACCGAGGCAAGCGCCAGCCCGCCCGAAGCAGCGGTGATGCGCTTGCCGATGCGCTTGATCCGGGGCAGCACCGCCACCACCGTCCCGCGCGGCCAGGCCCAGTGCGCAAGGCACAGCAGCAGCAGCCCGAACGCGCCCCAATAGGCGCGCGCGATCAGACCGCCGACCCAGAAGCCGCCGGTGCCGTTCATATCGCTGAGCGGTTCGGCGGGGGTGCCCCCAAAGGTATAGAGGATATTGGTGTAGCCAAGGTTCGACATGAAAATGCGCGCCAAGAACCACACCAGGAACAGGCCCCAGCCGATATACTTGTTGGGGCTGACCACCTGAAAGAACACCGCCAAAACCGCCACCAGCAGCATGTCGATGCTCTGCGGCACGACGAAGGCCGAAAGATAGAGCCCGGCATCATTGCCGAAGGCTCCCTTGATAAGCTGGTAGAAAATCCCGGCTGCCATGCCGCTCAGCGACATCGCCATCAGCAGCACGAAGATCGCAAGGATCTTGGGCACGAACATCGCCCATGCCGGAACCGGCGTGGCATCAATGATCTCGCTGATCTTCACGTCGCGTTCGCGCCACACCAGTTCGCCGCCGTAAAACACCGCGACGATCAGGCTGAAAATAGACAGATTGCCGATCACGGTGGTGATCACCCCGGTGGTCAGCGGATAGGACGGCGTGCCGTAGATCGTCTGGGCGAAGGTGAGGTTGAGCGCGGTGGTGGCGAGGCCGAGCAGCATCAGCACGATCAGCCCAGGGCTCTTGATCACCAGCAGCGTCTCAGTCTTGAGCCGGGTCCCGAAGCTGAGCCGGGCATGAGCCGTTCCGAAATCGCGCCGCACCGGTGCAGTCAGCGCGCGGGGTGGCGCGCTTTCCGCCTTGGCCGCTCTCGCAGCTTTTCGCGCCAGCCAACGCTGCTGCCAGCGCGAAGGAGCGCGCTCGGCCATGCTGAAGCGCAACCAGGCAATTCCGAAGAACACCGCCGACAGCACCAGCACCAAGATGCGGTTGAACAGCAGATTGCCCGTGAAGGGGATCGTGCGGCTGTTCATCTCCGCTGCTGTCCAATAGCGCGTTATTTCACCGATCGCGCCAACGCCGAGCGGCTCGTAGCGCGCGATCACGTTCTGATAGGACGGATCGGCCCCCAGAACGACGCTGATGGAAAGATAGCCCATCACCAGCACCAGCACCCCGATATAGCTAGCGAGCATCGAGCGGGTAACGGTTGCCAGGCTGAACAGCAGCGCCGAGGACAGGATCAGGTTGGGAATGGCGATGATAAGGAACGGCCAAGCATAGATCATCATACCGCCTGGCCCGACCGTTTCTGGATCGACCCAGGGCATGGCCGCGCCAATCGCAATGCCCAGCGGCACCGCGAGATAGCCCAGCACCGCGATAACGAGGCCGCCGAGGAAGCGGCCGGCGAGGAAGCTTGATCGGTCGACCGGGGTGGCGCGGATTATCGGTGCGAAGCCGGTGACGTCATCGCGCACCACGGCGTTGGCAACGAAGGACGTGATGACAAACAGGTAGAAGGTGCCCAGCACCGCCAGCGCCAGCGTCACGGTGTAAGGGGAATTCTCGTGCACCGCGCCGGGCGTGCCGAAGCTGACATTGTCGCTGGCCGACAGGCCGAAGCCGAGCAGGAAGAAAATCAGCGCCGAAACCCAGAACACCGGATTCTTGAGCTGATAGCGGATCTCGAACGCGGCAATAGGAGCGGTGAGCATTCAGGCTGCTCCCCTCACGCAGCCAGCGCACAAGCGCGGCGGGTTTCGGCGAGCGTGGCAAAATAAACGTCCTCCAGCCCGCCAACGACCGGTGCAAACCCCTCGGGCTGACTGTCGGCCAGCACATGAACAACGATCGCGCCCGCGAAGAAGCGGTGCGAGATGACCTCGTAGGCGGCTTGCATCTCGGCGAGCTGGGCGTGGGGCACGGTGCGTTGCCACACCCGCCCCTGGGTGCGGGCGATGAGATCTTGCGGCGCGCCTTCGAGGCGGACCTTGCCATTCGCGAGCACCGCCATGCGCGGGCACAGATCGGCGACGTCATCGACGATGTGGGTTGACAGGATCACCACCACGTTCTCGCCGATGCCGGCGAGGAGGTTGAGGAACCGGTTGCGTTCTTCCGGATCGAGGCCGGCGGTGGGTTCGTCGACGATAATGAGGCCCGGATCGCCGATCAGCGCCTGGGCTATGCCGAAGCGCTGGCGCATCCCGCCCGAAAAGCCCGCGATCGCCTTGGAACGGACCGCCCAAAGGTTGGTCTGGCCCAGCAGGTGCTCGACCATCGCCTTGCGCTCTGCGGCATTGGTCACGCCCTTCAGCACCGCCATGTGATCGAGCATCTGGTATGCCGAGACCCGCGGGTAGACGCCGAAATCCTGCGGCAGATAGCCCAGCGTGCGGCGCAAGGCATCAGGCTCGGCCAGCACGTCGATATCGCCGAAGCGAATGCTGCCCGTGGTCGGGGCCTGAAGACAGGCGATAGTGCGCATCAGCGTCGACTTGCCCGCGCCGTTGGGCCCCAGCAGTCCGAACATGCCCTTGGGGATCGACATCGTCACATCATCGAGCGCACGGGTGCCATTGGGATAGACGTGGCTGACGCCGGAGAGTTCGAGCATGCTTATTCCCCTGTTGACAGGGGCGATACTAACGCATTCCATGTCGCGGCAAAGCCGCTCCCGGCGGCAGAAACCGGCCCTTGATCGACCAGCCTGTCGTTCATCGAGACAGGTCGGCGCTTGATGCCCCGACTTGCAGTTCGCCCCGGGCAATCACGGGTTATAGCAATCGCTCCAACAAGAGCGCCCTCCATGAGGCTGATCCGCCTGTTGCGTGTCGTGGGTCTGGTCACCATCATGCTCGGCGCTAGAGTGACGGTCTCGCCGCAAGGCTTAATTCTGGCGCCGGTGTTCTTTGCGGTCATGGCGCCGATAGGCTGGCCGGGGCAGTTCAACCTCGACCTGAGGTGCCTTGTCGCGCGCTCGGCGAGCTGGGCTTGGCTGCCGCAGCGAGCATCAGCGCACCGGTTATCCCGGCATCGCCGCCCAACCGCGGTGCCATGACACGGTGGCGGGCGCCGCCGGGCAGGTAGCCTGCGTCCAGCTGCGCCGTCCGCGCGGCGATGCGCTCGACGAGGCCGGAGGTCTTCGCCACTCCGCCGCCAATCACCACGCGCTCGACCGAAAGCACCGCGAACAGGATGTGGCAGGCCTGCGCGATATAGTCGGCGATGATGGCGTGGGCGGGGTGATCGGCTGCCAACTCCGACAGCGAGGCGCCCCAGCGCGCCTTGACCGCCGGTCCGCTGGCAAGTCCTTCGAGGCAGGCGCCATGATGCGGGCAGATGCCGGCGAAATCGTGGTCGAGCGGATGGCGGCGAGGATAGATATGGCCCATTTCGGGGTGCGCGATGCCGTGCACCGGCCTGCCGTCGAGCACCAGGCCGCCGCCGATACCAGTGCCGATGGTGAGATAGGCGAGGCTGCGGCACCCCTCGCCCTGGGCGGCGGCATATTCGGCCAGCGCCGCGGCGTTGACGTCGGTGTCGAACGCCACCGGCACGCCCAGGCGATCCATGAAGTAGCCGGCGATGTCGCAATCGACCCATCCCGGCTTGGGGGTCTTGGTGATCCGCCCCCAGCCAAACGACGCCGGATCGCGATCGACCGGCCCGAAGCTGGCGATGCCAAGCCGTGTGACCGGCCCCTTGGCAGCAAACCAGCGCGCCGCCGCTGCCAGCGTGGTCGCCGGATCGCGCGTTGGGATCTCGGTGCGCGCCGTGATCCTGTCGGGCGACGGGCCAACCGCCAGCACGAACTTGGTGCCGCCTGCTTCGATTGCGCCAAGCATCGCTCCGGCCATCAGACGGCGCTCTCGGTTGCAAGGCGGGCACGTGCATCGTCCAGTTCCAAGCGCAGCAGCGGTGCCGGCACCCCGCCGAAACGACCGTCGGGCAGCAGATCGACGAAGCTGCACACCGTGAGCGAGGCGTCGACGAACCAGCTATAGGTCTGCAATGGGCGATCGGCGGGGTTGGCCAGCACCAGCCCGGTGCCGTTGAGCGGGTGCCACGGGCCCTGCATCGTCTCTGCCACCATCCCGTACAGCCCCCCCGGCGCACCTTCCAGACCGGGCGCGAAGGTCGCGCTCTGGGTCGACCAGAAGGCGTAGTAGCGATTGGCGTGAAACACCAGATGGGCGCGCTCCAGCTCGTTGTTGACGCCTTCGGCATGGATCGCGGGCGGCAGCAGCACCCAGCCCGACGGCCCCTTGCGGGCGAGGCCGAAAGCCCCGTTGAAGGCGCTCGGCGAACCGGCGAGCGACGCGGTGAAGGCCAGATATTCGGTGCCGTCGGCCGGATCGCGGAACCACGCCGGATCGCGGAACGCCTTGATCTTGCCGGCCTCGCCCTCATGCGCGTCGGCGGGCATGTAGTGCGGCGCATAGCCGCGCACCAGCGGGGTAGGCTGTGACCAGCCCGTCGGCAAGCTGCCCGGCCCCGCCGGCGCACGCGCGGCCCACAATTCCTGCTGGTATCCGCCAGCGCGTGCAGCGGTGCCGGCAGCGGTGAAGAACAGTGTCACCATGCCCGCATCGAGCAACGCAGACCCGGCCCATTCGCGTTCGTAGGGCACGGCGAGATCCGGCAGCACCGGCCCGAGATCGCGCCAGCCCTCGCCGCTCGCATCGGGGCATCGCTCGATCCAGTGGATCTTGGCCTCGAAGTGGCGCAGCGCCGGATCGCCGCGATCAGGCGCGCTCAGCGCCATCCACAGCTCGCGCCCGGCAAGCCGGGCCCGCGCGCCAGTGGGATCCTGCAAGGGCCACATGTCCCAATATAGCCGCCCCGGCTCCAGCCCCGCACGCTCTGGCGCAGGCACCGGCGGGATCGACGCCGCCGCTTGCCGCCCAATGGCGCGCACGTGATCGGCAGTCCAGGCGGTGGTCATGGCAGGTGCTATTCCAGAGTAAGCATGAAAAGTGGGGGCTGACCGCGCGGGGGAGACGGCGGCCAGCCCCTGGCGGGCGATGACGGTCAGAAGTCGAACCGCACCGAAGCCTGCACCGTGCGCCCGGCAATCGAGCGGGCGCGCACGATCCCGTTGGCCGGGATCGCGCCTTCCTCCGCCTCGGTGAAGCCAGTGGCATTGAACAGGTTGGTGGCGTTGAGGCCAAGTTCGATCCCATCGACCGGGCGGAAAGCGAGGAAGGCATTGACCTGCGCAAAGGCCGGCAACTTCAGCTGGTTGCTGTCCTGGGCATAGCTATCGGTGGTGCCGATGATGTTCGCGCCCAAGGTGAACATGTCCGCGTCGTACTGAGCGGTCGCCTGATAGACGAGATCCGCCTGACGACGCGGCTTGTTGCCAATCGTGGTGAGATCGAGCGCATCCTTGATTTCGGCATCGGTCCAAGTGGCGCCGCCCGAAAGGATGAAGTTGCCGATACGATAGGCCCCTTCCAGCTCGATCCCGAAGGCTTCGTATTCGGTGTCGAACAGTTCGAGCGGGGCAAGCTCGACATTGGTCTCGGCGGTCTTGGCAAAGAAGCCGGTCGCATAGAGCGCGAGGCCGCCTGCCTGATACTTGAGCCCCGCTTCGAGCTGATCGACCCGTGCGATCACCCCGGCATCGCCACCTGTCAGGCTGCCGTCGGTGGTGCTGACAGCGGGGCTGAACAGGCTGCGGTCCGCCGTGTGACGACCGCCTTGGCTGTAGCGCGCGAAGATGCCCAGATCGTCGGTCAGCAGGTAATTTGCACCCAGCGAGAAGCTGAAATAGTCGAAGTCGTAATTGACCGGGCGCGCATTGCCGAGCGGCAGCAGGCTGGTCTGTGCCTCGGCCGGACTGATGGTGCCGTTGCGGTCGAAGTCGAAGCTGCCGACGCCGACGCCGAATCCGCTGTCGGAGCCGGTGATGGTGCCGCTAGCATCGCCGAAATCATAGCGGATGCTGGCATCAAGCGTCAGCCGATCAAGTTCGAGCGAGAGCGAAGCGAAGGGCGCATAGGTGCTGTAGGTGACATCGTAGTTGCGGCGGCAGCAATTGCCGAAGAAAGTCGCGCCGTAACCGACGGTGCCGTTCTGGGTGACCAGCTGGCCGCCGGCATTGCGGATGTCGACCAGCACGGCCTGCCCGTCACCCTGCACGGTCTGGACGTGGCTGGTCCACAACCAGTCGGTGTCGATGGTCTGGCGCGAGAGGTAGAAACCGGCGGTGAAGTTGGCCGAGCCGCCGCCGAAGTCGAACGCCTTGTTCACGCGCAAGTCATTGGTGACGTTGTCGAGGCTGTTGAGCCGAGTGTTGAACACCACCACATTGGCCAGCAAGCCATTGCCGCCGATGGTTGCCGGATTGGCGGCCTGGCCGGCGCTCGGCCCGCTGGCAAAGACGATGCTGGAGCCGGCCCCGCCGATGCCATCGGCGATGCTCTGAGCGGAACCCACGCTCGCCGGGAAGGGCGACATGAAACTGCCCGAATTGTCGGCGAAGCGGAACCGGTTGGCCAGCGTCCACCCATCTCCCACGTCGATCTCGCTCTCGATCCCGAAGGCGAGGCTCTTGACCGACAAACCGTCGCGGAAATCGAAAGCCGCCGGGTTGTTGTTGCCATCCAGCGTCAGCGCCGGGGTAAGGAACGGGCTGTAGAGCGAATCCGTACGCGGATCGAAGCCAGGGATCGCGTTGTAATCGGGATTGCCGTTCGAACCGCCGACGAACACCGGTTGCGGCAGGATCGTCGGGGTGCGGTCGTCGAGATACTTGGCGTGGAGACGGATATAGCCAGCGTCGAAGCGCTTGGTGATGTTGGCCTTGATCTGGCCGCCATCATAGCCGTTGTAACCGATGTCGCGCGGGCCTTCGCCGGTGCGATAGAATCCGCCGATGTGAAAGCTCAGATCATCCCCGATCGGCGCGCCATAGTCGAAATCGAGGCGGTAGGTCTCGAAGTCGAGGCCGACGGTGCCCTGGATCGCGCCGCCTTCCTGCTCGCCGTTCTTGGAGATGAAGTTGATCACCGCGCCCGGTGCGTTGGAAGCGAAGGTCGAGGCCGAGCCGCCGCGCACCGCCTCGACGCGGGCGACCGAGCGGTCGGCGCGCAGGAAGTTGTCGGCATTGCCAAAGATGATGTCACCAAATTCAAGGATCGGCAGGCCGTCTTCCTGCAGCTGGATGTAGCGCGCGCCGCCGGTCGATACGGGAATGCCGCGCACCGCGATGTTGGCATTGCCCTCGCCGCCCGAAGCTTCCGATCGGATGCCGGGAATCTGGCGGATCAGATCGGCCGAGGAGGGCGCGGCGAGATTGGCGATGGTGTCGGCGCCGATGGTGCTGACCGAGACCGAGCTTTCGATCCGGTTCTGCCCGCGAGCGACGGCGGTGACGATGATTTCGCCGGTGTCGGCGCCGGTGTCGCCGGCGGCTTGTTCCTGAGCGAAGACGGGGCTGGCCAGCAGGCCGGAAAGGGCCGCACTTGCGCAAAGCGCATGACGCAATCTCATGATCTCTCTCCTTAAGGGTTCGCGCTTCTGTGGCAACGACGGGGCCAGACCTAGCGTTATTGCAAACGTTTGCAACCGAAATTATGCAATCGTTTGCAATAAACCTCGAAACATGTCACTTCCGTGCCACAACGTGGCATAGACCGCGTGTGGGACAGGATTTTCGGAGAGGCGCCATATGTCGGAAAAACCGAGGCTTTCGTTGCTGCGGATTGTCGAGATGAACATCGGCTTCTTCGGCCTCCAGTTCAGCTTCGGCCTGCAGCAGGCCAACATGGGGCCGATCTACGGCTTTCTCGGCGCGGACGAAGCAGCCATGCCGCTGCTGTGGCTGGCAGGGCCGATGACCGGCCTCGTCATCCAGCCGATCGTCGGCGCGATGAGCGACCGGACCAACACCCGCCTCGGCCGCCGCACGCCCTATTTCCTGATTGGTGCGGTGATCTGCACGCTGGCGCTTTTCGCCATGCCGCTTTCGAGCACGCTATGGATGGCCGCTGGCCTGCTGTGGATCCTCGATGCCGGCAACAATATCACGATGGAGCCCTACCGCGCCTATGTCGCCGACCGGCTCGCGCCCGACCAGCGTTCGGCCGGTTTCCTGACCCAGAGCGCCTTTACCGGCCTCGCCCAGACGCTGTCCTATCTCGCCCCCTCGCTGCTCACCGCCTTCGTCGGCCAGGACGTGCTCGATGCCAATGGCATTCCGGTAATCGTGCGGCTCGCCTTCGTGATCGGCGCAATCCTGTCGCTCTCGACCATCGTTTGGTCGGTGTGGCGCGTGCCGGAACTGCCGCGCGACCAAGCCGAGCAGGCCGACCTCGCCGCCAGACCGCTGACGGTGCGCGCGACGCTTGCCGAAATCGCCGATGCCGTGCGCGCGATGCCGCGTCCCATGCGCCAACTGGCGGGGGCGATGCTGTGCCAGTGGTATGCGATGTTTGCCTATTGGCAGTATATCACCTTCGCGGTCGGGCGCGGACTTTACGCCACCAACGACCCCGCCAGTGCCGCCTTTCGCGCCGCCACGCTCACCACCCAGCAGGCCGGCGCGCTCTACAACTTCATCGCCTTTATCGGTGCGCTGGCGCTGATCCCGATTGTCCGCCGCTTCGGCGCGCGGCCTACCCATGCGGTGTGCCTTGCCGCCTCGGGCGCGGCGATGCTGCTGATCCCGGCGGCGACCACACCGCTGGCGCTGTTCGTGCTGATGCTGGGAATCGGCATCGGCTGGGCCGGCATGATGGGCAATACCTATGTCATGCTGGCCGATTGCATCCCGCCGGAGAGGAACGGCATCTACATGGGCATCTTCAACCTGTTCATCGTCATCCCGATGCTGGTTCAGACGCTCACCATGCCGCTGATCTACCGCCCGCTGCTCGGCAGCGATCCGCGCCATGCTCTGATGCTGGGCGGCGGCTTGATGCTGGCAGGTGCCCTCGCTACGCTGCTGGTCGACGCGGGGCACAGGCAGCCGCGCCGCGGGGAGCTGGCAACGGGCAGGGGATGAGCGACACGAAGCCTTCTCGCACGGTAGTGCGCACCATCACCGATCTGGCGCGCATCGCCGGAGTTTCGCCCGGCACGGTCAGCCGCGCCCTCGCCGGCAAGAGCCTCGTCAACGCCAAGACCCGCGAGAAAATCGTGAGCCTGGCCCGCGAACACGGCTTCCGCCCCAACCAGATGGCGAGCGGGCTGCGGCGCCAGAAGACCGGGGTGATCGGGGTCGCCATCCCCTTGGGCCACGACACGCGCCAGCAGATCTCCGATACGTTCTTCATGACCCTGCTCGGCTTTCTCGCCGACGAGCTGACTGTCCACGGCTATGACCTGATGCTGCGCCGGGTGGTGCCCGAGGATGATGCCGACTGGCTCGACCGGTTCATCGGCTCGGGCATGATCGACGGGGTGATCGTGATCGGCCAATCCGACCAGTACGAACGCATCGAGGATGTCGCCGACGGCTATCTGCCGATGGTCGTATGGGGCAACCACACCGAGGGCCAGCGCCACTGCGTCGTCGGCACCGACAACCGGCTGGGCGGCAGGCTCGCGGCCGAGCGCCTGATCGCGGCCGGGGCCACCCGCCTCGCCTTTCTCGGCGATACCGGCCCGATGGAATTCGCGGCGCGCTATGCCGGGGCGCAGGATGTGGCGGCGCGCATGGACGTGCCGCTGCTGGCCCTGCCCACCCACCTTTCGCCCGACCATGCGGGCGAGGAGATCGCGCGCCACCTCGCCGCCCACGCCGAGGCCATAGACGGCATCTTCGCGGCCACCGACACGCTGGCGAGCCTGTGTCTCGCCGCGCTGCGCGAACGCGGGCTGGCGGTGCCGGAAGACGTCAAGCTAGTCGGCTTCGACGATTTGCCCTTTGCGCGCCAGACCGTGCCGCCGCTCACCACCATCCGTCAGGATATCGCCGCCGGCGCGCGCGGCCTCGTCCAGCTGCTGCTGCGACGGCTCGCGGGCGACGAGACCGAAAGCCTTATCCTCCCCCCGCAACTGGTGATCCGCCAGTCGGCATAGGGGACCATGCCGGCCTGGCCGCGCGAGCGCCGCTTCGGCACGGATCGGCGTGAACCGCGTATCCCAGGAACCCCGCGTCTCGGTCGAGGATGAAGAGGGAGCATCGCGCCAGCTCCCGAGCGCTCCCGACGAGAGGCTGAAGCTGACCGGCATCGCCGCCATTCCCGGCAGCAGGGAAACCGGATATTCGGCCCGCGCGAGGATGATGGAGAGGCCCCGCTACGGGCGCCGCGGCGAGGACTGGCAGAGGCGCGACATTCACCCGCAAGGGCAGCCCCGCGCCATAGTTCTGGGCCAGCGCCAGCTTCAGCGCGTGCGTCTGGGTGCGCAGTGCTGTGGTGGCGCGGATCGGAATGCGGAAGCTGGCAGTGTCAGTGCCATTGCCGGCAAGCGCAACCGCCTGCCGCAGGTGGGCCATCATGTTGATCCGCCTGGCCACGATCTCCCTGCCGTCGAGCACACGCGCGCGCTGGTGCTGCACCAGGCGTTGCGCGGGATTGCCCCGGTCGCCGGCCATCGTGAGCGCGAGCGGCTATCGGCAATCGCGCGGGATGGCGCTGTCGAAGCTGACATCGATGCGCGGCCAACCCCGCACCGCATCGCCACCTGTCACCATCGCCTCGCGGGCTTCACGCAGCGCGCCGAACGGCGTCGCGTCGGTTCCCGCAGCCACCGCGTAGCGCAGGATGCGGGGCACCGGGCGGCTGTGGGGGCCGATGTCGCTGGCGGCGAACAGCGTCCCGTTGGTGCAGGAAAAGACCGTGGTCGACTGGGCCAGGGCGGGCACCGCGAGGCTTGCACTCGCGGCAAGACCGGCGAGCAGCACCGCAGCCAGACGGCGGTAACGGACAGGCGAGCAAAGGGGCATGAAGCTTCCTGCGGCCAGAGCAGCAAACTGTCCCGAGGATTGCTTTCGGCGCAGGGGCTACGCCACCGGCGGAAAGCAACGAAGAGCCGTAAAATGATCGGTTCCCGGCAATCCGCCGGTGAGAACCAGCCCGGCGGTCACGCCGCTGACCATGTCTCAAAGGATTGATCGAATAGCCGGGATGGCCACCATTGTCCGCGGCCGCCGCCCCCGTTGGCGCGCGGTGTTACGCGGCCAAAGCGGCATTTTGCCCATGGCAGCGGGGCGGCAATCGGCCACACCGTCATCGCCTTGCCCAAGGCCATCCCCAGCCGCCCCACTCTCGAGCGCGAGGCTGCGGAATGCGCAATGTATTCAAAGGATGCCTGTCTCGCGATCGCTGCAGAAACCGGCTTGCATTATTGCGAGTCGTTCTTAAGATTTATTGCGAATAATTATCAGGAGCGATTATAATGCGATTCCCTCTCCTTCTCACCGCCGCCCTGCTCCCCCTCGCCACTGCCGCGCATGGACAAGAGGCCCCGCCGCCGCAGGAGGAAAGCGAAACCGCCCCGATCATCGTCACCGCCGCGCGCACTGCCCTGCCGCTCACTGCCCTCCCCCTGACCGCCGAGGTAATCGACCGCGAGACGCTCGCGCGGCAGCTCCAGATCTCGGGCTCAGTGGTCGATGCGGTCGCAGCGCTGACGCCTTCCTTCAGCCCCGCGCGCCAGAAGCTGACCGGACAGGGCGAGACCTTGCGTGGCCGCTCGCCGCTCTTCGCGATCGACGGCATCCCCCAGACGGCCCCCTTACGGGACGGATCGCGCGACGGATTCACCATCGATCCCTTCTTCATCGACCGCGTGGAGCTGATCCTCGGCTCCAACGCGCTCCAGGGCATCGGCGGCACCGGCGGGGTGATCAATCAGGTCACCGTCTCCGCCCCCGCCGACGACGGATGGAGCGCGCGTACCGTCCTCCAGGGCACCGCGGAGAGCGGCTTTCGCGATGACGGCTTCGGCGGGAAGGTGGGCGCGCTGATCGCCAACCGCTCGGGCGCCTTCGATGTCGTGGTTGGCGCGGCCTATGAGCGGCGCGGGGTGTTCCGCGACGGCGAGCAGCGCCGCATCGCGCCCGACGGCACGCAGGGCGATTTGCAAGATTCGGACAGCCTCTCCTTCTTCGCCAAGGCGGGCGTGGAGCTGGGCGGCGGCGTCAGGATCGAGGCGATGGGACAGCGCTTCCACTTGTCTGGTGACGGCGATCTTATCGCGGTCGCCGGGAACCGCGCCAACGGCCTGCCTGCGACCGGCGCCCGCGGGATGGTGCAGGGTGAGGCGCCCGAGAACCTCGCCGAAAGCCTGTCGCTGACCCTCACTGCCGATGATCTGGCCGGCGGCGCCCTGCGCGTGCGCGGATTCTGGAACCGCACCGCCGACATCTACGGCGGTGGTATCTTCGCCGACTTTCAGGACCCGGCCATCGCCCCCATCGGCACGCTGTTCGACCAGTCGCAGAACATCAGCCGTAAGTGGGGTGTGAACGCGAGCTGGGAGCGCGGCCTCGGACCTTTGAACCTTGTGGCGGGATTCGATCTGCTCACTGACCACACCGTGCAGGTACTCGCCCAGACGGGGCGCGCCTGGGTGCCGCCGACCGATTACCGCTCCATCGCCCCCTTCGGTCAGGCCAACCTCGCATTGTGGGACGGCAAGCTGCGGCTCGCCGGCGGGCTGCGCTGGGAGAATGTCGAAATCAGCATCGACGATTACCAGACCCTGTGGTTCTACGGCCCGCAACAGGTCGGCGGCGGCTCACCCAGCTTTGACCGGGTGCTGCCCAATGGCGGGATCGTGGTCGAACCGACTTCGGGCATCCGCGCCTATTTCAGCTATTCACAAGGCTACACCGTCCCCGATGTGGGCCGCATCACTCGCGCGATCCGCAGGCCCAACGTCGATCTCGACACCTTCCTCGACATTGCGCCCGTGCTCGCCGACAACCGCGAGGTGGGTGTCGAGGTGAAGCGCGGGCCGATCGACGCCAGCGCGACATACTTCTGGTCAGACAGCAACCGAGGCCAGCTGCTCGTACTGGTCGGCGACGTGTTCGAAGTGCAGCGCCAGCGGATCGAGATTAAGGGGATCGAACTCAATCTCACCACGCAAACCCCGATCCCCGGCCTGAAGATTGGCGTTGGCTATGCGCATCTCGACGGGCGGGTCGACACCAATGGCGACGGGATCGTGAACGCCGATCTGGACGGCGCCAATATCGGCCCCGACCGGCTCAACCTGTCGGCCGATTATACCAATGGCCCGGTGAGCCTGCGGCTGCAATCGCGCACCCATTTCGCGAAAAGATTCGACGGCGGCGATCCGCGCAACGACTTCGGCGGCTATACCCTGCTCGATGGCTCGGTCAGCCTCGCGACCAATCTCGGCATCATCACACTTGCCGCACAGAACCTGCTGGACAAGCAATATATCGACTATAACTCCGACACCCAGCGCCCCGCCGACAACCTCAGGTTCTTCGCCGGGCGCGGGCGATCGATCACCATCGGCTGGCTGGGCCAGTTCTGATGCGCGAGGGGCTGAAAATCATCCACCGCTGGCTTGGCGGGCTGGTCGGCCTCGGGCTCGCGGTGCTCGGGCTGACCGGCGCGGCGCTGGCGTGGAAGCCATGGTGGGTTGGCGTCCCGCTCGCGGGGCGCGCGCCCGCCGAGGCGGAGACTCTAGCCATCATCACCGCCGCGCAGAATCTTGGCGCGACCCATGTCACCCTCCCCTCGGCCGAGTTCGGCGTGGCGCAGGTGGGGTTTGGGCGCGGACAGGGCGGGGCCTATCTGGCGCATGACGGCACGGTGCTCGCCCGCTGGCAGAGCGCGTGGGAACGGCCCGAGACCTTCCTGTTCGATCTTCACCACCATTTGCTGATGGGCAGCACGGGCGAAGTAATTTCGGGCTGGCTGGGCATTGCTGCCGTCCTTTTCTGCATCACCGGCCTCATCCTGTGGTGGCCGACGCGCCGCACCTTCCGCCTGCGCCCGCTGCCACGGCGCTTCACCCGGCCTGCGGTGATCCTCCACCACCGCGACATCGGCGCGGTGCTGGTGCTGCCGATCCTGCTCGCGAGCATCACCGGCGCGCTGATGGTGCTGAAGCCCTTGGGGCAGGTGGTGCTCGCCCCGCTCTCTCCCGCTGCCGAGGTTGCCGCATGGCAGGCCAAGCCGCCCGCGCCCGCCACTTCCACCCCGCCCGAGTGGCCTAAAATCCTTGCCGCCGTCCGTGCGCGCTTTCCTGACGGGACGCTGCGCATGGTCATCTGGCCCAAGACCCCGGATGAAGCGGTAACGATCCGGGTGCGCCGCCCGGCCGAGTGGCATCACAATGGCCGCACCACCCTTACGCTTGCCGCCGACGGCACGGTGCTGATGGCGCGCGACGCGACCACCGCGCCGCGTGCCATACGGGCGAGCTATGCGCTCTATCCGCTCCATTCGACGCGGCTGGCGGGGAGCGCGATGGCGCTGCCGCTGCGAGCCGTGATGACGCTCGCCGGTCTTGGCCTTGGCCTGCTCGGGAGTCTGGCGGTGATCACTTTCTGGCGCATGCAGACACCCCGCCGCAGCACGTCTGCTTTGCAGCGCGGACGCTTCGCCCGCTGATCCTTGAGGGAAGGGCCTGGCACCTGCGCAAGGCCCATCGGCGCCGTCGCCATCCCCACCGCGCGCCTTGCCGTCACAAGGCCGAGCCGGCGATATCGCGCTGTTTGCCACCGCTCCTTTCGCAGAGGTCTCACACGCGGTCGACGTGGTGATCGGCGGATCCCGGATCAGCCCGCCCCGATTGCGGCGGGCGGGGTGCGACTGCGCCGCGACCCGCCGCCGCGGCGCTCATGTCTCCAGCGGGCCATGCTGGATATGCGGCAGGACATAGCGCGCAAAGAGATCGGCTTCCTGCATATGCGGGTAGCCGGAAAGGATAAAGGCCTCGATCCCCTCCGCCTGATAGGCGCGCAGCTTGGCGAGCACCTGATCGGGCGTGCCGACGATCGCTGCCCCGCATCCCGAGCGTGCGCGACCGATGCCGGTCCACAGGTTCTCCTCGACAAAGCCATCGCCATCTGCCGCGCTGCGCAGCTCCTGCTGGCGCTGGACGCCGTAGTTGTTGGCGTCGAGCGATTTCTCGCGGATTGCCCGGCCCGCCTCGTCATCGAGCTTCGACAACAGGCGATCGGCGTAAAGGCGCGCTTCTTCCTCCGTCTCGCGCACAATCACATGGACGCGGTAGCCGAACTTCAATTTGCGGCCATGCCTGACGGCGCGTGCCTTGAGATCGGCGATGGTCTCACGCACCTTGTCCATCGTGTCGGGCCACATCAGGTAGACATCCGCCGCCTCTGCCGCACATTCGCGCGCCTCGTGGCTGAGGCCGCCAAAGTAGAACGGCGGGCACTTGCCGCTGAGGGTAGTGATGCGCGGCGGATCGAGCTTGAGCTTGTAGAACTCGCCCTGAAAATCGAGGTGCTCGCCGTTGAGCAGCGTGCGCACGATTGTCATGATCTCCGTGCCGCGCCGGTAACGCGGGCCGCTCTCGATCTTCTCGCCCGGCATGTCGGAGGAGATGATGTTGACGTTGAGGCGTCCGCCGGTCCCGGAAGCATTGGGGCCGAGGATCCGGTCAAGCGTCGCGATGCGGCGCGCCAGCTGCGGCGGCCAGTCTTCGCCCATGCGGGTCGCCCACAGCAGCTTGATGCGCTTCACCTGCGTGGCGACAGCAGCGGCGAAGATCGTGGTATCGACGCCCAAGCTATAGCCCGAAGGCAGCAGGATATTGTCGAACCCGCCCTCTTCGGCGCGCAGCACGATGTTGCGACAATGCTCCCAGCTTGATTGCAGATAGGGATCGGGGACGCCAAGGAACTCGTAGTCGTCGTCACACAGTGCGGAAAACCATGCGATTTCGCATTGTTGCTGGGTCATTGCTGAGGTTCCTCGTCCAAGTCTCGTTTCGTTTCAGACCGCTGGATCAGGGCAGCGGCACGCCCCGCGCGGCAACCAGCACCGCGTACCAGTCGGCCCGCGTCCAGCGCACCGTGAGTGCCTGCGCCCCCTCGGCGATGCGTGCGGCGTTTTGCGAACCGATGATCGGGATGATCCCGGCCGGATGCGCCATCAGCCAGCTATAGGCCGCAACGGTGCGCGAGACGCCTTGCGCCTCGGCCACCACGTCGAGCGCCGCCGCCACCGCCTTGTCGCGTGGGGTTTCCGGCGCGGCGAGACGCCCGCCGCTGAGCGGCGACCAGGCCAGCGGAGTAAGGCCGAGCATCATCGCCTGATCGAGTTCGCCGTTTTCGAAGCAATCGATCCGCAAGGGGCTGATTTCCGGCTGGGTCGTCACCAGCTTGTGCCCGAGGAAATGATTGAGCGCGGCAATCTGCGCTGGGGTGAAGTTCGAAACCCCCAGCGCCTTGATCTTGCCGCTCGCCACCGCGTCGTCGAGCACACGGGCCGTCTCCTGCGGGTGCGCGAGGATATCGGGGCGGTGGATCTGCCACAAATCGACGCTGTCCACTTTCAGCCGCCGCAGCGAAGCCTCGATCGCCTTCCTCAGGTAGTCGGCACTTTGATCATAGGGCAGCGGCGGAAGGATGCCGCCCTTGGTCGCCAGCACCATGCGGCCTCGCAGGCACGGCTCCGCCGCCAGCACCTCGCCCAGCAGCACTTCGGCATCACCGAAGCCACCGCTGCCGTCGAAGCCATAGATGTCGGCGGTGTCAAGAAAGGTGATCCCCGCATCGAGCGCGGCGTGCACCAGCTTCGCCGTATCCGCCGCGGTGCGGCCATTCTCGGCCAGACGCCACATCCCCCATGCGATGGAGGACACCTCGAAATCGCTTCGGCCAAGTCGGCGCGTGGCGGGCGGCAGGGGCAGTTCACTCATTGGGGGTTCCTTTTGGGGGGAGCGACCGAAGCACGTTCGACAAGCTCATGGGGCAAGCGCTTGTGGGTAATGTCCCCGCCCGCAATCAAGATCTGGGTGGCGGTGCGCGCGAGGTCGGCCATCGGCTGGCGGATGGTGGTCAGCGGCGGCCATACGGTGCGTGCGAGCGTCGTGTCGTCGAAACCGGTCACCGACAGCTCGGCGGGAACGCTGATCCCGCGGTCATGCGCCACGGCAAGCACGCCTGCGGCCATGTCGTCGTTCGAGGCGAAGATCGCAGAGGGACGATCGGGCAGATCGAGCAACGCCTTGGCTCCGGCGACACCGCTGTCGAAATCGAATTCGCCATCAACGACAAGACCCGGCTCGAAGGGAATACCGACCCGGTCCAAGGCACGGCGATAGCCGAACAGGCGATCCTCGGAGGCCATGTGGTTGGCGTGGCCCTTGATGAAACCGATCCGGCGGTGTCCAGCATTGATCAGATGGGTGGTCATGTCATCGGCGGCCTGCGCGTCGTCCATGAATACCGACGAGGTCAGCGCGTGGTTGGTACCGGGCGAAATCCGCACGAAAGGCACGTCCATCGTTTCCAGCGCGCGCAGCACCGGGCCGCAGTCGGTGACTGGAGACGAAAGAATGATCCCGTCGACATGGGTCTCGCTGACCAGACCACGCACCTGCTCGCCCACCCGTGGATCGGCAACGTCGACCGGCTGGGCGAGCAGGCGGATCCCCTTTTCCTGGCACACCTCCCAGCAGCCCTTCTGGATCTGGAACATGTAAAAGGGACTGTGATTGTCGTAGATCAGCGCAATCTGGTTCGACTTCGCGCCCGAAAGAATGCGTGCCGCAACCGACGGGCGGTAGTCGAGTTCGGCCATCGCCGCCTCGACCCGCGCCTTCAGCTCGGCGCTGACATAAGGGTGGCCGTTGAGCACCCGGCTGACGGTCTTGACCGCCACGCCCGCGCGGGCGGCGACATCTTTGATATTGGCGCGGCTCATGTGGCGAGCTCCCTGAACAGCGGCGCAAAGGCACTTTGCGGGCGGTAGAACACCGGCGGCTCACCGAGGGGCGCTGCGACGCTGTGCCAGCCGGGAGGATAATCGCGCCCACTCCACAAGTGCCGCCAAGCCCCCTGCGGCAGATAGACGCGCCGCTCTCTCGCCCCCGCTGCGATCACCGGTGCCACCATCACATCCTGCCCATAGAGGAACTGATCCTGAAGGGTGAAGGTCTCCGCGTCTTGCGGATAGTGCAGGAACAGCGCACGCTGGGCCGGAAGGCCGATTTCCCGCGCTTCGGCGACGAGGTGCTGGACATAGGGGGCAAGGGCCGCGTGGATGCGGCTCCACCGTACGAAGCCGGCAACCAGGCTCGGCGAGGAATCGATCTGAAGATTGTCGTCGGGGCGATTGCCTTCGTGGGTACGGAACACGGGGCTGAACGCGCCCAGCTCGTACCAGCGCAACATCAGCTCTTCGGTCCGGACATTGCCGAAAAGGCTGGTGTAGCCACCGACGTCGGAATGGCTGAAGGCATTGCCGACGAGGCCGGACGACAGCGCGGCGGTGATAACCGTGCCGATCCCGTCATGGCGGCTGAAATCAACCGACTGGTCGCCCGCCCAAAGAAGCGGGCAGTGCGCCTGCACCCCGGTATGTCCGGCGCGCATGAACCACAGCACGTCGCCCGTCCGCTCCCTTGAAGCGACCGCCCGCGCATTGACCTCGGCCCAGCGCACAGGCCAGCGGTTGTGCTCCTGCATCGGGTCGCCAGCGTGGAGGCGCAGGTCGGTGGGCAGGTATTCACCGAAATCCGCCATCCACCCATCAAGCCCGAAATCGAGCATCCGCTTGCCGATCACATCTTCGATGAACCAGTCGCAGGCGGCAGGATTGGTGAAGTCGACCACGCCCGCGTCGAACTCGCCGAAATCGACGAGATAGGGCGCATCCGCATCCAGCCGGAGGGCAAGGAAGCCCCTCGCTGACGCTTCGGGGAAAAGCGGGCCGTCGACCGCAAGGTATGGGTTGACGTAACCGAGGAAGCGGATGCCACGCGCTTTAAGAGCGGTGATACGGGCCGGCAGATCGGGGTAGCGGGCGGGATTCCATTGCCAGTCCCAGAACAATCGGCGCCCGAAGCTGGTCTCGCGGATGCCGACCCAGTCTTCGCACCACAGGCCCGCAATCGCCGCCCCCGCCTCGATCAGCGCCTCGAGCCGGGCGAAACTGGCCTCGCCCGCTTTGAGCCCGACAATGGCACCGCCCAGCGCCCAATCGGGCAGGGCGTGGCGCGGGCCGAAGCGCGCACCCAGCTGGCGGGCGAGCTCGGCAGGCGCGCCCTCGAACAGGTCGATCACGACCTCGGCCGACCACACATCGACGCGCAGCCGCCCAGGCACGCAGGCATCCAGTTCGACATATTCGCTATTGGCAAGGCTGATCGCCCAGCCGCCCGAGCACAGCACGGTGGGTTCGGGATAGTTGGTGGTCCAGTAATCCCCGCCCGCAAAGCTGCCATCGGCGCTGGCCTGATCGGTGAGCGGGGTGCCTGGCTCCCGGCCCACACCCGGCTCGCTGGTCCAGATCGGGAACTTGCGGCCATTGAGCGCAAGATAGCTCATCTGCTCGCCGGCGCCCCACAGCACGTCGTCCGGGGCCAGCGCGAAATCGAGCGTCACCCGGTCATGGCCCGAAAGCGCTGTCACCGCCAGACGTGGTGCATCGGGTGCAAGACTTACCGCCACTGCGGCGGCCCCATCGGTGCTGGAGAGCCGCACTGCCGCCGGCCCGATCATTTCGCATTTGGACAGTGGCCCTGCGGCCACAGGGCTATCCGAGAGGCGGAAATTGCCGCGCACCATCGTCACCACTGGATCACCCGAAGCGACCGAAATGGAAAGACTTTCCGGATCATGGCGCAGCACGCAGCGCCCGCCCAGCAGCAGGGCAAATCCCCCCTCGCTAGGCGTCAACCGCACCATGCCTGACCCGTGATCCTCCACCGGACTGTCCCTCTGTCCGCTCTGACACCGCTTGACATATCGGGACAGAAAGCGCAACCCGAAGAGCGAAAGATCGACCGCACGGGCGAAGATCTTGAACCGCGCCCGAAAGATTCGATCACGACGCAGGGGAGAACATCACGATGCCGACCACCACCCGATTTGCGCTCAAGACGCTGGCCCTGTCGGCCAGCGCGATTGCCCTCATCCACACCGCACCGGCCCTAGCGCAGGTCGATGAAATCATCGTAACTGCACAGAAAGTGGAAGAAAATGTGCAGGATGTGCCGATCGCAATCACCGCGGTTCCGGGCGACCGGCTGGAGCAGGCGGTGGTGTTCAATCTTGAAACCATTTCCACCATCGTGCCCTCGGTGACTTTCCGCAAGGGCACCACCAGCGCCAACAGCGCGATCGTGATGCGCGGAGTCGGCACCATCACTTTCTCGATCGCGGCCGAGCCGAGTGTGTCCACCGTTGTCGACGGCGTGGTGCTGTCGCGTTCGGGCCAGGCATTCATGGATCTGGTCGATATCGAGCGGCTCGAAGTGCTGCGCGGCCCGCAGGGCACGCTGTTCGGGCGCAACGCCTCGGCCGGGCTCGTCAACATCGTCTCCAAGGGCGGCAGCGACACTTTTGAGGCGCAGGCCAATGCCGACTGGTTCGAAGACGACGAATGGCGCCTGCGCGCGTCCCTTGCCGGCCCGCTGGCGGAAAACCTCACCGCCCGCGTAACCGCCTTCTACGGCAGTTTCGACGGCAATATCACCAACATCAATGGCGGTCGCAACCGCAAGGTCAACGGTTACGAGCGTTACGGGGCGCGCGGCCTGATCGACTACGAGGATGGCGGCACGAAGTTGCGTTTCATCGCCGACTACATGAAGGCCGATGATGATTGCTGCGCTGACGTGACCGGCGTAAGCCGTGGTGCGGTGCTCGATGCCGAACTCGGCCTGCCGGGCGGTTCGGCGCAGGGCGAGAACCAGCGCTTCGTCAACCACAACCTCGTCACAGAAACGCGTGATCGCCAGTGGAGCCTCACCGGATCGGGCGACTTCGCGCTCGGCGATACCCACACGCTCAGCATCGTGCTGGGCTACCGCAACTGGTTCAACCGCGAGATCCGCGAAGGCGACTTCCTGCCGCGCGCGCTGGTCGGCACTGCCCAGCTGCATGACGACGGCGTCGTGCGCACCGAGCAATACTCGATCGAAGCGCGCATCGCCTCGGATCAGACCAAGGACTTCTTCTATCAGGCCGGCGTGTTCGCGTGGCAATCGGACAACAGCCAGGTGTTCACCCGCCGCGACATCACCTGCGCCAGCTCGACCCTGCCGGTCGATCCGGTCACCGGCGGGCGGCCGTGCAACATCAACGACACGGTCAACACCATCTTCCCCACCGCAACATCGTTCAGCGACGTGACGTCGAAGAACTTCGCGATCTTCGGGCAGGCAACCTATCGCATCACCGAGCAGCTCTCGCTGACCGGCGGCCTGCGCTACACCTGGGACGATCTCGAATTCACCCACACTCGTGCGCCGGGCGTGAACGCCGTCACCGGCCTGCCTGCGACCGGGCCGGGCATCTCGGGCAATCCGGCGGGCGGCACGCTGGCGAGCGGCGGCAACGGCACCAACACCTCGGCCGGCAGCACCGACAATGGCAACCTTTCGGGCCGCGCGGTGCTACAGTTCTCGCCCAGCGAGGACGTGATGCTCTACGGTTCCTACACCCGCGGCTACAAGGGGCCGGCGTTCAACGTGTTCTTCAACCACACCGCCCCGGCCAACGCCGTTCCGATCGACGAGGAGTTGTCCGACTCGTTCGAAATCGGCATCAAATCGCAGTTCCTCGATCGCCGCGTGCAGCTCAATCTTGCAGCCTTCTCGGTCGAGTATGACGGCTTTCAGGCCAACAACTTCGTGCTGCTCAACGGCGCGGTGGTGTCGAACCTGACCAACGCCGGCACGGTCAAGAGCGAGGGCTTCGAGGCCGACCTCGTGGTCGCGCCGACCGACGGGCTGACCCTGCGCGCCAGCGCAGCCTATGCCGACGCGCGGGTCAAGGAGTTCAACCCCAATCCGCTGACCAACGCGCCCGACGCGCGCAACGGCACCCAGCTGCCGCTCGCGCCGAAGTTCGTCTATACCATCGGCGGCGACTACGAGACCGATCTGGGCGGTGTCCGGCTCTATCTCAACACCGATTTCCGCCACACCAGCCGGCAGTTCTCCGATCTCGGGGAACAGGGGCCGATCGATCCCTACGGCATCTGGAACGCCAGTATCGGCTTCTCGGACCCGGACGACAACTACCGCCTGACCTTCCACGCCCGCAACATCACCGACAACAGCTACGTGCTGCTGAACGTGTCGAACGGCCAGCGGCTGCAGATCCCGCGCGACGCGGATCGTTACTTCGGGGTGTCCCTGCGCGCCCGGATGTGATGGGCCCTTTGCGCCCGTGAACAGGACAAGGGGCCGTCGGAGCAATCCGGCGGCCCTTCTTGTCTGCCTCTGCCGTCAATCCTAGGAACTCAAGATGGTCACCGCGCCCTCGCCTCTTTCCAACCGCCTGCGCTGGTCGCTGTTCACGGTGCTGTGCATCGCCGGCGTGTTCAACGCGATGGACCGACCGATCATCGCCATTCTCAAGCCCGACATGATGGCCGATTTCGCTTGGAGCGACAGCGACTTCGGCGATCTGGCCGCGGTCACCCAGTTCTCCGCGGCCTTTGCCTTCCTGTTCACCGGCTGGCTGGTCGACCGGTTGGGGGTCAACCGTTCGATGCAGGTCGGCGCGAGCGCCTGGAGCCTTGCGGCCATGGCGCATGGCTGGGCGATGACCACCGCCCATGTGGTGGCCGCGCGCATTGGCCTCGGGGTAACCGAGGCGGTGCAGACCCCGCTCACCATCAAGACCGTCGCCACGCTGTTCCCGCCCGACAAGCGCTCCTTCGCCTTCGGTTTTGCAACCTTGCTGGCCGGTGCGGGGACGATCGCCATGCCCTTCATTATCCCCGCACTGGCGCTGGCGGTGGGCTGGCGCGGGGCGCTGGTGGCGGGCGGGATCGGCGGTTTTGCCTCGCTTGTGGCGTGGATGTGGCTGGCGCGCGGCGTGGTGCAACTGCGCAATGCCGCACCCACGGATGTCGTACCACCCGCCGATGCGGCTGCAACCGACAGCTATGGCGCGATCCTCTTGAGCCGCAGCACCTGGGCAATCGTCGTTGCCAAGGCACTTTCGGACATGACCTGGTGGTTCATCAACTTCTGGCTAGCCGATTACTACCGCAGGGAATTCGGCCTCTCGACGCTCGAGCTGGCGGTGCCGCTGGCGATCGCCTTTGCTGGGTCGGGGCTTGGAGCGCTGCTGGCGGGCTGGGCTTCGACCCGGCTGCTAGAGGCGGGCTGGAGCCCCAACCGCGTTCGGAAGGGCATGATGCTGGTCTGCGCTCTGATCGTGGCCCCGCTGCCGCTGGTGCTGGCGCTCGACAGTTTCTGGCCGGTCGCGGTGATGATCGGGGTGGTGATGGCGGGCCACCAGGGCTTCTCGCTCTCGCTGTTCTCGACCATCACCGATGTTGTCCCCAACGCCAGAGTCGGGCGGGTGACAGCTCTCGGGGCCTTCATGGGCAATATGGGGGGCGTGGCGATCAGCCTTGTCACCGGGCGCGTGCTCGATGCCGGCTTCGGCTTCGTGCCGCTGTTCATCTTCGCGGCTGCATCCTATCTTCTTGCGCTGGCGTGGTTCCAATGGCTGCTGCCCGAAATCCGCCGCGACGAGGGCGCGTTGGGCCGCGCTGCCTGAAAACGCCGCCTCGAGCGGTTGCAATGGCGGGACGCGGGGGATAGAATGTGACACCGTGAGACATAAAATGCGGAACAGGGCAGGGGCAGTCGGCCGATGAAGCGCGGGTCGCACCCCGATTTCGATGCTTACGCCGGCGATCTGTTCGGCGAGATGATGCTCGCCGACAGCGTCGCTGCGAACAACGCGCCACCCGAGCGGAAGCCCCTGTCGCGCTTTGTCCCAGGCATCGCGATCTGCGCCATCGCCGGGGCTGCCGCTGCGTGGCTGGCGCAGAATTATGGCGTTCCGATCATTCTGGCCGGGTTGCTGCTTGGTCTCGCGCTCAATTTCGCTGCAGGCGATGTGCGCACCCATGACGGGCTCGATGCGACCGCGCGTTATGGCCTGAGGGCAGGAATCGTGCTGCTCGGCTTGCAGGTTACCTTGATGCAAATCGCCGCAATGGGCGCGGTGCCGTTTGTGGGCCTCGCACTCGTCATGGTGGCAGCAATCGCGGCCGCATTGCTGGCCGCGCGCGCCACCGGACAAAGCCCTGCCATCGGGCTGCTTGCCGGCGGATCGACCGCGATCTGCGGCGCTTCGGCGGCGCTTGCACTCTATGGCGCGATCGGGCGCGAGCGGATCGGGCAGGCGCAGTTCACGCTGACGCTCGTTATCCTCGCCGCGGCCTCGGCGGTTGCGCTTGTCATCTATCCGCCGCTGGCGAAGATGCTGGCCTTCAGCGATGCGCAGGCGGGGTTTCTGGTCGGCGCCTCGGTGCACGACGTCGCGCAGGCGATTGGCGCTGGCTTTGCCGTATCCGATGCGGCCGGCGCACAGGCGACCGTGGTGAAGCTCACCCGCGTCGCCCTGCTGGCTCCGCTGGTGACGCTCGCCGCCTTGTGGATCGCACGCGTCCAGCCGATTGCGACCAGCGGCAATGCCGCGCGCTTGCCGTTGTTGCCGGGCTTTATCCTCGCCTTTCTCGCGCTGGTGGCGGTCAACTCGCTGGTCACCGTGCCGCCCGTCCTCGTCGCCACCGCGCTGACCCTGTCCAAGGCCCTTTTGCTGCTCGCCGTCACCGCCACAGCGATGCGCACCCGTACCGATCTGCTGCTGGAGCTTGGCTGGCGTGCGGTGATGCCGGTGCTCGCGGCGACCATCGCCTCGCTCGGCGTGGCGCTGGCCTTTGCGCGGTGGATGCTGTGACCGGGGCCGTGTTCGATCTTGCGGTCATCGG
The DNA here is from genome assembly GCF_002155695.1 of Erythrobacter tepidarius. Lineage (GTDB taxonomy): Bacteria > Pseudomonadota > Alphaproteobacteria > Sphingomonadales > Sphingomonadaceae > Erythrobacter > Erythrobacter tepidarius. The sequence goes on from NZ_MUYJ01000002.1 coordinate 255,885, forward strand.
CGGCGGTGTCAACGGCGCCGGGATCGCCCGCGATGCCGCCGGACGCGGCGCAAAAGTGCTGCTGCTCGAACGCGGCGACCTCGCCGAGGGCACTTCGTCCAGCTCCACCAAGCTGATTCACGGCGGCCTCAGGTATCTTGAGCACTACGAGTTCGGCCTGGTGCGCGAGGCCTTGAGCGAGCGCGAGGTGCTGTGGGGCATCGCGCCGCATATCATCTGGCCGCTGCGTTTCATCCTGCCGCACCGCAAGGGCCTTCGCCCGCGCTGGCTGCTCAGGCTCGGCCTGTTCCTCTATGACCATATCGGCGGGCGCAAGTTTCTGCCCCCGGCCCAGAGCGTGCTGCTGGCCAACCATCCCGCCGGCGCGGCTCTAAAGCCCGAATACACCCGCGCTTTCGCCTATTCGGATGCCTGGGTGGACGATGCAAGGCTGGTCATCCTCAACGCCCGCGATGCGGCTGACCGGGGAGCCGAAGTGCGCACCCGCTGTGAGGTGACCTGCTTGACGCGCGCGAGCGGGTTGTGGCGCATCGACGCGGGAAGCGAGACCTTCCGTGCCCGCGCCGTGGTGAATGCCGCCGGCCCGCGCGTGCTGGAACTGCTCGCGCGGGCGGGCCAGCCGACCAGCCAGAAAATGCGTCTGGTGCGCGGCTCGCACATTGTCGTGAAGAAACTGTTCGATCACCCCTTCGCCTATTTCTTCCAGCTTCCCGACGGGCGAATCTTCTTTGCCATCCCCTACGAGGAGGATTTCACCCTGATCGGCACCACCGATGTCGATCACCACGGCAGCCTCGCGGAGGTGAAGGCCAGCCCGGAGGAGATCGCCTATCTGTGCGCTGGCGCTTCGGAATATTTCCGCACCCCTGTAACCCCGGCAGACGTGGTGTGGACCTATTCGGGGGTGCGGCCGCTGATCGACGACGGTTCGGGCAAGCCCGAGGCGGCGACGCGCGGCTACCGCTTCGAGCTGGACGGCGGGAGCGACGGCACGCCGCCGCTGCTCACGGTGTTCGGCGGCAAGATCACCACCTACCGCGAACTCAGCGCCGAGGCAGTCGGGCGGCTCGCGCCCTTCCTGCCGGTGTTGGCGGGCGCGGACTGGACCGGTGCGGCCAATCTGCCAGGCGGTAATTTCGGCCGCTACGATGCCCCCGCCCTCGCCCGCAGCCTTGCCCGGCGTTACCCATTCCTGGACGAGACCCAGGCCCGCCGCTTGACCCGCCTCTACGGCACGATCGCCCAGGATTTCCTTGGCGAGGCGGCCAGCGCCGCCGATCTGGGCGAGGATTTCGGCCATGGGCTGACCGCTGCCGAGGTCGACCACCTCATAGCGCGCGAATGGGCGCGCACACCCGAGGACATCCTGTGGCGTCGCACCAAGCTTGGCCTCCACTTCACAGCCGGCCAAACCGCAAGGCTCGCTGCCTATCTCGCTGAAAGGATCACCCCCGCATGACCCGAATCGTAGCCCTTGGCGGCACGGTCAATCCCGGCTCCTCGACCGAACAGGCCCTGCGTCTTGCCGCCGGCATCGCCGCTGAGGAAGGCGCCGAGGTAACGGTCTTCGGCGGTGAATATCTCACCGCCCTGCCGCATTATCTGGGGCCGCAGCACGATTCCTCGCAAGGCGCGGAGATGGTCGCGGCGGTGCGCGAGGCCGACGGCTTGCTCATCGCCGCACCCGGCTATCACGGCACGATCTCGGGCGTGGTGAAGAACGCGCTCGACTACCTCGAAGACCTCGCGCGCGATGAACGCCCCTACCTCGATGGGCGCGCGGTCGGCCTGATTGCCACCGCTTTCGGTGATCAGGCCTCGATGAGCACCTTGCAGACGATGCGCGCGATAACCCATGCCTTGCGCGGCTGGCCGACCCCAATGGGCGCGACGATCCGCACCTATCACGGGCTTTTCTCCCCTGATGGCGAATGCCTCGACGAACGCGCGCGCAGCCAGCTCGAACTGGTGGGCAGGCAGGTCGTGCTGGGCGCGCGCAGTTTTGCCGCCGGGAGGAATCTGGCGTGAGCGGGGCCGCGGATCTCGATGCGGCGCTGGCGGCGGTGGCCGCCGGGCGGATCATCGTCATCGTCGGCGACCGGCTGCGCGGGGGCGATATCGACCTGATGTGCGCCGCGCGCCATGTCACGCCGCAAGCAATCAATTTCATGGCGACCCACGGGCGCGGCCTGATCTGCCTCGCGGTTACGCCGCAGCGCGCCGCACAGCTGGGCCTGTCGCTGGTCAACCCCGGCACCGAGCGCCAGACCGGACGGCCTTTTGCCCGCTCGATCGAGGCCGCGCATGGTGTCTCGACCGGCATCTCCGCCGCCGACCGCGCGCACACGGTGCGGGTGGCCATTGCCGAGGGAGCGAGCGCGGCGGATATCCACTCGCCCGGCCATGTCTTCCCGCTGATTGCCAAGGAGGGCGGGGTGCTGGCCCGGCCCTCGGCCTGTGAGGCATCGATCGATCTGGCACGGCTGGCGGGGGCAGGCGATGCCGCGGTGATCTGCTCGATCATGCGCGACGACGGCGAGATGGCGCGGATCGACGACATCGGCGACCTGATTGCAGCGCATGGGCTGGCGGTGGCGGATATCGGCGCGCTGATCGACCGCCTGGCAGGGGCCGCGGCATGAGCGGGGTCCGGCTCACCCGCCGCGCGCTGATTGCAGGGGCGGGCACCACCGCCCTGGCCGCACCGGGGCTGGCCCAGAGCCTGGTGGGACAGCTGGTCGATCTCGGCCTGCCCGACGGGCCAAGCCTGCGCCCCACCACCCCCGCCTTTCCCGGCAAGGGCGAAATGATCGTCCAGCGCGTCAACGCACCTGTGCTCGAAACCCCGATGAGCGTGTTCCGCGAAGGCCTCATCACCCCCAATGATCGCTTCTTCGTGCGCTGGAACTGGCCAATGCCGACCGCAGTGAAGGCTGGCGCGCATCGCGTGGCGGTGGGCGGCGCGGTGAGGCAGGCCGTCTCGCTCACGCTGGACGAGATCGCCGCAGCGGGCGAGCATGTCTCGATTGTCGCGATCAACCAATGTGCAGGCAACGGGCGCGGGCTCAGCGAGCCGCGCGTCACCGGCACCCAGTGGGGCAACGGGGCGATGGGCTGCGCCAAGTGGACGGGCGTGCGCTTGAGGGACGTGCTGGCCAAGGCCGGCATCGCGGCCGGGGCGACCCGCGTGCGCTTTGCCGGATTGGATGTGCCGCTGGTGGACGGCGCGCCACAGTTCATCAAGTCGATCCCGCTCGATATCGCGATGCGCGACGATGTGCTCGTCGCGTGGGGCATGAACGACGAACCGCTCCCGATCCTCCACGGCTTCCCGCTGCGGATCGTGGTGCCGGGGTGGTTCTCGACCTATTGGGTCAAGATGCTCTCGACCATCGAGGTGCTGACCGGCGAGGACGACAGCTATTACGTGGCCAAGTCCTACCGCGTGCCGGCCGCGCCGGTGACACCCGAAGACAAGGACTTCCCCACGATCCCCATCACCGCCATGCCCCCGCGCGCCTTCATCACCAGCCATGCCGACGGCGCGGTGGTGGCAAAGGGCCAGCCGCTGACGCTTGAAGGCATCGCGTTTGGCGGCGACTGCGCGCTCGAGCGGGTCGACCTGGTGGGAGAAGGATGGGAAATGCCCTGCACCCTTGGCCCCGACGAACACGGCCCCTACGCCTTCCGCCGCTGGTCGGTGACGCTGCCACCGCTAGCGGGCGATCTTTCCCAAATCGGCGTGCGTGCGCGCAATGTGCAGGGTGCGGTGCAACCGGATCGGCTTGCCTGGAACCCCTCGGGCTATGCCCGCAATGTGATCGAACGGATCACGCTGAGGGCGCAATGAGGCACGCACTTGTCCTTGTCGCGCTGATGCTGCTCGCCGCGTGCGAGCGCGCGCCCGAAGTCACTTTCGCCGATGCGGCGATAACCCTGCCCGACGATCCGACGGAACTGCCCGACCTGCCTGGGCGCGATGCGGTGATCGCCAATTGCACCGCCTGCCATTCACCCTCGACGATGCTCCAGCAGCCGGCGATCCCGCGCGCCAGGTGGGAAAGCATCATCGGCAAGATGACCGAGGTCTACAAGGCACCGATCGATCAGAGCGCCGTGCCGGAGATCGTCGACTATCTGCTGGCGGCGCAGGCTGCCCGCCCGCCCGAGCGCTCAGCGCCGGACGTCGCCCCCACCTCCTAGCGCAGCGATATCGGCAAGCGAGGCACGCAGGAAATCCCCCGCCACCGAATGCGCCCATTCGCTGCAGGATGCAGCAAAGCCGATGGTCGCCTCGCGCGTCATCCCGGTTACCAATCCGTGGATCACGCCTGCGGCAAAGGCATCACCGGTCCCGACCCGATCGACGATATCCGCAAGCGCGATGGTGCGGCTGACCGACAGCCCTTCGCGGTCGGCGAGCAAGGCGGTGAGATCCTGCCGCTCGCTCGAATGCACCTCGCGGCGGGTGGCGGCGACGGCGCGGATGCGCGGCGATAGCGCGAACAGCGCCTCGGCAGCGGCATGGAAGCCCGCGTCAGGATCGCCGCTGCTGAAGTCCGTGCCCGTCATCATCCCCGCCGCCCGTCGGCCGGCGAAGACGAGATCGGCCTCGCACGAAAGCTCGCGCAGGATCGCCGCCGCTTGCGCTTCGCGCGCCTGCCACAGGCTCGGGCGGTAATTGGTGTCGAAGGCAATCTTCACCCCTGCCGCCTGCGCTGCCGCCATCGCCCCCCGCAGCGCCGCCAACGCCCGTTCGCCAAGCGCGGCAGTAATCCCGCCGACCACCAGCCAGTCCGCCCCTTCGAGCAGCGCAGGCCAAGCATAGGCCGCAGGATCACAGCACGCAAAGGCGGAATGGGCGCGGTCATAGGCGACATGCGCCGGTCGGCGCATCGCGCCGGGCTGCAGGAAATAGAGGCCCAGCCGGCTGTCGGGCACGATCTGCGCCACCAGCGTCACGCCCATCGCGCCGAGCGCTTGCTGCGCGCCTTGGCCGAGCGAATTGTCGGGCAGCGCCGTCACCAGCCGCGCATCATGTCCGAAACCTGCCAGCGCCACCGCGACATTGGCCTCGGCCCCGCAGAAGCTCGGCTCGAGCCGAGGCTGCTGGAACAGCACCTCGCCCGGCAGCGCAGCGAGCCGCAACAGCACTTCGCCAAAGCTGACAATCCGTCCCGTCATCGCCGCCTCCCTCGGCCACGCCACACAGGTGCGGGCAAGCCGGTAACGCCCGCGCGATAGACGAAAAGATCGCCTGCCTGCGGCTCCTTCGCCAACGCTTCGTCCGAAAGGCCGGTACGCGCGGTGGTGACGAACAGCAGATTGCAGTCCGCCCCGCCAAAGGTCACGCAGCTGACCTGCGAGACCGGCAGTTCGATCTGCACAAACCGGCTGCCATCGGAGTTGTACGCCGTCACCCGTCCGCTGCCCCACTCGGCATTCCATAAGCGCCCTGCTGCATCGACATCAGCCCCGTCGGGATAGGCGTTGCCGGTGAGCCGCGCGAAGATTTCCGCCGCGCCCAGCGCGCCCGTCGCCGGATCGAGCTGATAGCGCTCAATCACCTGCGTCGGTGTGTCGGTGAAGTAGAGCACGGTGCCATCGGGGGCGAAGGCGATTGCATTGCTGATCGCGATCCCCCGGCGCACCGCCGTGGCACTTTCACCATCGAGCCGATAGAGCGTGGCCTGCTCGGGCGGAGCAAGCGTGCTGTCCTCGACCATGCTGCCCGCCCAGAAGCGCCCCTCCCGGTCGATCCGTCCGTCATTCATCCGCAGCCCGCGATAGTCAGGCTCGGTCTTGCACAGCCAGGCACACGCCCCCGTCGCCGGCGTGTAGAGCGCAAAGCCGCTGGCAAAGGCGCAGATCAACTGTGCGGGATCATCGGTAAGCCCGAGCGAACCGAGCCGCTCGGGCAGATCGAAGCGGGTCAGCGCAGCCGAAGGCCAGTCGAGCCGTAGCAATTGCGCGGCCGCGATATCGGTGAACCACAGGCAGCCGAGCCGGTGATCCCACACCGGCCCTTCGCCCAAGGCGCACTGCGCCGGGATGATCTTTACCAATTCGATTGTGGCCGCCTCCGCTGTCATGATGCCCTTGTTGCGTTGGCGCGCTGATTAGGCAACAGCTTGTGGATTGAACGGCGCAAGGCGGGGCTGCACATGACGCACACAATCGAAGGCAGGCTGCCGCTGGCGGCGATCCTGCGCGGGCTGGAGCCCGAGCGCGCCGTGGCGGTGGGCGAGGCGCTGGTCGAGGCCGGGTTCGACATCATCGAGGTTCCGCTCAATTCGCCCGATCCGCTCGCCAGCATCGCCGTGCTGGTGGAGGCGCTGGGCACCCGTGCGCTGGTGGGGGCGGGCACGGTGCTGGCCGAAGCGGAGGTGGATGCGCTTGCCGCGATCGGCGCGGGGCTGGTGGTCTCGCCCAATTGCAACCCCGCCGTGATCCGCCGCAGCGTGGGCCATGGCATGGTAAGCCTGCCGGGCTGTTTCACCCCCACCGAGATGTTCGCCGCGATCGAGGCAGGGGCCAGCGGCCTCAAGCTCTTTCCTGCCGAAGCCGCCAGCCCGGCGGTGATCCGGGCTGTGCGGGCGGTGCTGCCGCCGCAGGTGCCGCTGCTGGCGGTGGGCGGGATCGCGCCTGACAACATGGGCGATTTTCTCGCCGCGGGCGCCGACGGGTTCGGGATCGGCGGAGCGCTGTTCCGCCCGAGCAAGCCGCTGGCCGAGATCGCCACCGATGCCCGCGCAATTGTCGCGGCGTTCAAGGCTGCACGCGCGGGCTAGACCCGTCCGGCGTCGATCACGAAGTGCTGGTTGGTGATCATCCGGCTGTCGTCCGACGCCAGGAACAGCGCCAGGTTCGCCGCATCGCGCGGCTGGATGCGCTGTTTGAGGCAGGTCTGTTCCATCCACTCCGCCTCGGCCTCCGGCGTCAGCCACAGCGCGAGCTGGCGCGGGGTGACAACCCAGCCGGGCAGGATCGCGTTCACCCGGATGCCGTCCATCCCGTAGCGCCGCGCTAAGGACTTGGTGAGGCCCAGCAGCCCCGCCTTGGCGGTGGCGTATCCCGGCATATCGGCCGGGCCGAGCAGCGCGTTGATCGAGGAGAAGTTGATGATCGCCCCGCCATTGCCCCCACCGCGCATCAGCTCGACCGCGCGCTGCGAGGCGAAGAAGGCACAATCGAGATTGACCGCGATGCAGCGCCGCCAGCCCGCCTCGTCCATTTCCAGCGGATCGTGGCGGGTGTCGTTGGCGACATTGTTGACCAGCACCTCAAGCCCGCCCGATGCCGCCGCGAATGCGCTGATCGCTGCTTGAAGCGCGGGCGTATCGGTCACATCGAGCGCGCGAAACCACGGGCGCGGATGGCCTGCCGCCGCGATCTGTTCGGCCAGCGCCTCCGCCGCGTCTGCCGCCAGATCGCAATGGCCGACAATCGCCCCCTGTTCGCTGAAGGCTTCGACCATCGCCGCGCCGATGCCGCTCGCTCCACCGGTGATGAACACGCGGCGCCCGGCGAGGCTGGGATAGGTGGCATGGGCCTGCATCAATGGCTCTCCCGCCTCACTTCGTCACCGCTCGACCCGACGAGGAAGTCGAGATCGGCGCCCAGATGCGCCTGCATCACGTGGGCCCGGTGCAGCGCGACATAGCCGCGCGTGGTGTCATAGGCCTCGGGCGGACGCAGGGCGGCACGGCGGGCGAGTTCCGCGTCGGACACCATCAGGTTCAGCGTGCGCGCTTCGGCGTCGAGCACGATCTCGTCGCCGGTCTCGACCAGAGCAAGCGGCCCGCCGACCGAGGTTTCGGGCGAGACATGCAGCACAACCGTGCCGAAGGCCGTGCCGCTCATCCGCGCATCGGAAATCCGTACCATGTCGGTCACGCCCTGTGCGAGCAGCTTGGGCGGGATCGGCATATTGCCGACCTCGGGCATCCCCGGATAGCCCTTGGGCCCGCAACCCTTGAGCACCATGATCGAACTGGCGTCGATCTCCAGCGCAGGATCGTCCACCCGCGCCTTGAAGTCCTCGATCGTCTCGAACACCACCGCGCGTCCGCGATGGCTGAGCAGATGCGGCGAGGCCGCGCTTGGTTTCATGATCGCACCCTCGGGCGCGATATTGCCGCGCAGCACCCAGATGCCCGAGGCCTGCTTGAACGGCTTGTCCAGCGTGCCGATCACGTCCCGGTTGAAGATTTCCGCGCCCGCGATCTGCTCGCCGATGGTCTGGCCCGAGACGGTCTCGGCATCGAGGTTGAGATGCGCCGCCATTGCCGCCATCAGCGCCGGCATCCCGCCGGCATAGTGCAGGTCCTCCATCAGATATTCGCCCGAAGGCATGATGTTGGCGAGCAGCGGCATCGCCCCGCCAAGCCTGTCGAAATCGTCCAGCGTCAGCGGCACGCCCACCCGGCCGGCCAGCGCCAGAAGGTGAATGACCGAATTGGTCGATCCGCCGATTGCGGCGTGCACCAGAACCGCGTTCTCGAAGGCGGCGCGGGTGAGGAAGTGTGACAGGCGCTTGTCGGCGCGCACCAGTTCGACGATCCGCCGGCCAGTCGCGTGGGCCATCGCCTGGCGGTTGGCATCGACCGCGGGGATTGTCGCATTGTATTTGAGCGCCACCCCCAGCGCCTCGGTGATCGCGGCGAAGCTGGAGGCCGAACCCATCGTGTTGCAGGTGCCGCGCGAGCGCGACATGCCGCTTTCGGCAGCGAAGAACTCATCCGGCGACATTGCGCCCGCGCGCACCGCCTCGGAGAATTTCCACACATCGGTGCCCGAACCGATATCGCGCCCGCGATACTTGCCATTGAGCATCGGCCCGGAGGAGATCACCATGGTCGGCAGGTCAACGCTCGCCGCGCCCATGAGCTGGCCCGGCGTGGTCTTGTCGCAGCCGCCCAACAGTACCACCCCGTCGATAGGGTTGCCGCGAATCGATTCTTCCACCTCCATCGCCAGGAGATTGCGGAACAGCATCGCGGTGGGGCGCATCTGGGTTTCGCCCAGCGACATGGCCGGGAATTCGAGTGGCAGGCCGCCAGCTTCCCACACCCCGCGCTTCACGTAATCGGCCAGTTCGCGCAAATGCGAATTGCATGGCGTCAGCTCCGACCAGGTGTTGCAGATGCCGATCACCGGTCGCCCGTCGAAAGCGTCGGCGGGATAGCCCTGCGCCTTCATCCATGAGCGGTGAATGAACCCGTCGCGGTCGAGCTTGCCATAGCTGTGTCCACTGCGCCGCTTGCGCGAATTGCCCTCCATGCCCGTGCCGCGCTCCTCGCTAGTGCCGATGCTGCAACCCTAGGCCGCATCAGCAGCAGATTCCATCGCTTACTCGCCCGCGAGCAGCGCCAGCAGCGCGAAACTCGCGAGCCAGTGCTCGCCCATGTAGTCCCCGGCAACATGCGGTAGCGCGGCAGCGAGATGCTGGTCGGCACGCCGCCGCAGCGCCGCACCCTGCGTCCTGCCCAGCACTGCGGCGATCTCGCGCAGGCACCATGCGCGGCTCAGGTTCAGCCCGTCGAGATGGGCGATCTTGCCATCGCTGCGATCCGAGACGGTGACCGGGCGGCACTTGCGCTCCAGCCAGCCGTTCTCCACCACCAGCGCGGAAAACCACGGCGCAAAGGCGAGATGCGGGCGCACCTCGGCCATCAGCAGTGCGGCGGTGAGCACGGGCGAGAGAAACTCGTCGCCCCCCGGCTCCCACCCGGCATAGTCGCGGCGCTGGCCGAAGGCACGCTCCGCCCAGTCGTCGATCAGCATGACGAGGTCAGGGTCGCGGGCAACCGCCCAGCGCCGCGCCAGCACCAGCGCGAAGGCGGTGTTGAAGTGCGTGCCGACGGTAATCGGATAGGTCAGGATATTGAGGTAATCCCGCAGCCGCGCAGCGAAGGCCCGCGCCAGCGGTTCTAACCTTGCGCCCCATTCGCGGTCGGTGTGCCGCGCGGCCTCGTGATGGAGATAGATCAGCCAGCCCCAGCCATAGGGCCGCTCGAACCCGCGCGCCGAGGGACGATCGAGATAGGCCAGTTCCACCGCGAGCTTTTCGGGGGTGAAGGTCGTCTCGGCCAGCGCGTCGATCTTGGCGGACTCGGGCATGGCGGGATAGAGCCGCCGCAATGTCAAGAGCGTCCACCAGCCGTGCACGCAGGAATGCCAGTCGTAACTGCCGAAGAACACCGGATGGGCCACTTGCGGCAAGCGCAGGTCGCCCTCGCCGGTGAACACGTGATCGTCCTTGTAGGGGAACGGCCGCGCTACATGGCCCAGCGCGATACGGGCGAAATTGCGGGCGATGTCCTCGGTCAGTTCCACAGCACGAAGGCGCCCACATAGATGATCACGACATTGCACATCCACAGCGGCACAGCGGTGCCCACCTGCTGGCGGATGACGCCATTCTGGTCCCTGAGTCCGAGCAGCGCCGCGGGCACGATGTTGAAGTTCGCCGCCATCGGGGTGAGCAGCGTGCCGCAGAAGCCCGCCAGCATCCCCACCGCGCCGATCACCGCCGGATTGCCGCCATATTCTTCCACCAGCAGCGGAATGCCGATCGCCGCCGCCATAACCGGGAAGGCGGCGAAGGCATTGCCCATGATCATCGTGAACAGCGCCATGCCAAGCGCAAAGACTACCACCGCCAGCAGCACGCTGCCTTCGGGTATGATGCCGCCCGCGATACTGCCGATAATATCGCCCACGCCTGCCAGCGCGAAGACCGCGCCAAGCGCCGCTAGCAGCTGCGGCAGGATCGCCGCCCAGCCGATCGAATCGAGCAGCCGCCGCCCCTCCTCGGCCGGAGCCATCAGCGGCGGTCGCAGCCATACCATCGCCGCGATCAGCGCCGCAATCACTCCGATGCCGAACAGGATCAGGGTCTCGCGCCGGGCCTCGAACAGACCGGTTTGCCCAAGCGGGGTATAATTGTAGAGCAGCGTCCCCGCGACCGCCGTCAACGGCACGATCAACGCGGGCAGAAACAGCCGGTTGCCGAGCCGCGTCGCGCTTTGCTGCCGCTGCACGGGCGTGGTCGTGGGTGGATCGCTGCGCTTCACCCTCCCCAGTCCGGCGATCACCACCATCGCCAGCACCAGCCCCCCGTTGACGAGGTCGGAAAGGTGGCTGCCGAGGAGAAAACTCGCCGCCAGCAGTGCCCAGAACCCTGCATTGCCGCGCCGCCCATCTGTCCACGACCGAACCGCCCAAAGCGCGAAGAAAGCACCTGCCAGCAGATAGAGCCATTCATAGGTAATCACGGCTGCGCCCTTCCGAGCCTGCGATCGAAGGCGCGAATGCGGCCCGCGTGAATCACGAAAGCGCACAGCGCGCTCGGGATCGCCCAGACCGACAGCTCCAGCGGTGCGAGCGGATAGCCCGCGGCCTCGAACACGCCCTGGATCAGCAGGATCGAGGCGATTGCGAAAAAGATGTCCTCGCCGAAGAACAACCCGATATTATCGGTTGCTGCGGCCATCGCCTTCACCTCATCGCGCGCATCGTCGGGCAGATCGCCGTGGGTCTTGGCCGCGGCGGCTTCGGCCATCGGCGCGACCAGCGGGCGCACCGCCTGGGCATGGCCGCCGATATCCTTCATCCCCAGCGCCGAGGTGATCTGGCGGAAGGCGAGATAGGCGATCAGCAGCTTGCCCATCGTCGCCCCGCGCATCCCTTCGATCACGGCGCGGGCGCGTTGCTGGAGGCCGTAGCGTTCGAGCAGCCCGATCACCGGCAGGATGATCCAGGTGACCGAGATATAGCGGTTATCGTTGAAGGCCTTGCCCAGCGTCTCCACCACCGCCAGCAGATCGAGCCCCGCCAGCACCCCCGTCGCCAGCGCGGCACTAACCACCACCAGCAGCGGGTTGAACCGGAGGGCGAAGCCCAGCACGACGATGGCGATGCCCGCCAGCGGCCAGTAGTTCATGCCCCCACCTCTCCGAACCCGCCGCCGCCCGGGGTTTCGATGACGAACATATCACCGGGCTGCATGTGCGCCGAACCAATCGCGGCAAGCTCCTCGCGGGTGCCGTCGATGCGCTCGATCCAGTTTCGCCCCGGCAGCGCATCGCCCCCGCCGCATAGGCCGCGCGGCGGCACCTTGCGGCGATTGGCAAGGATATTGGCGCGCATCGGTTCGAGGAAGGTAAGGCGCCGCACCACCCCATCGCCCCCGCGCTGCCGCCCCACACCGCCCGAGCCGCGCCGGATGGAAAATTCCTCCAGTCGCACCGGCAAGCGGGTTTCCAGGATTTCGGGATCGGTGATGCGGCTGTTGGTCATGTGCGTCTGCACCGCGCTGGTGCCAGGGTGATCCGGCCCCGCGCCAGAACCGCCGCAGATCGTCTCGTAATATTGGTGCCTTTCGTTGCCAAAGGTGAAGTTGTTCATTGTCCCCTGCGCCGGCGCAAGCCTGCCGGTCGCCGCGAAGAGTGCATCGGTGACGACCTGACTGGTCTCGACATTGCCCGCCACCACCGCCGCGCCAGGGCGCGGGTTCAGCAGCGAGCCTTCGGGCACGATCAGGGTCACGGGCCTGAGGCACCCGTCGTTCATCGGGATCGCATCGTCGATCAGCGTACGCAGGACATAGAGCGCAGCAGCGCGGGTGATCGCGCGCGGGGCGTTGAAATTGTCGGGCTGCTGTTCGCTGGTGCCGGTGAAGTCGAACACCGCCGAGCGCGCCTGGCGGTCGATGCGGATCGCGACCTTGATGCAGGCGCCGTTGTCCATCGCATAGGCGAATTCCCCATCATCCAGCCCGCCGAGCAGGCGCCGGATGCTTTCCTCGGCGTTGTCGAGGACATGGTTCATGTAGGCGGCGATGACGTGCGATCCGTGCTCTGCCGCCGCGCGTGCGAGCAGCTCGGCTCCGCGCGTACAGGCGGCCAGCTGGGCACGCAGGTCGGAAAGGTTGCGTTCGGGATTGCGTGCCGGATATGTCGCCGCTGCGAGCATCTCGCGCAGCGCCGCCTCGCGAAAGGTACCTTCGTCGACCATCAGCAGATTGTCGATCAGCACGCCCTCTTCGTCGATCGTCCGGCTTTCGGGCGGCATCGAGCCGGGTGCGATCCCGCCGATATCGGCATGGTGCCCGCGCGCGGCAACGAAGGCGTCGGGTTCCACGCTTGCGGGATGGTAGAACACAGGCACGATCACCGTGATGTCGGGCAAGTGGGTGCCGCCGCGATAGGGATCGTTGAGGACATAGGCATCCCCGCGCCGGAACCCTCGCCCATCCCGCGCGCTCCCCCGCGCTTCGATCACCCGCGCGATGGAATCGCCCATGCTGCCGAGGTGAACGGGGATATGCGGCGCATTGGCAATCAGGCTTCCCTGCGCATCAAACAGCGCACAGGAGAAATCGAGCCGCTCCTTGATGTTCACCGAAGTCGCGGTGCTCTGCAGCACCACGCCCATTTCCTCGGCGATCGCCATGAACAGGTTGTTGAAGATTTCGAGCCTTACCGGATCGACCGCGGTTCCGGCGGCGCGTCCGCGCGCCAGCGGCACGGTGCGCTTCAGGACAAGGCTGCCTTCATGGGCCAGGCGCGCCTGCCAGCCTTCATCGACCACGGTGGTCGAGCCTGGATCGATGATCAGCGCCGGACCGGTGACCACTGCGCCAGCCGTCATTCCGGCGCGGGCGATGGTGGGCCAAGTCCCGCTCGCCGCGCCGTGCACCGCAACTGGCGCGATAGCAGCACTCGCCAGCCCGCCCGCCTGTCCGCTCGCCTCGACGCTCAGCGCCTCGACGATGATCGTCCCTTCCGCCTCGCAGTAGCCGAAGCGCTGGCGGTGGAGCGTGCGGAAGGCCGCGTCCATCGCCGCCGGATCGCCGCAGGGGATCGCCAGCACGCAATCGCTCCCGGCAAAGCGCAGGCGGGCGCGGCTATCCAGCCGGATAGCCCCTTCGGCGATGCCCTGATCGGCGAGATCCCGGCGCGCGGCATGTTCAAGCGCAGCCAGTTCCCTCGCGAAGCTCTCGCCCAGCGGACGGACCAGGCTGACTTCGCGGATTGTCTTTACCGAGGCAAGGCCGATGCCATAGGCCGAAAGCATCCCGGCGAGCGGATGGACCAGCACCGTCTCCATCCCCAGCGCATCGGCGACGCGGCAGGCGTGCTGGCCGCCGGCGCCACCGAAACAGGCCAGCGCATAGGTGGTGACGTCATGCCCGCGCGCGACCGAGATCTGGCGGATCGCGCCCGCCATGTTGTCGATGGCGATGGCAAGGAAACCTTCGGCGATGTCGGCGAGCGGGCGCGGTTCGGGCAGCAACGCGGCGACCTCTTCCAGCCGTGCCCGCGCCGCTTGGGGATCGAGCGGCTGGTCGCCCCCGGGGCCGAATACGGGCGGAAAGAAGGCCGGATCGATCCGTCCGAGGAACAGGTTGCAGTCGGTCACGGTCAGCGGCCCGCCCTTGCGATAGCAGGCCGGGCCTGGGTCTGCGCCCGCGCTCTCGGGGCCGACCCGGAAACGCGCGCCGTCAAAGCGGCAGATCGACCCACCCCCGGCGGCCACGGTATGGATCTGCATCATCGGCGCAGCGATGCGCACGCCTGCGATGACGCTGTCGCCGGTCAGCTCATATTCGCCCGCGTAATGCGCGACATCGGTGCTGGTGCCGCCCATGTCGAATCCGATCAGCCGCGAGTGGCCGAGCGGCGCACTGGCCGCGACCATGCCCACCACGCCCCCCGCCGGGCCGGACAGGACCGCGTCCTTGCCGCGAAACGCGCCCACCTCGGCCAGCCCGCCGTTGGACTGCATGAAGCGCAAGGCCCCGGCCTTGGGCAGGCTTGCCTGCAAGCCATCGGTGTAGCGGCGCAGCACCGGCGAGAGATAGGCATCGACCACGGTGGTATCTCCGCGCGGGATCAGGCGGATCAGCGGAGCGACCTCATGGCTGACGCTGACCTGAGCAAAACCGATTTCGCGGGCAATGGCCGCCAGCCGCGCCTCGTGGTCGCGGTGCTGCCAGCCATGCATGAGCACGATGGCGAGCGCATCGAAGCCCTCGGCGCGAAGGGCCTTGAAGGCCACGCGCGCCGCCTCCTCGTCGAGCGGGCGCAGCACCGTGCCGTCCACCGCAACCCGCTCGTCGATCTCCACCACTTTGGCCGGCAGCTGTTCGGGCAAAATGATATGGCGCGCGAAGATCCGGGGCCGCGCCTGGGTGCCGATCCGGAGAGCATCGGCAAAGCCACGGGTGATGGCCAGCGCCAACCGCTCGCCCTTGCGCTCAAGCAGGGCGTTGGTGGCCACCGTCGTGCCGATCCTGAGCTCGGCAATCGGACCCTCGCCATAGCGCGCCATCAGCCGCCGCACCGCCTCGCTTGCGGCATCGGCATAAAGCCCGGGGTTTTCGGATAGGAGCTTTTCGGTCACCAGCCGGCCGTCGGGGGTCGTCGCCACCACATCGGTAAAGGTGCCGCCGCGATCGACGGCAAAACGCCATGCCGTCATCCCGACAATCCGCTGAGGCCGAGGGGGGCATAGTCGCCGATGGCGAGCTGTTCGAACACGCCCATCCCGGCTTCGCCGTCCGGTCCGGTCACCCGGCACAGCATCTGCACATGGAGATTATCGGGCCGCGCCGGGTCGATCGCGGCGAGATCGATATCCTCACGCTCGACGTCGAGTGTGCCGTGATCGAGCCCATGGCCCCATCTCGGCGAGGTATAGCCGAGGCCGCGCATCTGGAAGCGGCTGACCGGCTCCAGCACGAAGCGCTCGCCACCAACCGCAAGCGTGCTGCTGGCGGGCCAGCGGGTGCCGGGCGCCAGCCGGGTGTCCATCCGCGGCGCGTGGTCTTCGACGAAGGCGTCGGCCGCAGCGCCGTCAGGCACGATTACCGCGCGGGTGTTCCACGCGGTGCCGTCGGCATGGGCGTTCAGGTGATAGAACAAGCTGCGGGTGGGCAGGTTGACCGGGGTCCATTGCCAGAAGAACTGCGGCAGGCTGCGCCCGGCGAATTGCGGATCCGCCGCGCCGACGGGGCGGATCCCCCAGCTGCGGTCGCGCGTTCCCATGCTGCCGGTGGCAAGCGTCTCGCGCATCCCGTCGACGGCGATCCAGCCCTCGTAATGGCCGTTCTGGGTAAGGCGGGTGTAGTCCATCACCGTGCGCGCGCCCGCGCGCCAGGTGAAGCGCGGCTCCTCGATCGGGAAGGCGCGGCCCGTGAAGGTGATGTCGGCAGCGATGCCCTCGCCCTCGACGATGACCCTGAGGCGCCGAAGCGGCTCGACGATTTCAATGCGCACCGGCCCGCAGGACAGGTCCATGCGCTCCATGCCGAGCCGGCGGCTGGCATGGAGGCAGTGCTGCACGCCGCCTCGCACCGCGCAGAAATGCGCGTCGGCGACGTCGAGATGGGGATAGACTCCGAAGGCCACCGCAAAGAAGCTGCCGCCATCGGGCGCATAGCCATTGAAGAAATAGCGATCGTAGAAATTGCGATCCGTGCCCGCATAGGCGACCGGATCGGGGGTCTGGTGGATCGGGTAATCGTCACCCCGGCTCAGAACCATTGCATCATCCCCTCGTCATCAGGTCAAGGCTGCCGTGCTCCAGGCAAAGCGCACAGGCGCCGCGCGCCATCGACAGGAAATTGGCATCGCCGCGGGGCGTGCGCACCACAAAGGCGGCGCTGAACACCGCGGTCGAGATCCCGTGCAGCGCGCCCACCACGTAGTCGCGCCAGATCGCCTCCACCGTGAGCGGCACGCCGCGTGCGGTCATTTCGGTGCAGTAGAGCTCGAGCAGCTCGCGCTCATGCGCGCGGCGCAAGGCATCGCCGATGCCGCAGCCGAGGAAATAGCCGATATCGGTGAGCCCGTTGCCGATGGTGAGCGTCTGCCAATCGAGCACCGCGACCGGCTCGGCCCCGCCCCGGATGTCGAACAGCACGTTGTCGAGCCGGAAATCGCCATGGACCAGACTGGTCTTTTCGTGGCGACGCTCGGTCGCGGCGGTGACCTCGGCCAACTCCTCGCATAGCGCCATGAATTCGGGTTCGAGTATGTCCTTGTAACGCTCGCGGAAGATCGCCTGGGCCTGCGGGTAGAGCGCCTTCACCCGCGCGGCGGCGGCAGGATCGGGCTGGAGCCAATCGCGCTCGAGAATATCGGGATTATGCCAGCTCGGCGCATGGAGCGCGGCGGCCTGCCGCACCACTTCGCGGGCATCGGCGATGGTGCAGCCCGCGATCTGGTTGCCCCCGCGCGCGGGGCCGAGATCCTCGAACAGCAGGCAGAAGCGCGCGCCATCGTCGGCGATCTCGGCGAACAAGGTGGCAGGCGTGCGGACCGGCAAGTGCGGGGCAAGGTCGCGGTAGAAGCGCACTTCCTTGGTGTAGAGCCCGAGCATCGCCGCCGTGCCGCGGCTGGTGGGATCGGCAGCGGCAAACTTGCCCGCCAGCGTGCGCGGCCCTTGGCCATCGGCAAAGTCGAGCGTGAAGCGCACGCTATCGCCCACCTGCCCGGTGCCGATCGGCTCCCATGTCCAGTGCTCCGGCGCGCGCCCGAGCACTTCGGCCCACCAGTCGTCGGTTATCTCGTCCGGATGCGCCGGAAATCGTGTCATGTTTACCTCTCTCAGGCGCGACGATAGGCAGCACAGGAGCCGCTCGCAATCGCGTTCTGGCGCGGCGATGGCGATGCGGCTAGAGGCCGCCCATGCCCTCTGCCTTAATCGCCTTCCAGCACCTCGCACCCCAGCACGCGCTCTCGCGGCTCGCCGGGCTGCTGGCGGAAAGCACCCGCCCGTGGCTGCGCGACGCGCTGATCCGCCGCTTCGTTGCCGCCTTTGACGTCGATCTTTCCGAAGCCGCGCGCGGGATCGGCGAATTCGTCAGCTTCAACGACTTCTTCACTCGCGAGCTGAAGCCCGGCGCAAGGCCGCTGGCAGATAGCGGCGCCTTCATCCTCAGCCCCGCCGACGGTGCGATCAGCCAGCTCGGCCCAATCACCGGAGGGCGCATCCTGCAGGCCAAGGGGCGCGACTATTCGGTCGCCGAAATCCTCGGCGGTAACGCGGATGCCGCGCGGTTCGAGGGCGGGCGGTTCATGACCATCTACCTCTCCCCGCGCGACTATCACCGCGTGCATATGCCGGCGGCGGGTCGCCTGCAAACCACCGCTTACCTTCCGGGCGACCTGTTCTCGGTCAATCGGGTGACAGCCGAAGGGGTCGAGCGCCTGTTTGCCCGCAACGAACGCCTCGTCTGCCAGTTCGACGGACCGGACGGACGTTTTGCCAGCATCATGGTGGGTGCGATGATCGTCGCCGGGATAGACACCGTGTGGCCCAACAGCTTCCGCACCCACGCCCGCGCCAGGGTGGACGAGGACTTCACTGCCGCCCCGCGCGCTTTCGCCGCGGGCGACGAGATGGGTCGGTTCTACCTAGGCTCAACGGTGGTGCTGCTGTTCGAGCCGGGGCGGGTGGAATGGCTGGAGAGCCTCGCGCCAGGCGACTCGCTGTGGATGGGGCAGGCGATCGGACAGCGGCTTACCAGCTGACCTTGCGCCGCACCACAGTGCTCGGCGCTCGGCCCGATGTTTATGTTATGAAACTGCTAAGGTCTTCTCCTATCGTCATCGCTGGGTGCCGCAGTTTCAGGATTCTCCGGTTCGGGTGAAGATAGGCCAGTGCGAATCCGCAGCCTTACGGCCCTGATTGCGGCCGCTCGCGTCCAATCCGCCTGCGCGACCAATTCCATCGCCAGCACCTGCAAGGCAACTGGTTCTCTCGCCACCCTGCCCGGCATGGACGCCGGCCGCATCTGCGACCGGTTTGAACGAAACCTGGCTGACGGTCTTGGCAGCGATCGCCTGCCTCAGGACTTGACGATCACGCTGACGCTCCATCCACGCGGTGCGATCGACGCCCAACTCACCCGCGCGGGCGTGACCTATCCCGTGATCTCGGTCGACGCGCTCGACCGCGTGCTGGGGCTGGGCCAGGCGGCAGCGACAACAACAATGCCAGCTATACGCAGGATGCGCTTTATCTGAACGATTCCTGGTCGACGAGGATCATGTCCTATTTCAACCAGACCGAGAACTCCTTCTTTGCCGCCCGCGGCTTTTCGCGGGTCTTCGCGATCTCACCGATCCAGGGCGATATTGTCGCGCTGCGGCAGGCCTATGGCGTGGCCAACACCACCCGCACCGGCGACACGGTCACTGGGGTGGGCAACAATTGCGCGCGCGAGATCTGCCGCACAAGCGATGCCGTACGCAACAGCAGCGGCAATTTGCTCGCCTTCACGATTATCGATCATGGCGGGAACGACACGCTCGATGGCGGTGCCAATGTTGACACCGCGATCGTGCGCGGGCTGCGCTCGGCCTATTCGGTGACCCAGACCGCGACCGGGGCGTTTCGCGTGGTTGGGCCAGACGGAACCGACACCCTGACCGCGGTCGAGTTCCTCCAGTTCGACGATCAGGTGCTGCGTCTGCGCCCCGGCACCGGGGGCAGCGTCAACTTCAACACCGCCAACCCGGCCGTCTACCAGACCGCGATGAACGCGATCCGCGACTTCGACGGGAACGCACTGGGTGGCGACGGCGCGTGGCTGCGAATCGGCCAGGCGGATGGCAACGGCGATGGCGACATCGCCCAGATCCTCGTCAACCGCGCCATCGGCCGCTTCGCCAACTACCAGTCCCAGCAGGAGGTGATCGACTACCTCACCGCCAACGGCTTCGCGCCGGAGACCCGGGCCGACTGGTTCAGCGCCCCGAGCGAAGGCGAGGCGGGCCTTATGCAGGCCAGTCTGGTTGAGGAACGCGTCGACCTTGCCGAAGCGAGCGGGCGCGAGCGCAGCGGCCTGGCACTGCTCCCCGGCCTCGATACCGCCATGCCGGAAAGTATCTCCTCCGCCACCTTCGCCTCCCTCGCCCCCGCACCAGAAGATCACATGCGCCCCGAGTTCTATGGTTAGGCGGCTATCCCAAAGGCCCTCCCAGCCACTTGCCCTTGCCCGACCCACCACCTAATCGGGATGCGTGACAACCTCCAGCGCCCTATCGTCCCTCAACCCGGCCCGTGAAGAAAAGGTCGCGCTGCTGACGCAGATCGAGCAGCGTTTGCGCTGGCTGAGTTCGTGGACGGTGCACAATGCCAATAACCTGCGCGAGAAGCGCGACGGGCTGAAGGTTGGCGGACATCAGGCATCCTGCGCCTCGATGACCGCGATCATGACCGCGCTCTATTTTCATGCGCTCAGGCCCAAGGACAAGGTGGCGGTCAAGCCACACGCCGGGCCGGTGCTGCACGCGATCCACTATCTGCTGGACCAACAGACCCGCGATAAGCTCGAGGCCTTCCGTGGCCTCGGCGGGGTGCAGTCCTATCCCAGCCGCACCAAGGACACGATTCCGGTCGACTTCTCGACCGGCTCGGTCGGACTGGGGGTGGCGGTAACGGCGTTCAGCAGCCTCGTGCAGGATTACCTCGTCGCCCACGCCCATCTGGCGGAAAAGGACACGGGCCGGATGATCGCGCTGATGGGCGATGCCGAACTGGACGAGGGCAATATCTACGAATGCCTGATCGAGGGCTACAAGCACAATCTTCGCAACTGCTGGTGGATCGTCGATTATAACCGCCAGAGTCTCGATGCGACCACCGCCGACCGGATGTTCCGCCGCTTCGACGACATCTTCGAAACCTGCGGTTGGCGGGTGGTGACGCTGAAGCACGGACGCCTTCAGCGCGAAGCGTTCAAGCGCCCGGGCGGCCAGGCGCTCGCAGACTGGATCGAGAACTGCCCCAATGCCGACTTCGCGGTGCTCACCTATCTCGGCGGCGCAGCGTGGCGTGAGCGGCTGACCAAGGATCTGGGGCATGTGGCGGGCATCGCCGATTTGCTTGCCGATCATGATGACTCGGCCCTCGCCCGGCTGATGACGAACCTTGGCGGGCATTGCATCGAAACCCTGCTCGATGCCTTCGACAGCGTCACCGATGATCGCCCGACGCTGTTCATTGCCTATACCGTCAAGGGCTACGGCCTGCCGCTCGCCGGGCACAAGGACAACCACTCGGGCATGATGAACACCGCCCAGATCGAAGGCCTGCGCGCCGAACTCGGGATCGAACCCGGGCAGGAATGGGACAAGTGGGCGGGCCTCGGCGATAATCTTGCGGCGCGGCTGGAGGCACTGGTCAAGGACAGTCCGATTGCACGCAAGGCGCCAGAGCACCGCGCCCCGGCCGTGCCTGTTCCTGCGCGCCTGCCGGTGCCCGAAGGGGCGGTGCAATCGACGCAAGCCGCCTTTGGCAAGGTGCTCTACGATCTCGCCAAGTCCGACGCACCGCTGGCGGACCGGATCGTCACGACCGCGCCGGACGTGACCCAGACGACCAACCTCGGCGCCTTCGTCAACCAGCGCGGGCTGTTCCGGCGGCAGGAACTCGCGGATGTGTTCCAAAAGGCGCACATCCCCTCGGCCCAGAAATGGGCCGCGACCACCGCCGGGCAACATATCGAACTCGGCATTGCCGAGAACAACTTCTTCCTGATGATGACCGCGCTGGGCCTTGCCGCGCCGCATTTCGGCACACGGCTGCTGCCGGTGGGGACCGTCTATGATCCCTTCATCGCCCGCGGCCTCGATGCCCTCAATTACGGTTGCTATCAGGACGCACGTTTCCTGCTGGTGGGCACGCCTTCGGGCATCACGCTGGCGGGAGAAGGCGGGGCGCACCAGTCGATCAACACCCCGCTGATCGGGATGGGCCAGCCGGGTCTCGAAAGCTTTGAACCGGCCTTTGCCGACGAGCTCGCCCTGCTGATGGGCTGGGCGTTCCGGCATATGCAGGCCGATGGCGGCAGTTCCGTCTATCTGCGGCTCACGACCCGCCAGATCGAGCAGCAATCGCGCCCGGACGACAGCTGGGAAGCGGGCACCATCGCCGGGGCCTACTGGCTACGCGAACCCGCACCGAGCGCGAAGGCCGCGATTGCCTATAGTGGCGCGGTCGCGCCCGAGGCGCTAGCTGCGTGGGAACAACTCACCGACGACATCCCCGGCCTTGGCCTGCTCGCCGTGACCTCGCCCGACCGGCTGCACCGCGACTGGTCGGCCGCACGCGCCGCGCGTTGGCATGGTGGCACGCGCCAGCCGAGCCATATCGAAACCCTGCTTGAAAGCCTCGCCCCCGATGCCGGCCTTGTCACCGTGCTCGACGGTTCGCCCGCCGCCCTGTCATGGCTCGGCGGGGTGAAGGGCCACCGCGTCAGCCCGCTCGGCACCGACCGCTTCGGCCAGACCGGCGACCTCATCGACCTCTACCACACCTACCGCCTCGATCAGGAAGCCATCGTCGAAGCCATGGCGGAGCTGTTCCTGTGATCGGCGAGGGTTTCACGCGGTTTGAAACTTGCGGGCAATACCGGCAATGGCTTGGCTGCGAGACCAGCCTTCGGCCATGGTGATGGCCATTGCCTCAAAAAATCGCGGCAGCCCCGTTCGAGGCATGCCCACGATACCATTTGCCGGTTGCCGGTTGCCGGTTGAAGCCGCGCAGGCCTGCTGAAGGTGCAGACCTGCGCGCAGTCGCAGACCGCCTAGTAGATGCCGGAGTTCTTCTTCTTGATCCCCTTGCCTTGCTGCGTCTCAGGTACAGGCGTGGCGGAGCCGGGCGCTGGGCCATCGGTCCGATTCCGCGAAGGCTGGCCGGCTGCGCCCGAACCGGCCCCACGTGATACGGCATTTACCCCCGGCTCGTTGACCCCGATCGGTTGCGGTTCCGCCACCGGTGGGACGCTCTTGGTCTTGATGACCAGCCGGTTACCGGCGGGCGCGGAACTGCTCTGATTTTTGGGCGCGTCGGTCGGGCCCGGATTGGGAGCCGCTTGCGCTGCCCGCGCCACGCCGCCATCCCCGACGACATAGCCACGGTTGCCGGATTTGCCCGGTTCGGCTGCGTGAGCCGCGATTGCCCATGCACCCAGGCTGGCACTGGCCAGAGCAAGAGCAGAGCAAGACCTGACAAAGTTCCTGATCATGAACGTTCAGCCTCCCCAACAATGAAACTCCGTTTGCAGGTCTATTCCACCAAGCTTGCAGCATCCTGAATGGATGCGCATGGTGCTGGTTTCCGGCGGCGAAACGATAGATAATATTGGGGAAATTGGCCCGATCAGGTGCCCGGTTGCAGAACCATGCGCACCTGCCGGGTCTCCTTGCCCCGGCGACATTCGATTGTCACCGTGCTGCCGACCGGGAAGTCGTCAAGGCGCGCGAGAAGTGCGGGCAGATCCTCCACCTTGCGTCCTTCGACTTGCGTAATGACATCGCCGGGGACGAGCCCTTCTGGGCCGATCCGCCAGGCTTGCAGGCCGGCCTTGGCCGCGCTCGAGCCGGGCTCCACCTGCAGCACGAATACGCCCGAAAGGCCCGTTTGTGCGGCAAGCTGGCGGTTGATGCTCTCATCAGCACCGATCCCGATCACCGGCCGGATATAGCGGCCGGTGCGGATCAGTTCGGGAACCACCCGTGCCACGGTATCGACCGGCACGGCAAAGCCGATCCCGGCCGATGCACCCGATGGACTGAAAATGGCGGTGTTGATGCCGATCAGGCGGCCCGCCGAGTCGAGCAATGGCCCCCCGGAATTGCCGGGATTGATCGCCGCGTCGGTCTGGATCAGGTGATCGATGGTGGTCTGGCCATCCTCGCCCGGCAGCGAACGATCGAGCGCGGAAACGATCCCGGAGGTCAGCGTCCAGTCAAGCCCGAAGGGGTTGCCGATGGCGAATACCTTCTGTCCGATCTTGAGATCGCCGCTGGTGCCCACCGGCACCGGCGGCGGGCGGCGGAACTCCACCCCGATGCGCAGCACGGCAATGTCATGGGCCGGTGAGGCCCCCACCAGCGCGGCACGATAATCACGCCCATCGGCCAGCCTGACCGTGGCCTGCGAAGCTCCGGCAATCACATGATAATTGGTGACGACATGCCCGGCATTATCCCAGATGAAGCCCGATCCCGTGCCACGCGGAACGGCAAAGACATTGCGCGTCCACGCGTCTTCGACCAGCTGGGTGGTGGAAATGAATACCACGCTGTCCCGCGATTTCTCGAACAGCGCGATCGTCGCTTTCTCGTCTGCCGCCAGATCGCCGCGCGGGGTAACCGTGCGCGGTGTCGCGGTTTGCGGATCCAGCCAGGCCTGCAAGGCGGGCAGCGTCTGCCAAAGCACAATCAGGACGGCGGCGATGAAGCCGGTGGCGAAAAGGCGGCGCAGGAAACGGTCCGGTTCGTGAGAATATGAGGAAGGCTTCATGGGGCAAAGGGTTCCGCAAGGTGAGCCTGTGCAAGCAGATCGAGACGGCATAACAGCAGGTCTGACCCGCTGCCAGCCTTGGCATGAGGCGCGCATGGCCGGGCCTGATCATGCCCCTTCGCAGCGGCAACCGACGCTAGCCCGGCTCAGTCACCCATGGCAAGGCGCGCAGCCGAGTGGGCACGGCTGCACGAAACGGGTTCACGCGAAGTCTGTTCGCTCGGGTGCGGCGGATCGCGGCTCGGTCGGCGCAGCCAGCTTGCCTTGATTCCGGTTCTTTCTCACCCCGAGGTGGTCTCGCCTCTTTGGACGGGTTTGGGGCCGATTTATCCTAATGCTGATTGTCATTATCAACCCAGCCGGGTTTGCTGGAGGCTCCAACTCCAGGGAATGTGGAGCCTCTATGAGCAAGACGAAGAACAAGTATGCGCCCGAGGTGCGGGAAGGCGCGGTACGGACGGTGCCGGATAGGGGTGGCTGGGCCAACATCCCGCCCAAGCGCAATCGCCGCGAGCTGGTCTGCTTATCGCCATGGCTCCGCCGCCACGCAAGCCGCCGCACACATTGTGGAGGTGAGCAAGAAGGAAGCGGAAGAATTGGTATCGGGGCTAATCCAAGGCCTGCGTCGCGGCGTGCGCGATGAAATTGTCGCAACGCATCGCCTTTGCCATGGCGAGACTTCATCTTTCGCCCGCAGCGTCGGTTGCTCCCGCAGCGCCGGGTGATCGTGCAGAGATGGACGGGCACGGTGCTGCCAAACTTGGTGCAGCAGCGGCTGATGCCTATGCGGCGAGGCCTCTCAGCGCGGGCTTGACCGGCTTGCGCTCTCTGCGCTTGCCACGCCCCGCGCGGCCCGCGATTGGTGCCGCATCCGATGTTGGGCCTATCGCATGCTCCGCTTCCTCTTTACGATGGGTCATGACCTTGTGATCGCTCTGCCGGTTCTCCATCATGCGCAAGACGCGCCGGGCATATTGAAACATGACTGATACCGCCCCCCTACACTCCCCCGCCCGCCAACCCGGCGACCCGGACGCCGCGCTGCGCCCGCGCCGCCTCGCTGAATTCGTCGGGCAGGAAGCGGCCAAGGGGAACCTCGCCGTTTTCATCGCCGCCGCGCGGGCGCGGGGGGAGGCGATGGATCATACCTTGTTCTTCGGCCCGCCGGGCCTCGGCAAGACCACGCTGGCGCAGATCATCGCAGGCGAACTGGGGGTGGGCTTTCGCGCCACCAGCGGGCCCGTCATCGCCAAGGCAGGGGATCTCGCCGCGCTGCTCACCAATCTCGAACCGCATGACGTGCTGTTCATTGACGAGATCCACCGCCTCTCGCCGGTGGTGGAGGAAGTGCTCTACCCGGCGATGGAGGACCGTGCGCTCGACCTCATCATCGGCGAGGGGCCCTCGGCGCGTTCCGTGCGCATCGACTTGCCCCCCTTCACGCTGATCGGTGCGACCACCCGGCAGGGCCTGCTGACGACCCCCTTGCGCGACCGCTTTGGCATCCCGGTGAGACTCAATTTCTACACCCACGAGGAGCTTGAGCGTGTGGTCACCCGCGCGGCGGGACTGATGGGCCTCGCGATTGCGCCAGACGGTGCGCACGAAATCGCCCGCCGCTCGCGCGGGACGCCGCGCGTGGCCGGCCGCCTTCTGCGGCGGGTGCGCGACTTTGCCGATGTCGCGGGCCACGGCACCGTTACGCGTCAGGTGGCAGACGAGGCGCTCACCCGGCTCGAAATCGATCGCCTCGGGCTCGACACCATGGACCGCCGCTATCTCACCATGATCGCCACCACCTACAAGGGTGGCCCCGTCGGGATCGAGACCCTTGCGGCGGGCCTCGCCGAGCCGCGCGACACGATCGAGGAGGTGGTCGAGCCTTACCTCATCCAGCTCGGCCTGGTCGCGCGCACCGCGCGTGGGCGCGTGCTCAACGATGCCGGCTGGGCGCATCTGGAGCTTTCCCCGCCGGCCGATTCTCTCCCCCGCCAGAACGGCCTCTTCGACGAAGAAGGTTAACGCGCGGGCTAACCCAGCCCCGGTTTTCGGTATCAGATCGGGACAGTCCTGTTGAAATCCCGCGATTCCGAGGCGATTCCGCCATTTCGGCGCGTCTGACGAGGGTTAACCCGATTGCCCCTGCGCTGCTAATCGCATCAATAGAACGCTGGTTCAGGTGACGCAGGTGCGCAAGCCCCTCGGTTGCCGCAGAAACAGGGTTATCGATCATGTCGCTCAAGATGGCCATCGCGAAGCTTTCCGCTGCCGCTGCGGGGGTGGCATTGTTGCAGGGCGGTGCGGTGCGCGTGGCCGAACCGATGAACACCGATGCCCCGGATTTCAGCACCAATATCGACGGCAAGCTGATCGCTGTCGATCCGGAAACCGGGCTGCGCTACATCAAGGGTGCCGAGCGCATCATTCCCGAACAGCGTCGCCGCCGCATCGTTGAGCGCACCATCGAATGCCAGCCGATCGTTCCGGGCGGCCCGCCGAAGCCGGCAGGGGCCGTGCAGGCCTATGTCGATGAGGAGATGTGCCCGCCGCTGGCGCAGGTCGCCTACATGCCCGCGCCGCTCCCCCCGCTTCCGCCGGTTTCGGGCGGTGGCGGCATGGGCGGTGGCTGGGGCGGTGGCTGGGGCGGTGGCGGCGGCTTCGGCGGCGGCCTGGGCTTCGGAGGCGGCTTCTTCGGCGGCTTCTTCGGTGGCGGCGGTTCGTCCTCGGGCGATGTCTCGGTGGTGAGCACCACCACGACCACCAGCGGCGGAACCAGCGGCACGACCTCGGGCGATCCGGGCCCGCCGACCAGCTCGGGCGCGACCAGCAGCAGCACCACCAGCGGCACCAGCGGCATCGTGATCATTATCGACAATTCAACCACGACGACCTCGTCCTCGGGCCAGATCAGCTCGTCGACCGGCCAGGTGTCGAGCTCGACCTCGACCTCCTCGGGCAACGTGTCGAGCAGCACCGGGCAGGTCTCGTCCTCGACCGGCGCGGTGTCGAGCACCAGCACTTCGGGCAATGTCTCGTCCTCGACGGGCGCAGTGTCGAGCACCAGCACTTCGGGCAATGTCTCGTCCTCGACGGGCGCAGTGTCGAGCACCAGCACCTCGGGCAACGTCTCCTCGTCCACCGGCGCGGTTTCGAGCAGCACCGGCAGCGTCTCGAGTTCGACCGGGGCGGTGTCCAGCTCGACCGGGGCAGTGTCTAGCTCCTCGGGCAACGTGTCTAGCTCCTCGGGCAACGTCTCCAGCAGCTCGGGCAATGTGTCGAGCTCGTCCGGCAACGTCAGTTCGTCGAGCGGCAACGTGTCGAGTTCCTCGTCATCGTCCTCTTCCAGCTCGTCATCGTCCTCGTCTTCCTCGTCGTCTTCGTCGAGCTCCTCGGGCGGCGCGACCAGCACCGGGTCGAGCGGCCATCCCGGCAGCTCGTCCTATGGCGGCAGCTCGTCTTATGGCGGCAGCACATCGGGTGACATGACGAGCAGCACCAGCAGCTCGTCTTCCTCCTCGAGCTCGTCCTCGTCGTCGAGTTCCTCCTCGACCGGGACTTCGACCGGGTCGTCGGGCAGCAGCAGCTCGTCCTCATCGAGCTCGAGCAGCAGCAGCTCCTCGTCGTCCTCGTCATCGTCCTCGTCGTCGGGCTCCTCCGGCGGGCACGATGTCCCGGCCCCGCCGATGATGGCGCTGTTTGGCCTCGCGGCGGCAGCGATCCTCGCGCGGCGCAAGAAGCCGCCGGCTCAGGCCGACTGAGCGCGGCTCAGAACAGGAACCGGCAGGGCTCCTGCCGGAACCACTTGGTAATGACATGCTTCACCCCCGCCGGATAGGCAGTCCGGCGTGGCATGTCAGCGTGTTGGGGTGGCCGTCCGGGGTCATGTTGTTCCACACCAGCATCGCGCCGGTCGGCAGGCCGAAGCGCAGGCCGAGCTTGCAGAAATCCGTCTCGCCGCCCTCGGCGGGCTGGTTGAGGCACACCATCGCGGTCCATGTCCGCTGCCCGCCGCGCGGGCCTTCCCGCTGCCAGAGACGGGTGCCCGGCTGCATGTAGTCGAAGTGGTGCTTGAGGAAGCCTTTGACGAGGAGGATCTCGGCCCCTTGCGAACACACCTGCTCGACGGCGGGATGGGCGATCAAGCGGCGGCGCACGACCTCGCCGAACCCCGCGAGCTTGCGCGGATCGGCGTTGGGATCGAAGCTGGCAACAGCCTGGTCGGTCATGCCGCCCGCCTTGACAGACGGCGGCTAACAGCCGGTCAGTGCTTCTCGACCGGCTGGCCGGCGGCTTCCCAAGCGGTGATGCCGCCGGCGAGGTGCTGGACGGGCTGGCCGGTTACTTCAGCCAGCATCGCGCCCGCGATCGCCGAGCGGCGGCCCGAGCGGCAATAGAGCACGATCTCGCGCCCGTCCGAAAGATCGAGGCTGGCAGGTTCGAAATGGTCGAGCGGGATGTGTTCGGCGCCCGGGATCACGCCTTCGGCCACCTCGTCATCGGTGCGCACGTCGATTACGCGGACCTTGCCCGCCTTGATCCGCTCGGCCAATTGTTCGGGCGTGAGGTCGATCATCGGCGCGGCGACGGTAACGGTCGCCGCCGTCTCACCGGTTGCCGCCGCCGCCAGCTCGAACCCGAGCGGGAGCGAGGATGAATCCCGGCCCCCGCCCTGCTCCTGCGTGTCCCCGCCACAGCCGACCAGCAGCAGCGCCGGAGACAGCAGCAGAGGCAAGCGCGCGGTCAGCATCGCTCTCCTTATGCCGCAAGCTTGCGCAGAACGTAATGCAGAATCCCGCCGTGGCGGTAATATTCCATCTCGTTCGCGGTATCGATCCGGCACAGCGCGGTGAAGCTGAACCGGGTGCCGTCCTCTCGGGTGACTTCCACGGTGACATCCTGGCCCGGAACCAGATCGGCAAGGCCGCGGATCGAGAAGGTGTCGGTTCCCGACAGGCCAAGGGTCTGGCGGGTGTCGCCGTCCTTGAACTGGAGCGGCAGCACGCCCATCCCGACGAGGTTCGAGCGGTGGATGCGCTCGAAGCTTTCAACGATCACCGCCCGCACGCCGAGCAGAATCGTGCCCTTGGCCGCCCAGTCGCGCGACGAGCCGGTGCCGTATTCCTTGCCGCCGATGACGACCAGCGGCGTGCCGTTTTCCTTGTGCTTCATCGCCACGTCGTAGATCGGCATGACTTCACCGTTGAAGGTGGAGAACCCGCCTTCGACGCCCGGCACCATCTCGTTCTTGATGCGGATGTTGGCGAAGGTGCCGCGCATCATCACTTCGTGGTGCCCGCGCCGCGAGCCATAGGAATTGAAGTCCTTCTTGGCGACCTGATTGGCCATCAGGAACTTGCCCGCCGGGCTGTCTTCCTTGATCGAGCCGGCCGGCGAAATGTGGTCGGTGGTGACCGAATCGCCGAGGATCGCCAGCGGCTTGGCATCGACGATGTCGGTGACCGGCGCCGGGGTCATGGTCATGCCCTCGAAATAGGGCGGGTTGGCGACGTAGGTGCTGCCCGCGCGCCACTGGTAGGTGTCGGAGGGTTCCACCGTGATCGCTTGCCAGTGCTCGTCGCCGTCATAGACATTGGCGTAGCGCGCTTCGAACATCGAACGGTCGATATTGGCAGCGCGGTGCTGCGCGATTTCCGCGTTCGAGGGCCACAGGTCGGCGAGCATCACGTCATTGCCGTTCTGGTCCTGCCCGATCGGGGTGGTGGTGATGTCCTCGGTGACGGTGCCCTTGAGCGCATAGGCCACCACCAGCGGCGGCGAGGCGAGGAAGTTGGCGCGCACGTCGGGCGAGACGCGGCCTTCGAAGTTGCGGTTGCCCGAAAGCACCGAGGCCGCGACGATGTCGTTGCCGTTAATCGCCGCGCTGATCGGCGCGGCGAGCGGGCCGGAATTGCCGATGCAGGTGGTGCAGCCATAGCCGACCAGGTCGAAGCCGACCGCGTCGAGGTGCTGCTGGAGACCCGACTTCACGAGGTAATCGGTCACCACCTGCGAACCGGGGGCGAGCGAAGTCTTGACCCACGGCTTGGGCTTGAGGCCGCGCTCGTTGGCCTTCTTGGCGACGAGGCCAGCGGCGATCAGCACGTCGGGGTTCGAGGTGTTGGTGCAGCTGGTGATCGCGGCGATCACCACGTCACCATCGCCGATGTCGTGATCCTTGCCTTCCACCGACACACGCACGGGGGCACTCTTGCCATAGACCTTGCTGAGATCGGCGTTGAACAGGTCGTCGACCTCGGGCAAGATCACCTTGTCCTGTGGGCGCTTGGGGCCAGCGAGGCTGGGAACCACCGCGGCCATGTCGAGCTGCAAGGTCTTGGTGAACACCGGCACGTTGGCCGGATCGAACCACATGCCCTGCGCCTTGGCATAGGCTTCGACGAGGGCGATGGTTTCCTCGCTGCGACCGGTGAGGCGCAGGTATTCGATGGTCTTGTCGTCAATGCCGAAGAAGCCGCAGGTCGCGCCGTATTCGGGGGCCATGTTGGCGATGGTGGCGCGGTCGGCAAGGGTGAGGTTGGCAACGCCGGGGCCGTAAAACTCGACGAAGCGGCCCACCACGCCGACTTCGCGCAGCATCTGCACGCAGGTCAGCACCAGGTCGGTCGCGGTCACGCCTTCGGCCATGCGGCCTTCGAGGTAGAAGCCGACGACTTCAGGAATCAGCATCGACACGGGCTGGCCGAGCATCGCCGCCTCCGCCTCGATCCCGCCCACGCCCCAGCCCAGAACGCCCAGACCATTGATCATGGTGGTGTGGCTGTCGGTGCCGACGCAGGTGTCGGGATAGGCGACCATCATGCCGTCCGGCCCTTCGCTCGACCACACCGCGCGGGCGAGGTATTCGAGGTTCACCTGGTGGCAGATGCCGGTGCCCGGGGGCACGGCCGTGAAGTTCTTGAAGCTCTTGGAGCCCCACTTGAGGAAGTCGTAACGCTCGGCATTGCGCTCGTATTCGAGTGCCATGTTGGCTTCCATCGCCTTGGGATGGCCGAATTCGTCGACCATCACCGAATGGTCGATCACGAGGTTGACCGGCACCAGCGGGTTGATCTTGGCGGTATCACCGCCCAGCTTCTTGATCGCATCGCGCATAGCCGCAAGGTCAACGACACAGGGCACGCCGGTGAAGTCCTGCAGCAGCACGCGCGCCGGGCGATACTGGATTTCCTCACCGGTGACGGGATTGTTTTGCCAGTCGACGATCGCCTGGATGTGCTCGCGGCCCACGGTAAAGCCGCCGTCCTCGAAGCGCAGCAGGTTTTCCAGCAGCACCTTCATCGAGATTGGCAGGCGCGAAATGTCCCCCAGCTGCTCGGCGGCCTTGGCGAGTGAATAATAGGCATATTCCTTGCCCCCCACTACGAGGGTCTGGCGGGTGCCAAGCGAATCCTTGCCGATGTCGGTCATGGGAAGGTTCCATCCTTTCTGATTTCCCGCACCCCGATCCGTTCATGGCGCGGATTTCGCCCGCGCTCCTGCGCTGCCGCGCGCGCAAGGTCAAGGGGGGTCCCCTTGGCCAATCGTCCTAGGCGGGGGCCGTTTCGCGCCCCGAATCACCCCGCGCGGCCAGCCAGCAGCCGGTGACGATCAGCGCGGTGCCCGCCAGCGTCGGCAGGGTGACGTTTTCGCGGAAGAACAACCACCCGAACAGCGCCGCCCAGACAAAGCCGGAATATTCGGTCGGCACCAGCACATTCGCCTCGGCACGGGCATAGGCCCAGGCGATCATGAGCGAGCCCGCCACCGTCAACGCGCCCGCCACCAGCAAGGGCACCAGCGCATCGCTGCTCGGCGGCTCCCACAGCAGCGGCGCGAGGGTCAGCAACACCAGTCCGCCGATTCCGCTGTGAAAGGTCGCGATCTCAAGCGGCCCGGCGACCTGCGCCTGCCTGCGGATGACAATGAAGTTGTAAGCATAGAGCAGTGCCGAAACCAGCAGCGCGGCGACGCCCAGCGCCGCCCTGTCGTCGAAGGCGCCCTGCCCGATCCGCCCGCCGACGATCACCAGCGTGCCGGCAAAGCCGAGCAGGCTCGCGGCAATCGCCGCGCGGCTGATGGTCTCGCCCAGCAGCACGCCGGCGAGATAGAGCGCTATCAGCGGAGCGATGAAGCTCAGCGCGATGGCCTCGGCGAGGGGCAGCAAGGTGATGGAGAAGAAGAAGCTCAGCGCCATGAAGGCCGAGACGATACCGCGCTCGACATGCAGCTTCCACACGGGGCGCGTTGGCATGGCGGGGCGGCGCGACAGCCAGACAGGCGCGATCAGCGCGGCGCCGATGAAGGCGCGCAGCACCGTGGCCGTATAGGCCCCGATCAGCAGCGCGGCCTGCTTCATGAAGGCATCCATCAAAGACAGGAACCCCACGCCGCACAGAGCGGCCGCGAACGGCAGGAGCGAATGGCAGCGCGCGAACCTCATCCCTGCGCGCATAAAGCAACGCGCCGAAAAGTGGGAACCGGTTTTCGGCTCGCGGGCGATGCGTGCGGATGCCGAAGCGCACGATTGACCTGTGCACAAGCGAAGGCGGTTGATAGAGCAGTCCCGGGACGGGTATGGTATCTTCCTCGGAGATGCGGCCGCGCAGGGTGGCCGTGCGGGGTTGAAGGCGATTTGATGATAAGCTTCACGGGCAAACTGGTAGGCGGGATCGCGGCTCTGGCGCTGCTGGCGGGAACGGCGATCGCCCAGACGCAGCCCGCGCGCAAGGATGTGATCCCTGGCGGCCAGCAGCAGGGTGGTCCCCAACCCGCGCCACTTCCCGCGCCCGCGCGCCCGCCCGCCAGCAAGGACGGCGCCTTCGAGGCCGCCTTTCCCCAAACCGTATCCGAACCGGTGGTGCAGGCGGGCATGGAAAGTCCCGATCCGCTGGTGCAGCCCTGGACCATCGCCAATGCGAGCAAGCTGGTTGCGGTGATCGAGGGGATCGGCGCGGAAGGGCTCGATCCCAATGACTATGATCTCCAGCCGCTCAAGGCGGCGATTGCGGCCGGGCCCTCGCAGGAGCTTGACACGCTCGCCTCGCAGAGCTTCGCCTGGCTGGTCGAAGATCTGCGCGACGGGCGCACTCCGATGGACGCGCGCAAGCAGTGGTTCGTGGTCGATCCCGATCGCGAGATCTTCCCTACCGGCCGTCTGCTGACCGAAGCGCTCAAGACCGGCGATATCGCCGGAACGCTGGCGAAGCTCGCCCCGACCCACCCCGATTACGCCCGGCTCAAGGCCGAACTGGCGCGTACGCCGGCGAGCGCGACGGCCAAGCGCAAGCTGATCCGCGCCAACATGGACCGCTGGCGCTGGCTGGCGCGCGATCTGGGCCCGCAATATCTCATAACCAACGTCCCCGAGTTCCAGCTGCGCCTGACGGTCAAGGACAAGATCATCAGCACCTATCGCACGATCGTCGGCAAGCCGGGACGCACCGCTACCCCGCAGCTTGCCGAGATGGTCGAAGGCGTCGTGTTCAACCCGACATGGACGGTGCCGCAGTCGATCGTGAAGGGCGAAGGGCTGGGCGCGCGTGCGCTTAGCAATCCGGCCTGGGCACGGCGCAACGGCTATGTCGCCACCCGCGGGGCCAATGGCTACATCACGGTCGTGCAGCAGCCCGGGCCGGGCAATTCACTGGGACAGATGAAGCTCGAAATGCCCAACGAGCATGCGATCTTCTTCCACGACACGCCCTCGCGCCACCTGTTCGCCAATGAATTCCGCGCGCTCAGCCATGGCTGTGTGCGCACCGAGCGGGCGCTGGAGCTGGCGATCACCATGGCGATCCTCGGCAAGGGGGCGACCAAGGAGGAGGCGCTGGCGATCTCGAACTCGGGCAAATACACCAAGGTGATGCTGCAGAAGCAGTTTCCGGCCTATATCACCTATTTCACCATGGCATCGGACATCAACGGCGAGATGGCGACCTTCGCGGATATCTACGGCCGCGATGCGCCGGTGTTCGCCAGCCTCGACAAGCCGCGCGTGCGCAACCGCAGCGCGGTGCCGACCGACGAGGTAATCGTGATCGAGGACGATCTGCAGGACAGCTAGTCAGCAGCTTCGGCAAAGAGGCTGAGACTGCACGCGGACAGCACCGCGCGACGGTAGCAGGCTGGCAGGCGGAGCATAGGCGAGGATCGTCAGGGCGAGGAACGGGCCGTCATCCCTGAACAGGGGGGCGCCCCGAAAAAGCAGTTCCGCAGAATCCTCCCGCCGGCATCGTCGCCCCCCTGCAGGTGCTAGTCCGGCCGGCGTGTCGCGCCTGCTGCCTAAGGCCCACGCCACCGGCACGCCAATCGCGGCGACCAGCACAGCGCTGACGAGTGTGCCGATTGCCATCATCATCAAGACGGCGAAGATGACGAGGGGCACCATCACGAGCGACTGCACGTCGAGAGACAGGCCCTCTTCGACTCCTGCGACCAGTCCGGCTGCCAGCAGCCAAACGATGCTCACTACTGTGAGGAGTGAGGCGGCTTGAAGGCTTGCGGGCGCAACTCCGGCCAGCGCAGCCCCCGCATCGCGTTGGAACGCGGCGAGGCTGGGCGCTAAGCCATGCGCTAGAACGCGTTTGCTGCGGCGTCCGGACCGAATTGCAGCGCGTTGCGCTCATAACGCGCCAGTTCGGGCAGCGGCTGGATGCTGCCGTCTTCCTCGAGACCCAGCGAATCGGCATACAGCAGCCGTCCGCCCGACAGATGCATCAGCGCGATGCGGAACTGTTCCTCGCCCATGGCGAAGCACCCGTTGGAGCGCCCGAGGCGACCCCAGCGTTCGATATGGGCCGGTTCGGCATAATCGGCGCGGTGCATCACGATGTAGCGCCGCAGCGCTGCATCATTGGTGGGATCAAGCCCGCCAAGGCGCACCGAAGTGCCGTAGCGGCCCTGATACCATTCCCAGGTCACATAGGCGCCGCGGCTGGTGGCGTTAGAGCCTTCGGTGTTCGAGAACTGCTTGAGCCAGCCGTCATGCTGCGGGTCGGAGCCTGTGCCGTGGCTAACGTGATAGGATTTGACCTCGCCCCGTTCCAGATTGACGAAGTGAAAGCGCCGCTTTGCCGAATGCAAACCGAAATCGGCGATGCCGACGATGTCCTGCCTCCAGATCGCATGGCCTGCACGCAGCAGTTCGCGCTTGGCGATGTCGAACAGGATTCGGTCCCGCGGGGTACCAGGCGCCACAGACGCGAAGACGCGCGTCGGCAAGGCCAAGGCCGCTCCGACTGCCAGGGTGCCCTTCAAAAGGTCGCGCCGCTTCATCATCGCGTAACGTAACGCCCAAGCCTTGCGTTCCCAATAACCCAATTGCTCCACGGGCACGGCTCATCGCAGATCTGCGTCAATTCGTGGGAGTTTCGCCGGTTTCGTCAGACGCCTTGGTCGGCATCACCGTCTCGCCCCAGCGCAGGCCATTGCTGACCACGCAGATGATGCCGCTACCGATCCCCATCGCCGCAAAAGCGCGCGTGCAAAGCCTTGCGCCAAGCGCACGCAATCCCCGCCCGCCCATTCATGCACGTGCGCTCCAGACCGAGCGCCCCCGGGCCATGCCGTCACCATCCGCCGGCGCCGTCCTCGGCGTTGAGGATGAGGAAATCGGCTCCGGCGCGCCGCAGCTCTTGTGCAGGCAACAGCCGATCTGATCGCCGCAGCTAATTGTAAATAGCGAACCAGGCAATCACGAAAATCGCAATTCCGGCGAACCACGTGGTCGGCGATTTGCGGGCCTGATCCAGCGATGCGGCGAGCGTGTTCATGTCAGGCAGCCCTTTTCTGGCAGGCCGATTGCGGCAGAGGCGGCAAGGCGCGCAGGACAGCTTCGATCACCGCGACCCATGCGGTCGGCAGATCGGCGCGTCTGCGATAGCGCACCCACTGCGCATCGCGCCGGTCGGTCAGCAATCCGGCCTGCTTGAGACGCTGTATATGCCGCGACATGCGCGATTGCGTCACACCGAGCCGATCCATCAACTCGCAGACACAATGCTCGTCCCCGTCCCAAATGATTTGCAAGGCGCGCAGCCGCGTGGGCTCGGCCAGCGCGGTTAACAGGTCATCGACGTGCATGTTCATGTTACCTGTATATGCGCATATGCGCATTTCCGCAGGATATTGATTTCCTCGGATGAACCACAGTTTTTACAGCCATCGAACCATCGATTGACGCCATGTCTCCAGATCAATAATTCGATGAAACTGGAAAGATCGATGAATCATGGATGACTTGACCCCGCAAGTCTGGGCCGTCGACGCGCTCGGCGCCCTCGCGCATGAAACCAGGCTCAGCGTGTTCCGCATGCTGGTGAAAGCCGGGCCCGACGGTCACGTCGCGGGCGCCATCGCCGAAATGGCGGGGGTGCCACCCTCCACGATGTCGCACCATCTGGCGACCTTGGAGCGTGCGGGCCTCGTCCAGTCCGAGCGCGAGAGCCGCCTCATCCGTTACCGCGCCGATTACAGCGGAATGCGCCGCCTGCTGACCTTCCTGATGCAGGATTGCTGCCAGGGCGCGCCGGAAATGTGCTCTGATCTGGTGGCGGAGGTGCAATGTGATCCCGCGCGCTGAAGGATCCGCAATCTTCGATAAGATCGATAGCCTTCGGTTCCTGGGGAGCGGCATCGACGCGCCGGCAATGAAGCACAAGTTGGGGAAAATCGGCCGGGCGGAAGGTGCAGCCGCTGGAGCAGGCGAATGAACCCTGAAACCGTCAACCTTGCCCAGCCGGAAGGCGGCGCCTCGTGCAGCGCATTGGCCAAAATCCGCCATGATGGCGCACTGGAGACCAAAGCTGCCGCCAACCATGCCGGCGCCAGACAGGAGCATCTTTCGTGACCCAGCCCGCCAAACGCGAAGGCCTCTCGTTCCTCGATCGTTATCTGACCCTGTGGATTTTCCTGGCGATGGCGCTCGGCGTTGCCTTGGGGGCCACTTTCGATTGGCTGCCCAAGGCGATTGACAGCCTTTCCTGGGGCACGACGAACATTCCCATCGCCATCGGCCTGATCCTGATGATGTATCCGCCGCTGGCACGGGTGCGCTACGAGGAGTTGCCACGCGTGTTCGAGGACAAGCGGGTGCTGGCGATCTCATTGATCCAGAACTGGATCATCGGCCCAGTGCTGATGTTCGCGCTCGCCGTCACCTTCCTCAGCGACAAGCCGGAATACATGACCGGGCTGATCCTGATCGGTCTTGCCCGCTGCATCGCCATGGTGATCGTGTGGAACCAGTTGGCCAAGGGCGATAACCAGTATGTCGCGGCGCTGGTGGCCTTCAACTCGATCTTCCAGATCCTGTTTTTCAGCGTCTATGCATGGTTCTTCCTCGCCTTCCTGCCGCCGCTGTTCGGGCTGGAAGGCAGCGTCCTTCAGGTGAGCTTCTGGACCATTGCCGAAGCCGTGCTGATCTATCTGGGCATCCCGTTCCTTGCCGGCTTTGTGACCCGCAAGTGGCTGACCAGGGCCAAAGGCAAGGAATGGTACGAAAAGACCTTCCTGCCCCGGATCGGCCCTGTCACCCTGTTTGCCCTGCTGTTCACCATCGTCGCCATGTTCAGCCTCAAGGGCAACGAAATCGTCACCCTGCCGGGTGACACGATCCGCATCGCTATTCCGTTGACGCTCTACTTCGTCGTCCAGTTCACCATCAGCTTCTTCATGGGCAAGCTGATCGCCAGCGACTATCCGCGCACCACCGCAGTGGCGTTCACGGCTGCGGGCAACAATTTCGAACTGGCGATCGCGGTCGCCATCGCGGCCTTCGGGTTGGCCTCGCCAGTCGCCTTTGCGGCTGTCATCGGACCATTGGTGGAGGTGCCGGTGCTGATCCTGCTGGTCAATGCCGCCTTCTGGTTCGGGCGCCGCTGGTTTGCGCAAAGCATGCCGGCCGACATGCGGGCATGACCATGCCGAGCGCGCCCGCACTGGGCATCTTCCTCGCCGCCGCTTTCTTCGAGATTGCGGGATGCTTTGCCTTCTGGGCGTGGCTCCGGCTTGGCAAATCCATCGGGTGGCTGTGTCCGGGAATCATATGCCTCACCATCTTCGCATGGATGCTCACGCTCGCGCCAAGCGATGCCGCCGGACGGGCCTATGCCGCCTATGGCGGCGTCTATATTGCCGCCTCGCTGCTGTGGCTGTGGGTTGTGGAGCGCCAGCAGCCTGACCGCTGGGATTTGGCAGGCGCTGCCGTCTGCATTCTCGGGGCGGCGATCATCCTGCTTGCACCGCGAACAGCGTGATGCGAGCGCCCCTTGATCATGACCGACTTGCGACAGCCCGCCAAAAAGCACGTGAGGCCTCGGCCCGATGGGCGCACCGCTACGCGACCAGCAGCTGCCCGATCCCGAACCTCGCCCGCCGCACCAAGGGGCAAGGCCCCGCACCTTGCGGTGCCGGCACATTCCACCGCTATCCGGCTGAGCTGCCATGCCACACAGACTGGCAGCATCGGCTGAAGCAGAGCCGAACCCGAAGCGATCAGCCCGCCCCGGAGGCGCATTCGAGGCACTTGACCACGGTTGGATCATTGCGCAGCCGCGCCTCAGCAATCGCCTCGCCGCAGATCACGCAATAGCCGAAGTCGTCACTCTCGATCCTCTGCAGTGCTGCATGGATGGCGATGCGTTCCGTCCGGCGACGCCGCTCCTGGGCCAGCGCCATGGCCTGCATCTGGATGGCGTCGATCCGCGAAAGGCGACCGACGCTGTCCTGTTCCAGCGTGACGGGATTGCGCCCTTCGGCGCTGATCCGGTCCTGCTCCTCGATTTCGGCGAGCCGTGCGAGCAGTTGATCGCGGAAGAAGTTGGGATCGATCGCCATGTCAGCGCACCAGCAGCACCGGCGCCTTGACCGTGCGGATCATCGCCGTCGTGGTCGAGCCGATGAACATCTGCCGCAGCGGCGAGTGGCCGTAAGCGCCCATCAGAAGCAGCGCATTGGGCGTGCTCGCCACAAGCTGCGGGATCACCTGTTCGGACCGGCCCGGATCGAGCAGCGCCGTCACCTGATGGTCCGCGGCGAATTCGGCCTCGGCTTCATCCAGCAGGGCGCGCTTGGCCGCGCCTTCGGCCTCGGCCATGACGATGGTGACGGCAAGGCCCGCGAACAGGGGCGAATGGGCGAGCCGTTCAAGCGCGCGCCGCGCGGCCGGACTGGCATCATAGGCAAAGACCACGTGCTGCGGCTCGGTAAAGGCGCGGTTTGCAACCAGCACCGGCTTGGCGCTCGCGCGCACCACGCGTTCGATGATCGAGCCAAGCTCGCCGGGGGTGAATTCGTGATCGGTCCCGCGCTTGCCCATGACCAGCAGCCGCGCGTTGTCCTCGCGCTCGACGATGGTTTCGACCACGCCGCCATGACGATGCAGGGTGGTGACATCCGCGATCCCGGCATCGCGCAACAGCTGCGCCCCCGCCTTGAGGATCACGCGCCCCTTTTCGATCTCGGCGCGGCTGCTGGCTTCGGACAGGCGCACCAGTTCTTCCATCAGGTCGCTTTTGACGCCCAGCCCGATCGCCCCCGACAGATCGCGCCGCGCCGTCACCGGATCCTGCTGCTGCACCACATGGAGCAGTTCGACCGGCAACGAGAGGCGCTTGGCCGCCCATCCGGCATAGGCGCAAACGCTGGTGGCATAGGCCGAAGCGTCGATCGCCGCGAGCACGGTTTCCATGGCCCTTTGTTCCATAATCGCCTCTCCCATCAGTGGCCTCCCATCTGCGCTTCGGCGCCGGGCTTGTCGTGTATGGCGTATCGCTGGATCAGCGCAGCGCTGGTTTCATTGAGGCCGACCACCTCCACCGCGGTGCCCTCGCGCCGGAACTTCAGGATCGCCTTGTCGAGCGTGCCGACCGCCGAGATGTCCCAGAACTGCGCGTCCGACACGTCGATCACCACGCGGTCGAGCACTTCCTTGAAATCGAAGGCTTCCACGAAGCTTTCCGAACTCGCGAAGAACACTTGCCCCGAGACGCGGTAACGGCGGGTGAGGCCATCCTCGGAAAGCTGCGATTCGATCGTGAAGCTGCGCTTGACCTTGCTGGCGAAGAACAGGCCCGACAGGATCACGCCCGCGCCAACACCCTGTGCCAGATCATGCGTCCATACCGTGATGACGACCGTCGTCAGCATGACGACCGAGGATTGCCAGGGGTGGTGGCGAATATCCTTGATCGAGCGCCATGAGAAAGTGCCGATCGAGACCATGATCATCACCGCGACCAGCGCCGCCATCGGAATGATCGCCACGAGCGAGCCGAGCGCCACGATCAGGAACAGCAGGAACACCCCCGAAACCAAGGCTGAAAGCCGCGTCTCGCCGCCCGATTTCACGTTGATCACCGATTGCCCGATCATCGCGCAGCCGCCCATGCCGCCAAGGAACCCGGTGACGAAGTTGGCAATTCCCTGACCCTTCATCTCGCGCTGCTTGTCGGACGGCGTATCGGTCAGATCATCGACGATCTGTGCGGTCATCATCGATTCCAGCAGGCCGACCGCGGCCATGGTCGCCGAATAGGGCAGGATGATCTGGAACGTCGCAAACGTGAACGGCACGTCGGGAATGAGGAATGCCGGCAGCGAATCCGGCAGCTTGCCCATATCGCCCACAGTGCGCACGTCGAAGCCGAGATACCACGCGAGCGCGGTGAGCACGATGATGGCGACCAGCGGCGATGGCACGGCCTTGGTGAGGTAGGGGAACAGGTAGATGATCCCAAGCCCGCCTGCCACCAGCGCATAGGTCAGCACCGGGACGCCGATCAGTTCGGGCAGCTGCGCCATGAAGATGAGGATCGCCAGCGCATTGACAAAGCCGGTGATCACCGAGCGCGAGACATATTGCATCAGGAGGTTCAGACGCAGGAACCCAGCGATGATCTGGATCACGCCCATCAGGATGGTCGCGGCAAAAAGGTATTCGACCCCGTGCTCGCGCACCAGCGGCAGCACCAGCACCGCGATCGCCGCCGTTGCGGCAGAGATCATGCCGGGGCGACCGCCTACGAAGGCGATGATCACGGCGATCGAAAAGGAAGCGTAAAGCCCGACACGGGGATCGACGCCTGCGATAATCGAAAAGCCGATCGCCTCGGGGATCAGTGCCAAGGCGACAACGATACCGGCGAGAATGTCCCGCCGGGGATTGGAAAGCCATTCGCGCCGAAGCGCGACAAGATTGAACATGCAAGAACCTGTCTGCACAATGCACGACCGGCGCCGCCAGTGCGACGCTTTCAATAGGCTGCAATCACGGATGTGAGGCGAAGGAGCCGGTCAGGAAAGGTTGTCCCGGGGATAGGCGCCGGGCCGAGCCACCCGGCCAGGCCGGGTCCGATTGAAGGCCCTCCCTAGCGGCTGATCGATATTGCTGCAAGTGCGAAGAGTCTGAGAGTTGACCGGCAAGATCCGGATAGGCGCAGTGCGCCTGGCTTCCCCAGCCGCAGTCATGATCATGACCGATCGGCGAATGCGGCAATAATCAATCGTCGACGCGGCGAGGAGGCCGGCCAGCCGGGTTCGCCCCCCGCGCGGCGGTTCGTCCCCTTGGCAGCGCTTGTCGCGCCGCTTGGCTGACCGGTCCGCAACATCGGCCAGCGGCATGACGCATGGCAATTTCTGAACGTGTGGCTCCTGGGCGGGGACGAACCCAGTCGCCCGGAAATCTTTGGCCCCGCGCAATGGCCTCGAACGGCCGCGTCCACAGCGGGACAAGGAGCGATATTTCCACCCGACCGAAGGGATGATCCCCCTCACCTTCTCAAAGACCCATAAATTTTGAGGCCATTTGGGAAGGGAGGGCTGGAGGTGAAGGGAATCCTAAACGCGGCCGAAAAAACTGAATAAAAGCGTAATTTTGAGTTTTGCACTCCGCCATACCCCCATAAATACCCCCAAATCGCTCTCCCTCTGAGCGATTGGCAGGCCGAGAGTCACTTTCGCACTCTTCACACATGAGCCTGAAAAATGCCGAAAAACTGCGGTTCCTACCCCCGCGAAGTTAGAGCCAGCTGCGCTCCTTGACCGCTTCGAGCCGACGAAACTGCGTCAAGGAAGTTGTTTGCAGTTTGACCCTTCACCTTGAAGTTATGCTGTCCAGCTTGGCGGCTGGCGCTGGCGTGGTTATGCCTTGCCTGTGACCGATGCAACGCTCTTTGCCGCTGGTGCCCTTTTCACTCAGGACTATCTGGAGGAAGGGATCACCCAATCCCAAGCGTGGGCCGCTACCGATGCGGTCGCGCTGCGCGAAACGCTGGCGGCGATCCTCGCGGGCTTCCCTCATGCCTCCAACCCGAACGAGGCCACCACCGAAAGCGATTTTGTCTGGCCGGTGCTGCAAGCGCTCGGCTGGTCCGACTACCTCACCCAGCAAAACCTCTCTGACAAGGGCCGCGTGGATGTTCCCGATGGCCTGCTGTTCATCGATGCCGAGGCCAAGGCCACGGCGAACGAATGCGCCGAGGAGTGGAAGCGTTACGAATTCGGCGCGGCGATCGTAGAAAGCAAACGCTGGGGCCGCGCACTGGACCGTGCGGAGGGGCGCAAGGGTGCTGATCGTGAAACCCCGTCCACCCAGCTTTTGCGCTATCTCAGGCGCATCGATGATCTGACGCGCGGCGTGCTACGCTGGGGCATTCTCACGAACGGGGCGCGCTGGCGGCTCTATTTCGCCGGTGCCCGCTCCACTATCGATGAATATCTGGAGATCGATCTGGCCCGCATCATGGGGCTGGATGGCGATCTGCCGGAGACCGGGATCACCGATGCCCAGCGCGATCACTGGCTGCGCGTGTTCGCCACCCTGTTCCATCGCAGCGCCTTTGAACGCGCGACAAGCGATGCCCCCAATTTCCTTGAGCGCGCCCGCAACGATGCTGCTTTCTACGAGGAACGGGTGGCCAAGAGCCTATCGGACCTTGTGTTCGATCGGCTCTACCCGACGCTGGGCAAGGCGGTGGCCAAGGCTGCCCCAGCCGATACCCCGCTGGACGATATCCGGCAGGCAACCCTGATCCTCCTATATCGCCTTCTGTTCATACTCTACGCCGAGGATCGCGGGCTGTTGCCGGTCAAGGATCGCCGTTTTGACGATTACGCCCTTCGCGTGGCGCGGCTGGACGTGGGCCGGCGCAAGGATGAGGGCGACGCATTCTCCACCATAGCGGACACGATATGGCGGCGCTTTGCCAGCCTCGCCAAGATGATCGACAAGGGCGATCCGTCCGTGGGCCTGCCTCCCTACAATGGCGGGCTTTTCAGCGCCGAGGCAACCCCGCTGCTGGCCAACCTGTCGCTCGGCGATGATGTGATGGCCGAGGCGCTGGACATCCTATCTTGGGAACAGCGCGGCGGGCGGCGGCGCTATATCAATTACCGCGATCTATCGGTGCAGCAACTCGGCTCGATCTATGAGCGGCTGCTGGAATTCGAGCTGGTGCGCGATGATACCGGCGCGCTCGATATCCGCCCCAACATTTTCGCCCGCAAGAACTCCGGCAGCTATTACACCCCCCATGATCTGGTGCTGCTGATCCTCGATGAGACGCTGGCCCCGCTGATCGCAGATGCCCACAAGGCTTTCCGCGACCGGCTGGCCAGCCTCAAGCCCGGTGACAGCGAGGATTACAAATTCACCGAGCTGCAAAAGGTCGATCCGGCCAAGGCGATCACCCGCCTGCGCGTTTGCGATCCGGCTATGGGATCGGGGCATTTTCTTGTCTCGCTGGTGGACCGCCTCACCAATCACGCGCTCAATGCCGTGGCCGAGGCTGCCGCGCTCGCCATGCAGGAACACGGGCTGGAATACGAAAGCCCCGTTTCCGAGGAAGTGCGCAAGGTGCGTGCCACGATTCGCGGCAATGCCCAGGACGCGGGCTGGACCGTCGCCGAGGAACAGCTCGATGATCCCCAGCTGGTAAAGCGTATGGTGCTCAAGCGCTGCGTTTATGGCGTGGACAAGAACCCGATGGCGGTGGAACTGGCCAAGGTGGCGCTATGGCTCCACACCTTCACTGTCGGCGCGCCGCTATCTTTCATCGATCATCACTTGGCGGCTGGGGACAGCCTGTTCGGCCTGTGGGTGCGCGATGCGATCGACAAGGCAGGTAAGGGCGGGGAGCTGTTTCTCCACGAACCGCTCCAGCGGGCGCAGACACAGGCGCGCGTCATGGAGACCATCGA
Source organism: Erythrobacter tepidarius (assembly GCF_002155695.1). Classification (GTDB taxonomy): domain Bacteria; phylum Pseudomonadota; class Alphaproteobacteria; order Sphingomonadales; family Sphingomonadaceae; genus Erythrobacter; species Erythrobacter tepidarius. The sequence continues at coordinate 300,408 of NZ_MUYJ01000002.1, forward strand.
ATCCCTCACCGATGCCGAGATTGCCGAGGCGCATCGCAGCGCGGAAATGTGGGAAGGCGTGGAGGCGCAGACCGGCGAGCTGGATGGCTTTGTCAGCTTCATGCACGCGCTCGACTGGCTGGACCTCAAGGACGATTTACAACGTGCAGCGGTTCAGGCGTTGCTGACCCAACAGTTTGGCGATCCGATCCCGATCATCAGGGGCAAAGTGGGGCCGTTCGCTCGCCAATCATCTTTTGAAAAGTCGGGTAGCTCTGACCGGCTTAAATCGCAGAAATTTGAAACTGGCGAGTTGCTGGATTGCTTGAACGACATCTTAACCAAGGCGCGCGCGCTGATCGACGAGGAACGCTTCCTCAATTGGCAGATCACCTTCCCCGGCGTGTGGAGCAATTGGGCAAGTGCCGGGCTGGAGGGCGGCTTTGATGCCGTGGTGGGCAACCCGCCTTGGGATCGCATCAAGCTGCAACAGGTGGAATGGTTCGCAGCCCGTCGGCCGGAAATTGCCAGGGCGCAGCGCGCTTCGGATCGCAAGCGAATGATCGCGGCGCTGGAGAAAGCGGGCGATCCGCTCCACGCCGATTACGTGAAGGCCGACAAGCGCGCGGCCGATACGATGCGCGTCGCGCGCAGCGGCGGACATTATCCCTTGCTTAGCCGGGGCGATATCAACCTCTACAGCCTGTTTGTGGAGCGCGCGCATCGGCTGGTGAAGCCCGATGGCATGGTGGGGCTGCTCACCCCCAGCGGCATCGCCAGCGATCTTTCGGCAAGCGCTTTCTTCCGCAAGGTGGCGACTGGTAGCCATGTGAAGGCGCTTTACGATTTCGAGAACAAGAAGGTCTTTTTCCCGGACGTTCACGCCAGCTTTAAGTTTTGCGTGATGACCTTCAGTCCCAACCGAACGTTCGGTGCGGCGCAATGCGCTTTTTATCTGCACACGTTAGATGAAATGGCCGATCCGGACCGGCGTTTTCCGATCACGGCACGAGACTTTGCTCGGGTTAATCCCAACACAGGAACCGCGCCGATTTTCCGCACCCGGCGCGACATGGAATTGACGACCGCGATCTACGCCCGCGCACCTGTCTTGGTGGATCGTTCGAGCGGGGAGGAGGTCCAAAGTTGGCAGGTCAAATATGTGCGTATGTTCGACATGACCAATGACAGCCACCTGTTCCGCACCCGCGCAGAGTTGGAGGAAAAGGAAGGGGCATGGCACGTCGGTTGCAATCGCTGGCAATCGGCGGCTGGCGAATGGGTGCCGCTTTATGAAGGCAAGATGGTGCAGGCATTTGATCACCGGGCGGCGGGGGTGAGGATCAACCCGGAAAACGTGAAGCGACCCGCCCAACCTTTCGAGACGACCGAAGCTGAAAAGGCTGATCCTAGTTGGCTTCCCGACCCACAATTTTTTGTCAGGCGCGCGGAAGCTAAGCCGAATGGCGACTGGCACGTTGGAATAAAACATGTGACGGCCGCGACAAATATGCGGTCGATGATCGCCGCATTCGTGCCTGCTTGCGGTGCTGGCAACTCTCTGCCGATTATCGATTGGTCAGGCGATGCCCCTAATGCGGCCCTTGGGCTGGCTTGCATGAATTCGACACCCTTCGATTTCGTGCTGCGCCAAAAGCTGCAGGGGCAAAACCTCAACTGGTTCATTGTCGAACAACTCCCCATCATTCCCCTGGCCGCCTACACCCGCCAATTCGGCCCCAAGACCGCTGCCGATATCGTGCGTGAGGCGGTGCTGGAGCTGACCTATACCGCGCATGACATGGCCCCCTTCGCCCGCGACATGGGCCATGTGGATGCGGCTGGGGAAGTGCTGCCCCCCTTCAAGTGGGATGAGGATCGCCGGCTGGCCCTGCGCGCCAAGCTCGATGCGCTCCATTTCATCCTCTACGGCGTGTTCGATCCCGCCCTGCCCGGCCATGACGCGGCCAAGGCGCGCGATGATGTGCGCTACATCTACTCCACCTTCCCGATCGTGGAGCGTCAGGAAGCCGAACGCTGGGGCCGCTATCGCAGCCGCGACCTGTGCCTTGCGTGGATCAACGCGCTGCTGGCAGGCCAGCCGGATGCGAAGGTGGAGGGGTGAAATATGGCTGAGGATGACGGAAAAAGCGTGTTCTCTGAGCTTGAGCATCGCCTCAAGCCGAACCGGCAAGGAGCGTTACGAAAGATCGGCGACCGAATCCTAGCCCTCGAGCAGCTTCGTCTTTGGTTTGTGATCGTTGCTGGCTTCGGCGCAGCGCTTGCCGCTTTGGCGAGGGCTTTTCCGGGTGATGCTGGGCTGGTCCTCGTCTGCGTTGGGGCGGCGCTTGCTTTGGTCGGCGGTGTATTCGTGGCCCGCTTCGACTTTCGCAAGTTGGAACTGACCGCATTCTTGAACGAGGCAGAAAGCATTGCAGAGGATGCGATCAAAGAAGGACGTCATCTAGAGGCCCGGCAATCTGCGGCTGAGGCATTAGATACGCGAAGGTTGGCCCTGCTTGATGCCAATAGGGTTATGCGGGAGACATTGGAGCAAGCTCTTCTCTTTGACGATGCGGATCTGATCTCCACACTTGAGTTGATGGTCGACACTTCGCTCTCACATCTTCTCGTTTCTGTTGGTTTCAGCCAAGAAGAGGCATGGGTTCTTTCAATCTTTCAGGTCCAAGGCGATGAGCTTGTTCGGGTGGTCGCAAGACGCGCAAAGCGCGCTGATGAGAAAAAGGAGTCCCGTCGCTGGAAGAAAAACGAAGGCATCGTAGGCGCAGCGTGGGCGCGTGAAAATGTCGTTATCGTAGCTGACGGGCAGGACGATCTAACCGCTGACGAGCTCAAGGTGCCGACAGGCCTGCAGCACCCAGACGATAAGGAGCGCTACCGCTCCATGGGAGCCGTCCCAATACGGTTAGGTGATCCAGCCGAGATTTGGGGAGTGGTTGCTTTCTCGTCCGATCGAGCGGGAAGGTTCAAGCGAGCGCCGAACGATCGTCAAGAGCAGGCAGTCGATACCGTCCGGCTGGTCGCACACATGACCGCATTGGTCGCGGCCACCTTTAGGCGCATCAAAGGGTGACCTTCTCAGATTCATTCTTACATGATAGAGGTTCGGCCAAGGGAGCAAAGGCTATGGAACGCGCAACACAGATTGACCCGGTTGATGCGCTTGAGCGCGATGAGGAACAAGCTATCGCTGCCGTTGTGCGTGCGCGCTTTTCCCAAGGTGACTACGCGCGCGCGCTCGAAACAATGGAAGCGGTCAATGTTCGGCGCCGAATGATGCGCCAGCGTCAAGCTCTTCGACGCTCTGCCTGAGTCTACGCGATCTAAGCCAAGTCCCTTGGCAGTTGGTGAGACCGGAGCGAATGGGCATAGGACGACTACCCCTAGCGATGAGCTTGGTTTCGCTCACTTGCTAGAGGCAGTCCGGCCCATTCAAAGCTTGGCAGTCGGAGCCGACCGTCGCTTTAGGGCGCTTCCGGTCTGGAGGTAGCCGGACGCTCGGTGGTTGCTTGCGACGCTATCCTCCGCGCCGTCGATCACCCCTCCACCTTTCGGACTGGGTGAGCCACTGTTATCGAACCCCCCTGGTGTGGCGTTACGACCTCGCCGCCAGTGTATTGAGCTCCCCGGCGAGGAAGCCCGGCTCAAGGCCGGGATAGGGTAAGCTCAGGCCGCACCCCCTTCGATCAGGGCGTGGAGCGATGCGGCCGGTATGATGGTACGGTTGCCGATCTTGCGGGCCTCCAGCTTCCCTTCCTTGATGAGAAAGTAGAGGTAGGTCTTGCCAAGGCTGGTGGCCTTGCAAGCTTCCTTCACCGAATAGGCGAGGGGCTGGAGCCGATCGCCTGATTGCTGGCTGTTGCTCATATGAACTCCGTTTGCTGGCCGAACGCATCCGGCTTCGAACGGAGAACTACATAACGACAGAAACGGCAGAGTCCCGCGCGGTTAATTCGGATTATTCTGGTTTGGAATTTTCCGTATCCGCCAAATGCGCGCGGATGCCAGCAAGGATGCGGCGCTTCTGGTTCCCCACTTCGCGCTCAGGCGTATCACGGTGAACCAAGCTTAGTGCAATTTCTGGGTGGGGGCGTTGATCTCCAGCCAGTATCATTTCGAAGCCCTTTTGTGCTTGTTCCCGCTCCCATGAGTTGCGCGGACCTGATGGGGCGCCTCGCCGCTTTTTGGGCTTTCCTACAAGCTCCGCCAGGAGAGCCTTCGCCTTGCTCGTTTGGATCGCAATGCCGTGAAAGTGGATCTGAAGGGCTTCGAAGGTGCCCATGTCCAAATCTGTGGTTTCGAATTGCCCAGACACCCAATCCATGTGGGCCGACTGCTCCGGTTCATCGGGATCATCGACCCATTCACTGCCCAGACTTGCAGACACGCTGTTGAAGTCTTGCCACATAAAGTGCGGGATCGGTTGGCGGTGTGTGTCGCGGGGTAGCCGTTCCTTGCGCTGACCGTTCTCACCCCAAGTGAATTGCCGCCGATATCCAAAGGCGGTGAGGCCTGCCTTGATTTCCTTTAGCAGACGATCGGCAAGCCCCCATTCGTCAATCCCGGTGCGCGTTGCTTGCTCGAACAACTCTCCGAGAGGGGTGAGCTTGGGATGGTGGGTCATCACTTGCTCCGGCTGGCGGCGAGCTGAACAATATCAGCGCCCTTGCGAAGCTGATCCAGATAGTCGCTCCACCACTGAGCCATATCGACGCGTTCTTTCCAATGTGCGCCGCGGTGATAGGCTGCCCTCACCTTGTCGCCGTCACCATGGGCAAGTGCTCGCTCGATCGCATCGGGGCTCCACTTGCCGCTTTCGTTCAGCAGGGTGGATGCCATCGCGCGGAAGCCGTGGGCGGTCATTTCATCAGTGGTGTAGCCCAGCCGCCGCAGCGCCGCGTTCAAGGTATTGTCGCTCATGGCGCGGGTGCGGCTGCGGATCGAATGGAACACGTATCCGCTCGGCCCTGTCACTTCGAACACCTCGCGCAGGATCGCCACCGATTGCCTCGATAGGGGGACATGATGCGCTTTCCGCATCTTGGTCTTGCTAGCCGGGATAACCCAAAGCGCCTGCTCCAGATCGATATCGGCCCACTCCGCATGGCGAAGCTCGCCGGGGCGAACGAATACATGCGGGGCGAGTTGCAAGGCGAACTTGGTGATGCCGCTCCCCTCATATCCATCAATGGCGCGTAGCAAGTCACCCACTTTAGACGCATCGGTGATTGCCCCGTAATGGGTGACCTTCGGGGCAGTAAGCGCCCCACGCAAATCTCGGGTAGGGTCTGATCGCAGCCGAGCCGTTGCCACGGCGTAGCGGAACACCATGCTGGACAGTTGCAGGGTGCGCCGCGCGCTCTCCAAGTTGCCCTTGTTCTCGATCTTGCGGATCGCGGCGAGGATATCGGCTGGTTCAATGTCGGATATGGGCAGGCTGCCGATCGAACCGTAGAGCAAGGATAGCAGATACTCGCTGCGCGTGGCCGTGGCTGGAGCCCAGCCCTTTTCACCATCGCGCCGCCGCTTTGCACAATACTCGGCAGCGATTGCCTTGAAGGTGTCGGCTGCTTCCATGCGCTTTCGGATCTTGTCGCGCTGCTTCTCACGTGACGGGTCTTTGCCCTTGGCGAGCAATTCCCGCGCATCTTCCCGCCGCTTGCGCGCATCGCTCAGGCTGACTGCCGGATAGGCGCCCATGGCCAGCAGCTTTTCCTTGCCTTCAAACCGATACTTGAATCGCCACAGCTTCCCACCAGCCGGGGTGATGAGAAGGAACATTCCCTTTTCATCGCTGAGCTTGATGGCCTTTGGGCCTGGCTTTGCCTGCCGGATCGCTATGTCGGTGAGAGGCATTTTTGGGTGCACCCTTGCTTTCTCGATACCCCCATGGGCGGGGGTATCGCATCGGCTCTCCACTGATACCCCCTCAATTATACCCCCAGCGCAATGCGGCAGGGAGCGAAAGTGAGCGAACCGGTGTGAACCGATTGCGAGGAAATATCAGCATTTCTGGGGGATTGTCTAGGCGGCTATGAGTGCCTGTGAACGCGGAGGTGGAGCGGGTGAAGGGAATCGAACCCTCGTCGTAAGCTTGGGAAGCTTCTGCTCTACCATTGAGCTACACCCGCGCGCGATGCCTGTTGGGCATTTCAGGCTGCGCGAGCGCTTGCCATGACTGGCATCCAGCCGTCAACTGCCAGCTTGCGCCCCCTCATCGTCGAGCGTGAATTCGGCCCATACCGGCAGGTGGTCCGAAGCAGTGGCAGCGAGCGCGCTTTGGTGCACTCCGCAAGCCTGCACCACCAGCCGATTGCAATGCATGATCCGATCGAGCCGGCCCACGGGGCGGCGGCTGTGAAAACTTGGGCCGCAGTCGAGGATGTGGAAATGCCGTCCGAACTCGCGAAAGGTGGCGCATTGCGTGCGCCATTCGTTCAGATCGCCCATCAGCACCGTGGGTCGCTGGCTGCGGGCCACTTCGGCAAGCTGCACGATCGCCCGCGCCTGCCGCGCGCGCCACAGGCCGGACAGATCGAGGTGCATCCCGAACACCGAAAGCGCCCCTGCGGCGGTTTCCAGCGTCGCGGTCACCACCCCGCGCGGCTCCAGACAGGGGATGTGGATGATATCGTGACGGGTCACGGCAATGCCGCGCTTCACCAGGATTGCATTGCCGTGCCAGCCGAGCGAATCCTGCTGAACGTCGAGCGGGACGGGCACATAGTCGGTATGGTGCTCGATCATCATCGGCGGCAGGACGCTGCTGCGCACCCCGAATCGCCGGTCTGCCTCCTGCAGCGCGATGATATCCGCATCCAGCTCGCCCAACACTCTGAGAACCCGCAGCGGATTGCGCTTCCCGTCGGTGCCCACCGCCTTGTGGATGTTGTAGCTGGCAAGCCGGATGCGGGTGGGCGGATGATCGGACATGGGCTAGTTCACCATGCGCGAGGCCCCGATGCGCTGCAAGCTCCGCGCTTGCGCGCAGGGATATGGGCGCCGGCTAGCTGCGCGGCCAAGGGGCGCGGGGCGGCGCGTGCAGGGTGCATTCCGATAATGGTCATCCACAGTTTCCGGCGAAACCGGCTGCCGCTTGCGCGCACAGCGGCCGCGCGGCATGGTCGCAGCCCGGATCGCAGGCAGGGCGGCCAGCGGGTCGATTTCCGCACCAAGGAAAACGCCTTCTTCGACGGCACGCGCGTGCCCAGAATCGATGGGCGGCAGACCGAAATCAGGCTGATTCCGTCAGGCGGATAAGCATTTTTGGGGGGAGCCGCACCCCTTGTCAGCATCGGCGCGCAGGGCCAAAGGAAAGGCCAGACAGGAGATCCCTACCATGCGTCAGATCGACCACTTCATCGTCGGCGATACGCCGCCTGCCACCCGCAAGCACAGCGTCTGGAACCCCTCGACCGGTGAGGTGCAGGCCGAAGTTGCGCTCGGCGATGCCGCGCTGCTCGCCCGCGCGGTGGAAACCGCCAAGCGGGTGCAGCCCGCCTGGGCCGCCACCAACCCGCAGCGCCGTGCGCGGGTGATGTTCGCCTTCAAGCAACTGGTCGAGGCGAACATGCAGAGCCTCGCCGAGTTGCTTTCGAGCGAGCACGGCAAGACCATCCCCGATGCGCGCGGTGATGTGCAGCGCGGGCTGGAAGTGATCGAATATGCCTGCGGTCTGCCGCAGATCATGAAGGGCGAATACACCCTTGGCGCGGGGCCGGGGATCGATGTCTATTCGGTGCGCCAGCCGCTCGGCATCGGCGCGGGGATCACCCCGTTCAACTTCCCGGCGATGATCCCGATGTGGATGTTCGGCATGGCCTGTGCGGCGGGCAATGCCTTCATCCTCAAGCCTTCCGAGCGCGACCCTTCGGTGCCGGTGCGACTGGCTGAACTGTTCGTTGAGGCAGGCGCGCCCGAAGGGCTGCTGCAGGTCGTCCACGGTGACAAGGAAATGGTCGATGCGATCATCGATCACCCCGATATCGCCGCGATCAGCTTCGTCGGCTCGTCGGACATTGCGCAATATATCTACGCGCGCGGCTCGGCCAAGAACAAGCGGGTGCAAGCCTTCGGCGGGGCGAAGAACCATGGCATCGTGCTGCCTGACGCGGACTTGGATCAGGTCGTCACAGACCTTACCGGCGCCGCCTTCGGCTCGGCGGGCGAGCGCTGCATGGCGCTCCCCGTGGTGGTGCCCGTGGGCGAGGAAACGGCGGAACGCCTCAAGGAAAAGCTGCTGAAGGCGATAGCCGGCCTGCGCATCGGCGTCTCCAACGATCCCGACGCGGATTACGGCCCGGTCGTCACCCCCGAGCACAAGGCGCGGATCGAACAGTGGATCACCACGGCTGAACAGGAAGGCGCGCAAATCGTCGTCGACGGGCGCGGCTTCTCGCTTCAGGGCCACGAAAAGGGCTTCTTCGTCGGCCCCACCCTGATTGATCACGTCACCCCGCAGATGAAATCCTACCAAGAGGAAATCTTCGGCCCCGTGCTCCAGATTGTGCGGGCGAAGGACTTCGAGCAGGCGCTGCGCCTGCCCAGCGAGCACCAGTATGGCAACGGTGTCGCGATCTTCACCCGCAACGGCCACGCGGCGCGCGAATTCGCCGCGCGGGTCAACGTCGGGATGGTCGGCATCAACGTGCCGATCCCGGTGCCGGTGGCCTATCATTCCTTCGGCGGGTGGAAGCGTTCGGGCTTCGGCGACATCGACCAATATGGGGTCGAAGGGCTGCGGTTCTGGACCAAGAGCAAGAAGATTACCCAGCGCTGGCCCGACGGCGGCGGCGACGGCTCCAACGCCTTCGTCATCCCGACGATGGGGTGAGGCGCAAGGGCGCTTGCCTCAGGCGCGAGCCTGCCGCCTTGCCGCTCTTGTGGCACAAGCCCCGCCATCCGCGCTTGGCTTTTGCCCCCGCATGCGGCTAAGGGCCGCGCGCTATGGTAAAGGACATCAGGGCAACCGCGCTGGTCATGGCGGGCAGACGTTCGGGCGTGCACGATCCGCTTGCCGAGCGCGCGGGCGTTTCGCAGAAGGCAGTCGTGCCGATCAACGGCGTGCCGATGATCGAGCGGGTGGTGGCGCAGGTCGCCGCCTGCCCGATGGTCGGCGCAATCCGGGTGGTGGCGCATGACGAGGGCGAGATCGCCCGCCTGCCCACCATCGCCGCTTTGATCGCGGAAGGCCGCCTGACGATGGTCGAGGGCCGCTTCAACATCGTCGATTCGGTCTTCGCCGGGGCCGAAGGCGCGCAATTTCCGTTGCTGATCACCACCGCGGACAACTGCCTGCTCACGCCCGAAGGCTATTCCGAATTCATCGCCAAGTGCCTTGCCGAGGACGCCGAGGGCGCTGCCGCGCTGGCGCGGCGCGAGGATGTTCAGGCGGCTGACCCCATCGGCCAGAAGCGCTTCTACGAATTCCGCGACGGCGGCTATTCCAACTGCAACACCTACTGGCTGGGCAGCGCCAAGGCGCTCTCGGCCGCCGAGATCATGCGCGAGGGCGGGCAGTTCATCAAATACCCGCGCCGCATCATCAAGGCCTTCGGACTCATCAACCTCATCCGCTTCCGCATGGGCTGGGGCTCGAAGGAAAAGCTGTTCGCGCAGATCTCGCGCCGCTTCGGGTTCAAGCTGGTGCCGGTGGTGCTGTCCGACGGGCATTTCGCCATCGACGTCGACAACGAACGCACCTTCAACGTCACTGAGAAGATCCTCCGCCGGCGCGAGGGCGACCGCACGGGAGCCGCGGCCTGATCGGGTCTGCCACGCGATGAAGCGCCTGTTTTCCAACATGGGCTGGCTGCTGGGCGGGCGCGGATTCAACGCCATGCTCAGCCTTGTCTATCTCGCGCTCGCCACCCGCGCGCTCGGCACGGTCGGCTTCGGCCATTTCGCGCTGATTGTCGCGCTGGGTCAGGCGATCACCGGTCTTGCCAATTTCCAGACCTGGCAGTTCATCGTGCGCTGGGGCGCCAACGGCGATGGCGGCTCGGTCGATCCCGCCAAGGCCAGCGAGGCAGCGGGCTTTGCGATTGCGCTCGATTTCGTCTCGGTCGCGCTCGGCCTTGCGCTGGCCGGCGCGGTGATCGTCAGCGCGCCCTACTGGCTGGAGGTGCCGCAAGAGCTGTTGTGGCTCGCCTTTGGCTATTGCGCGATCAGTCTCGCTGCGATCCGCACCACGCCGACGGGTATCCTGCGCCTCCACTTCCAATATGCCCGCGCCGCCGCGGCCGAGGCGGTGCAGCCGATAATCCGCGCTGCGGGATCGCTGCTCGCCTTCTTGTTCATGCCTACCGTTACCGGCTTCGTCCTCGCCTATGCCCTGGCCGAGATCGGGGTGGCCATTGCGCTGTGGCTGGTGGCCACGCGGGTGCAGCCGCTGCGCTGGCGCGCGATCAGCCTCAAGGCGCTTCCCGCACGGCACGAGGATGCCTGGCGCTTCGTCGTCTCGACCAACCTTTCGGGCAGTCTTTCGATCGCGGGCAAGCAGGTGATGATCCTGCTTGTCGGCACCTACGGTGGGGCAGCGCTGGCGGGTGGCTTCCGCGTGGCAAGCCAGCTCGGCCAGGCGCTCGTCAGCCTTGCACAGACCGTCAGCAAGGCGATCCTGCCCGAACTGGTGCACGCGCGTGAGAACGCGCTCGAGATCGCGCGGCGCATGGCCAATATCGCTGCTGTCGGCGGGGTGATCGCGGTGGTCAGCGCTCTGGTGTTCGGGCGTGTCGGCCTCGAACTGATCGCCGGCGCGGAATTCAGGGTGTTCTATTGGGCGATGGTGATCCTTGCCATCGCCGGGGCGGTCGAACTGGTGGGCGCAAGCCTTGAATCGCTGCTGGTCTCGGCCGGCAAGGCGCATGTTGCCTTTATCGTGCGCGCGGTGCCGACGCTGCTGGCGCTGGTGCTGCTCGACGCGGCGATCGCCTGGAATGGCGCCAAGGGCGCGGCCTTCGCGATGCTGGGATCGAGCAGCCTTGCGGTAATCGGCTTTTACGTTGCAATCCTCAACCTCAGCCAGATCCGGCTGGTGGTGGAACCCGACGAGGATAGGGGCGAGGAAGGTGCGAAGCCCACCGGGTAACCGGTTTGCGGCCCATCTTCAGCAACAGCTCTGCCGGTGCCCACCAGCCAAGCTCACCCCTCGAACGCGAGCTTCGGCTTTCGCGCCGCTGCGGTCTCGTCCAGCCGCCGCCGGGGGGCGTAGTAGGGGGCCTGCTTCAGCCCCTCGTCGCCCGCCAGTGCGCGTTCCACCACGGCGCGGAACGCCGCAATGAACTGG
>NZ_MUYJ01000030.1 GCF_002155695.1 Erythrobacter tepidarius
AGGTCTGGCAGCCGCGCCCCGTCATGGGCGTTGGCCGCGCTGGCATCCCAGGTCCTGATCAGCCCATGCGCCCGGTCGATGCCGATGTGGTTCTTGTAGCCGAACATCGGGATGGCAAGATCGACCGGCTTGAACGCCGCAGGATCAGCACCCTCCTTCACCTTCGCCTTGGAGTATTTGACCGTCCAGCGCGCATCGCGGTCCTTCTGGCGGATCCTGGCGGGCTTCTCCTTCCAGCGCTCCGGGATCTTGCCCTCCTTTATCGCGGCCTTTTCCTCATCGCTATTGCGCTGCCTGGGCGCCGGCACCACGGTCGCATCGATGATCTGCCCGCCCATCGCCAGATAGCCGCGATCGGTCAGCACGGCATCGAAGCGCGCAAAGAGCTTGTCGATCGCCTTGGCCTTCACAAGCTGCTCACGAAACAGCCACACCGTGGTGGCATCAGGCACCTTGCCATCGAGCCCTAACCCCAGGAACCGCTGGAACGAGAGCCGGTCCTTGATCTGGAACTCTGCCGCCTCGTCCGAGAGCGAGTAGAGCGCCTGCAGCACCAGGATCTTGAACATCATCACCGGATCGAACGGCGGCCGGCCGCCTTTGCCACGATCGCTCCGCCTCAGCGCCACGATCAGCGGCCCGCGGAACACTTCAAAATCCACCACCCCCGCCAACCGCTCCAGCGGATCGCCCGCCGCGCTCAACGCCGCATACCGATCCGACAAATCAAAGAAACCCGGCTGACCAACCATCATCGCCTCCGCTCATCGCAGCGCAGAGTGAATCAGATCAGCGCATCAAAGGCGAGGGTTTTTCGAGGTGTCCATTTTGCCCACTTGGCTCGCGGAACACGCCGATCTCGCAAAGCGTCAGACCACAATTTTGACGCCTATGAAGAGCGTGACCGTCGACATGTCAAAAATCGGCATGAAGGTCTGCGCAGCATGTAACGACGAACATGCAAATCTAGAAGCGGATGCCAAGATCGCATTTCTTAAGCTCGAATCTTGCGAAGCGCTAAGTCCTCAGGAGGTAATCAACTTTTTGGATTGGCTGGATAAATTTAGAGTGGGGATCTGGCTTTGGTATCTTCAGCTATCAAAGGGCAGCCATAACATGGACACCTCGAAGAACCTGCTGTTTTCGGCCTGATGAGGGCGCGGATGGTCTGATCGCGGTCTTTTGTGCGTGAAGGCTGGCCTTTTCGGCCTGGTTTCCGCGGTTTTCGGGGCCTGAGTGCCGCTCAGCAGTCCGTTTTCGCGCTATGCAGGCGCACCTTGCCCCTCGAGCCAGGCGAGGCGCTGGAAGTTATAGGCAAGGTTGGCCATGCCGATCTTGATCCGGGCTCTGGCGATGCCGATGGTGCGGATGAACAGCCCCATGCGGTGCTTCTGACATGCGAACACGTGCTCGACCGCCGAGCGCACAGCGGAGCGCTTGGCATTGGCTCTGGCGATGTGTTTGGGCAGCGGCCGACGCGGCGTGCGCTTCTGGTGGATGTGGCTCTTGAACATGCCCCGCTCGAGGAACGCCTCGTTCTTCTTCGAGCGATAAGCGGTGTCCGCCCATACGCCCGAACCGGTATTCTGCTTGCTGATGAGGT
>NZ_MUYJ01000031.1 GCF_002155695.1 Erythrobacter tepidarius
CCCCAGCTGGGATTAGAGCCGGGCGGTTGTTTTGCGCATCAGCGCGGTTGAAGCAATGGGCTGCGTAGCGGAGCCCGTAGGGCGTAGCGAAGCAGTCCATTGCTTATTCAGTTCGGCGGCGAACGCCGCCGGTGTTGCGTAGCCAAGGGACGAGTGCGGTCTCTCGCGGTTGTAGTCCTCGACCCAGGCAGCGATCTCGACCCGGGCATGGGCAAGGCTCATGAACAGGGTCTCGTTCAGCAGCTCGTCGCGCATGCGGCCGTTGAAGCTCTCGACGTAGCCATTCTGCATCGGCTTGCCCGGAGCGATGTAATGCCACTCCATGCCGATCTCGCCGCACCATGCGAGCACGGCATTGCTGGTAAGCTCGGTGCCATTGTCGCTGACGATCATGCCCGGCTTGCCGCGCTGGGCGATCAGCTGGGTCAGCTCGCGCACGACACGGTGCCCGGAGATCGAGGTGTCCGGCACCGCTGCCAGGCACTCTCTGGTCACATCATCGACAACGTTGAGCACGCGGAACCGCCTGCCAGAAGCTATCTGGTCATGAACAAAGTCCAGGCTCCAGCGCTGGTTCGGCAGCGCCAGCACCGGAGCAGGTGCTCTGGTGCCGACAGCACGCTTGCGGCTGCGTCGTCGCCTCACCGCCAGACCTTCCTCCTTGTAAAGCCGCTGGGTCTTCTTCCGGTTGATCGTCACGCCCTCCCGACGCAGCAGGATATGTAAACGGCGATAGCCGAACCGGCGGCGCTGGTTGGCCAGCCCACGCAGCTTCTCGCGCAGATCGGCATCATCGTCCCGTGTGGAACGGTAGCGCACGCTCTTGCGATCAGCATCGATGACACGGCACGCCCGCCGCTCGCTCATCCCATGACACGCCTGGAGATGAGCGACCGCTTCCCGCTTAGCGGCGGGCGTCACCACTTTTTTGAGAGCAAATCCTTCAGCGCCACGTTGTCCAGCATCGTGTCGGCCAGCAGCCGCTTGAGCTTCGCGTTCTCGCTCTCAAGTTCCCGCAGCCGCCGGGCCTCGGATACCTCCAGCCCGCCATACTTGGCCTTCCAGTTGTAGATCGTCGCTTCAGACACCCCGTGCCGCCGGACCAGATCAGCAGTCTTCGCCCCCGCCTCGGCCTCCTTCAGCACCCCAATGATCTGCTCTTCTGAAAACCTCTTGCGCTTCATCATCTGTCCTTCCTTCAGGCCAGACTCTAATCGAGCGTGGAGGAAAATCAGGGGGTCACGTCAAGATCCAGCGCAAAGCGCTCCGCCTCTCTCTTGTTCTCGGTTTTCGAGCTGACAATTTTGTATCCGGTCGCGTTCGGAACCCTGATCCGAACCTGCCACTTCGGATTCTTTAGATCCTCACGTTTGTAGAGGATCACTCGACCATCACCTCGAACGTCGATCTTCTCAGCGTATCTGGACACCGCACACACCTCCTGCGCGGTTCCTTCGATATATCAGAGACATGAGCTTTGAAACCCGCATTTGCTCAGGTTTTGTCAATCGCACTTTCGGAGGAAAAGTGCTTCCTTCACCTTTTGTGAAAGGCATTAACAATTGAGTTTATGAGAAAATTTTG
>NZ_MUYJ01000032.1 GCF_002155695.1 Erythrobacter tepidarius
ACCTCATCAGCAAGCAGAATACCGGTTCGGGCGTATGGGCGGACACCGCTTATCGCTCGAAGAAGAACGAGGCGTTCCTCGAGCGGGGCATGTTCAAGAGCCACATCCACCAGAAGCGCACGCCGCGTCGGCCGCTGCCCAAACACATCGCCAGAGCCAATGCCAAGCGCTCCGCTGTGCGCTCGGCGGTCGAGCACGTGTTCGCATGTCAGAAGCACCGCATGGGGCTGTTCATCCGCACCATCGGCATCGCCAGAGCCCGGATCAAGATCGGCATGGCCAACCTTGCCTATAACTTCCAGCGCCTCGCCTGGCTCGAGGGGCAAGGTGCGCCTGCATAGCGCGAAAACGGACTGCTGAGCGGCACTCAGGCCCCGAAAACCGCGGAAACCAGGCCGAAAAGGCCAGCCTTCACGCACAAAAGACCGCGATCAGACCATCCGCGCCCTCATCAGGCCGAAAACAGCAGGTTCTTCGAGGTGTCCAGGTTACGCAGGAAATTGCTTCAGGTGAGCGTAGCGAACAGGGGGCACGTCTTGTTGCCAATCCAGACGGAAATGGTCGTTTCCATTCCGCTTGGCTGTCTATGATCTATCCACGCGTTAAGGCTGCAAGGAATATCCTTCGCGAAGACGGGGTCATTTTCATAAGTATTGATGAAAATGAATATTCGAATCTGAAAAAGGTCTGCGAGGATGTTTTCGGTGGCGCAAATTTTGTTGGAACAATCGTTTTGCAAACGGCTACAGACAACAACGAAACACAGATCAACATAGAGCACGAATATATTATTTGCTTTGCAAAGAATAAGTCCGCTCTCAAAACATGGTCTCGTCCCAGTGCGGCTGCAAACCTTATAAAAGAGCAATACTTGAAATTCAGATCTAAGTACGGATCGGACAATGCTGCTGTGCAGGCTGAGTTGAGGAAATGGATCAAAGACAACAAAGATTGGACACCTCGAAGAACCTGCTGTTTTCGGCCTGATGAGGGCGCGGATGGTCTGATCGCGGTCTTTTGTGCGTGAAGGCTGGCCTTTTCGGCCTGGTTTCCGCGGTTTTCGGGGCCTGAGTGCCGCTCAGCAGTCCGTTTTCGCGCTATGCAGGCGCACCTTGCCCCTCGAGCCAGGCGAGGCGCTGGAAGTTATAGGCAAGGTTGGCCATGCCGATCTTGATCCGGGCTCTGGCGATGCCGATGGTGCGGATGAACAGCCCCATGCGGTGCTTCTGACATGCGAACACGTGCTCGACCGCCGAGCGCACAGCGGAGCGCTTGGCATTGGCTCTGGCGATGTGTTTGGGCAGCGGCCGACGCGGCGTGCGCTTCTGGTGGATGTGGCTCTTGAACATGCCCCGCTCGAGGAACGCCTCGTTCTTCTTCGAGCGATAAGCGGTGTCCGCCCATACGCCCGAACCGGTATTCTGCTTGCTGATGAGGT
>NZ_MUYJ01000003.1 GCF_002155695.1 Erythrobacter tepidarius
AGGTCTGGCAGCCGCGCCCCGTCATGGGCGTTGGCCGCGCTGGCATCCCAGGTCCTGATCAGCCCATGCGCCCGGTCGATGCCGATGTGGTTCTTGTAGCCGAACATCGGGATGGCAAGATCGACCGGCTTGAACGCCGCAGGATCAGCACCCTCCTTCACCTTCGCCTTGGAGTATTTGACCGTCCAGCGCGCATCGCGGTCCTTCTGGCGGATCCTGGCGGGCTTCTCCTTCCAGCGCTCCGGGATCTTGCCCTCCTTTATCGCGGCCTTTTCCTCATCGCTATTGCGCTGCCTGGGCGCCGGCACCACGGTCGCATCGATGATCTGCCCGCCCATCGCCAGATAGCCGCGATCGGTCAGCACGGCATCGAAGCGCGCAAAGAGCTTGTCGATCGCCTTGGCCTTCACAAGCTGCTCACGAAACAGCCACACCGTGGTGGCATCAGGCACCTTGCCATCGAGCCCTAACCCCAGGAACCGCTGGAACGAGAGCCGGTCCTTGATCTGGAACTCTGCCGCCTCGTCCGAGAGCGAGTAGAGCGCCTGCAGCACCAGGATCTTGAACATCATCACCGGATCGAACGGCGGCCGGCCGCCTTTGCCACGATCGCTCCGCCTCAGCGCCACGATCAGCGGCCCGCGGAACACTTCAAAATCCACCACCCCCGCCAACCGCTCCAGCGGATCGCCCGCCGCGCTCAACGCCGCATACCGATCCGACAAATCAAAGAAACCCGGCTGACCAACCATCATCGCCTCCGCTCATCGCAGCGCAGAGTGAATCAGATCAGCGCATCAAAGGCGAGGGTTTTTCGAGGTGTCCACATAGACCCTCGGTTTTATGTCCGAGATAGAATCGGGCAAAAAGATCGCGTCGCCTTGGTAAAAAGCTTCAAAGGAGATGATCGTCTTAAGGGATTTGAGTTTTTCGGTTTCTCCGATTCATTCCTGTCCATACCAAGTTGCCTTGGCTTCCTGGCGAATGGTTTAGCGGTAATCAGTGCTTCTTGCGACTTCATGCTTTTTCAGCAATTTGCGGATCGCCGTATCGAAATCACTTCAGGTAATGAAGAGCGGGAGCGTTATGATTTGAGTGATCGCAAGCCGATCCCCATCAAATCGATGATGTCAAGCCCGCTAGTTTTGGGCCAGATTGTCCTTCCACGTGATGTTGGCTTGGAAGATTATCTGACGAGATTGAACTTCGACAATGTCAAATCCCCGAACGGGAAAATAGCGTCGCAGCCCCTCTACGGTATTAACCCTAACATCATTGAGATGTCACACGATCCAACCACAACGCCAGCGTTTTTCGGCAATATCGATGCAAACATCGCCAGTTTTTGTGCCAACCAAATTTACCTGCGAGATTTTATATTCGAGCAATTCGGAAATTATAAATGGGAAATTGACACCAAGCCCGAAAGGCTGGCGCTTTGGCAGAGGATCGTTGCGAATGCCAAAAGCGAAAATGCATTCATGAGAATGCAGCTTGAACAGGACTATTTCAGGGCGACTGGTCTTCGCGTAAGATTTTAGGCGCCCCTCAATCGCCCGTCAGGATCCGGGCCACCAATTCGCGCACGGTGGGCGTGTAGCCATTGGAATAGAACGGATCGGTCTTGAACCGGTAGGCGGCGTGGCCAGCGAAGGCGAGGTTCCTGTGGGGATCGTCGCCATGGGCGATGTCCTGCAAGGTTTTCTGGATGCAGAAGCTGCGCGGGTCGGCGAGGCGTCCGGTGGTGTGGTCACCGTGATCCTTCCAGCTCGAGAACTGGCAATGCGACAGGCAGCCCATGCAGTCCTGCTGGTCCTTGCGGATCGTATCGCGCGCCTCGGGCGTGACGAAGACGATCGTGTTGTCCGGCGTCTTGAGCGGCTCGGTATGTCCGGCGCGCATCCACATTTCGGCCTTGGCCCTGTCCTCTGGAGTGACCCAGAAACTGCGCGCCTTGCCCTCATCGCCCAGCTGCACCGTGCCTTCCTGCTCGCCGCGCTTGAAAAACCGGATCTGGCGTTCCGAGCGATGCATCAGATCGTAGAGGAACGGTGTCTTGACCGCGCTCGAATAGAAGCCGGTGGGCGAAAACTTGTGCAGCAGCACGTCGCCCGGTTCGACGGTGCGCAGCATGTCTTTCCAGATTTGCGGGATCGGGCTTTCCTGGGTCAGCAGGGGACGCGTGCCGAACTGGAAGGCGATGGTGCCAAGCTCGGGATTGTCGATCCAGTCGTTCCATTCGCGCAGATACCACACCCCGCCTGCCATCACGATCGGCACGGCATCGGGCACGCCCTCGGCGCGCATTGTGTCGCGCAGCGCCTTGACGCGGGGATAGGGCTCTTCGGGTTTGGTCGGGTCTTCGGCGTTGCTCAGGCCATTGTGACCGCCCGCCAGCCACGGATCCTCATAGACCACCGCCGCCATCAGCGCGGCAACCTTGTGATAGCTGCGCTTCCACAGCGCGCGGAAGGCGCGGGCCGAGCTGACGATGGGAAGATAATTGACGTTGAAGCGCGCCGCGATCTCCGCCAGCTTGTAGGGCATGCCCGCCCCGCAGGTGACGCCCGTCACCATGCCGCGGGTGCGTTCCAGCACGCCTTCGAGCACGGCCTGCGCCCCGCCCATTTCCCACAGCACATTAATGTTGATCGCGCCCTTGCCGCCCGCGATCTCGAAGGCCTTCTTCACCTGCGTGGTCGCACCTTCGATGGCGTAGCGGATCAGCTCCTGATGGCGCTCCTCGCGGGTGCGTCCATGATAGATCTGGGGGATGACATTGCCGTCGGCGTCATAGCTGTCGGCATTGACTGCGCTCACCGTGCCGATCCCGCCGGCCGCCGCCCATGCGCCCGAACTGGCATGATTGGTCGCCGAAACACCCTTGCCGCCTTCGACCAGCGGCCAGACCTCACGCCCGCCATAGACGATCGGGCTCAATCCCTTGAACAATGAAAACTCCTCTTCGCGCCGTCCCTGTGGCGCGCATTACATGGTGGTGACATAGAGCCGCGCGGCGCGGCCTGCAACCGTGCCCCCGCGCTTGCCCCTAGCTGGCGTTGCAGGGCTTGATCGCGTGAGGTTCGGTGCGCTTGGCACCGCGCTGGAATCGGGCGAAATATCCCTTGATGTCGGGCCGCTCGATATACTCGACGAGGACATAGCCGACCGCCTCGAACTCGCAGAACAGCAGCCTGTGCGGCAGCCCATGCTGGCCGACTGGGCTTTCGCTTTCCACCACGATGATCTGCCCCTCGGCATTGAGCGCGGGCCACATCCGCCACAGGAAGGCGTAGGGATCGGTCACTTCATGATACATGTGCACCATGAAGATGCGGTCGAAACTGTCGGGGGGCAGCTGCGGATCGGCCGGCTCGCCGAGTTTGATCGAGATGTTTTCGAGCCGTTCCCTTTCGACCCGGCGGCCGAGCCGCTCGAGCGCCTCGCGGCTGATGTCCTGCGCCAGCACCCTTCCATCGCTGCCCACGCGTTCGGCAAGTCGGACGGTGTAATAGCCCTCGCCCGCGCCGATGTCGGCAACGGTCATGCCCGTGCGGATATCGGCGAGATCCATCACGACCTGCGCCTCGTTGCGTTCGTCGCGCGTATCCTCGGTGGCGAACTGATTCGAGACGACCTTGGCCACCGGCCGGTCAGGCTTGGGGAATGCCTCGGCATCTTCCGGCAGTTCAGCGGTGACCGGGATGATCGGGTCGCACCCGCCGAGCAGCGGGACAGCAAGACAGAGCAACATGGCCGCAAGCCGCGGACAAGACCGGTCGTTTCGGAGCATCACTGCGCGCCTTAGCGTGTCGTCCGGATCGATGCAAAAGCCAATCCACGCCAGTCCATGCCGCGGGCGCGATGCTATCGACCCGACCGCAGCGGCGGCAATCAGTCCGGCATCGACGCCCATGCGACTAACGAGATGTCCCGATCCGGCAGAGCAGGGGCGGCAGGAGGCGCCGGTGGTGCCTATTCGACGTCCTCGATTTCGACCTTCTCGCCCGTCACCCGCTGGGCGAGCGCGGCGGAAATGAACGGATCGATCGCCCCGTCAAGCACCGCGTCGGGCGAGGTCGAGACCACACCGGTCCGCAAGTCCTTGACCATCTGGTAGGGCTGCAACACGTAGGAACGGATCTGGTGGCCCCAGCCAATGTCGCTTTTGGCCGAATGCTCGGCGCTGGCGGCTGCCTCGCGGGCGCGCATTTCTGCCTCGTAGAGCCGGGCCTTCAGCATGTTCATCGCGATTTCGCGGTTCTTGTGCTGGCTGCGATCCTGCTGGCTCGCCACCACGATCCCGGTCGGCTGGTGGGTGATGCGCACGGCCGAATCAGTGGTGTTGACGTGCTGACCGCCCGCGCCCGATGCCCGATAGGTGTCGATCTTGAGGTCGGCCGGGTTGATCTCGATCTCGAAGCTGTCGTCGATCACCGGATAGACCCACACGCTCGAAAAGCTCGTGTGGCGGCGGGCGGAGCTGTCGTAGGGGCTGATGCGGACCAGGCGATGGACCCCGCTTTCAGTCTTGGCATAGCCATAGGCATTCTCGCCCCTAATCAGCAGCGTGGCGGACTTGATGCCCGCCTGTTCGCCCGCCTGATATTCGACCGTTTCGACCTTGAACCCGCGCCGCTCGGCCCAGCGTGCATACATGCGCAGCAGCATCTCGGCCCAGTCCTGGCTTTCGGTGCCGCCCGCGCCGGCGTGGATTTCGAGATAGGTGTCGTTGCCATCCGCCTCACCCGACAGCAGCGCCTGCACCTTGTCGGCATCGGCACGCTCGGCCAGCGCGGCGAGCGTGGCGAGACCCTCATCGACGATCGCCTCCTCGCCCTCGGCCTCGCCCATTTCGATGAACTCGATCGCATCGCGCATCTCGGCCGAGATCTCGTTGACGGTGTTCACCGCGCTTTGGAGCGTCTTCTGCTCGCGGCTGATGGCCTGGGCCTGCTTGGGATTGTCCCAGAGGTTCGGGTCCTGCACCCGGGCGTTCAATTCATCGAGGCGCCGCAGCGCACGGTCCCAGTCGAGCGACTGGCGCACCAGCGCCAGCGCTGCTTCGATCCGGTTGATATAGGATTGGGCCTCGGCCCGCATGGTCTGTCCTTCACAAGACGCGAAAAAATCCGGCCCCGCTTAGCCGTGCCTGCGCGATTGTAAAGCGGCGCGCGCGTGCGCCCCTTCGGCTATTTCCTGAGAGCCCGCACCGCTGCAAGCGTCTTTTCGACATGACCGCGGTAATCGGGATTGGAATAGACCGCGACGATCCGCCCGTCAGGAGCAATGACGTAGGAGGTGCGGGTGGCAAGGCCGGAATTGCCCATCGCCACATCATAGCCCTTGATCACCCCCGGCTCGGCCACACCGACCGGGAAGGCATCGCGACATTCCTCGCGGCTGAAGCGCTTGAGCGTCTCGATGTCGTCGTTCGACATGCCGATCACGCTGGCGCCTGCGGCCTTGAACTTGGGCATGGCCTCGGCAAAGGCATTGGCCTCGAGCGTGCAGCCGCTGGTGAAGGCCTTGGGGTAGAAATAGAGCACCACCGGCCCCTTCGCGAGCGCGGCGGAAAGCGAGAAACCGAATTGCTTGCCGGCAAGCGCGGCGCGCGTGGTGAAGGCTGGGGCCTTCTGCCCGACTGGCAGCTCGGCCGAGGCCGCGGTGACGAACCCGGCGCTGGCAAACGCCGCGGCGGCGAGAATAAGAAGCTTTCTGGTCATGGCAGTCCAACCTTCAAGGTAAAGCACGGTTCCCCCGTGCACGGTGCGGGTCAATAGACCCCGCCCTGTTCCTCGACGAAATCGGCCGGCTGATCGGGATTGTCCTCCACCACCGCGCTATCGGCGTTCTGACGCCCGGCGCGGATCAGCGCGAGGATTTCGTTGCGGCGCGCGGCGATCTCGTCCTGACGGGTGTAACGCTCGGGCTCGGTATCGGGCTTGAAGGCTTCCCAGATGATCGCCGACTTGGGATCGTCGGTGGGCCAGCCATCGAACACGCGCTTGCCGGTGCGCCGGTCAACCCGCACCATCCGCACGCCCTGCGGCGCGACCGGCGGAAGATCCGACCACTTCTTCCGGGTCTTCTCGATCAGGCTCTTGATGATCGGCGCGGAGATGGTGCCGCCATAGGCATAGCCGCCCATGTTGCGCGGCTTGTCGAAACCTACGTAAGCCCCGGCCACAATCTGCTGGGTGCCGCCGATGAACCACACGTCCTTCGGGCCGGTGGTGGTGCCGGTCTTGCCGAACAGCGGCAGGCCGAGCGGGTTCAGCACGGTCGCCGTGCCGCGGCTGACCGCGCCGCGGAGCATGTGCATCACCTGAAATGCAGTGCGCGGGTCCATTGCCTGCGCGCCCTTGATCCCGAAGCGCGGCATAGGCTTGCCGTCCCACTTGGGCATGTTGCAGCCCCGGCAGTCGCGGGTATCGGCGCGCCACAGCACCTTGCCGCGGCGATCCTGCACATAGTCGATCACGGTGGGCGGATTGAGCCGGCCGTGATTGGCCAGCGCGGCATAGGCGGCGACCATCTTCGAGAGCGTGGTCTCGCCAGCCCCCAGCGCGGTCGAGGGATAGGGTTCGAACTTGCCGATCCCGAGCTTCTCCACGGTTTTGACGACGTTGGACATCCCGGCCGTCATGCCGATCTGCACCGTCATGATGTTCTGCGACTGTTCAAGCCCGTAGCGCAGCGGATATTGCCCCGCGCGCCCGCCGCGGATGCATTTCTCGCCGAGGTTTGCGCCCTGATAGTAGCAGAAGCGCGAATTATCGATCTGGGTCGAAGGCGTCATCCCATGGTCCAGCCCGGTGGCATAGACGAAGGGCTTGATGGTCGATCCCGGCTGGCGCATCGCCTGCGTGGCGCGGTTGAAGTCCGACAGGCGGTGATCGAAGCCGCCCTGCATGGCCAGCACCCGGCCATATTGCGCATTCTCGACGATCAGCGCGCCCTGCGCTTCGGGGATCGTGCGCACCTGCCAAACATTGCCCGAGGGGCTGGCGGCGATCACGTCACCGGCCTTGAGCCGGTCGGGCAGGCCCGTCAAGGGCGCTTCGCTGCCGTCGGCAAAGCCAATCCGTGCCGAGGCCTGATTGCGGCTGGTGACCACGCCGACTTTCCAATTGCGGTAGCTGATGCCGAGCGGTGAGCTTTGCAGTTGGCTCGCCCAGTTTCCCTTGGAGACATCGATTCGCGCCAATGGCCCGGTCCACCCGCGCCCGCCGTGGTAGCGCAGCAGGCCCTCGCGCAGCGCATCGCGCGCCGCGATCTGCATTTCCGGATCGAGCGAGGTGCGCACCCACAGGCCGCCAGCATAGACCGAATTCGGTCCATCCTCGGCGGTTTCGCCGAAACGCTCGATCAGCTCGCGTCGCACTTCCTCGAGGAAGTAGCCGGCATCGACGCTGCGCTCGCGCCGCTGGGCGACCAGACCGAGCGGCTTTGCTGCGGCCTCACGGCGCTGCGATGCGGTTATGAAGCCGTTGGCCTCCATCTGAGCGAGCACGAAATTGCGCCGGGCGAGCGCCGCCCGTTCCTGCCCCTTGCGGCCATAGCGTTCGGGCGCCTTGGGCAGGATGGCAAGGAAGGCCATCTCGTGCAGTTCAAGATCGTGGACGTCCTTGTCGAAATAGGCGCGTGCCGCGGCCTGCACCCCGAAGGAGCGCCGCCCGAGCGGGATTTCATTGAGATAGAGCTCAAGTATTTCCTGTTTGGTGAGCACCTGCTCGATGCGTCCGGCAAGGATCATTTCCTTGAGTTTGCGGGTGATCGAATATTCGTCGCCCAGCAACAGGTTCTTGGCGACCTGCTGGGTGATGGTCGAACCGCCCACCGCACGCTCACCCGAGCCGAGCTTGCTGGCATAGTCGAGCACGGCATTGGCGGTGCCGAGGAAATCGATCCCCCCATGGCTGAAGAAGGTTTTGTCCTCGGCCGCCAGAAAGGCCTCGATCAGCTTCGGCGGAAAATCGGCATATTGCAGCTGCACCCGCCGTTCGCGCGCATAGGAATGGACGATCTCGCCGTCATAGCCCCGCACCACTGTGGGCAGCGGGGTTTCATAGGTAAGTAGCGCTTCGGCCTCGGGCAGATCCCTAGCAAGCCACACGAACAGCGCGATCCACAGCAGCAGGCCGAAACCCGCCAGGCTGGCGATGATGCGGAACAGCCGGCTTTCCCGCCACTTGGCGCCGAACCATGCAAGCGCGCCGCCGACATCGCGGTTGATGCGATAGCGCAGGTAGGCCCAGGTCGATTGCGGGCTGGAGGCAGCGGTCGGCTCGGTCATCGGCGGGGCGCAACTAGCACGCACGCCGCGCCCAAGGCTAGCGGCTTTCGGCCCCTATTCCCCGCCGCCTGCAAAATCGGTGCGGCGCGCGAAATAGACCCGGATCGCGCGCGCGAGCACGGCGGCATACTGGCCCTGCCCTTCCGGCGTCGTCAGCCGCGCACGGTCGAGCCGGTTGGTGACGAAGCCGCTTTCGAACAGCACCGACGGCACGTCGGGCGCGCGCAGCACCGCGAGCGCGGCGGCGCGGCGCGGTTGCGGGACGAAGGCGAGATCCTCGCCCCCCTCGCGCACCACCAGCCCGGCAAATTCGATCGCATCCTCCTGCGTGCGCTGCTGCGAGAGTTCAACGAGGATCGCGCTCACCGCCGCGCTCTGGCCCTCGATGGTGATGCCATTGAGGCGATCGGCATTGTTCTCGCGTGCGGCAAAGCGGGCCGCAGCCTCGCTGGAAGCCTTTTCCGACAGGGTGTAGATGCTCGCCCCGCTGACATTTTCGCGGGTGCCGGCGGAATCGGCATGAATCGAGATGAACAGATCGGCCTCCAGCTGGCGGGCGATCTCGGGCCGGTAGGCGAGCGGCAGGGTGCGGTCGTCGTCGCGGGTGAGTGCCACGCGGATGCGCCCGCTGCGCAACAACTCGCTGCGCAGCGCCCGCGCGAGCGCCAGGGTGATGTCCTTTTCCTGAACCTTGAGACCCTCGGCATCCTCGCCGATCGCGCCCGGATCGCGTCCGCCATGCCCGGCATCGATCACCACCAGCGGCAGCGCATCATCGGGCGGCCCCGAAATTTCCGGCAGGTCGAGCGGGATCGCGCCGTGCTCCAGCGGAAAGCGCAAGACATAGTCGCGCCCGAACACCGGCACCGGAATCCGTACGTCCAGCGCCGCCGCGCCGCCGAGCACGGCAGCAGGAACCAGCAGCACGATCAGCAACAGGGTGCGAAAGCTCATCTCCGCACCGGCTTACGTTCTTGCCCGTCATCAACGCAATAGAGTTGCGGGGCTTGTCCCGCGGTGCTAGCGGTGCGGGCGGAGAGGTTGCAACTGGTGCCCCGGCACCGAATAGCCCGCCTCTCGCGCCGGGCTCCCTCTCTTTCACGGCTCCCGGCTTCAGCACAGGTTGATGTAGTGACAAGACGCTTTTCCCCGCAATCCAGCACAGTGCGCGCCTTGGCGGCCTGTGTCAGTGCGGGCCGAAGCGCGGCATTTGGCCGCAGTCTTGCCATTGCAGACACGAGCTTCGCGCTTTGCGTCCGTTCAGGACGTGGCGTGACAACCCCTTCCGGCACACCCTTCGGGCCGTCCGGATCATCCCACAATTGGCGTCCCCTTCATCGCCCCCAGCGGGCCGGGCCGGACGCATGGAGAATATTCAATGGCAACGCGCATGCTGATCGATGCGCGCCACCCGGAAGAAACCCGGGTGGCGGTTCTGCAAGGCAACCGGATTGAGGAATTCGATTTCGAATCTGCCGATCACAAACAGATCAAGGGCAATATCTACCTCGCCAAGGTAACCAGGGTCGAACCGTCGCTGCAGGCGGCCTTTGTCGATTTCGGCGGCAACCGTCACGGTTTCCTAGCCTTCAGCGAAATCCACCCCGACTATTATCAGATCCCCAAGGCTGACCGTGAAGCTCTGCTCGCCGAGGAGGCCGAGGCCGCCGCGGAGGAAGAGCGCCTGCGCGCCGAGGAGGAAGAGGCAGGCATTCCTCCCGTCAACGAATATGATGTCGAGGACACGAGCGGCGAGGCACTGGCCGAGGATTTCGCTGAAAGCGGCATCGAGGAAGTCGACACTTCGGACAAGGACGATGTCGCGACCATCGAGGATGGAAGCTCCGACGACGAGAGTGCCGATAGCGAGGAAGAGAACGGCGAGGACGAACGCAGCCGCAGCCGTCGCGGGCGGCGACGCCAGGGCAAGAGCGGCAGCGACAAGGGTGACAGCGAAACGGGCCGCAGCCGTGCCAAGCAGGTCGACGAAGTGCGCGCCAAGCGCATGGCGCTGCGTCGCCGCTACAAGATCCAGGACGTGATCCAGCGCCGTCAGGTGCTGCTGGTGCAGGTCGTCAAGGAAGAGCGCGGCAACAAGGGCGCGGCGCTCACCACCTATCTCAGTCTCGCCGGTCGCTACACCGTCCTGATGCCCAACAGCACCACCGGCGGCGGCATCAGCCGAAAGATCAGCTCGGCCAGCGATCGCAAGCGGCTCAAGGAGATGGTCTCGGACCTCAAACTGCCCAAGACCATGGGCCTGATCGTCCGCACCGCGGGCATGAGCCGCACCAAGCCCGAAATCAAGCGCGACTTTGACTACCTCGCCCGCGTATGGGACGAAATCCGGGAGAAGACCCTCGCCTCGGTCGCACCGGCGCTGATCCATTCGGACAGCGATCTCATCAAGCGCGCGATCCGCGACATCTACAACAAGGAGATCGAGGAAGTCGTCGTCGAGGGCGAAGAGGGCTACAAGTCGGCCAAGGCCTTCATGAAGCTGCTGATGCCCAGCCACGCCCGGCGGGTGAAAGCCTATTCCGATCCGGTGCCGCTGTTCCAGCGCTACGGCGCGGAAGACCAGTTGCGGGCGATGTATGATCCGATGGTGCAGCTCAAGTCGGGCGGCTATCTGATCATCAACCCGACCGAGGCGCTGGTGGCGATCGACATCAACTCGGGCCGCTCGACCAAGGAACACAATATCGAGCAGACGGCGCTGCACACCAATCTCGAAGCAGCACGCGAGATCGCCCGTCAGCTGCGCCTGCGCGATATGGCGGGACTCATCGTCATCGACTTCATCGACATGGAATATGCCTCCAACGTCCGCAAGGTCGAGAAGGCGATGAAGGAGGCGCTCAAGAATGATCGCGCGCGCATCCAGATCGGCCGGATCAGTTCCTTCGGCCTGATGGAAATGAGCCGCCAGCGCCTGCGCACCGGCGTGCTCGAAGCCACCACCCGCCCCTGCCCGCATTGCGATGGCACCGGGCTGGTGCGCACCGCTTCCTCGGCGGGCCTGTCGGCGCTGCGACTGATCGAGGACGAAGCGTCCAAGGGCAAGGGCACGCAGATCCGCCTCGCGGCCAGCACCGAGGCGGCGATCTATCTGCTCAACGAGAAACGCGCCGATCTGGTCGAGATCGAGCAGCGCTACGGGGTCAGCGTCGAAGTCGTGCCCGAAGGCGAGCAGGAAGGCGCGAAGATGAGCATCTCCAGCAGCGGCCCGCGTCCCGCGCAGACCCCGCGCTTCGATCCGATCATCGACGAGGTAGAGGACGAGGACGAAGAGCTTTCCGCGGACCAAGAGGCCCAAGAGGATGCGGAGGCCGAGCGCGAATCGCGCCAGCGACGCGATGGCGAAGAGGATGGCGGTCGCCGCAAGAAGCGTCGCCGCCGCCGGGGTGGCCGCGGTCGCAACCGTGATCGCGAGGAAGGCGCTGAGGCCGAGACCGGCAAGGCAACCCATGCAAGCGAGGGCGAGGATCGCGAAGCCCCCGGCGATGCACCGGCCCACGAGAGCGACGATGACGGCGAGGCCCGCCCGAAGAAGCGCCGCCGTCGTGGCGGTCGCGGGCGCAAGCGGCGCGGCGATGGCAGTGAGGGCGATCTCGGCGCTGACGCGGCGCAGGATAACGAGGCCGAGGTCGAAGCCGGTACCGCAGGCGAAAAGGCAGAACCGAGCAAGCCCGCACCTGCGGCGGAGGCCGAGGCCGAAGTCGCCGCCGAAGTTCAGACCTCAGCACCTGTTGTCGAGGCGGCCGAGGAGGCCGTCGCCGAGAAACCCAAGCGCAAGCGTGCGCCGCGCAAGACCAAGGCCGTCACTCCGGAAGCCGGCGCCGAGCCGGCGGTCGAAGCGACAGGGGAAGCCCCCGCGGCCGACGAAGCGCCCAAGCGCAAGCGCGCACCGCGCAAAGCCAAGGTTGCCGATCCGCAGCCGGTGGAAACCGCCGAAGTCGTCCAACTGCAAGGCGAATCGCAAGCCGAAGCCCCCGCCGAGGCGGCTGAAGCCAAGCCGCGCAAGGGCTGGTGGAGCCGCACCTTCGGCGAGTAGGATGCGTTAGGCCATGGCCGGAAGCGGGGCGGGAGCGGGCAACCGCTCCCGCCCTTCGTGCTTGTCGCCGTGGCTATGCCGGCTTGCGGGCGATGCCCCACTCCATCCATCCGACAAAGCGCGGGACCTTGGGCGTGTAGGCCTCACCCAGCGTCTCGACCGCGAAGCCCGCGCTTGCCAGCGCACTGGCGATCGGGCGACTCAGATGGCAGCCCCCGGCAAGCCGCTTCCAAAGCGGCTCGATGCGCTCCTGCCACCTGCGCACACCGGTGTCGGGGGCGCGGCCGTGTTCGAGGAACAGCATCTGTCCGCCGGGGCGCAGGACGCGGCCGATCTCGCGCATCACCTGCGCCGGTTCATCGACCGAGCACAAGGTAAAGGTGCACACCACGCAGTCGAAGCTGTTGTCGCTGAAGGGGATCGCCTCGCCCCGCCCCTGCCTGAGGTCTGCGGCCCAGCCCTTTGCCCGCGCCGCCGCGCGGGCGGCTTCGAGCAGGCCGTCATGCGGGTCGATCCCGGCATAGGAGGTGATCGCCCGCCTATCGTAGAAATCATGGTTGATCCCGCCCCCGCAGCCCAGTTCGAAGACGTCGCCCCGCGCGAGCGGCACTACCGCACCGCGCCGCTTCATCACCTGAGGCTGCGAACAGGCGCAGGTGATGAGTTTCGGCATGATCTTCGCCTCGTACCAACCCTTGAGGCCCATATCGCTGCTCCTCCCCGCGCGACCCGGCGATCGGTTTCTAGCCGCTGTCGCTGGAATGGAAAGCGGCTTCAGGCGGCCCGGCGCTGGGCGGCGGCTGAAAGAGCTTCGGCAATGCGGGCCATGTCGGCCGCGAGCACAGCGATGAGCGCCTCGGCGGACAGGGCATTCCACTGCGCGATCTGGGGCATCGACAGGCCAACCCGCATCGTGCCGCCCCAGCCCCCACCGACACGCACGCACTTGACCGGCTGGCCGAGCCGGATGCCGTCCATCGCCATGGCCCTGTGCGCTGCCTGCGCCGCCTCGAAGGTTTCCAGCCCCGGAAGGGCCGAAAGGTCGAGCGTTGACAGCGTGCGCATCTCGATCGGGCTGTTGCCCGTGCCCTCGCCTCCCGGTGTCACGCAGGCAAGTCCGAGTGGCGCGAGCAGGTGCGTGTGCATGGCTTGCTCGAAGGCAGCGATAATCGCCTCGATCCGCGGCATGGGGATCGCCTGGAAGCGCTCGATCTCGAACAGAGCGGCTTCGAGCCGCAGCGCCAGGGCGGGGTTGGAACTGTCCTCGAGCGCCGCTGCTCCGGGCCACCCGTCGGGCCACTCCGCGCGGCGGAAGATCTGCGCGAACCCGTGCGGCAGCGGTGCGGCGCTGGCGGCGAGCGTGGCCGGCACCAGCGCCCAGCCATTGAACGGCGGCGCGCCGACGAACTTGGAACCCGTCATCAGCACGATCAGCCCGCGCGCAAGATAATCGCCGATCGCCGCGCTGGTGATGCGCGCCTGGCAGGCATCGACCACGAAGGTCGCATCGGCGCCGAATTGGGCGATAAGGGCATCGAGATCTGCGAGTGCGGGCAAGACCAGCCCGGTCTTGGAACCGTGCACGCAATGCACCACGCTGTGCTTGCCCAGCGCGCGCGCGGCGGCGATTTCCTGGGCTATCCCGGCGGTAATCTCGGCGCTGGTGCGGGCGACGCCATCCGGGCAGCGCACGGGCACGTCGACCAAGCTAATCTCCCCCATGCCCGCCACATCCTGACCTGGAGCAACGCCGTCAACCAGCGCGGTCTCGTTGGCGAAGAAACGGCCATGGGCGGAATGGATGCAGCCCGATCCGGTTTCGTCCGCGCCCAGCAGCACGTTGTGGATGCCCGCCGCGCTGCGCCCCAGAGCCAGTGCCAGGGCGACATATTCGAGATCGGTGCCCGACGGTGCAAAGACGATTTCGGTATCCCCGCCAATGCCATAGGCAGCACGGATGCGGCCGCGCAGCGCGTCGAGCCGCGCCTTGTAGCCCAGCGCAGCCGCGGCACCACCGCGCCCCAGCAGATGCGCGAAGGCAGCGGCGGAAATGTCGCTCACGGTCGAGGACGAATAGGCCAGCACGTCGCGCGGATAGGGCGCGGAGAGATAGCGGTTGAGCCCGCTGTCCGGATGAAGCGTGATCCGCGCATCGCCGCCCGAAGCCAGCGCCGCGACCAGCGCGACAACATCGTCGGTAGGCTCAAGCCCGGCCAGCGGGCGGTTCAGAGGAGGCACTGGGGCAACCTTTCAAGCGGCCTGATAACGGGTTCGCGCGCTCTAGAGAAAGCGCTCTGCCAATAAAACCGCAAAATGCATCTGGCGCACCTTTCCCCTGCACACTAAATGCGCGCCTTCCCGCCAAGAGGCCCGAAACCCATGACCAGCTACCCCGCTCCACTCCGCATCCCCGTAGAGGCCAAGCAGCGTCTCAAGATCCTGTTCATCGCCAAGAACGCGCTGTGGGACGGCTCCGGCACCGCCGAGGACGGCAACCACGCGACCTATCATGTCGAGATGCGCGAGACGCTGAAGGCGCTCGGCCTTAACCTGCGCGTGGAAAACAAGTTCGAGGTATTGTTCGACAGGCCCGAGGTCGATTTCGTCTTTCCGCTGCTCAACCGCGCGGGGTTCTTCAATTCGGAAATGCTTTGTCCGCTGCTGTGCGAACGCGCCGGCATCCCCTATCTCGGCGCCAGCCCGATCCTGCGCGGCCTTTCGGACGACAAGCATCTCGCCAAGCGCGCGGTGCGCGATGCCGGCGTGCCGACCGCGCCTTGGGCGATCTACCGCCGCGGCGCGCCGATCGATCCGGCGCGGTGCCCGGAAGGTGCGCGCTTCGTGATCAAGCCCAACAATTCCTCGGCCAGCTGGGGCGTCATGGACGCGACCGACTGGCCGAGCGTCGAAAAGGCCATCCACGGCGTGCACGATCTCGGCCACGACGCAATCGTCGAGCCTTTCATCGAGGGCTCGGATGTCGAGGTGCCGGTCGTCACCATCAAGGGCGAGCCGATGATTCTGCCGATGATGATCTTCCGCCAGGCCGATCCCTCGCACCTGCGCACCTATCAGGAAAAGCGCGATCTGGTGGATCGCAGCCAGAAATACTCGCTCGATCCATTCGAGCACCCCGAGATGATCGCCAAGATCACTGAATATACCAAGGCCGCGATGCAGGAATATCGTCCGTTCGATTACGGCCGCTGGGAGTTCCGCGTGAACGAGGAGACCGGCGAAATCACTTTCCTCGAGCTCAATCTCAATTGCAACCTCTGGTCGCAAAAGGTGTTCGGGCGCGCGGCAGCACTGGCGGGCTGGAGCCATCCCGAACTGATCGAGACGCTGCTTGCCGAAAGCCTTTCGCGCCACGGGCTGCTGGGGTAGGCTGCGCGGGCATTCCCGCCGGAGACGGACAATGATCCTGCCCACCCTGTTGCCCGCTGACCGCACCCGCCAGTTCCGCAAGCTGTTTGCCGCCTGCGCCGCGCTGCTGCTGGCGCTGCCGCTGGTGGCAATGGCCTTTACCGCAGACGTCAGCTGGGGCGCGGGCGATTTCCTTGGCGCGGCGATCCTGTTCGCTCTTCTGGGCGCCGGGATCGACATCGCGCTGCGCCTGCCCGCCTCGTGGCGGGTGCGCGGCGCCCTGGCGGCAGCGATTGCGGTGGTGTTCCTGCTGACCTGGGCCGAACTCGCGGTCGGCCTTCTCGCGTGAGCTTGTGGCCGGGTTTGCCGCGACCTCGGATGACACCATCTGGCGCGACGGGCGCTAGGCCGGAACTTCCTCTCCACGAAAATCGAAAACCCGTCCCGATTGCGCGGGCGTAAGGCCTGCCAGCACCCCGATCAGATTCGCCGCCGCCGCTTCGGGCGCGGTCAATTGACCCGCCGGCAGGCCAGACTGGAACGGCCGCGACAGCGCCGAATCCACCGTGCCCGGATGCAGACCGGCGACCACGCCGAGCGGATGGGTGCGCGCCAATTCCAGCGCAAGATTCTTCAGCAGCATGTTGAGCGCCGCCTTGCTCGCTCGGTAAGAGTGCCATCCGCCGAGCCGGTTGTCGGAAATCGATCCAACCCGGGCCGACAGCGCCGCAAACACGAACCGGCGATCGCGCGGCATCAGCGGCAGGACATGCTTGGCGATGAGCGCCGGGCCGATGGTGTTGAGTGCGAAGACTTCGGCCATGGCCGCTGCATCGATCCGCTTGTAGGTCCGCTCCGGCCCGGTGCCATCCGGCAGAGTGAGAACGCCGGTCGCCACGATCACCCACTCTGGCGGATCGCCGCGCATCGCCTGGGCCGCAGCAGCGATGCTGGCCTCGTCGGCAAGGTCGAAGGCAAAGGGGCGAAAAGATTCGCCCTCAGGCCCCACGCCCGCCCGTGATCCGGCATGAATCCGCGGGCACCCTGCCGCCGCCAGCCCCTCGCACAGCGCCCTGCCGATACCGCCCGACGCGCCGAACACGCAAGCCGTGCGTGGGGTGGGCACAGCGCCCTGTCCTACATCATCCATGCCGGCTAAAGCGCCCGCATGGCCCGCAGGTTCCGCGATTTTCTGACCTTTGCGAATGCCCGCCCGGCAAGCCTGTGGGCGGCGGCGGATTTTTGGTTTCAGGACAGTGTCTCATGTGTCTCCAACACGGCCTGGCGTGTGTGGGGCAACGCCTGTGCGAAACCATGCAAGAATTGCCAGTCACCGCCCGCTTGCGCGGCGGGACAATGGCGCTAGATAGGGTGCCAATTGCAACGCGGGATCACGTAATGGCGACCTTCACCCTCCCCAAGAATTCGAAGATCAATGCGAGCGGCAAGACTCACAAGGCCTCGGGCGGTCGCGTCAAGTCATTCAAGATCTACCGCTACGATCCCGACAGCGGCCAGAACCCGCGCTACGACAGGTTCGAGATCAATCTCGACGAATGCGGCCCGATGGTGCTCGACGCGCTGTTCAAGATCAAGAACGAGATCGACCCGACCCTGACCTTCCGCCGTTCGTGCCGCGAGGGCATCTGCGGATCATGCGCGATGAACATGAACGGCAGGAACGGCCTTGCCTGCACCACCGCGATCGAGGACCTCAAGGGCGAGATCCGCATCACCCCCCTTCCGCATATGGAGGTGATCAAGGATCTGGTGCCGGACTTCACCCACTTCTACGCGCAATATGCCAGCATCCGCCCATGGCTTCAGACCGTCACGCCGACCCCGTCGGGCAAGGAGCGGCTGCAATCGCCCGAAC
Organism: Erythrobacter tepidarius; assembly: GCF_002155695.1. GTDB lineage: Bacteria > Pseudomonadota > Alphaproteobacteria > Sphingomonadales > Sphingomonadaceae > Erythrobacter > Erythrobacter tepidarius. Next base: position 17,599 of record NZ_MUYJ01000003.1, read on the forward strand.
AGCGTGAGAAGCTCGACGGGCTCTACGAATGCATCCTGTGCGCCTGCTGTTCGACCTCTTGCCCTTCCTACTGGTGGAACTCGGACAAGTTCCTCGGCCCGGCGATCCTGCTTCAGGCCTATCGCTGGCTGGCCGACAGCCGCGACGAAATGACCGGCGAGCGGCTCGATAACCTCGAAGACCCCTTCCGGCTCTACCGCTGCCACACCATCATGAACTGCGCGAATGTGTGCCCCAAGGGCCTCTCGCCGGCCAAGGCGATCGCCGAGACCAAGAAGATGATGGCCGAGCGCGCGATCTGAACCGGTGAGCTTCAAGGACGACGTCTTCGAGCACGGGCCGGATCCGCAAAACCCCGGCTGGCACCACTGGAATCTCAAGGACGAAACGCTGTTCAATGGCGCGGTGATGGGCAGGCTCATCACCCGGGTCGACGATGACGGGAAGGCGCGCCTGCGCATGTTTCCCGAGCGGCGACACATGAACCTCCAGGGTGTGATCCACGGCGCGGTGACGCTGGCGCTGATCGACATCGCGCTTTTCGTCACCATGCACCGGATCGGCACCGGCAATGCCGGCCCTTCGGTGACGCTCGAGCTTTCGACCCAGTTCGTGGGCGGCGGCGATCCGCAGCGCCCGCTCGACGCGGTGACCGAAATCGTGCGCGAAACCGGCAAGCTGGTCTTCATCCGCGGCCTGGTGGTGCAGGACGAGGACACGGTCGCCAGCTTCTCGGGCATCGTGCGCAAGATGCTGCCGCGCGGTTGAGGCACGCGTGCCCGGCCTTCTTGCCCGCTACGATGCCCTCATCGCCAGCGGCGAGCTGCGCGCCGACCCCGACCAGCGCGCCGCGGCCGAACGGCTCGACCGTCTCCAGCGCGAGCTGGAAGCCCCGCCCCCCGCCGCAGGTCTGATCGGCAAGCTGTTAGGAAAGCGCCCCGCCCCGCCCCCGCGCGGGCTCTACATCTGGGGCGGGGTCGGGCGCGGCAAGTCGATGCTGATGGACCTGTTCGTCGAGACGCTCGGCATCGCACACAAGCGCCGTGTCCATTTCCACGCCTTCATGCTCGAAGTTGACCGCCGCATGGCAGCGGCGCGCAAGGCCCAGGTAAAAGACCCGCTGATCGCGGTCGCGCTGGACATGGCGGCGGGTCTCAAATGCCTCGCCTTCGACGAGATGGTCGTCAACAACACCGCCGACGCTGCGATCATGGGCCGCTTCTTCACCGCGCTGATGGAGGCGGGCACGGTGATCGTCACCACCTCCAACCGCCCCCCGCGCGATCTCTACAAGGACGGGCTCAATCGCTCCTTGTTCCTGCCCTTCATCAATCTGGTCGAAGCGAAGATGGACGTGCTCAGCCTCAATGGCCCGACCGACTACCGGCTCGACCGTATCGGCGGGCTCGCCACGTGGCATGCGCCGATCGGCGATGCGGCGACGGCGCAGGTGCGCGAAGCCTTCTTCCGCCTCACCGACTTCCAGCCCGAGGATGCCGCCCATGTGCCTTCGGGCGAACTCGATTTGGGCGGCGGGCGAAGGTTGCACGTGCCCAAGAGCCTCAAGGGTGTGGGCGTGTTCAGCTTCAAGAAGCTGTGCGGCGCAAACCGCGGTGCTGCCGATTACCTTGCCATTGCGCAGGCCTATCACACCGTGATCCTCGTTGGCATTCCGAAGATGGGCCCGGAAAACCGCAACGAGGCGATCCGCTTCACCAAGCTGATCGACGCGCTCTACGAGCACCGGGTCAAGCTGTTCGTCACTGCCGCCGCGGCGCCTGAGGACCTCTACCGGTCAGGTGACGGCGCTTTCGAGTTCGAGCGCACGGTCAGTCGGCTCAACGAGATGCAGTCGGATGGCTACCTGGCGCTTGGCCACGGGACGCAGGACTAGGCGCTCACCCCAAGGCGGGAGAGCGCCTTCTCCAGCATCAGCAGCTGCCACAGGGTGCGCGAATGATCCGCACGGCCGGCGATATGGGCCTCGGCAAGCCCGGCGATAGCCTTGGGCGCGAAGAAGGCGGTCTGCGCAAGACTACCGCTCGCAATCCCCCGCGCCGCCCCGGCCAGCGGCCGCCTGAACCATTCGGCAATCGGGGTGACGAAGCCCTGCTTGGGCCGATAAAGGATGTCGTGCGGGAGATAGCGCTCAAGGCTCTTCTTGAGCAGGTATTTGCCGGTCGCGCCCCTTACCCGCATCGATTCCGGCAGCCTCGCGGCGAATGCCACCAACCGGTGATCGAGCAGCGGCTCGCGCGCTTCGAGGCTCACCGCCATGCTGGTGCGGTCGACCTTGGTCAGGATGTCGCCGGGCAGCCAGAACACGAGGTCGGCATATTGGGCGCGATCGAGGCCCGATCGGCCCGGCGCCGAACGCATCAGCGCGATCACTTCGTCTTCCGCGCGAAAGCCGGCAAGACTGGCGGCGAAGGCATCGGAATAGAGCGCGCGGCGCGCATCGGGGAGCGTTACCGAAAGCCCACGCACGTAACCATGCTCGCCGCTTTCCGCGAGCGCCAGCAAAGTCGCCTTTGCACGCAACGGGCGCGGCGCCCAGTCGGCCTTGGGCCAGACACGCCCAAGCCCCCCGAACAACGGCGCGCGCAGGCCCGCCGGCAGCAGCGCGCGGGCGCGCTCCTCGTGATGGTGGAAAACCTGCCGCCGGTAACCGGCAAAAGCCTCGTCCGCTCCGTCGCCCGAAAGCGCCACCGTCACCCGCTCGCGCGCCAGCTGGCACACGCGCCAAGTCGGCAGTGCCGAGGCATCGGCGAAAGGTTCGTCGAACATTGCGGCCAGCTGGTCTACGGCGGCAAAATCGTCGGTGGCGACGATCCGCTCGGCATGATCGGCGCCGAACTTCGCCGCAACCTGGCGGGCGTGGGAGGTCTCGTCATAGGCGGCGACATCGAAGCCGATCGAGCAGGTTTGGACCGGCTGATGCGAAGCTTCGCTCATCAGCGCGACCACGCCGGAGCTGTCCACCCCGCCAGAAAGAAACGCCCCGAGCGGTACGTCTGCGACCATGCGGGAGCGCACGCCTTCGCGCAGCAGATGCAGAAGCTGCGCGGACAGATCGGCCTCGCTCCCGCGCTCGCGCTCGGTGAAGCATATGTCCCACCAGCGCTGCGGACGGCCCGGCGACTTGCCCTGCTCCAGCAGCCAGAAATGCCCGGCAGGCAGCTTCTCCACCCCCGCCAGCAGGCAATGCGTGTCCGGGACATAGCCCCACGCCATATAGGCCTCGATCGCCTGCGGGTTGACCCGGCGGCGCAGCAGCGGGTGGGCAAGCAGGCCCTTAAGCTCCGAGGCGAAGGCAATGCTGCCGTCCGACAGATGCGCGATGAACAGCGGTTTCACCCCGAACCGGTCGCGCGCGAGGAAGAGCTGGCGCTTGTCGCGGTCGAAGATCGCGAAGGCGAACATGCCGTCGAGCCGCGCGAGGCAATCCGGCCCCCATTTCTGCCAGGCGGCAAGGATCACCTCGGTATCGCCATTGGTGCGGAAGGCGAAGCCGGCCAGCTCCAGCTCGCGACGCAGTTCGCGGAAATTGTAAATCTCGCCATTGAAGACGATCACCGCGCGGCCATCGGCGGCGTGCATCGGCTGCGGCGAGCCGGCAAGGTCGATGATCGACAACCGGCGATGGCCCAGCCCGACCCCGTGATCGCTCCACACCCCTGCTCCATCGGGGCCGCGATGGGCGAGCGCATCGCACATCCGCTCGACCCTCAGCGGATCGACCGGCTTGGGGGTTTCGGCATGGAAAATCCCGGCAATGCCGCACATCGTGGCAGCGGCCTAGAACATGGCCGCAAAGGCGGCAATCGCGGCAAGGGCAATCACCGCAAGCGCGGCAGCGAATGGCGAGACGCTGCCCTTTTCGGCACCGGCAAGCCAGGCGGTGCGGGGGAGACTGCCGGCGCTCCAGCCAAAGTCATGCGGCGCGCGTTCAAAGAACCGCCATGCGCTGGAGAGCAGCATCGTCACGACGATGGCGAAGAAGACCCAGCCATAGACGATGTGATCGAACCCGGTGGCGCGCTCGGCGCCGATATATTGCGCGACATAGATCGTCGCCCAAGCGCGCACCCCGTTGGCGAGCACCGGCACGATCACGCAAGCAGCCATGAACAGGGCGCGACGGCGCCAGCTTTCGAAACGGGTGAAACACACCAGCACGCCGAGCGTCACCATCGCGATCAGGAACTTCACGCCCGAACACGCCTCGGCGACGATGAACAGCCCGGCAGGGGTGTGGATATGAATCCCCGCTATGCTTGCCTCGATCCCGCTCCAATGGGTCAGCGCGATGGCGATCTCGGCGGTGACGAATTGCAGCGGCGGGATGATCTCGTCGCCGAAGGGCACGAGAAAGCTCGCAAAGGCCAGCGGCAAACCCAGCAGCAGCGCAGCGCGCAGGCCAAGCACGCTGATTACCGCCGCCTGCAAGGCCCCTACGGCACCAGCATGGGCGATCAGGTTGATCCCGCTTGCACGCCCTGCCCACCACAGCGCCAGCGCGGCACCGACCAGCAGCAGGCCGGGCATGAACGGGCGCGGCGCGATGGCCGCCAGCTCGCCCACCTTGAGCAGCACCAACCAACCAATGATCAAGGGCACCAGCAGCAGGTGGTTGTAGGTATCGATGTTCCACCATTGGTGCAGCATCTCGCCCCAGCTTTGCGCAGTGACAGCAACCAGCGCGAGCGCGGCAGCCCCCAGCGCCATCAACGGGCTGCGCCACGCGGCAGGCAGGCGCCGGGCTGGCACAGCATCGGATCGAGCGAGAATGGCAGGTTCAGGCGGCATGGCGCACGCTCTCCCCGTCCCGGCCCAGCAGCCGCGCCAGCGGCGCCAGCATGGCTTCCCAGCCATGATGATCGCACACGAAGCGCCGCGCCGCAGCGCCGATGCGCGCGGGCGCATCAGCGTCCGAGAGCAAATCCGCGATCCGCGCGGCCATGGCCTGCGGGTCGGGTGGGCTGACCAGCCAGTGCTCGCCCTCGCGCGCGGCGATACCAGTCGCCGCCTCAGGGGTCAGCACCACCGGTCGGGCCATGGCCATCGCCTCCAGCACCTTGTTTTGCACACCGCGCGCGATCAGCAAGGGTGCGAGCACGGTATCGGCCGCGGCAATGAACGGGCGTACATCGGGCACCTCGCCCCAGACCTCGACACCCGGCCGGCCATGCTGCGCCCGCAGCCTTGGGGTGGGATTGCGACCGACGACATGGAACATCGCCTCGGGGAACCGCGCGCGCAAAATCGGCATGAGCGCCTCGATCACCCACTGTGCGGCCTGTTCATTGGGGCGATAATCCATCTGGCCAGTGAAGACGAAATGCGGCCCCGCCTGGTTGGCGAGCGCCGGGTGCGGGCGAACCGCTTGGGGATCGACCAGGCTTGCATCAATCCCGTTGCCGATCACCTGCACGTTCACTTTCGCCGGATCGCGCAACCGCGAGCGGTAAAGCGCGGCCTCGGCCTCGGAAATGAGGATCGTCGCATCGGCACGCTGGCCGAGCCGTTCCTCCTCCGCCGCCAGCAGGCGCGCCTCGCGCCGGTTAAGCCACACGCGCTCGCCGCCTTGCGCATAGCTGGCGAACTTGGCGCTATCGACATCGCACAGGTCGATCACCACGCGCCCCTTGAAATCGTCGGGGACATATTGACCCATCTGCCCCGAGAACACGACGATCGCGGCAATGTCGCGGACGGCGATGCTATGCCGCACCCAGTCGGCCAGCCGCCGCGAATGGAAGGCGGTGAGGCTCACCGGCCTGCCCGTCAGCACGGCCTCGATCCCGGCAAGCGGCAGCGGCTTGGTGCGCGCGATGATGCAGTGCGATGCGGCGATCTTCGCCAGCCCATCCGCGCCCGCCTTGTCACCGGCATCGGCAAAACAGCCGACATGCACAGGCCCGAGCCGCGCCAGCGCCTTGAGCAGATGATGCGAGCGGATGCGGTCGCCGCGATCGGGCGGAAAGGGCACGCGGTGCGCAAGGAAGAGGATGTCGCCCATCACGCCCCTTCGCTATGCCAACCCGCGTGCGATCCACGGCCCCAGAGCGTTGGCGATGGGCAGCGGCAGCTTCTTCCACAAGGCGATCTTGCGCGAATAGCTGGCGTCGGTGGGATCGACATTGCGCCGCTTTGCGCCGGGCGCGGTCCATGCGCCATATGCCAACGGCTCGGGCACGAAGCCCCAGTTCTTCTTGAAGGCGTAAGGCCCGCTGCCGGTCTTCGAGCGCCCGAAGTCGAAACGGGTCATGCCCCGCCGGCGGGCGTGGAGCATCAATTCGTAATACATCCGCTCGTTGGCCCGGGCCGCGCGCGCGGCGAACACGCCCCCGCCCCAGAAGGGCATCACCGCGCCTTCGTGGTAAAAGCTCAAGACGCTGGCCAGCGGACGCTCGCCATCCCACACGGTGAGGATGTCGCTGGATTCGGGGAATGCCTCGAGCATCGCGGCAAACAGCGCCCGCGGAAAAACCGGTGTGCCGAGATTGCGGACGCTTTCGCTGTAACAGGCGTAGTGCGCGGCGCGATCCGCACGGGCGCGTCCGATGGTGACGCGGTGATCGAGGGCGAGGCCCTTGCGAACCTCGGCGCGGGCCTTGCGCGGGATGGCACCCAGCTCGGCCTCGTCACTCGCCGCCAGCGGACGGACAAAGCCACAATGCCGGTGCGACCATGCGTCCCAATGATCGGGTATCGGCCCGCCGCGCAGCTCGATGCCAGCAAAGCCCCGCGTCAGGGCATGGCGTTCGGCGGCCTCGGCGAGCGCACGGGCAACCTCCGGGCTTTCGGCGATCATCCCCCCGCCAACGCCAAACCCGCTTGACACCAGCGCCTTGCCGAACAGCGCCGAACGCACCTCGGTGAGCGGGAGCCAGCCGGTCACCACGCCGAGCCTTTCGCTCACCAGGCCCGCCGCGCGCTGGCCGGTGCCGGCTTCGACCGCCCGCAGCCATGCCGGGCGGTGGAAGAGGCTTCCTCCACCTTCCGCGACAAAGCCCTCTATGCGGCGCAGTTCGGCCGGATCATGCGCGTCAAACGCGCGCACCTTATGGCCGGCCCTGACCGGCGCGTTCATGCCGCAAACTCCTCGCCGAGGCTGGCGGGCGCGGGCAGTTCGCCGGCGCGTGGCGCTTCGCGGTGGGCGATCATGTCCATCCTGCCCCAGCGGAACTCATGCACCAGCGCGCGCAGCTTTTCGGCCATCTTTGCCAGGCCGGTATAGTGGCGCAAGCGCGAGCGCAGCGGTGCATGGCCGACCCGCGGCTGATCGGGATCGATTTCCCACGGGTGAAAATAGAACACCGCCGGACGGCCTTCGCGGCGGTTCACCTGGCGGATCGCCCAGCGCGAGAAGCCATAGGGCAGCACTCGGAAGAAACCGCCGCCACCGGCCGCAACCCGCCGCCCGCCAAGCAGCGCGGTGGTCACCGGCAGTTCAACCAGCGAGGACCACGGCAAGGGGCGGAAGGCAAAGCGCGGGGCGTCGGGCCAGCCGTAATGATCATGCACTACCGGCGCGACACTGGAGGAATAAGCATAGCCCTGCTCGGCCAGTTCGGCGAAGGCCCAGGGGGTGCGCTGGTCGATCGAAAAGCTCGGCGCGCGATAGCCGGTCACCGCGACACCCGTGCAGTCTTCGAGGATGTGCCGCGCCTTGCGAATGTCCTCGGCAAAAGCGCGGCGCGTGAAGCTATGGACGCGGACGTGATCATAGCCGTGGCTGGCGATCTCGTGGCCGGCCTCGGCGATGCGGCGGATCATCGCCGGATGACGTTTCGCCACCCAGCCCAGGGTGAAGAAGGTCGCGCGCACATCGGCCTCGGCGAACAGGTCGATGATGCGCGCCACATTGCCCTCGACCCGCATGCGGATCGAATCCCAATCGCCGCGCGCGATCACATTCTCGAAGGCGCCTACCTGGAACCAGTCCTCGACATCGACCGACAGGCCGTTGACGATAGTGGCACCGGGCCGGCAGGCCGCGCGACAGGGATCAGGCGGCGCGTTCACGTCACGCCGCCTCGCGCGACGGATTGTCCTCAAGCCACTCGATCAGCATGGCCAGCACGTGGCGGAAGGATTGCTCCTGCTCTTCAAGCCGCGCTTCGATGCGTTCGAGTTCGGCGGCAAAGCGCGCTTCGGCGAGGCGCACTTCCTCGGGCGAGAGCGCTTCGTCCTCGGCCTTGCCTTGCGCCGCGCCAGCAGCCTGAAGCGCGCAGATCGCCGCTTCGAGTTCGGCCGTGCGGGCATCGCGGGTGGCGAGCAGCGCCGCGACTTCCGCGGCAGGCAGGCTGTCGGCCCCGGCGCCCATTTCGGGCGAAGCCGGGGCAACGGGCGCCGCGCGCAGATCGCCGCGACCATGCGCGCCGCGGGTCTGATCGACCGCCATCTCGGCGACCACGGCGTCGAGCATCGCCAGCGTCAGCTCGGAGCGTTCCTCGATCGCGCCGAGCAGCAGCAGGCGGTTCATCACCTGATTGACCCGGCGCGGAATGCCGTCGGTGTGACGATAGAGCGCGCCCAGCAGCCCTTCGCCGAGCGCCGGATGGCCTTTCCACCCGGCATGGCCGAGGCGGTGGCGGACATAGTCCTCGACCTCGCCATCATCGAGCGCTTCGAGATGGTGCGAGGCGATGATGCGCTGGCGGAGCTGTTCGAGCCCTGGATGATGGGCCAGCGTGCGGCGGAATTCGGGCTGGCCGAGCAGCAGACATTGCAGCAGCGGGTGTGCGCCGAGCTGGAAGTTCGACAGCATCCGCAGCTCTTCCAGCGCGGCAAGATCGAGGCTTTGACACTCGTCCACCACCAGCAGGCAGCGCCGACCGGCGCGGGCCTCGTCCTGCAGGAAATGTTCGATCGCGCCGAGCGCGCTGGCCTTGTCATGCCCTTCGACGGCAAGCCCGAAGGCCTGCGCGACGACATGGACCATTTCAGCCCCGTCGAGCGCGCTGGTGACAACCTGCGCCACGGTCAGCGCCGCTGGGTCAATCCGCTCCATCAGGTGCGCGACCAAGGTCGACTTGCCTGCGCCGATCTCGCCGGTGATGACGATGAAGCCCTCGCCCTGCCCAAGGCCGTAGCCGAGATAGCTCATCGCTTTCTTGTGGCTCGCGCTCTCGAAATAGAACTGGGGATCGGGAGTCAGCTGGAATGGCCGGGCGCTGAAGCCGTAATATTGTTCGTACATGAACGTGTCGCTCCCCAATCAGAAGTCGTAGCGCAGGCCGACCAGCGCCGTTGCAAAGGCGAAGTCCTCGGCGGTGAACTCGCTGTCAAAGTAATCGAGCGCCACCGCCGCGCGCGCAGTGAGGCGGCGGGTCAGGGACTGGTTGTAGGCTGCCGAGCCGCCGATCGCGGTGACGTCGCCGTTCGGCTCGGCGCTGTCGAACCAGTTGACGTAGGCATTGGTGGTGAGGTTCGCGTTCTGGCCAATCTGCCGGGTCAGCCCGCCGATCACGTAATAGCTTTCGTCGGTCAGGCCATCGAGCGGCCCGAGCGCCGTTCCGGGGGCGGCGATGAAGGTCCGCCGGTCATAGCCCGCCCCCAGCGCTGCCGTGGTGCGTCCCATCCGGCGCTGATAGGAAGCGCGCGCACCGCGGCCGCGAAATGCCGCCGAGCGCACCGATCCGAGCCCGCCGATGACCGATTGACCCTCGGCGCCTTGCACCAGTCCGCCGAAATCGCCCGTCACCGGATTGCGGATCGCCTCGAAATCGCTCGACAGGCTGGCGAGCGACCGATTGAGCAGACCGCCAAAGCCGGTGACCCCGTCATAGACGCTGAGCGCGAAGGCGCTGCGCTGGCTGGGGGCGTAGGTGAAGGTTCCGTAATAGGTGGTCGAATCGTATCGCTCGCCCACCCGCGCCTCGAGCGAGGTGCGCGAGGACGGACGCCACATCACGCCCACGTCCCACAGCAGGCCATCGACGTCGAAGGCGAGGACCCGCGGTGAGGCGGGATCGGTGACGAAGCGCCCGTCATTGCCGATCACCGGATTGCCATTGGCATCGCGCAGCGCGTCGCGGCTGGAAATCTCAACGTTCTCGTAACCCGCACCACCCACCAGCGCGAGGGTCGGGCTGACCGGGATGGTCACGTCGCCGCGCACGAAAAGGTCGCGCACGCGCTGATCGAGGTTGGAAATGTCTTCCTGGAAACCACCGGCGGTCACAGCCAGACCGACCGGCAGGACTTCGCCCGCGCGGGTGCCAGCGCGCACCTGTCCCATATATGTCACGCTGTCGTCGAACACATCGACCGGATCACCTTGCGCATTGGTCAGCACCGCGTCGTTCTCGAAGCGGTTGTAACCGACCCTGGCCACGCCCTGCACGCCGACGTCGCCGACACGGGTGTTGAGGCTCGGCCCGGCATAGAAGCTGTAAAAGCGGCTTTCCGCGTCCTCGCGCACCAGCGGATTGGTGGTGGTGCCGCCGCCGGCATCGACGCGGGTGCGCGACGCCAGCGCGCCAGCTTCAAGGCTCAGCGTGTTGCGCACCAACGCCAGCGTCCCACGCGCGACACCGCTGAGGGTGTCGCTATCGACGCTGTTGTCGCCATAGCCGATGTTGCGCTCGTAACGCAGCGAAACAGCCGCGCCGCTGTTGCGGCCCTGGACATTGATATCGACACCCGCGGCGATGGTGGTGAAGGTGAGCACATCATCGCCCGGCGAAAGCTCGGCGGACAGCACTTGCCCGACCTCGATATAGGGCTGCACCACGCGATTGGCGCGCTGGTCGGCAGAGACGCCCGTGCTCTGCGCTTGCCCTTGTGGGGAAACCGCCGGCTGCTGCCGGGCCAGCGCCGGCGCACCAGCGACCAGCGCGGCCAATGCGAGCGGCAGAGCGCAAATCGAAGCGCGCATGGTCACCTCCGTTCCGCGCCATAGCTGCCGAAGCGCCGCCCCGAAGGGCTGTAGCGCGCGGCGTTGAGCAGCAGCTTGATATCCGGGCAGGCCGAGAGCAGCTGCTGCGCGTCCTCGATCGCGGCACGCCCGGTCTCGTCGGCGCGGACCACCAGCAGCGCCTGCCCGACGTGGGCGGCAAGCTCGGCTGCCGGCGAAGCGGCCAGCGCCGGCGGCGTGTCGAAGATCACGATACGTTTCGGCGCGCCCTGAGTCAGGCGGTCGAGCACCGCGCCGGTACGGGCGCTGGCAAGATATTCGGCGGCGCGGGCAGAGGCGGTGCCGGCGGGCAGCACGAACAGCCCTTCGATATCGGTTCGGATAACAAGGCTCTCGGGCGCGATCGCAGGATCGGCAAGCGCGTCCATCAGGCCCAGATCGCCCGCGATCCCCAGCCTTGCGGTGACGCTTGGCTTGACCACGTCGGCATCGACCAGCAGCACTTCCAGGTCACGTTCGGCCGCCAGCGCAATGGCGAGGTTGGTGGCGCAATAGGTCTTGCCCTCGCCCGGATGGGGCGAACACACGAGGATGCGGCGCGCAAGCGCGCTGTCGGAGGCGCGAGCATCGGCAAGCAGTTCGCGCTTGACGATACGGAACTCCTCCAGCAGCCCGGTGACAGAATCCTCGGGCACCAGGAATCCCCCTTCGCGCAGATGCTCGCGGTCGACTTCAGCAAAGGGCCCGCAGAAGGCGACCGCGCGCGGGGCCCGCGCAGTCGGTGAAGGCGCACTGCTTGGGGCAGCGGCGCGCGGCCTATCCGCCGCGGGCTGCGACCCGCGATCGGCGGGTTGCGGCCTAGGCGCGCGGCGTGGGGCCTCGGGCAACGGCGGCACTGGCGGAAGCTTGGGCGCGCTGTGTGCCAGCCCCAGCCCGAACATGCTGTCGGCCCGCTCGAACAGCGAGGCCGGCCTTGCGCTTTCCCGGTTGATCTTGGCCTGATCGGTCATCGCGTTGCCCCTGTCCTCACGCGATCATCCCGATCGAGACGATCTCGATCGCCAGCAGGATCACGAACACGCCGATCAGCCCGGCGCATGCCCCGGCAAACTGCTTGAGGCGTCTCTTTTCCATTACGCGCGCGGTATCCGACATGGTCAGCGAGATCGCCCCGATCACCGGCAGGTCGAAGGCGCGCTCGAGTTTCTGCGGCGAGGCGAAGCTCGACTTGAGCTGGCCGAGCGCATAGGCGGCGCCTGCCCCGGCTGCGAGTCCGACGATCAGCACCCCTAGCAGCAGCAGCGGACGGTTGGGGGCAACCGGCTTCTGCGGTACGCTCGGCTCCTGAATTACGTCGAACCGGAACTGGCTGGCCTTGTCCTCGACCTTACCGCGCGTGCGCAGCGCCTCGCGATCCTGAAGCAGCTTTTCGTAATTGGCACGCAGCACGTCATAGTCGCGGCTGATGCGGTTGGCTTCGGCGGCGACCGCCGGCTCGGAGGCCTGGCTTGCCATGAGCGCGGCGAAATCGCTCTGGAGTGCGGCGCGGCGGGCCTGCAAGGCATCGACATTGGCCTGCCGCTCGGTGCGGATCGCCAGCAACGAGGCGTAGGCCGGATTGGGCGCGCCGCCGGCATCGTCGCCGGCCGCAGCCGCCTGCCGGGCAAGCAAGGAAACCTGCTTGGTGACCGCCACGACATCGGGATGGCTGTCAGTCAACCCGCGTGAGCGCAGCTCGGCGAGTTGGGTCTGGGCCTGCTGGAGCGCGGCGCGCGGCCCGGTCGCTTGCGGTCCGCCGACGATGGTGCGCGGCGTGTTGGCCAGCTGGCCCGAAATCGCCGCCAGCGCGCTTTCGGCGGCGGCGAGATCGGCATCGACCGCGCGCAGTTCGGCACGCGCCTGCTGGATCTTGCCCGAGAGGCTGTCCGAACCGCCGACCAGATCGGGATATTGTGCCTCGAAGTTCAGGCGGCGCTGTTCGGCGGCCTCGAGCTCGCGCTTGCGCTCTTCGAGCTGCCGGTCGAGATCTTCGATCGCCGAGCTGATCCCGGCGCGGTTGCCGACCACGTGCTCCTCGCGCAGGATGTCGAGCAGCTTTTGCACCACGTCGCGCGCCAGCACGGCGTTTTCAGCATCGGACAGATCCCTGCGGCCGATTGCGGCGGTGATCTCGAACAGGTTGTCCTCCTCGCTCGTCACCTTCACTTTCTTTTCGAGCTCGCTGATCATCGCATCGAGCGCGCCACGATCGGTCACCGCTTCACCGAGGCGGGTGGCGGTGATCACCTTTTCGAGGTTCTTGGCGCTCGACAGGGTCTGGCGCACGCGCATGATCTCTTCCTTGCCGTCACCGGCAATGCCGAGCTGCTTGGAGAGCACGTCCTCGACGTCGACATAGACGCGCGCCTTGCTCTCGTAGGTGTTGGGGACCATGCTGACCACCAGCCACCCGAGCAGACACACGCCCCAGGCGACTGCAATAGCCAGCCAGCGCCGGTGCCAAACCGACCATAGCGCCGCGCGCAGTTCCTCGAAGATCTCGCTCATGCCCGGCGGTGCCCCCTAGAACCGGCTCTCGGGAATGATGATGGTGTCCCCCGGCATCAGCATGACATTGGCGCTGGCATCCCCGCGCCGGATCAGATCGCTGAGACGCAGACGGTATTCCTCCTGTTTGCCGGTTTCGCGATTCTGGCGAATCAACTTGGCCGAATTGCCGGCGGCAAATTCGCTCAGGCCGCCAACCGCGATCATCGCGTCGAGCACGGTCATGTTGGCCCGGTATGGCAGCGACGCAGGCTGCGCGGTCGCACCGATCACCCGCACCTGCTGGGTGAAGTTGCCCTCGGGCGTGTTGACGATCACCGAGACGATCGGCTGTTCGATGTATTTCGACAGTTCGCCGGCGATGTATTCCTGCAACTGTGTGGCGGTCTTGCCGACCGCCGGGATGTCCTGCACCAGCGGGATCGTCAGCCGGCCATCGGGCCGCACACGCACCTTTTCGGCGGAAAGTTCGGGATTGCGCCACACGTGAATGGTAATCTCGTCGAGCGGACCGATGGTGTATGGCTCGGAAGGCACAATCGGACTTGCGCTGTAATTGGCTGGCGGCAATTCCGGCCCGGTGCCCGCACAGGCCGCCAGCAACAGCGGCGCGAGACCGAGCGTGGCAAGGCGGACGAAAGACAGCGAATGAACCATTGACGAGGATCCTTGGGCCTGAATGCGCATCGACAGGGCACGGGCCGGATGCAGGAGCGACCTGCAAACCGCGCCTTGCGGACGGCCTGTTCCTTTTCGTCGAAATTGGTGAACATCTGGTTAGTTATACAGCGCCAAATCGCCTCCCATCCCGGATCGGGACAGCGGATCTGCGCGGGTTAACACCGGCAGGGATCGCCTGCGCTCAGACCAGCAGTTCGGCTGCCGGCCCGTGGCCAAGAAAAGCGCTCGGGCTGGCGCTGGCCCCGTAAGCCCCGGCGCAGAACACCGCGACCAGATCGCCGACGTCGGCGCGCGGCATAATGGCATTGTCGGCAAGCCGATCGAGCGGGGTGCACAGACAGCCGACGATGTTCACCTCTTCTGTCGGCTCTGCCCCGTAAAGCGTTGCAATTGCCGAAGGATAATTGCGACGCACCACAGTGCCAAAATTGCCCGAAGCGGCCAGCTGGTGATGCAACCCACCGTCGGTGACGAGATAGACCACCCCGTGGCTCTCCTTGCGGTCGACCACGCGGCACAGGTAAACCCCCGCCTCGCCGACCAGATAGCGCCCCAGTTCGAGGCAAAGCTCGCTGTCTGCCAGCACCGCCGGCAGGTGCTCCAACCGCGCGATCAGCGCAGCCCCGACGCGATCGAGATCGAGCGGCTCGTCGCCCGGGAAATAGGGAATGCCAAAGCCCCCGCCCATGTTGAGCTTGGGGCAGCCATGACCGATCGCCTCGGTCAGCCGGGCGGCGAGATCCAGCACATTGCCCTGCGCTTCGATGATCGCATCGGCGCTCAGCGCCTGACTGCCGGTGAAGATGTGCAAGCCTCGCCACTCGGCCCCATGCGCGATCAGCTCGCGGGCAAGTTCGGGCACCTTGTCGGCATCTACCCCGAAAGGCTTGGCCCCGCCGCCCATCTTCATCCCGGAGCCTTTGAGCTCGAACGAGGGATTGACCCGGATCGCAATGCGCGGCGCCTTGCCAAGGCGCTGGCCGATGGCGAGCGCGCGGCGCCCCTCGCCCAGGCTCTCGCAATTGAGCGTCACCCCGGCAGCAATCGCCGCCTCCAGTTCCTCGTCGCGCTTGCCCGGCCCGGCAAAGCTGATCCGTGCCGGATCGATCCCGGCCTTGAGGCACAGCCCCAGTTCGCCCGATGAGGCAATGTCGAACCCGTCGACCAGCGGGGCCAAATGGCCGATCACCGCAAGATGCGGGTTGGCCTTGACCGCGTAGTTGATCCCGACCTGCGCTGGCAGCGCCGCGCGCAGTTGGGCGATGCGGGCATTGAGGTGCGCGCGCGAATAGACGAACAGCGGCGTCCGCCCGGCAGCGGCCACCAGCTCGCTCGCCCGCATCCCACCTATCGCAAGCTCACCCGCAAGGCTCTCGTAACCGGCGGGGATCGGACCGACGGGTTTCATGTCGCAAAATCCCTTTCGAGTTCGGCTTGCAATGCTGTGCGGTCGATCTTGCCGTTGGGATTGATCGGCATGGCCTGACGCCAATGGATCATCTGCGGCTGCATGAAATTGGGAAGATCGCGCTGGAGGCGTTTGGGCAGATCGGCACGTGCGGCCGCATCGCCGCTGCCGCGCACCACCAGATGCACCGCCTGTCCGAGCCGTGCATCCGGCACGCCGAGCGCCACCGCTTCGGCAACAAGACCGGTGGCGAGGGCCGCCTCCTCGATTTCCTGCGGCGATATGCGGTTGCCCGCGCTCTTGATCATCGCGTCGCGCCGTCCGACGAAATAGAGCAGGCCTTCGGCCGATCGGCGCACCCGGTCGCCCGACCACACCGCCATCCCGCCATAGGTCGATGCAGCAGGCGCAGGCCTGAAGCGTTCGGCGGTGCGCTCAGCGTCCTGCCAATAGCCCTGTGCGACCAGCGGGCCGCAATGGACCAGTTCGCCCTCCTCGTCATCGGCGGCAACCTCCCCGGCGTCGTTGATCACCAGGATTTCCGCAAACGGGATTGCCTTGCCCATCGAAGTCGGAAAGGTATCAACCAGCGCGGGATCGAGAAAGGTCGATCGGAACGCCTCCGTCAGGCCATACATCGGAAACAGCCGCGCCTGCGGGAACATCCTGCGCAGGTTGCGCACCAGATCCACTGTCAACGCTCCGCCGCTATTGGTCAGCCGCCGCAGGGGGGCCGAAGCTTCGGCCGGCCATTCGATCTCGGTCAGTTGCACCCACAAGGGCGGCACCGCGGCAAGGGTCGTCACCGCGTGCTTCGCGCAGAACTTGACGACATCCCGAGGGAGCAGAAAATCGAGTGGCACCACGCAGCCGCCCGCATACCATGTGCTCAAGAGCTGGTTCTGGCCATAGTCGAAGGAGAGCGGCAACACCGCCAGTGTCACGTCGTCTTCGGCCATAGCAAGGTAATGCGCCACGCTGACGGCGCCGAGCCACATATTGGCATGGCTCAGCATCACCCCCTTCGGCCTGCCGGTGGAGCCTGAGGTGTAGAGGATGGCTGCGAGCTGGGCCGGATCCGCCTCGGAAGGCCCAAGCCCACGCCCGGCCGCTTGCGCTGCCGCCAGCGCCTCGCCCTCGCCCAGCGCCGCGCAGCCGGGGGGCAGATCGCCCGGCTGGAAGCTGGCCAGCCGCGCGCCGGTGCCGATCAGCAGCTTTGCTCCGCTGTCACCGAGGATATGCGCCACCTGCGCGCGCTTGAGCAGCGGATTGATCGGCACGTGCACCAGCCCGGCCCGCGCCGCGGCAAGCGGCAGCAGACAGGTCAGCTCTCCTTTGGCCGCCCAACTGGCCACCCGCGCACCCTTTTCGGGAACCATCTGCGCGAGCCATCCGGCCAGCATCGCGACACGCTGTCTTAACTGATTGTGGTTAAGCGTCTCATCGCGCAGCACCAGCGCCGGCCTTTCGCCATGACCCGCCGCCCCTGCCAGTTCGGCAAGATGATCGAGCGGACGCGGGAGAGGATCGGGCAGGCTGGGCATGAATGGGAGCAATCTTTCCGTGATCGAAGCGCGGTATCACGATAGCGTTAATGTCTTGCAAGCACTGACTGCGCCTGCAGCCGCCGCACCCTTCGACCGCGCGGAGTGGTATGCCCTGCTCGCCGAGACCGGCCTTACCCCGCTGATCGCGATCGCCAGCGATGCCGAACACACCGCCGCCCTTGCCCTGACGCAGGAAGGCGGACGAATCGCGCCGTTGCGTAACTGGTACTCTTTCACCTGGCGCCAGCTCGCTCCCGAGGGCGAGGCGGGCGACCGGCTGCTCGAAGCGATCGCACGGCAGTTGAAGACCCGCGGCCACCGCGTCACGCTCGAACCCGTGCCGGGCGAGGACGGCTCGGCCGAGCGTCTCGCCCGTGCCTTTCGTGCCGCCGGCTGGCGGGTCGCGGTCGAAACCTGCGACACCAATCACATTCTCGAGGTCCGGGGACGCAGCTTCGCGGAGTACTGGTCGCGCCGTCCGGGGCCGCTACGCACCACGCTCAAGCGCAAGGCAAACAAGGTCGTGACCGAGGTGCTCACTCGCTTCGATCCGGCGGTTTGGGCCGAATATGAGGCAATCTATGCCGCGAGCTGGAAGCCGGCCGAAGACCAGCCGGCGATGCTGCGCGCCTTTGCACAGAGCGAGGGCGCGGCCGGTCGGCTGCGGCTGGGGGTTGCCCGGGCCGAGGGAATCGCGGTGGCAGCCCAGTGCTGGACGGTCGAAAACGGCGTCGCCTACATCCACAAGCTTGCCCATCTCGAAAGCCACAAATCGCTCTCCGCCGGCACGACGCTCAGCGCCGCGCTGTTTGCCCACGTGATCGATATCGACAAGGTCGACCTGGTCGACTTCGGCACTGGCGACCAGCGCTACAAGGCTGACTGGATGGAAGCCGTGCGCCCCCGGTTCCGCATCGACTGTCTCGACTTGGGGCAGCCTGCCGCCTGGGCGCCGCTGGCCAAGCGCTTGCTGCGCGGCGCAGGCGCATCGCCCGCCGCAACGCTTGCACGCGCGCGGCGGCATGGCTAAGCCCCGCGGCCAAGCGTCGATCACAGGGATTTGGGCGATCCGATGAATGCTAATCCAACCCTCGCAAGCGAGGCCGCCGAAGCCGCGCTCGATCAGGAACTCAAGGGCTTGATTGCCGACGTTCTCGGCCTCGATCCCGCGCAGGCGGCGGCCTTGGCGCCGGATTCGGGCCTGTTCGGCCACCTGCCCGAACTGGATTCGATGGCGGTAGCCGGCCTGCTCACCGAGATGGAGGACCGGCTTGGCATCGTGATCGAGGATGACGACGTCGATGGCGAGATGCTGGAAACCTATGGCGGCCTGCTGGCCTTTGCCCGGGCCAAGCTTGCCGGCGACTAGGCCCGCCCAGGCGTGATTGCCGCCTGGAGTGTTGCCGGCGCCGATGGCGCGGTGGGAGAGGAACTGCTCCTCGCCTTCGATCGGGCGCGGCCTGTGCGCGTGCTCGTCTGCCCGGCTTGGTTCGATGAGGCCAACAAGCTGCGGCGCTTCACGGTCGAGGTGATGCGGCGCCTCGACAAGGCAGGGATCGACAGTTTCCTGCCCGATCTGCCCGGTTGCAACGACAGCCTCGCCAAGCTTGAAACCCAGACGCTCGGCGGATGGCGGGAAGGCATGTCGGCGGCAGCGCATGTCTTTGGTGCGACCCATGTCCTGGCCATCCGGGCCGGGGCGCTGCTGGCCCCCGCCCACCTTCCCGGGTGGCACTATGCCCCCCAATCCGGCCCCAAGACGCTGCGCGGGATGATCCGCGCCCGCACCATTGCCGCGCGCGAGGCCGGGCGGGAAGAAACCGCCGAGGCGCTGATGGCGCTGGGCCGCAGCAAGGGGCTGGTGCTCGGCGGCTGGCCGCTCGGCGCGGCGATGATCCGCGAACTGGAGCGCGCCGAGCCGGAGCTTGCCGAAGGGCAGAGCGTGATCGCCCAGAGTGCGCTCGGCGGCCCCGGACTGTGGCTGCGCGCCGAACCGGACGAGGACCCGCGCCAGAGCGACGCGCTGGCAGCGATCATCGCCGGGAGCCTGGCATGACTCGTCTTCGGCTTTCTTTCGCCTGCAAGGATTTGCGCCTTGCCGCAACGCTCGACACCGCGCCGGAAAGCGTCGGCCTGCTGATCGTCTCTGGCGGCAACGAGCTGCGTGCGGGCGCATTCTCCGGACAGGCAAGGCTTGCCGCGCGGATCGCCGAGAAGGGGTTTCCGGTGTTCCGTTTCGACCGGCGCGGGGTGGGGGACAGCGAAGGCGAGAACCGCGGCTTTCGTCACTCGGCCCGCGACATCACCGCAGCGATCGAGGCCTTCCGCGCCATCGCTCCACAGGTTCGGCGCGTGGTTGCTTTCGGCAATTGCGATGCGGCTTCGGCGCTGATGCTGATGGGCGGCGCGGGGTGCGATGGGCTGGTGCTGTCGAACCCCTGGACCATCGAACAGGGCGAGAGCGGTACGGATGCCGACGCAATCCCGCCGCCAAGCGCGATCCGTGCGCGCTATCTCGCCAAGTTGAAGAACCCGCGCGAAATCGCACGCTTGCTCGGCGGCGGCGTCAATCTCGGCAAGCTGGCACGCGGCCTCATGCGCGCGCTCGGCCCTGCCCCGGCCGCGTCCAATCTCGCGCAGGAGATGCGCGAAGGGCTGGCTGGATTTACCGGCGAGACACGCATCCTACTTGCCACCGCCGATCGGACCGCACAGCTGTTCGAGGCGGCGTGGGACAAGAACGACCCGCGCATCCGCCGCTGCGAAGGCGCAGGTCATGCCTTTGTCGAGCCTGAGCATCAGGCGTGGCTTGAAGCGCAGATCCTCGCGCTGCTCAAGGCCGGATAAACAGGCTGGTCAGCTCGACATGGGTCGACCAGCGGAACTGGCCCACCGGGCGCAGTTTCGCTAGCCGGAACCCGGCCTCTACCAACCTCGCCGCATCGCGCGCCCAGCTTGACGGATTGCAGCTGACATAGACCACGCGCCTGAGATTGCTGGCGGCGATCTGTGCGACCTGCGCACGGGCGCCTGCACGCGGGGGATCGAGCAGCACGGCATCGAACCGGTTCAATTCGGCAGGTTGGAGCGGCGAACGAAACAGATCGCGGTGAAGCGCCAGCACAGCGCCGCCCGCGAGCGCACCGGCGGTCTTGCAGGCAAGATAGGCGGCACGATCGGCCTCCACCCCCAGCACCTTGCGGCCCTCGCGCAAGGCAAAGGCGAAGGTGCCGAGACCCGCAAACAGATCGGCAA
Organism: Erythrobacter tepidarius; assembly: GCF_002155695.1. Lineage (GTDB taxonomy): Bacteria > Pseudomonadota > Alphaproteobacteria > Sphingomonadales > Sphingomonadaceae > Erythrobacter > Erythrobacter tepidarius. The sequence goes on from NZ_MUYJ01000003.1 coordinate 37,904, forward strand.
TGCGGTGCGCATCGCCAAGCCACTCGGCGGCATCGGCGGCCATGCGGCTTTCGGCATCCTGCGTCGCCTGAAGAAAGGCCCCCGGCGGCAGGCTGACCGGCACCCCGGAAAGCGTCACCGTCACCGGTTCCGGTTCCCACAGCGTCTCGGGGCCGTAGCCCTGATCGACGGTCAGACGGGCGAGCGCGTGATCGCGGGCAAAATCGAGCGCCGCCTCGGTCGGCCCGAGGCCGTCGAGAGGAAAATGGGCGAGGCTTACCTCAACCCCCTGATCGGCAAGGGTCAGGTCGATCCCGACCATCGCCTTAGGGCCATGCGCCGCGATAAAGCCGCGCAAGGGCACGATCAGCGCGGCAAGCTGGGGGTGAAGCACCGGACATTCGGCCAGATCGACCACACGGTGCGATCCGCCCTCGCGGTAGCCGAGCACCGCGCCCTTGGCGGTGCGCAGACCATGCAGCCCGGCGCGACGACGGGTGTGCGGAGGCGAAAGGTGGACGGGGAGCAATTCCTCCGGCCTCAGTCCTTGCCCAAGCGCCGCATTGACCACCCGGTCACGCACGAAGTCGGCGAGCACCACGTCATCGGCATGCTGCAACTGGCACCCGCCGCAAGTCGAGAAATGGCGGCAGGTGGCGGCGACGTGGTGCGCGCCGGGCGTGATCGCCCCGCTCTCGTCGATAACATCGCCCGGCACCGCGCCGGCGACATGCCGGGCCGAAGCGGTAACCCCGTCGCCCTTGGCGGCAAGGCGGATGATGGGTTCGGGGCTGCTCACCGGCAGGCCGCTAGCGCTTCGGGCACCCTTTCGGCAAGCTGCGAAGGCGTAAAGGCGGGGCCGGCACGCCGTGCGGCCTCGCCATGCAGCCACAGCGCCTCGCAGGCGGCGGTGAAGGGATCGGCCCCAGTTGCCAAGCGACTCGCGGCAATCCCGGCAAGCACGTCTCCGGAACCGGCCACCGATAGCCAGCTCGGCGCGGGGGTGCCCAGCGCCAGCCTGCCATCGGGCGCGGCGATCACGCTGTCCGGCCCCTTGGCGAGCACCACCATGCCGCCAACCTTGGCCAGCGCCGCCGCACGGGCGCGCCGACCCTCGGCGATGATACCGAAAGCGCGGCACAGGCTCTCAAGCTCGCCATCATGCGGGGTGGCGAGTATCGGCAGCTTGCGCGCGAGCATCGCCGGCGCGAGCAGCATCAGCGCGTCGGCATCGAGCACCAGTGCCCTTGCCTGGGCGAGTGCCTCGTCCAGCAGCACCCGCGCCGCTCCGTCACGTCCGAGGCCGGGGCCAATCAGCACAGCGGCCATCCTCGGATCGGCAAGCGCCTGCGCGAGCGGTGCCGTCTCGGTCACGACCTCGGCGGGCGTGCGCGGATCGGGGCTGCGGGCGAGCAGTTTCACATAGCCCGCGCCTGCGTGCTGCGCGGCCTGGGCGGCCAGCAGGCCCGCCCCCGGCATCCTCCCCCCGACAATGCCGAGCAGTCCGCGGCGATACTTGTGGCAATCCGCCGCGGGCGCAGCGATCTGCGGCCGCCCGAGCAGTTGGGCCGCACCCTCCACGCGCGCAATCCCGATCGGCACGAGCCGCATCTGCCCCATCAGCGCACGGCCTGGCAGGCTCCAATGCGCGAATTTCCAGGCGCCGAGCGCGAGCGTCAGATCATAGCCAGGCAACTTCTCGTTGAGCACCGCGCCGGTATCGCTGGCAATGCCCGAGGGCACATCCACCGCCACCCGGTAGCGGTGCCGTGCGGCGAGATCGCGCAGCAGCAGCGCGTGTTCGGCCACCAGCGGGCGCGCGAGACCTGAACCAAACAGGCAATCGACAAACACATCGCCCCGCACCGCGCCCGAAGTCGTCACGCCCCCGCCCCAGCGGCGCTTCGCCTCTTGCGCAGCCGCGGTGGCAGGCGCGAGCGGCGCAACTACCGTGACGGCATTGCCTGCCTCGCGCAGCCGCGACGCAATGACATAGCCATCGCCGCCATTGTTTCCAGGCCCGCACAGCACCGTGACCGATCGTCCCGCCGCCACCCGCCGGATCCACTCGGCCGCGCCGCTCGCGGCAACGTCCATCAGTTCGCAAACGCTCATCCCCGCATCGAACAGCGCCTGCTCGGCAGCGCGCATCTGTTCGGCGGTGAGGATCTGCCGCAAGTTCACGATGCGTCGGTGAGCAAGGCAAGCGGGATGCGATAGCGATCTGCGCCGATGGTGAACTCCACTTCGGCCTGCCGGCCAATTTCCGGCACCAGCGGCTCGGCCCCGTCGCGGGTCATCAGTGCGCCATTGGCCGGATCGCGGGTCAGCCGGCGAAAGCCGCCGTCCGGGTGGTAGAGAATGATCTCGTTGCCGCCTGGGCGACGCTCGACGAAGCAGCCGCGCGACAGTGCCGCCCCGGCCCCGATCGCGCAGGTCATCACCGCGCCCGAGGGCGAAGCGGAGGCCCTGGCATGAGGTGATGGGGCCGATCCGCCTTCAGAGCCGCAACCCGCCACCCCGCCAGCGGCGGTGGCAAGCAGGAGCAACGGGCTAAATGTCCGCAAACACATGGGTCTCCGCCTTGGCGCCCGGGTGCGTCACCGCCCCGTAACGCGCCTTCCCGACAACCTGTTGATAGCGCCACAAGGCGCCCGACTGGTAGTCGTTTGTGCGCGGTTGCCACGATTTGCGACGCTCGGCGAGGATCTCCTCGGGCACGTCCAGATCGATGGTGCCCTTCTCGGCATCGATCACGATGATGTCGCCATCCTCGACCAGCGCGATCGGGCCGCCATCGGCAGCCTCGGGGCAGACATGACCGATGCAGAAGCCCCGCGTCGCGCCGGAGAAGCGCCCGTCGGTGATGAGCGCGATCTTCTCGCCCATGCCCTGGCCGTACAGCGCGGCGGTGGTCGAGAGCATTTCGCGCATCCCGGGGCCGCCCTTGGGCCCTTCATAGCGGATAACGATCACGCAGCCCTCGGCAATATCGCGCCTTTCGACCGCGGCGAAGGCGTCTTCCTCGCAATCGAACACCCGCGCCGGGCCGGAGAACTGGAGGCGCGCCATCCCGGCGACCTTCACGATCGCGCCGTCCGGCGCAAGGCTGCCCTTGAGGCCCACAACCCCGCCAGTCGGCGTGATCGGGTTCTTCACATCGTAAAACACCTTCTGGTCAGGGTTCCAGGTGATCTCTTCGAGGTTCTCGCCAATGGTCTTGCCGGTAACCGTCAGCGGATTGGGATCGATGAATCCGCCGTCGAGCAGCGTCTTCATCGCCATATAGACCCCGCCGGCCTCGTGCATATCTTTGGCGACATACTTCCCACCCGGCTTCAAATCCGCAATGTAAGGCGTTGATTTAAAGATATCCGCGACATCAAAGAGATCAAAGTCAATGCCGCATTCGTTGGCCATGGCAGGCAGGTGAAGCGCAGCGTTGGTCGAACCGCCGGTGGCTGCAACCACCCGCGCCGCGTTGATGAAGGCCTCGCGGGTGCAGATATCGCGCGGGCGCAGGTTGCGGGCGACGAGTTCCATCACCTGCTTGCCCGCGGCCAGCGCGATATCCTCGCGCGATTTGTAAGGAGCCGGCGCCATGTTACTGTTCGGCAGAGATAAGCCAATCGCCTCGCCGACACAGGCCATGGTGTTGGCGGTGAACTGGCCGCCGCAGGCGCCGTGGCCGGGACAGGCGACCTTTTCGAGCGCGATCAGCTCGTCCAAGGGGCAATTGCCCGCGGCGAACTGACCCACGGCCTCGAACACATCGACCACGGTCACATCCTTGCCGCGGTGGGTGCCGGGCAGGATCGAGCCGCCATAGACGAAGATCGAGGGAACATTGAGCCGCAGCATCGCCATCATCATGCCGGGCAGGCTCTTGTCGCAGCCAGCAAAGCCGACAAGCGCGTCATAACAATGGCCCCTGACCGATACTTCGATCGAATCCGCAATGATCTCGCGGCTGATGAGCGAGGACTTCATGCCCTGATGGCCCATCGCGATGCCGTCGGTGACGGTGATGGTGTTGAACCGCCGCGGGGTGCCGCCGCCGGCGATCACGCCTTCGCGGCAGATATCGGCCTGGGCGTTGAGGGTGGTGTTGCAAGGCGCCGAATCGTTCCCCGCGCTGACCACGCCGACGAAAGGCTTGGCAATATCTGCCTCGGTCATGCCCATTGCATAATAATATGAGCGATGCGGCGCGCGCTCCGGGCCGAGCGAAACATGGCGGCTGGGGAGCTTCGACTTGTCAAACTTCTGCGACATAAGATTTCCCGTTGGCGGCGATTTGCGAAACGCCCTTGCCGCTAGCGAAGCGCGGACGCAACCCTTTGCGCAATTTTTGCCAAGAGCGCGGCCCAGCGGAAGTGGTCTGCCGAGGTTTGCGTCAGATCCTGCCGCAATTCGATGCCCAGATAGGGACGGCCCCGCGCTTCGGCATGGCGGTTCATGGTGTAGTTGAGGTCGCGGCCCGAATAGGGGAGATTGTCGCCGACATTGAGCCCCTCGGCCACCAGTAGCGGAATGGCGATGCGGGCGGCGCGATCATCCTCGTTATACAGGACGCCAACCTGCCATGGCCGCTGCTGATCGCTGGTCGCGAGGCGGGGCGTGAATGAGTGGAGCGAGAGGATCAAGGCAGGCTGCGCGACCTCCAGCCAGTGCTCCAGCGCGGCGTGATAGGGGCGGTGGAAGCGGGCAAGCCGCCCTTCCCTGTCTGCGCCGATATTGCCAGGTATCGGGTGGCCGTCGCTGGATTCCGGCACGAGACCGGGGGCGGTCTCCTCGCGGTTCAAGTCGCACACGAGGCGGCTCACCGCGGCGATGTGGCCGGGGATGGCGTGATCCTGCGCCAGTCGCTCGGCGATAGCCGCGGTGCCGATGTCGAGGGCGATGTGTTCGCGGAGCAGGTGCGGGGGGATGCCGAGCGAGATGTCCTCCGGCACGCGGTTTGAGGCGTGGTCGGCGACCAGCACGATCCCGCCGGGGGTCGGCGCGCCGATCTGGCGGAAGATCTCGCTCATCGCAGTCGCCCGGCCATGGTCCACCACCCGGCAGGCATGGCCGCCGCTGCCGCATCGCGGGCCTCGGGCGTATCGTAGAGCGCAAAGCAGGTCGCGCCAGAGCCGGACATCCTCGCAAGCCAAGGCGCGGTGTCGCGCAGGCTTGCCAGAACCTCGGCGATCACCGGGCAGAGCGAAATCGCGGGGGCTTCGAGGTCGTTGCGCCCTTCCCGCGCAATTTTGGACGCCGGGCCTACCGGCAGCGGGCCGCGATCCTCGCCATCCCACGTCTTGAACACCGGCCCGGTCGAGAGCGGCACGCGCGGGTTGACCAGCAGGACGGGGGTTCCGGCGAGGTCGTCCTCGACCGCAAACCGCTCGGTGCCGGTGCCGAGGCCGATATGGGTGTGGCTGAGCACGCAGGCAGGCACATCCGCGCCGAGCGTCGCAGCCCTCGCCTGCCAGTCATCGGGCAGGCCGCTCATTGCCTCGACGATCCGGAACACCGCCCCGGCATCCGCCGACCCACCGCCGAGGCCAGCGGCAACGGGGAGGTTTTTTTCCAATGTCACCGCGAGGCCCTGCGGGCGCGGGAGGGCGGTGAGCGCGCGGGCGACGAGATTGTCGAAGGGATTGTCGAGCACCCCTGCAAACTCGCCCAGCGTGGTCACGCTGTCCTGCGCGGCGGGCTCCGCCACCAACACATCGCCCGCATCGACGAAGGCGAACAGGGTCTCAAGCGCGTGATACCCGTCCTCCCGCCGCCTGCGAACATGCAGCGCGAGGTTGATCTTGGCGTAGGCGGTTTCGATCATTCCACTACCGCTACCTCGTCATTGCGAGCGGAGCGCAGCAACCCATGTCCGGCCCTTGGATTACCGCGCCGCCATCGGTGGCTCGCAATGATGAAGTTAGCACGCGCAACCTCACATATTCGGATAGTTCGGCCCGCCGCCGCCTTCCGGCGTCACCCAGTTGATGTTCTGGTTGGGGTCCTTGATGTCGCAGGTCTTGCAGTGGACGCAGTTCTGCGCGTTGATCTGGAACTTGGGCGCGCCGGTCTTCTCGTCGGTCAGCCATTCATAGACCCCCGCCGGGCAATAGCGTGTCGAGGGGCCGCCAAAGACACCCAGTTCGCTCACCTTCTGCAATTCAAGGTCCTTGACCTGCAGGTGCACCGGCTGGTCCTCGGCGTGGTTGGTGTAGCTGTAGGCGACGTTGGTGAGGCGGTCGAAGCTGATCACGCCGTCGGGCTTGGGGTAGTCGATCTTCGGGAAGAGATCGGCGCGGCCGGTATAGGTATAGTCCGGCTTGTGCTTCATGCTGATCGGCAGACCAATCTTCAGCGTGCGCATCCACATGTCGATACCCGCCAGCACCGTGCCGACATCGCCGCCATACTTGGCGACCGCGGGCTGCGCGTTCTGGACGAGCTTCAATTCGTCCGCGATCCAGCTCGACCGCACCGCCGCATCGTAATCGGCCAACTCGGTCTTCTCTTGGCCCGCCGCAATCGCCGCCGCGACGCTTTCGGCCGCCAGCATCCCGCTCTTCATCGCGGTGTGGCTGCCCTTGATGCGCGGCACGTTGACGAAGCCCGCCGCGCAGCCGATCAGCGCGCCGCCGGGGAAGGCGAGCTTGGGCACCGATTGCCACCCGCCCTCGTTGATCGCGCGCGCACCGTAGCTGACGCGCTTGCCCCCTTCGAGATATTCGCGGATTGCCGGGTGCTGCTTCCAGCGCTGGAATTCCTGATAGGGCGAGACCCAGGGGTTCTTGTAATCGAGCGCAGTGACGAAGCCCAAGGCCACCTGGCCGTTCGCCTGATGGTAGAGGAAGCCCCCGCCCCAGCTGTCGCTTTCGGTCAGCGGCCAGCCCTGGGTGTGGATCACCCGGCCCGGCTTGTGCTTCTTGGGATCGATGTCCCACAGTTCCTTGATGCCGAGGCCATAGACCTGCGGGCAGCAGTTGGCCTCAAGATCATAACGGGCCTTCATCCGCTTGGTCAGATGCCCGCGCGCGCCCTCGGCAAAGAGCGTGTACTTGGCGTGGATCTCCATGCCGGGCTGAAAATCGGCCTTGCGGCTGCCATCGGCGGCAACGCCCATGTCCTGGGTGATCACCCCTCCGACGCGGCCCTGCTCGTCGATCATCACTTCGGCAGCGGGGAAACCGGGAAACACCATCACCCCAAGCCCTTCGGCCTGTTCGGCCAGCCAGCGCGCGAGATTGCCGAGGCTGCCGGTGTAGCAGCCGTGGTTGCTCATCAGCGGCGGCATGATCGCGTGGGGCAGCGCGGTCTTGCCGGTTTTCGAGAGCACCCAGTGCCAGTTGTCGGTCACCGGGGTTTCCGCCATCGGGCACCCCATCTCGCGCCATTCGGGCAGCAATTCGTCGAGCGACCGGGGATCGACTACCGCGCCCGACAGGATGTGCGCGCCGATCTCCGAGCCCTTTTCGAGCACGATCACTTCGAGTTCGGCATTGATCTGCTTCAGCCGGATCGCCGCCGCGAGGCCCGCCACCCCACCGCCGACAATCACGACATCGCAGGGCATTGATTCACGTTCGCTCATGGGGCTTTCCTGATCCTTGATAGTTTGGGCGCACGGGGCGCACATTCCGGCGAATTGCCTGTCCGGTTCACTTGCTAAGCAGGGCTGTGACAGTCAAGACCCGCATTGGATAGCCTTGGCAAGATGACCCGTCCCGAAACTGCCCTTGTCCGCGAACTCGAGGCCGCGCTGGCCTTCTGGCAGGCAGCCGGGGTCAGCCACGATTTCCGTGATCACGCCACCGCGTGGTTGGCCGAGGCGCCGCGCGCAACCGCCGCACCCGGAAACGCCCGCCCTGCTGCGGCCCATCACACGGCGACGCGGGCCCAGGCACCCGCCGCATCCTTGTCCGCCATTCAGCGCGATAAGGCCGCTCCGCCTGCGGTAGCCGCCGGGGCGCCGCGTGCGCGCCTGCTGGGCGAATCCCCTCCGCGCGATCTCGCATCCTTCCGCGATTGGTGGATGAGCGCACCAGGCCTCGCGGCCACGCAGGCCTTTCCCCGGATAGCACCGCGCGGCGAAGCAGGCGCAGAGCTGCTGGTGCTGGTGCCCCAACCGGAGGAAGGCGACCGCGAGCACCTGCTCGGCGGGCCGCAGGGGCGGCTGCTCGCCAATATCCTTGCCGCAATGGGCCTCAAGGAAAGCGCCGTCTATCTCGCGGCCGCCCTGCCCTGCCACACGCCGATGGCTGATCTGGCGATGCAGGCCGCCCGCGGAATGGACGCAGTCACAGCGCATCACATCGCGCTCGCCGCCCCGCACAAGGTGCTCGTGCTGGGGACAGCGCTGACGGCGATGCTGGGCACGGGCGCCGCGGAAGGTTTACGGGAAATCAACCATGCCGACCGCAGGGTTCCGGTAATGGTCAGCGAAACGCTCGAAGCAATGTTGTACTCGCCCACGCTCAAGGCGCGGTTCTGGCGGAGATGGATGGAATGGTCGGCTTCAAACTGAAGCACGGGCTTGGTTCGGCAATCGCGGTTATCGTGCTGGCCGCCGCAGGCCTGCCGGTGGCAGCGCAGGCGCAGTCGGGCGACCTCGTGGCGCGCTGGGACGATGGCGCAAAGCGCGAGAGCGTAGTCGGCACGGTGCTTTCGTCCGAGGAGCGGGCCTTCTATCGTCAGCTGTTCGCCATGATCGATGCCGAGCAATGGGGCGAGGTCGAAAGCCTGCTCGCCGCGCGCCCCGACGGGGTGCTGACCCAAGTCGCGCGTGCCGAATATTACACCCACGCCAACAGCCCCAAGGTTTCCGCAGAACAGATCAGCGCCTGGTTGGCCGCCGGCACCGAATTGCCACAGGCTGAACAGATCGCGCGGATGGGGGCCAAGCGCGGCGTCACCTCCTTGCCGCCGCTGCCCCGTGCGCAGGACTTTGCGCGTCAGCCTTCGGCGCCCAAGCGCACCCTGCCGCGCACCGTCAATGACGGAACCATGCCTGCCGCGACTGCGGGTGCGATCCTCGCCGCGATCAAGGCCGACAACCCGACGGAGGCCCATCGCCTGCTGACCGAGGCCGACGGGCAGCTCTCCAGCGATGCCCGCGCCGAATGGCGCCAGCGGGTCGCCTGGAGTTACTACATCGAGAACAACGATACCGCTGCGCTCGAACTGGCGCGCACCGTGGCCGAAGGCAGCGGCGAATGGGTCGCCGAAGGGGCGTGGGTCGAAGGCCTGGCCGCTTGGCGGCTCGGCTACTGCGCGCTCGCGGGCGAGGCTTTTGCCCGCGCTGCGGCGCGCGCCTCGAACCCAGAACTCGCAGCAGCCAGCCATTATTGGGCGCATCGTTCGCTGGTGCGCTGCCGCGAGCCGGGTCAGGCGCAACAGCACCTGTCGGCCGCCGCGCAGATGCACGAGACGCTCTATGGGATGCTCGCCGCCGACCAGCTCGGGATCGAACTTCCTGCCCACGCGCCGCCCGCGCGGTTCGACCGCAATGACTGGGAGCAGCTTGCGCACCGCAGCAATGTCCGCGTGGCAATGGCGCTGGCCGAGATCGGGCGTGCGGGCCTCGCCGACGAGGTGCTGCGGCACGAAGCGCGGATCGGCCCGGCGAGCCAGTATGACGCGCTCGCTCGCCTCGCCCGCGAGATGGGCCTGCCTTCGACCCAGCTGTTCTTGGCCAGCAACGCGCCCTACGGCAGGCGCAGCGATCCCTCCTTGCGCTTCCCGATCGCTTACTGGCAACCCGTGGGCGGGTGGCGGGTCGATCCCAGCCTTGCCTTTGCCCATGCGCTGCAGGAATCGAACTTCCGCACCAATGCGGTCAGCCCTGCCAATGCCCGCGGGCTGATGCAGATCATGCCCGGCACAGCACGCGATCATGCCGGCCGCCTCGGCCTCGGCGCGTCCTACGAGGATCTGAACGATCCGCATGTCAACCTCGCCTACGGCCAGCGCCACCTCGAGATGCTGCGCGACAGTCCCGCCACCGGCGGCACTCTGCCCAAGATCGTCGCGGCGTATAATGCCGGGCTGAGGCCGGTCGAGCGCTGGAACTATGAGATCAATGATCAGGGCGATCCGCTGCTGTGGATGGAATCGATCCCCTTTTGGGAAACCCGCAGCTATGTTGCGATCGTGATGCGCAATTACTGGATGTATGAACGCGCCGCCGGGGTGCCCTCGCCCAGCCGACGGGCCTTGGCGCAGGGGCGCTGGCCCGAGTTTCCGCGTCCGCAAACGCTGCGCTCTGCCCGACTGGAACCGTAATGGCGATCGACGAAAGCCGCACCTTCAAGCCGATCAACATCGCGGTGCTGACCGTTTCGGACACCCGCACCCCCGAAACCGACACCTCGGGCGATATCCTCGCCGGGCGGGTCACGAGCGCAGGCCACAACCTCGCCGCACGCATGATCGTCAAGGACGATGCCAAAGCCCTCGCCGCGCAGTTCGACGCATGGATCGACGATCCGGCGATCGACGCGGTGGTGAGCACCGGCGGCACCGGCCTGACCGGCCGCGATGTCACGCCCGAGGCGCTGGCGATGATCGAGGGCGCGCGCGAAATCCCGGGCTTTGGCGAACTGTTCCGCTGGCTCAGCTTCAAGACCATCGGCACCAGCACGGTGCAATCGCGTGCGCTCGCCGTAGTCGCGCGCGGCACCTATATTTTCGCCCTGCCCGGCTCCAACGGCGCGGTGAAGGACGGATGGGACGGCATCCTTGCCGAACAGCTCGACAGCCGCAACCGGCCGTGCAATTTCGTCGAACTGATGCCGCGGCTCAAGGAAGTCTGATTACGACCTGCACCTGTGGTCTGTGGCATGGCCGCGCTGGCGCAAGCTCGATTTTGTGTTGGCGCACCCCCTTGGGAGGGGGAGAATCGCGTGCGTTGCACGATACTTGCAGCAGCCCTGTCACTGGCGGTGGGCAGCACGGCGGCTCAGGCCCAAGCCTCAACGCTGTCGCACTTCACCCGCGCCGATTTCGAACGCGCGTTGACCGAGTCCGGGGCAAGCATCACCTCTGCCGCCGGGTCCGAGCGGATCGCGTTCACCCTCCACGGCGGCGTGACCGCCGATGCCCTGCTGCTCGCCTGCGGGGACGATAAGACCAAGACACGCTGCCTCGGCTCCTCCTTGCTCGCCACCTTCCAGGCCGATGCCGACACCACGCGCGAACGGAAGATTGAGGCGGTCAACAAGAACTATTACAAAGAGAATTTCGGCCGCGCTCATATCGAGCCCGATGGCGTGATCGCGGTCAGGATATACATGATCGCCGACGGCGGGATTACCCGCGAGAACCACGCCACCCAGATCGGCATGTGGTTCGCCTTGGTGGTCGATTCCTTCGGCTATCTCTACCCCGAAAACGGCGCCTGGCACACGCGCGGCGGATGACAGCGGGATAATCGTTCTTTATATGTTCTCCGGTCATGCCGGAGCGAATCCATGGACGCGGCGCCCAGTCAGGGGCGACATCGACCCGTTTCGACCTGCCCTCGCGCGCGGTCGACGGGGATTGGCGCGACTATCTGGCATCGCTCGATGGTCCGCCGGTGAAACTGCGCACCACGGTGACCGAGGAGAGGGCCAGATCAATCCTCAGCTTCAACCAATCGCCCGACGTGCCTTTCGACCGTTCGGTAAATGCCTATCGCGGCTGCGAGCATGGCTGCATCTACTGCTTTGCCCGCCCGACCCACGCCTATCACGATCTTTCGCCGGGGCTGGACTTCGAGACCAAGCTTTTCGCCAAGCCCAACGCCGCCGCGCTGCTGCGGGCGACGTTGGCGAAGAAGGGCTACCAGCCCCGCCCTATCGCTATGGGCACCAACACCGACCCCTACCAGCCGATCGAGCGCTCCTACCGGATCACCCGGCAGTTGCTCGAGGTCTGTCTCGAGGCGCGCCACCCCGTCACCATCACCACCAAGTCCGACCGGGTGCTTATGGATGCCGACCTGCTGGCGGAGATGGCGCAGGAAAAGCTGGTGGCGGTGGCGATTTCGGTGACGACGCTCGACAGAATGCTCTCGGCCAAGCTCGAACCGCGCTGCGCTGCACCGGCCAAGCGATTGAGCGCGTTGGGCAAGCTGGTGGAGCTGGGCGTGCCGGTGCATTGCTCGCTCTCGCCGATCATCCCGGCGATCACGGACGAATTCATCGAAGGCATTATCGCGCGGGTCGGCGAACTTGGCGTGAAAAGCGCTGGCTGGATCCCGCTGCGCCTCCCGCACGAAGTCGCGCCGCTGTTCCGCGAATGGCTCGCCGTCCACTATCCCGAACGCGCCGGCAAGGTGATGGGAATCGTGCGCGAGATGCGCGGCGGGCGGGACAATGATCCGAACTTCCACAGCCGCATGAACCCGCAAGGCGTCTGGGCCGATCTCATCCGCGCGCGCTTCAAGCTGGCGTGCAAGCGTGCGGGGATCGGCAAGGCGCGGTTCGAGCTCGATTGTTCGCGCTTCAGGGCGCCGGAAGTGAGCGGGCAGTTGCGGTTGATTTAGGCGCTCACCCGAACCCCTCCCCCGCCTCGCCCGGTGCGAACCGCACCAATCGGCTGTCAACCAAAGCGGCGGTGCGGTTGACCACCGCCTTCTGATAATCCGGGTCCTTGATCATCGCGAAGAAGGCGCCGGCATTGGGGTAGTGGGCGATGAAGGCATCGTGCCAGCGCTCGCCCTCGGGGCCGGTCACCATGGTCTCGAACGTGCCGCGCCAGATGATCTGCCCACCGACCCTGCGGAAAATCGGGCCGCTCGTCACCCCGTATTCCGCGTAGGCGCGGCGCCCGCTCCAGCCCTTGCCGGCGTGCTCGTGTCCTTCCGGATAGTCGGCCAGATCGCGGTAGAGCAGCAGGTTGAGCATATTGATCGGCGTGTCCCGCGGCAGGTCCTTGAAGGCCTGAAAGTTCGCCGGCGACGGATCGATGAAAACCTCACGCATTGTCCCACCCCTCTCCCGTCAGGTCGCATTGCATATAGACCGTATCGAGCCGCCGCCCGAACTTCAAGCCGACATTGCGCAGCCGCCCTGCGTGGACGAAACCGCACTTGCCGTGGAGCGCGACCGAGGCCGGCTCGCCTCCGCCGATCACCGCGATCATCTGTTCGAACCCGGATGCGCGCGCGGCATCGATCAGCGCCCTCAGCAGCTTCGTGCCAATCCCTTGCCCTCGCGCGCTTTCGGCGATGTAGATGCTGTTCTCGCAGGTGCGGGCATAGGCGGCGCGCGGGCGGAACTGGGTCACATAGGCATAGCCGATCACCGCGTCCTCTGCCTCCGCGACGAGGAACGGCCATCCTCGCGCGCTCACTTCGGCGATCTTGACCGCCCATTCCGCAACGCTCGGCCCTGCGCTGTCGAACGATGCCGTGCCGTGGGCAACGTGGTAATCGTAGATCGCACAGACGGCCCCAGCGTCGCTTGGCTGCGCAGGCCGGATGGGCGCGTCAGGCAAGCTTGTAGTCGGCAAACCGGTCACGCAGGTCCTTCTTGGAAATCTTGCCCGTGGCGGTGTGCGGGATTTCATCGAGGAATTCGACCGCATCGGGCAACCACCACTTGGCAACCAGCGGCTTGAGGTGCGCGATGATGTCCTCGGCCGAAACCTCGGCCCCGGGCTTTCTGACCAGGAACAGCACCGGACGCTCGTCCCACTTCGGGTGGTAAATGCCGATGCAGGCAGCCTCGGCCACGCCCGGATGGCCGCAGGCGGCGTTTTCGAGCTCGACCGAACTGATCCACTCCCCGCCCGACTTGATCACGTCCTTGGTGCGGTCGGTCAGTTGCAGCGTGCCGTCGGGATGGATGATGCCGACATCGCCGGTATCGAACCAGCCCTCGTTGTTGACCGCGTCCTTGTCGGCTTTGAAATAGCGCTTGATCACCCAAGGCCCGCGGATCTGGAGCGCGCCCGAAGTCTTGCCGTCGCGCGGCAGTTCGGTGGTCATGTCGTCAAGGTCAACCGTGCGCAGCTGCACCCCGAAGATCGGGCGCCCCTGCATCGCGGTTTTCTCGACCTTCTGTTCGAGCGTGAGCTGGTCCCAGTCCCAGGTCGGGCCGCCCACGGTGCCGATCGGTGACGTCTCCGTCATCCCCCAGGCGTGCTGGACGCGGGTGCCGTTCTTCATCAGCCGTTCGATCATGAACTTGGGTGCCGCCGAACCGCCGATGGTCGCCGCCTTGAGCGGCGGCAGGTCGAGGCCATTGGCATCGCAATACTGGAAATGCGCCAGCCAGACGGTCGGCACGCCGGCGGAATCGGTCACCCCTTCGCGCAGCATCAGATCGTGCAGCACGGCCGGATCGTTGACCGCCGAGAACACGAACTTGATCCCCGCCATCGCGCCAGCATAGGGCAGGCCCCAGCTGGCCGCATGGAACATTGGCACCACGGGCAGCATCACCGAGGAACTCGAGAAGTTGAACGCCGCCGGCTGCAACCCGGCCAAGGCGTGGAGCACGGTCGAGCGGTGCTCGTATTGCACGCCCTTGGGATTGCCGGTCGTGCCCGAGGTGTAGCAGATCATGCAGGGGTCGGTCTCGGCGCCGGTGACCCACTCGAAATCGCCGTCCTGCGCGCCGATCCAGTCCTCGAAGGCCGGAGCATTCGCCCCGCTGTCGTAACAAATGTAGTGTTCGACCGTGGGCCAGCGCGCGCGCATCCGGTCGACGATCGGCTGGAACGCCGCGTCATAGCACATCACGCGGTCCTCGGCGTGATTGACGATATATTCGAGCTGGTCGTCGAACAGGCGCGGGTTGACCGTGTGCAGCACCCCGCCCATGCCGGCCACACCATACCAGCTCACCAGATGGCGCGAATGGTTCATCGCGAGGCTCGCGACCTTGTCGCCGGGCTTCAGCCCGAGCGCCTGCAATGCCTGCGCCATCTTCAGCGCATCGCGGCGGATGCCGGCCCAGTTGGTGCGGGTCTCGCTGCCATCGGCCCAGCGGCTGACGATCTCCCGCTCCGGCGCCTCGCGCGCGGCGTGATCAATCACCGCGGTCACCCGCATGGTCCAGTCCTGCATTGCCCCGAGCCTGGTTCCGGCCATCGTCGTTTCTCTCCTCAAGTCAGCTCCGCAGCGCCTGAGCGCACGGTCGATGATCTATCCACCGCGCTTCCATGCCTTTGCCCCGGGCGCTTGGCAATCGCCCTTGCGCAGCATTCGCAAGCCGCGCCCAGCGCTGCGCAGGACAGGGCGCGAAACATCGCGCAGGCTGTCACAAGCCTGCCATGCAGCACGCCTAGAGTACGGCGCATTATCAAGCACCCGGAGGGCGGACATGAGGTTTTCGGCGGTTCTTCTGACAGGCGCAGCGGCATGCATCACCCTGCCCGCACAGGCCCGCGACGGGCAGTTCTACATCGGCATCAACGGCGGGGTCAGCCTCGAAGACCAGGTCGATGTCGATCTCGCCAACAACAACCCGCAAGCCAACGCCGCCTTTGCCGACACCAACAGCGGCATCGATGCCGATATCGTGGTCGGCTACGATCTCGGGGCTTTCCGGCTCGAGGCCGAGGGCGGCTACAAGCGCAACGGCTATGACGGGCTGACCGTGGTCAATTCGGGCATCCTGCCGGGCGGCCTCACGGTGCCGCCGGGCACGGTGGTGCAGAACGAGGCAGACCTGTCGATCTGGAGCGGAATGCTCAACGGGCTCGTCGAACTAGGCAAGGATGGCGGGGTGCAGGTCTTTGCCGGTGGCGGGGTCGGCATCGCCAAGCTCGATCTGCCGGTCAAGGTCGCCGGCATCGGCACGGTGGTCGACGACAGCGCCACCGATTTTGCCTGGCAACTGCTCGCCGGCCTGCGGGTGGCGGTCAGCGACCATGTCGATCTGGGGGTGAAGTATCGCTATTTCGTCGCCGACGGGTTCGCGCTCGAAGCGGCCAATGGCGTGCCGATCGAGGCGGGCTACACCGCGCATTCGGTGCTGGCGAGCCTGGTCTATAATTTCGGCGGGAAAGCCGCTCCGCCCCCGTCCCCGCCGCCACCTCCTCCGCCGCCACCTCCCCCGCCGCCGCCTCCGCCGCCTCCCCCGCCGCCGGCGGCACCCAAGCCGGTGTGCAGCACCGGGCCGTTCATCGTGTTCTTCGATTTCGACAAGTCCGACCTCACGGCCGAGGCTGCGACCATCCTCGATGCGGCCATCACCGCCTATGGCAATTGCGGCACGGCGCGGGTGATGCTGGCCGGTCACACCGACACCGCGGGCAGCGCGCGCTACAATATCGGCCTCGCCGCGCGCCGCAACGCCGCGGTGCGCAGCTATCTTACCGCGCGCGGCATTCCCGATGCGCGGATCATGGCCGAGGCCTTTGGCGAGAGCCAGCCGCGCGTCCCCACCGCCGATGGCGTGCGCGAGGCGCAGAACCGCCGCGTCGAAGTGACCTACGGCCCCGGCGCGGGGATGTAGTCCTCGGCTTCCACAATATGCCTGCATTTGGGGGGCGACCGCTGGTTGCCCCCTCTTTCTGTGCGGCTAAGCGACGAGCCGCAGCGCCGCCTTGCTCTTGACCGGCACCAGCTCGACATTGCTGATGCCCGGCACCTCGGCCAGTCGCTCGGCCATCTCGCCCGACAGCAGGAAGCCGCGCCCAAGCCGCAGCTGCGCATGGCCGCCGCTCTCCAGCCGCAGCCGCACCACCACCTCGCCATTGCCGATCAAATCGCCGTCATCCCTCACATCGAGCGCGAGCTTGAGTTCGCGCAGCGCGTCGAGGCTGGCGATATCGGCCCTGAGCTGCATCGGCGTGGCCCCGCTCACCGCGCTCAGCGGGCGGGCGCTGCGCACGGTGAGGCGCGGCGGCTCGTCGGGATTGGGCGCGTCGAGCTCGACCGTCATCAGCAGGCACTCGCCATCCGCGGCCCAGCGTTCGAACTGCGGCACGAGCGCCTCCTCGAAGCAGGCTGCCGAGAACTGGCCGGAACTGTCAGAGAAATCGGCGCGCACGAAGGTGCCGCCCTTGCGGGTGCGGGCCTTGGTGATGCCTTCGACCAGCACCGCCATCACCGCCGCCCCGCGCCCGCCCGCAGGCGCGCCGCCTTCCATCAGGCTCTGATAGGTGCGCGCGCCATTGGCCGAGGCCAACTCGCGATACTGCTGCACCGGGTGGGCAGAAAAGTAGAAGCCGAAATTCTCGCGCTCCTTCGCCATGCGCTCGGGCTTGCTCCACGGCGTGGCGGCGGCAAGCCGCAGATCACCACCGGCAGAATCCTCTCCGCCGAACAGCCCGGCCTGCCCGCTGCTGCGCTCGCGCATCGCTGCATCGGCCACCGCCAGCAGCCGCTCGGCATTGGTGTGGAGCAAAGCGCGATCAGGCTCGAGCGTGTCGAGCGCGCCGGCGCAGATCAGCGCTTCGAGCTGGCGGCGGTTCATCGTGCCCTGCGGCAGGCGCTCGAAGAAATCCTTGAGGCTGGTGAACGGCCCGCCGGCCTCGCGCTCGGCAACGATCGCCTCCATCGCCTTCTCGCCGACATTGCGGATCCCGGCGAGGGCATAGCGCACCGCATAGCCGTGATCGGTCTGTTCGACAGTGAAGCGCGCCTCGGAGGCATTGATGCACGGCGGCAGCACTTCGATCCCTCCCGATCCGTTGGGATAGCGCCGCGCATCGTCGACAAACACGCTGAGCTTGTCCGACTGGTGCATGTCAAAGCACATCGAAGCGGCGTAGAATTCCTCGGGGTAATGCGCCTTGAGCCAGCCGGTCTGGTAAGCGAGCAGCGCATAGGCGGCCGCGTGGCTCTTGTTGAAGCCGTAGCCGGCGAACTTGTCGATCAAGTCGAACAGCTCGTTGGCGCGCTTGGCATCGATGCCCGAAACCGCCTTGCAACCCTCGACGAAGCGGCCACGCTGAGCGTCCATTTCGGCCTGCACCTTCTTGCCCATCGCGCGGCGCAGCAGGTCCGCATCGCCGAGCGAATAGCCGGCCAGCACCTGGGCTGCCTGCATCACCTGTTCCTGATAGACGAAGATGCCGTAGGTTTCGGCAAGGATTCCTTCGAGCTTGGGGTGTGGATAGTCGATCGGCACGAGGCCCGCCTTGCGCTTGCCGAACAGGTCGATGTTGTCCATCGGGCCGGGCCGATAAAGCGAGACGAGCGCGATGATATCGCCGAAATTGGTCGGCTTCACCGATTTGAGCGTGCGCCGCATCCCTTCGGACTCGAGCTGGAACACCCCTACCGTGTTGCCCGCCTTCATCAGATCATAGACCGCCGGATCATCGAGCGGCAGCGCGCCGAGGTCGATGGCAATGCCACGCTGCGCCAGCAGATCGACCGCCTTGCGCAGCACCGAGAGGGTCTTCAATCCGAGGAAGTCGAACTTCACCAGGCCCGAGGATTCGACATGCTTCATGTCGAACTGGGTCACCGGCATGTCCGAGCGTGGATCGCGATAGAGCGGCACGAGCTGCGCCAGCGGGCGATCGCCGATCACAACGCCCGCCGCATGGGTCGAGGAATTGCGCGGCAGGCCCTCGAGCTGCATCGCCAGATCGACCAGGCGCTTCACTTCGGGGTCGTTATCGTATTCGCGCTTGAAGTCGGCCACGCCGTTCAAGGCGCGCGACAGCGACCAGGGATCGGTCGGGTGGTTGGGCACCATCTTGCACAGGCGGTCGACCTGTCCGTAGCCCATCTGCAGGATGCGCCCGCAATCGCGCAGCACCGCGCGCGCCTTGAGCTTGCCGAAGGTGATGATCTGCGCGACGTGATCTGCGCCATATTTCTGCTGGACATAGCGGATCACTTCGCCGCGCCGGGTTTCGCAGAAGTCGATATCGAAGTCGGGCATCGACACGCGTTCGGGATTGAGAAAACGTTCGAACAGCAACCCAAGCCGGATCGGATCGAGATCGGTGATGGTCAGCGCCCATGCCACCGCCGAGCCCGCGCCCGAGCCGCGCCCCGGCCCCACGGGAATGCCCTGCTCCTTGGCCCACTTGATGAAGTCGGCAACGATCAGAAAATAGCCGGGGAAGCCCATCTTCACGATCACCTCGATCTCGAATTCGAGGCGGTCGGAATAGACGCGGCGCTCGTCCTCGGTGAGATCGGGATAGGCGGCGAGCCGCGCTTCAAGCCCCCGGCGCGAATCTTCAGCCAGCATCCGCGCCTCGCCCGCCAGATCGCCCGCAAGGCTGGGCAGGATCGGCTTGCGATAGGGCGGTGCGAAGGCGCAACGCTGGGCGATGACGAGCGTATTGGCCAGCCCCTCGGGCAGATCGGCGAACAGCTCCTCCATCATGCTGGCCGATTTGACATAGGCCTCGCGGTTGGAGCGCGGGCGATCCTCGGCCTCGATCTGAGTCGAATGGGCGATGCAGAGCATCGCGTCATGCGCCCCGTATTGATGCGGCTCGGCAAAATTGGCAGGGTTGGTGGCGACCAGCGGAAGGTCGCGGGCATAGGCAAGTTCGATCAACGCCTCTTCGGCGCGCTGTGTCACCGGATCGCCGGCGCGCGCGATCTCGATGTAGAGCCGCGCGGGAAACAGCGCTTCCAGCCGCTCGGCCAGCCGCGCCGCGGCCTCGTGTTGGCCATCGGCGAGCAGCCGCGTCAGCCCGCCCTCGCCCGCCCCGGTCAGCGCGATCAGCCCGCCGGTGCGCCCTTCGAGATCGGCCAGCGTGACATGCGGTTCGAGTTCCAGCGGGCGATCGAGATGCGCCTTGCTGACGAGGTGGCAGAGATTGGCATAGCCTGCCTCATCCTGCACATAGAGCGGCAGGTAGTCGATCGTCCGCGCGCTCGATCCGTCCACGCCCTCGCGCGCGACGCCCAGCAGCGTGCCGATGATCGGCTGCACCCCTTCGCCCTTGCAGGCGCTGGCGAAGGCCATGATGCCGTAAAGCCCGTTGCGGTCGCAGATTGCGATCGCGGGAAAGCCGCGCTCCCTCGCCAGCTTGGCGATCGCCTTGGGATCGATCGCCCCTTCGAGCATCGAATAGGACGACATCACGCGCAGCGGAACGAAGGGAGCAAAGGCCATGAGCGCAGTTTAGGAATTTGCGCCGATTTCGGAAGCGTTCCCGCCGGTTAATTCTCCACAGGGGGTGGCTGTCGTCAGAGCAGCTTCTCGATGTCGGCGGCGATGCTTTCGGGCTTGTCGGTCGGGGCGTAGCGCTTGACGACCCGGCCCTCGCGGTCGATCAGGAACTTGGTGAAGTTCCACTTGATCGCCGTGGTGCCCATCAGCCCCTTGGCTTGCCGCTTCATCCAGTCGAACAAGGGCGAGGCATTCTCGCCATTGACGTCGATCTTGGCCATCAGCGGGAAAGTGACCCCGAAATTGACCTTGCAGAACTGCTCGATCTCCGCGTCGCTGCCCGGTTCCTGCGCGCCGAATTGATTGCAGGGGAAACCCAGCACCTCGAACCCGCGGTCCCGGTATCGCCGGTAGAGCTGCTCGAGCCCGTCATATTGGGGCGTGAAGCCGCACTTGCTGGCGGTGTTGACGACCAGCAGCACCTTGCCGAGCTTGCTCGACAGATCGAGCGGTTCGCCCGTGTTGGTGGTGACGGTGAAATCGGCAATCGTGGTCATGTCCCGTCCTGTGTCAAAGTCCTTCGATCAACACGCCGTCCTTGAGCCGCACCACCCGGTCCATCCGCGCGGCGAGGCGTTCGTTGTGGGTGGCGACCAAGGCCGCACTGCCCTCGCCCCGCACCAGCGCGAGGAACTGGCCCAGTACCACGTCCGAAGTCGCCTCGTCGAGATTGCCGGTCGGCTCGTCCGCGAGCACCAGCATCGGCCGGTTGGCGAGCGCGCGGGCCACCGCGACGCGCTGCTGTTCACCGCCGGAAAGCTGGCTCGGCCGGTGGGTCAGGCGTTCGCCGAGACCGAGACCGGTCAGCAGGGCATCGGCGCGCGCTTCGGCCGCCGCGCGCGCCACCCCGCGAATCATCTGCGGCATCACCACGTTCTCGCGCGCGTCGAAATCGGGCAGGAGGTGGTGAAACTGGTAAACAAAGCCGAGATGTTCGCGCCTGAGCTGGGTGCGCTCATCCCCGGCGAGGTGTTCCGCCTGCTGCCCGGCAAGGACGATCGAACCCTCGAACCCGCCTTCGAGCAGGCCGATCGCCTGGAGCATGGTCGACTTGCCCGAACCCGACGGCCCAAGCAGGGCAACGATCTCGCCCGGCATGATGTCGAGGTTCACGCCGCGCAGCACGTCGATGCGCTGCCCGCCCTGTTCGAACGAGCGCCGGAGGCCCCTGAGCGAAACGATTGGCCGGGGGCTATTCATAGCGCAGCACCTGCACCGGATCGGTATTGGCTGCCTTGAGCGCCGGATAGAGCGTCGCCAGGAAGCTCATCCCCAGCGCCAGCGCGACAATGCCGAGGACCTCCCATGGATCGGTGCGTGAGGGCAGGCTGGAAAGGAAGCGCACTTCCGGGTTCCAGATCTGCTGGCCGGTGGCGAAGGCGATGGCGGCGACGATCTGTTCGCGGAAGAACAGCACGACCGCGCCCAGCGCCAGCCCCGCGGCCGTGCCGATTGCGCCGATAGTGGTGCCGGTGGTGACGAAGATCTTGAGCAGGCTTTTCCGCGTTGCGCCCATCGTGCGCATGATCGCGATGTCGCGGGTCTTGGCGCGCACCAGCATGACCAGGCTCGACAGAATGTTGAAAGATGCCACCACCACCATGAAACTCAAGGCGAAGAACATCGCCACGCGCTCCACCTGAAGCGCCTCGAACAGCGCGGAGTTGATGCTCTTCCAGTCGGACACCACCGCCTGCCCGGCAAGCTTGTCGGCGATCGGCTGGAGAATCTGGCTGACCTTGTCCGGATCCTCGACGGTGACCTCGATCATCCCGATCTTGTCGCCCATCAGCAGCAGCGTCTGCGCCGCGCTGATCGGCAGGACAACGAACTTCTCGTCATAGTCGTAGATGCCGACCTCGAAGATCGCCCCGACCTCGTAGCCGATCTGGCGGATCGAGGTTCCGAACGGGGTGGCGCGGCCCTGGGGATTGATGATCGTAATCGTGTCACCCACCCGGATGCCAAGGTTTTGCGCCAGCCGCGAGCCGATCGCCACCCGGCCCGCTGCCCCGACCGCCGAGGCCTGGTAGAGCTTGCGGATATCGCCCATCACCACCTTGTCGCTCAGCGCGTCAATGTTCTCGTCGGTCTCGCCCC
This sequence comes from Erythrobacter tepidarius, assembly GCF_002155695.1. Lineage (GTDB taxonomy): Bacteria > Pseudomonadota > Alphaproteobacteria > Sphingomonadales > Sphingomonadaceae > Erythrobacter > Erythrobacter tepidarius. The sequence continues at coordinate 60,064 of NZ_MUYJ01000003.1, forward strand.
GCACGAACACCGCTTCCACCCTACCATCGAAGCTGATCAGCAAGGGCTGCTCGATCAGCGGCGAGGCTTCGACCACGCCCGGCGTGCGCTCGACATTGGCGAGCACGCTCTGCCAGTTGTCGAGCCTGCCGCCATAGGCCTGGACGATGGCATGGCCGTTCAGCCCCACGATCTTGTCGAGCAACTCGGCGCGAAAGCCGTTCATAACGCTCATCACCACCACCAGCAGCGCGACCGAGAGCGCCACCACGCCCACCGCAATGCTTGCAACCAGCGCGATGAAGGCCTCGCCCTTGCCGGGCCAGAGGTAACGCTTGGCGATCATCCATTCGAAGGGGGAAAGCATGGAAGGTGGGGTGCTGCCTTTATGGTGAACGCTGCCTGTAGTGCGCCGGACATGCCGCTGCAATCCCGCGCTTGGCCATTGTCCTGTCGCCGCCGGGCTTGCGCAGGTCAGCCGGCATGATCGGCAAGGCACGCCGCGCCTGTCACATCGCGGTCAGCAAAAAGGCGGGCATGGCGGGGCCGCTATCCCTTGTAATTGATCCGTCATATCGCCATTGGGGCAAGGCCCACCCCGCGGCTGATTTGCGGGCAGGTCTGGTGATGCCGATGACACCCCTCGAAGTGACTCACCCCTTCCACTATGCCGATGGCGACAAACTGCGCGAGGAATGCGGCATCTTCGGCGCGATCAATGCATCGGATGCGGCGGCGGCAACCGCGCTGGGCCTCCACGCGCTCCAGCACCGCGGGCAGGAAGCGGCGGGAATCGTCAGCTGGGACGGCTCGGAGTTCTACGCCCGGCGGGGCCTTGGCCATGTCGCCGAAAATTTCTCCTCCCCCGAAGCCATCGCCGAACTGCCCGGTCATATGGCCGCCGGCCACGTGCGCTATTCCACCACTGGCGGTTCGGGCCTGCGCAACGTCCAGCCGCTCTATGCCGATCTTGCCAGCGGCGGCTTTGCCGTGGCGCACAATGGCAATATCTCCAACGCCATGACCTTGCGCGCCGATCTGGTGAACAAGGGTTCGATCTTCCAGTCGACTTCGGACACGGAGGTGATCATCCACCTGGTTGCCACCAGTCGCTACCCCACGATTGCCGACCGGCTGGTGGACGCGCTGCGACTGGTCGAGGGCGCCTATGCCCTGATCGTGATGACGCCCGAGGGCATGATCGCCTGCCGCGATCCGCTCGGCATCCGTCCGCTGGTGATGGGGCGGATGGGCGAATCGATCCTGTTCGCCTCCGAAACCGTCGCCTTCGACGTGGTCGGCGCCGAGGTCATCCGCGAAGTCGAGCCCGGCGAACTGGTGCTGGTCAATTTCTCGGGCGAAATCCGCTCGGTGCGTCCCTTCGGCAACCCGGCCCCGCGCCCCTGCATCTTCGAACACGTCTATTTCAGCCGCCCCGATTCCGTATTCGTCGGCCGTTCGGTCTATGAGACGCGCAAGGCGATCGGAGTGCAGCTCGCGCGCGAGGCGCCGTGCGAGGCCGATCTGGTCGTCCCCGTCCCCGACAGCGGTGTGCCGGCCGCGCTCGGCTTCGCTCAGGCCTCGGGTATCCCCTTCGAGCTTGGCATCATCCGCTCGCACTATGTCGGGCGCACCTTCATCCAGCCCGGCGACGGCGCGCGCCATTCGAGCGTCAAGCGCAAGCACAATGCCAACCGCGCGCTCGTCGAAGGTCGGCGCATCGTCCTGATCGACGATTCGATCGTGCGCGGTACCACCTCGCTCAAGATCGTCGAGATGATGCGTGAGGCGGGCGCGGCCGAAGTCCATTTCCGCGTCGCCAGCCCGCCGACGGCGCATTCCTGCTTCTACGGGGTGGACACGCCCGAACGCTCCAAGCTGCTGGCTGCGCGCATGGACCTGGAACCGATGCGCGAATTCATCAAGGCCGACAGCCTCGCCTTCATCTCGATCGACGGGCTTTACCGCGCAGTCGGGCATGAACAGCGCGATCCGGCCCGGCCGCAGTTCTGCGACGCCTGCTTCACCGGCGACTACCCCACTTCGCTCACCGACCTTGCGCTGGCCGAAGCCAAGAACGCCGAGCTTCCCTTCGCTGACCCCAAGGCCGCATGATTCCATGACCGAGACTGCAAAACCGCTTTCCGGGCGCATCGCGCTCGTCACCGGCGCGAGCCGCGGCATCGGCGCGGCCACCGCCAAGGCGCTGGCTGGGGCCGGTGCACACGTCATTCTCGTCGCCCGCAAGGTCAAGGCGCTGGAGGCGGTCGAGGATGAAATCCATGCCGCGGGCGGAACCTCGACCATCGCCCCGCTCGATCTGACCGAGCCGGATTCGATCACGCGCCTCGCCACGGCGATTGCCGGCCGCTGGAACAAGCTCGATATCCTCGTGCTTTCAGCAGCCTATCTGCCGGATCTGACACCGGTTGCGCAGATCGAACCCAAGCAGTTCAACCAGGCCCTGCTGACCAATGTGGTCGCCACGCAGGCGATGATTGCCGCCTTCGACACGATGCTGCGCCAGTCCGAGGCGGGCCGGTTGATTGGCCTCACCAGCAGTCTCGGTCGCGCGCCGCGGGCCTATTGGGGCGCCTATGGCGCGACCAAGGCGGCGTTCGAGAACCTGCTGGAAACCTATGGCGCGGAAGTGGAGAAGCTCAGCCGCCTGCGCGTCGCGATCATCGATCCGGGCGCGACCCGCACCGACATGCGTGCCCGGGCCTTCCCCGGCGAGGATCCGGAGACGGTCAAGCCTCCCGAAGTCGTCGCCGACCGGCTGGTCGCGCTGCTGGTGGAAGGCTTCGACATGCTCCACCGCGAACGCATCGGCTGAATTGTTTTCGCGCGCCTTTTCGGCAAGCGGGGGCAGCGGTTTACCAATTCCGGTAACGGCGCCTTAGGGATTTCAGGCTCATTCAACCTGATAGCTCAGGCCGCGTGCGCGGCCCGCGTCTGACACGAGGTTGAAGTCATGCCACCGGAAAACGATGCCTATCGTCTGGCCGCGCAGGAAGATCGTTGCAGTCCGCGCACACGGCTGACAATCCCGGCGACCTTGCGCGCTTCAGGGGGCCGCGCCTTCCAGAGCGTGGTGCATGACCTGTCGATCTCGGGCTTCTCGGCCTCGTCGATCAACCGCATGTACGAAGGCCAGCTGTGCTGGCTCACCCTGCCCGGCCTCGAATCGCTTCAGGCCGAGGTGGTGTGGTGGGACAACTGCATCGTCGGCTGCGCCTTTTCGGAGCTGCTCAGCCCGATCGTGCACGACAACATCTTGCAGCGCTACAGCAATGTCGGGGTCTACCGGCAGGTGATCTGAGGCAGGCGCGCCGCGCAGTCTATTCGACTTGGGCGGCAACCTTGCGGGCAAGCTCCAGAAACTGCTCGCGCTCCGGCCCGCCGCTGGCTTTGGCCCAGTTGCCGACATAGGCGAAAACGATCTTCTTTTCCGGGAAGATCGTGATCCCCTGTCCGAAGATCCCCTGCGCGCCGTAGGCACCCTGCGGATAGGTCCACCACTGGTAGCCATAACCGAAGCCGCTTTCGCCGAAATCGACAAGGCTGTCGGTCGCTTCGGCAAACCAGTCCGGCGGCACCTCGGCCCCGCCGCCTTCCAGCACGAACTGGCCCATGCGGGCATAGTCGGACAGGCGGATCGAGAGGCAGCACCCGCCGATATTGCCGCCGCGCGGATCGACCATCCAGAACAGCCCACCCTCGAACCCGGCCGCTGCAACGATGTGGTGCTGGGCATATTCGGCGAGCGACATGCCGACCGCATTTTCGACCAGCAGGCCGAGCAGATTGGTCTCGCCGGTCTTGTAAACCCACTTGGTCCCCGGTTCCGCCTCGCGCGGGAGCGCCTTCATCTGCGCGACGATCGCCTCGGGGCCGTAATCGACAACGAAGCGGTTCATCTGCGCCACGTCCGAATTGGGATCGGTGTAGTCCTCGTTCCACTTGACCCCGCTGGTCATGGTGGCCAGCTGCTTGACGGTCACGCCGTCATAGGCGCTGCCCGCAAGGCCGGGGATATAATTGGTCACCGGATCATCGAGGCTGGCGATCTTGCCGTCCTTCACTGCCGCACCCAGCAGGGTCGAGGTGAAGCTCTTGGCGACCGAGAAGCTGGTCCAACGATCCTTGGGGCCCATCCCGAGGCCATAATGCTCGAAGGCGACCTTGCCATCCACCAGCACCATCACGCCTGCAGTGCCGGTGGCCTTCATCAGCGCGGTAATCTCGGCCTGCAAGGCGGGGTTGAGCGGAGTGCCCTTTTCCAGCGGACGGGTGGAGGGCGGCGGAGGCACCTCGTGTCCGGCGAACCACTGCTCCATCGCCCGGAAGCGCTGGCTGCGCTGTTCGTCGCTCCAGAACAGCACCTGAAGTTCAGTCTGGTCACGCGCCGGCGGTTGGGTCAGCGTGACCTCGCCCATGGGCGCGAGCCTGACGTGGGGCGCCTCCTGCGCCACAGCCGGTCCGGATGCCGCTGCCAGCAGTGCCGCCAGCGCCGCGCCCGCAGCCAAGGTTCCGATCCCACGCATCGCATTCTCCCGTCTTGTCTCGTCGGCAACAGGCTTAGGCGGGCGCGGGGCGCGTGGGCAAGCCCTTCAGCTGTCCTTCATTGCCTTCAGCGCCGCCAGCGCGCGTTCGCGGGCGAACTTGTGGGGGACGATCTTGCGCGGATAGCCTGCGGGTCGCTGCCCAAATTGCTCCGGGTCATGGACGTAAGGTTCTTCCAGCCCTTTGAGTTCGGGCACATAGGTGCGGATGTAGCGCGCGGCGTCGAACTTCTCGGATTGCGAAAGCGGCGCCATGATCCGGCTGAACATGTTGGAATCCACCCCCGTCCCCGCGGTCCACTGCCAGTTGGTCGCGTTGGAGGCGTAGTCGGCATCGCACAGCGTATCCCAGAACCACTTTTCCCCCTCGCGCCAGTCGATCAGCAGGTGCTTGATGAGGAAGCTCGCGGTGATCATCCGCACGCGATTGTGCATCCAGCCGGTCTGCCACAGCTGGCGCATTCCGGCATCGACGATCGGGTACCCGGTGCGACCCTGCTGCCATGCCTTGAGATCACGCGCCGCGGCGGGATCGGTGGCGGGATCGCGCCAGGGGAAGCGGTCGAACTCCGCGCGGTAGTTCTGCGTGGCATAGGCAGGGAATTGCAGGATCGCATTGGCCGAATAGTCGCGCCAGATCAGCTCGCCCTCGAACGTCTCCCAGCCCTTGGAGGTATGATGCTTCAAGGCATGCCAGATCTGGATCGGCGAGATTTCGCCGAAATGCAGATGCGGCGAGAGGCGCGAGACCTTGTCAAGGCTGGGGAAATTGCGCTTGTCGTCGTAGTCGTCGACGTCCGCTTCCCAAGCCTTGAGCCGCGCGTGGGCCGCCTCTTCGCCCACTTCCCAGAACGCGCGCATCCCCCCGGCCCAATCGGGCTTCGTCGGAAGCAGGTTCCATGATGCCAGATCGTCCGAAGCGGGCCAGCTGGCGGGGGCTTCGAGCCGGTCGGGCGCGGGGACTTCGGAACGCGGCGGGAATTCGGCGCGCAGGGCGCGGCTGAAGGGGGTGTAGATCTTGTATTGCCCGCCGGTGCCGGTGGTGATGCTGCCGGGCGGCATGAGATAGTTGCCATGGTGCAATTGCAGGTCGAGGCTCTTGGCCAGCTTGCGCTCGGCATTCAGCCACCAGGGTTCGTAATGGCAATTGGCGTGGATCGCGTTCGCGCCGACCTCGTTCGCGAACTTGGTCAGTTCCGCCACCGCCTCCCCGCCCCGTAGGATCAGCTTGCTGCCCCGCGCTTCCAGGCTGCGCGCAAGGCTCGCCAACGAATGATGCAACCACCAGCGCGAGGCCCCGCCATAGGCGTGGTGCCTGGGGCTTTCGTCATCGAGGACATAGACCACCACGACCGGGCCAGCCTTGGCGGCGTGGTAGAGCGCGGGATTGTCGGCAAGACGCAGGTCGCGCCGCAGCCATACGATTTGGGTGTTACTCATGCTGCCCGAAGCGCCTTACCCGGCGGAGAGTTCCACACATTTGACATCCGGCAGCGCGATCGAGAACCGGTCCCGCGCGCGCGGATCGTAGAAGCGGGCGTCGTAGAGAATCACTGAGCCGTCCCGCGCCCGCACCGCAAAGGGCGCGCGCGACCAGAACAGGAAGGCGTCGAGTTGCGAATTGGTGCGGCGGGCTGCGGTGAGGTCGGGCAGCTTGCACTGTGTGGCCTTCGAATTGGCGTAGCCATAGCCGAATGCCAACCCGTTCCAGTGGCTTGAAATCCAGCGACCATCCTCGACCAACGCGATGCGCTCGCGGTTCCAGAAGGCGAACGGCACGGGTGCCGCAATAACCGCGACCGGATAGGGTTCTTGCATTTCGCCGTCAAGGCGTTGGACACTCCACGAAAGGGCTGCATTCGCGCCGATATAGCCCAGTGTCGCCACAATCCCGACGATTGCCGGCCAGCGAAAAGCCGCCCCCGCCTTCTCCCGCCGCCGCGACCACCACACGGTCGCGATCAGCACCGCCCACAGCCACGGGTCGATGATGAACAGCGTGTCGCCATAGAACCACTGCGAGGAGAACGGCTCCAGCAGGCGGATGCCATAGACATTGAGCCAGTCGAAGAAGGGGTGGCTGAGGCACCCGATGAAGGCCATCGCATAGAGCCAGCCGAAGCGCACGGGCAGTCGCGCCTCGGGCCGCGTGCCGCGCTTCATCTGCCAGCGGTCCCAGCCCCACAGCAGCCCCGCCAGAGCCAGCGGCAACAGCACCAGCGCGGGCGGGCCATGGGTGATGCCGCGGCGGAAGGCGAGATGCTCGGTGCCCTCCAGCCAGAAGAAGCACGCCGCGTCCACGTCGGGCAGGTTGGCGCCGATGATCAGCGCCGGCATGGCAAGGCCGGTGGTGCGCTTCAACCCCGCCTGCCCCAGCACCGCGCCGACGAGGCTATGTGTCAGATTGTCCATCGCTTCGCTGGCTAGCGCGCCGCTCATCATCAAGCGAGTGGAAATCCGGCTCTCGCTCGCCTATCGCACCGGCCAGCTAACCGGGAGAGAACCACGATGACCGACGCGCCCTATATCCGCCCCGACATGAAGGCCTTCCTCGACATGATGGCGCAGGTGAACGGGCCGAAGCTTGCGGACATGACTCTGGAAGAGGCACGGCAGTCCTATGTCGCGATGCACAATCTCGCCGACCGCCCGGCGCGTCAGCTCCCGGTGATCCGTGACCTCGCCTGCCCCGGCCCGGCGGGTGACATTCCGCTGCGCCTCTACGACGCGCGCGAAAAGCGCGAGGGGCCGACGCCGGTGATCACCTTCTACCACGGCGGGGGCTTCGTCATCGGCGATCTCGAAACCCACCATGCGCTGTGCACCGAGATCGCCGCGCTGATCGACCTCCCGCTCGTCGCGGTGCATTACGCCCGCGCGCCCGAAGCCCCCTTCCCCGCCGCGATCCTCGATTGCGAGGCGGCGACGCGCTGGGTTGCCTCCAGCCCCGCCGAACTGGGCCGCGCCGCCAGCGGGATCATCACCATGGGCGATTCGGCGGGTGGCAATGCGACTGTGGTGGTGAGCCAGCTGCTTGGGCAGCGCCCCGCCGCCGTCCCTGTGGTGCTGCAAGTCCCGATCTTCCCGCTGGTCGCCGACGCCAACGGCTCGGACAGCATGGCGGCGTTCAGCGAAGGCTTCCTCCTCACCGCCGAGACGATGGCCTTCTTCGATGCCGCCTATGGCGCCGACCGCAACGATCCGCGCGGCTTTCCCATCCTCGCCGACCACTCGGCCGCCCCGCCTACCATCGTCGTCACCGCCAGCCTCGATCCGATCCGCGATTCGGGCCGCGCCTACGCCAAGGCGCTGGTCGATGCCGGGCGCGACGTGGTGTTCCTCGAAATGCGCGGGGTGACGCACAGTTTCATCAATCTCAGGCAGATGGTGCCGAGCACGCAACACGATCTCGAACGCGTGATCGCCGCGATGCAGTTCATGCTGGCCAACCCCGCATGAGCCCCGAAGGCCTGCCCTACCGCCCCTGCGCGGGCTTCATGCTGGTGAACCGCGATGGCCTCGTCTTCGTCGGCCAGCGCGTCGATCCTTCCGCACATGGCTTCTGGCAGATGCCGCAGGGGGGGATCGACAAGGGTGAGGATCCGCGCACGGCGGCCCTGCGCGAGCTTGAGGAGGAAGTCGGGGTTGCGGCGCACCTGGTCGAGGTGATCGCGCAGTCCGCGCAGCCCTATCGCTACGATCTGCCGCCCGAACTTCTGGGCAAGGTCTGGAAGGGCAAGTATCGCGGGCAGGAACAGCACTGGTTCCTTGGCCGCTTCCTCGGCGAGGAGACGGATATCGACCTCGATGCCCACGAGCCGCCCGAATTCAACGCCTGGCGCTGGGTCGCGCCCGAATTGCTGCCAGAGCTGATCGTGCCCTTCAAACGCGATGTCTATGCCGCGCTGGTGGCCGAGTTCGGCAACCTGATCTGAGCGTCAATTGCTCGCCGGCGTGCTCGCTGCGGTTTCAACCGCGAGCCGCGCCGATGGCGCGCGTGCAATGGTGCTCTGCAAGGCCATGGTTTCGGGGCAATTATCGCCGCACAGCGATTGCAGCTTGGCGAGATTGCGCCGCGCCTTCTCAACCGCGCCCTTCTCCACCAGGGCCGCGCCTTCGCCCGAAATCGCGGCGAAATTGCCGGGATCGCGTTCCAGCGCCTCGCGGTAATAGCGGATCGCCTTGCCTTGCAATCCGGTTTTGCGCGCGGCTTCGGCAAGGTCGATGAAGATCGGCGTGTAGCCCGGATCGACCGCCAAAGCGGCCTCGAAGGCATCAACCGCCGCCTCGGTCTGGCCCGCGGCGAGCGCCGCCCGCCCTTGCGCGATCAGCGCAGCGGCGCGCGGATCGGGAACCTGGCTGGCGCCGGCATTGAGCACGCTTGCCGAAATGGCCAGACACAGCGAAAGGGCAGCGGCAGCGGGTGCGAAACGCATCAGAAGCTCCTTCAGCGCAAAAGACCGGGAACCGGAGGGCTGAGCCATAGAGTTCACAATATCATGGCGAACGCAAGCCCGCGACGAAAAAACCATCCGTTGCGTCATGGTATGGGTCAAGTCGCCAGCCCGGCCCATGCGCGCGGCCGAGCGGCATCGCCAGGGCCTCGGCGCGCCAGTCCGGGTGACGCGCGAGGAAGGCGGCGATGCGATCGGCCCCTTCGGCATCGAGCAGCGAGCAGGTGACGAAACTCACCGTCCCGCCAGGCCGCACCAGCTGCGCGGCAAGATCGAGCACATGATCCTGAAGCCGGTTCAGCCGGGCAAGCCCGGCGCGATCGAGTCGCCAGCGTCCCTCGGGGCTGCGCCGCCATGTCCCGCTGCCCGAACAGGGCGCATCGACCAGCACGTGATCGGCCCTGCCGGCAAAGGGGGCAAGCGCCTGCATCTCGCGGCCCGGTTCGAGCAGCACGACTTGATCGATCGCCGCCCCCGCGCGGGCGGCGCGCGGTGCGAGATTGCCGAGCCTGCGCTTGTCGGTATCGGCGGCGATCAGGCTCGCGGCGTTGCCCAGCCTCGCGGCAAGCGCCAGCGTCTTGCCCCCGCCGCCGGCGCACAGGTCGATGATGGTGTCACCGGGGGCGACCGGCAGCGCCTCGACGATCAGCTGGCTGCCGAGGTCCTGCACCTCGATCAGCCCATCCGCATGGGCATCCCACTGTTCGACCGGCGTTCCGGTGGCGAAGCGCAGGCCCTGCGTGCTGGCGAGCGGCTCGCCCGGTTCGGGCAACACCAGGCTTGCACGGTCGGCCTTGAGGGCATTGACACGGATATCGAGCGGCGCGCGCTCGAGCAGCGCGGCGATCGCGGGCCCGCCCAGCCCGGACGCGCGCAAATCGGCGAGGATCCACTTGGCCGCCAGCCCCGTCCTCGCCACCGGCTCGCCCGCGGCACGGGGTGCAGGGCCGTAGGCAGAGCCGTCGAACAGGCTTGCGACGCCCGCATCCTGCGCCGCCACCGCCAGCATCGCCGCGCGCCCGCTTTCGGGCACCGGGCCGCACAGTCGGATTGCGCGATAGACCAGATCGCGCACCGCGCGCCGGTCTTTCGATCCGGCAAAGCGGCGCGCGCGGAAATAGTCGGCGATGATCCGGTCTGCCGGCGCGCCCTGGACACGCGCAGCGGCGATCACGCCATCAAGCAGCTCGATCGCCGCCTGGATTCTGGCGGCCGGGGTCATGCCCCGGTCTCAGCGCGTCGGATAATTGGGCGCCTCGCGGGTGATGGCGACATCGTGGACATGGCTTTCCGAAAGCCCGGCATTGGTGATGCGCACGAATTGCGCGCGCTGCTGCAACTGCGTGATGCTGGCCGAACCGGTATAGCCCATCGCCGCCTTGATCCCGCCGACCAGCTGGTGGATCACGTCGGCTACCGGGCCCTTGAACGGCACCTGGCCTTCGATCCCTTCGGGCACCAGCTTCATCGCCGAGACGTCCTGCTGGAAGTAGCGGTCGGCCGAGCCGCGCGCCATCGCGCCGACCGAGCCCATGCCGCGATAGGCCTTGTAGGAGCGGCCCTGATAAAGGAACACCTCACCAGGGCTCTCGGTGGTGCCGGCCAGCATCGAACCGACCATCACCGAGGACGCACCTGCCGCCAGCGCCTTGGCCGCGTCACCCGAGGTGCGCAGGCCGCCATCGGCAATCACCGGCACGCCCGACTTGGCCGCTTCGGCGGCGCTTTCCATGATCGCGGTGAGCTGCGGCACCCCGACGCCGGCCACCACGCGGGTGGTGCAGATCGAGCCGGGCCCGATCCCGACCTTGACCGCGTCGGCACCAGCATCGACCAGTGCACGGGTCGCTTCGGCGGTGGCGACATTGCCGGCGATCACCTGCACCGCGTTGGAGAGCTTCTTGACCCGCTCGACCGCACGCGCGACTTCGACATTGTGGCCGTGGGCGGTGTCGACCACGATTACGTCGACCTCGGCATCGACCAGCGCCTCGGTTCGGGCGAACCCGGCATCGCCCACCGTGGTCGCCGCCGCAACACGCAGGCGGCCAGCGTTGTCCTTGGTGGCGCTCGGATAATTCACCGCCTTCTCGATATCCTTGACGGTGATGAGGCCGATACAATGGTAGGCATCATCCACCACCAGCAGCTTTTCGATCCGGCGGGCGTGGAGCAGCCGGCGCGCTTCGTCCTGACTGGTGCCGAGCGGCACGGTGGCGAGGTTCTCGGTCGTCATCAGTTCGCGCACCGGCTGCTGCGGGTTCTCGGCAAAGCGCACGTCACGATTGGTGAGAATGCCGACCAGCTTGCCAGCGGCGTCCACCACGGGAATGCCGCTGATCCGGTTGGCCTGCATCAGCGCCTGCGCCTCGCCCAGCGTCGCGTCGGGGCCGATGGTGATGGGGTTGACCACCATCCCGCTCTCGAAACGCTTGACCGCGCGCACCGCGGCGCACTGCGCATCAATATCGAGATTGCGGTGGAGCACCCCGATCCCGCCTAGCTGCGCCATCGCGATCGCCATGTCGGCCTCGGTCACGGTGTCCATCGCCGCGGATAGGATCGGAATGTTAAGCGCGATCTCACGCGTCAGACGAGTCGAGGTGTCGGCCATGCTCGGCAATACGCTGCTCTCCGCCGGGCGGAGCAGCACGTCATCGAAGGTGAGACCGAGCGGGATATCCATGCGTGCCACTTTCTTGCGTTCGGGAGGGGGCATCTCCTCGCGCGGGAGATTCGTGGCGGCCCATGTAACCGCGGTTTGCAGGTTAGGCTAGGGGCGCAGGCCAGCCGGCGCAGAATAGCGCGCGGCATCGGCGAGAATGCGCACCAGCCGCTCGTGCAGCAGCAGGTCGTCGACCGCCCCGCCCAGCTCGATCGTCCCGGCCATATCGGCGGGACGGTGGTAGCGGTGGGCAAGGAAGGGCTGGAGCACCGCCTCGCTGCCGAAGGCGCTCGACAACAGAACCGCGGGCACGCCCCGTTCGAGCAGCACCCAGCCATCCTGCCGGGCAAGGAAACGCTCGGCCAGCGCCTTGTCGCCGATGCTGCGCCCGCTGCGCGCGATTTCGGCGCGGATCACCGTGTCGAGCGGGGTCCGGCCTTCCCCGATGAAGCCTACCGGGCTGCCCTTGGGGGCGAGCGCGAGCATATCGAGATTGAAGGCGGCAAGGATGCTGGACAGCGGCACCGGCGGGGCCTTGGCAAAGGCGCGCACGCCGAGCAGACCGGCCTCTTCCGCGGTGCTGGCCAGAAAATAGATGTCCCGATCGGGCGGCCGGCCGGTCTTCAAGCGCCGCGCCAGTTCGAGCAGCACCGCGAGCCCGCTGGCATTGTCGACCGCGCCATGACAGATTCGCTGCGTCGCATCCGCCGCGCCGCATTCGCCGAGGTGGTCCCAGTGCGCCAGCACCAGCACCGCACCCGATCCCGGCAGCCGGCCTGGTATCATGCCGATGAGGTTGCTGCTGGTGAATTGGTGCCGCTCGGCGGTGGCTTCGATGCTGATCGCCAGCTGGATCTCGATCGGGGTGAAATCGGGCTCGTCGCTGCGCGCCTTGAGTCGCTCCCAGTTGGCCTTGCCCAGCACCTGCGCCAGCGCGCTGTCGGTGACATAGGCCGTGAGCGTATCGACCTCCTCGCTCGCCAGCTGCACGCTTTCCCCTTCGCGCGCGGCGCGCAGTTCGGCGAGGGCTGCGGCATCGGGCAGCACGGTGATCACCGCCGTCGCCCGGTCGCGGTAGGGATCGGCCATGCGCGAAGGCTCGCGCCCCTCGGCCCCGAGCAGCACCACCATCGCGCCCGCCACGGTTTCGGGCGCGACCGGCCCTTCCCCGCGCCCGACGAACACCACCGGCACGCCCGTGGCCGGCCCGCCGGCCGCAAGCGCACGGCGGCGGCGGGTATAGACCACGCCCTCTGCCTCGGGCACCACCAGCGCAGTGCGCCCGCGCGCAAGGATCAGCTTGCCCGAAAGGGGCCTGACCGCCACCAGATCGACCGGCATCCGCCAATAGGAGCCGGGATCGCCCGTGCCCGACAGCAGGCCAACCTCGCCAAAACGCTGTTCGAGATAGGCGAGCGTTTTCTCTTCGCCCGGTGTGCCCGGCCTGCGCCCGGCGAAATCGTCGCTCGCCAGCACCGCGATATCGGCCGATAGCCGCGCGGCGATGGCAGAACGTTCGGGAGCCGGGACACTGCCGAGCGGCGCGCGGGCACAGGCGGCCAGCATCAGGCTCGCCAGCAAGGTCACCAGCAGCCGGATGCGCAGCGCGCTCATTCGGCGGTCCATCCCCCGTCGATGGCGTAATTCGCGCCGGTGATGTTGCGCGCCGCATCGCTGCACAGGAACACCGCCAGCGCGGCGACATCCTCGGGAGTGACGAAACTCCTGGTCGGCTGCTTGGCGAGCAGCACCTCGTTCAGCACCTGCTCGCGCGTCATGCCGCGCGCGGCCATGGTGTCGGGAATCTGGTTCTCGACCAGCGGGGTCCAGACATAGCCCGGACTGATGCAATTGGCGGTGATGCCATGGGTGGCAAGTTCGAGCGCGATCGTCTTGGTGAAACCCGCAATGGCGTGCTTGGCCGCGACATAGGCGCTCTTGTAGGGCGAGGCGACCAGCGAATGCGCGCTCGCGGTGGCGATGATCCGTCCCCAGCCCTTGGCCTTCATCCCCGGCACGGCCAGGCGCGTGGTATGGAACGCCGCCGACAGGTTGAGGGCGATGATCGCGTCCCACTTGTCCGGCGGGAAATCCTCGACCGGCGCAACGTGCTGCATCCCGGCATTGTTGACGAGAATGTCGATCGGGCCGATGTCGGCCATCATCGCCGCAATCTCGTCCGGCTTCATCAGGTTTGCGCCATTGTAGCTCGCGCCCAGTTCCTGACAAAGCTGCGCGATTTCTTCGGGATTGCCGAGCCCGTTGAGAATTACCTCGGCCCCCTCGGCAGCCAGCGCACGCGCGATTGCCAGTCCGATTCCCGAGGTCGAGCCGGTCACCAGGGCGCGCTTTTCCTTGAGCATTGGCGGCAACTCCTGCACTTGTACGGGTATTGGCAATCGCTTTTGCCGCGCCGCAAGCGGCTGTCCAGCGATTTGCGCGAAGGTAAGGAAACGCGATGCGGCTGGGGCCCTATGACAGTTCGGATATCGAGGTGCGTTCAAGCGGTGGCGGCGGGATGCGCCGCGCGGGCGGGATCGGCTGCGGTACAATCGTGATCGCGCTCATCGGCGCGCTGGTGTTCGGCCTCGATCCGATGCAGACCATCGGCATGGTCGAAAGCGTCCAGCAGCAGGCCGCCCCCGGCAGCACGAGCAGCGCGAGCGACATGAGCGAGGCGGAGGTCTGCGCCGCCAGCGAATATGCCGGCGAGGCCTGCGCCGCACTCGCCAGCCTCAACGCCACCTGGCAGGCCGTCTTTGAACGCGCGGGCATCGCGTTCCAGCGCCCGGTGCTCGATCTCTACCGCGATGGCCGCGTGACGACCGAGGGCTGCGGCAGCGCCACATCGGCGGTGGGGCCGTTCTACTGCCCGGCTGACAAGGGCATCTATATCGACACCAGCTTCTACGACCAGCTCGCCCAGATGTCGGGCACGGGCGGCGATTTCGCGCGGCTTTACGTGATCGCGCATGAATATGGCCACCACGTCCAGAACATCACCGGGCTTTCGGCGCAGGTGCGCAAGCAACAGCAGCGCAATCCCGCCGCCGCCAATCGCCTGCAGGTGGCGATGGAATTGCAGGCCGATTGCTATGCCGGGATGTGGGCGGGCCGCAACCGCGACCGGATCGAGCCGGGCGATCTGGAGGAAGGTCTCGCCGCCGCCAGCGCCATCGGCGACGATACCCTGCAACGCAATGCCGGCCAGCGCGTCAATCCCGAAAGCTTCACCCACGGCACCAGCCGTCAGCGCATGGCCGCTCTGCGTCTGGGCCTTGAAAGCAAGGACGATACCGCCTGTGACGTATTCTTCGAAAACGGCTAGGCTTCTGCTCGCCGCCGCCCTGATCGCGCCCTTGCCCGCAGCCGCGCAGGTGGTGCCCGAGCCCGACGCGGCCGAAGTCGCCAAGACCCCGCTGCGCGATCTCAACCTCGACGCGCGCGACATTCCCGAGCTGCTCAAACAGGCGATGGAGAACCCCTACGCGACCGCGCGGCTGAAGAGCTGCAACGCGATCATCGCCGACATCGCCGAACTCGATGAGGTGCTGGGCGCGGATTACGACATTGCCGAGGCAAGCGAGGGCGGCGGGATCAATGTCGGGCGGATCGGGCAGAAGGTGGTGGGCTCGATCATTCCCTTTCGCGGCATCCTGCGCGAAGTGACGGGCGCGGCCGATGCCGACCGCGCCCTGCGCGCCGCCTTTACTGCGGGAATGGTGCGGCGCGGGTTCCTGAAAGGTCTGGGGCTGGGCCGTGGGTGCAGGTATCCCGCCCGGCCCAAACCCCTGCCCAGATCGAAGTAAGGCTGCTCAGCCTTCCTTCTCGCTCCACCGGACGATCGCACGGTCAAGCTCCCTGAGAATTCGCTGGCGCGTTTGCTCCGGGATATCGCGATTGGCGGCAATCTCGTCGCGCGCTTGTTTCAGTCCCCTGCGCGCGGAGGCATAAATGCGCCGCTCGCAAATGGTCACGGTGCTCGTCCCGTCGGCGTGCTCGGTGGTTTCGGCGGGCTCGTCGCTGCCCGGACGGCATTCGCGTTTGACGACCACCCGGGCCTGCTGGCTTGCCGCTGTGGCTGCGGCGCGGGCTGCTTCGGCCTCGGCCATGGCCTCGCTGACGATCCGCGGCATGTCGGCCAGCGCGCGGTCAGCCTCCGCCAGCCCCTGGCGCAGTTCGGCCAGCATCTTCTCCTGATCGGCGCGGCGCGCTTCGGCCAAGGCCTTCAGCTCGGCAGCCTGCGCAGCGCGGTCGCCATGACCGCGGAACACCATCCGCACGCGCTTTTCCTTGCCGTCCTCGCCGCGGACTACGCGCTCGATCACTTCGACCTTCCCGTCCTTGCCTTCCGGGGCATCGGGATCGATCGCGAGGATCGCTTCGATCGCCGGCTGCGCGGGGGGCGCGGGCGGCTCCGGGGCCTCGGGCGGCGCCGGGGGTGAAGGCGGGGCGGGCGGTGCCGGGGGCGCAGGCGGTGCCGGAGGCACGGGCGGCTTGGGCAGCGTCGGCGCGGCCTCGCCGGCAGCATAGCTGACCGTGGCGGTCAACGGCAGCGCGAGCAGGCCGAGGCCCAGCATCGCGCGGCCAGCCAGACGGCGGCGGGGTGAAATGTGCGACATCCTCAGGCTCCTCAATCGTTCTATGATGGATTTCTCGCCAAGCACGGGGCACGCCATCGGCGCGGCCAGAGCAAGGTTGGGGCCGGCCGCGAATCCGGCGATCAGGCGGGCATAGGCGGCCCGCTCCTCGGCGCTGCGGCGGGCGATCACGCGGGCATCGCAGGCCGCCTCCTGATCGCGCCGCAGCGCCAGCCAGCCATAGTGCCCGAGCGGGGTGAACCAGTGCAGCGCGAAAAGCGGCTGAACCACGACATTGACCAGCAGATCAAGCCCGCGGTGATGCGCCAGCTCGTGCGCCAGCGCGAGATCGCGCGCGCGCCGGTCATGCAGGGCCATGAAGCCCGGCGGCAGCGCGATCACCGGATCGAGCACCCCGAAGGCAAGCGGGGCAAGCGTGCCGGGGGTCTCGACCAGCCGGATCGGCCCCAGCGGCCCGGAAGCTCTGCCGACCTCGCGCGCGTCGGCCAGCAGCTGTTCGCGCAGCGCGAAATAGGCGGTGAAGCGACGGATCAGGAACACCCCCGCCCCGCCCAGCCACACCGCCAGCAGGATTTCCGCAAGCGGCAGGGTGCCCAACCAAGCGAGGAAATCGAAAGCCGGTTCGGGCGGCGGCGGGGCGGCCACGCTGAAGGTGGCTGGCACGCTCTCGGCCTGCCAGGCGAGCGGCTCGACGAGCGTGGCGCGCGTGGCCTCGCTCGGAGCGGGGTGCGGCGCGAGCTGCGACAGCAGCGGGTCGGCCGGGGCCATCCATGCCGGCAGGGTCAGCGGCGGCAGCACCAGCCGCAGCACCGGCAAGGCCCACAGCGCATAGGCATATTGCGGCCCGAAGGTGCGGGCCACCGGACGGCGCAGCACCAGCACCAAAGCGATCAGCGCGCCGCTCCAGGCGAGCGTTTCCAGCACTGCCACGCTCATGGCCTAAGCTCCTTGAGCAGCGCCTCGATTTCGGCGAGGTCATCCTCGGTAAGCGCCTCGGTCTCGGCCAGATGGGCAACCAGCGAGGCCGCGCTGCCACCGAACAGCCGGTCGACCAGCCGCCGGGATTCGCCCCCGACATAGGCGGCACGTTCGATCAGCGGCGAATAGAGATAGCGCCGCCCGTCCGGCTCGGCGGCAATTGCGCCCTTCTGGACAAGGCGGGACAGCAGGGTCTTGACGGTGGCGGGGCTCCAGCCCCGCGCGGCGCAGACTTCCTCGCAGACCTCGGCCGCGGTGCGGCGCGGGCGTTGCCACAGCACGTCCATCACCGCCAGCTCGGCCTCGGTGATGCGCTCGTGGACCGGTTCCTCGGTGCTGTTCACGAAGGGGCCTCCCTCAAGCTTGATTACATCTGTAGTCATCACGACTACGGCTGTAAACATTGCCACCCGATGAACCGCGCGCCTGCCCGCTTGCGCCTCGACGAAGCGCCGATATGTTCGGACCAATGATGTTGCGCGCCGCCTTCTCCGCTCTGCTTGCCGCCCTTGCCGCGCCCGCGCTGGCGCAGAGCGAAAGCTTCCTGCCGCTGACCGAGCCGATCGAGCTTGCCCCGGGCGAGCCGGACAGGCAGGTCGGCGCGCTCATCTACCGCGGCGGCGTGGCGATCGCGCCCGACAAGGCCGGGATCGGCGGCATTTCGGGCCTCGAATGGTACGACGGGAAGCTCTACGCCGTCACCGATGACGGGCGCTGGCTGGTGCTGACGCCGGAGGATGTGCAGGGCCGGCTGGTCGATGTTTCCGCAGTGACCCTCGCCCCGCTCCTCGACGCGAAGGGCAGAAGGCTCGGCTCCAAGGAGCGCGGCGATGCCGAGGCGATCACCCGAACGGGGGACGGGACATGGCTGGTCGCCTTCGAGCAGGAGCACCGCATCTGGCGCTATCCCGCCCTCGATGGCGCGGCGGCCGGCGGCGAGAGCGGCGCGGCGGCGCTGGTGGCGGGGGCAGAACCCAATCGCGGGATCGAAACCCTTGCCGGCTTTGCCGAAGGCCTGCTGGCTTGCGGCGAATGGGCCGATCCGGCGCGCCCCAACTGCCTGCGCATTACCGCGACCGGGTCCACGCCGTTCCACCTCGCCGTGCCCGAGGGGATTGCCGCCGCCGGGGGCGTGCCGAGCGATGCCGCCTGCAGCCTTGAGGGCACCTGTTACGTCCTGTTGCGCAGCTACAACCCCGGCGAAGGCAACCGCGCGGCAATCGTCAGGCTTGCGCCCGACAATGCTGCAACCACACTTGCCGTGCTCGCCCCGCCGCTCACGCTCGACAATTTCGAGGGGCTGGCGCTGCGCGAGGAGCCGGAGGGCAGCTTCCTCTATCTCGTCTCGGACGACAATTTCCACAATTGCGACAACGACCCCACACCCGGCTGCCAGCGCACCTTGCTGATGAAGTTCCTGATCGATGGCACCCAGCCCTTGGCCAGCCCGGGAGGGCAGGTCATCGCCGCCGTTCCGCCCACCCCCGCAACCGGTCGACCGGGCAAACGCCCCTTCCCCGAGGCCGCGAGCGTCAGCGTGGTGCTGTCCACCGAACTGGGCGATATCACCATCGCGCTCGAAACCGAGCGTGCGCCGATCACCGCCGGCAACTTCCTGCGCTATGTTGATGAAAAGCGTCTCGACGGCACGGTCTTCTACCGCGCAATGCGATTGGACCGGGCGCCGCGCCCCAACGGATTGCTGCAGGGCGGCACCCAGTTCGATCCCAAGCGCATCCTGCCGCCCATCCCGCACGAGCCGACGACGCAGACCGGGCTGACCCACACCCACGGCGCGCTGTCGATGGCAATGGGCGAGCCTGGCAGCGCCAACGGCGATTTCTCTATCATGATCGAGGACCAGACCGGCCTCGACGCCGATCCATCCGCGAGCGATCCGGTTTGGAAGCACGGCTATGCGGTGTTCGGCTATGTCACGGACGGGATGGACGTGGTCGCGGCGATCCACGCCACCGCGATCGATCCTAACAAGGGCGAAGGCTGGATGAAGGGCGAGATGTTGGCGAGGCCGGTGAAGATCATTTCTGCCCGGCGCGTGCCGGCGCGATAAAATCCGCCGGATCGAAGGCCGGGCGGCCCACCGGCGCGCTGGCGATGCGGGGCATGTGCGCTTCGATCTGCGCCAGCCAGCCCTTGGCCTCGGCGCCGATGCTGACCTGCGGGAGCGAGGCGAGGAAGCGTGCCCGGGTTTCCCATTCCGCGACCGAACGCCCGGCCATCTTCGCCGCCTCTTCGAGGCTGACCGGCTGGCGCAGTGCGCGGTTGATCAGCGCATCGCCGAAGAAGGTCCAGTCGTTCTCGGCGGCGCAGCCGAAGGAAGTGCGCGTCGCAGCCGCCGCGGTGAGGATCGCGGTGTCGGGGCTGGCGAGCACCGGCACAAACACCCCAGAATGGCAGGCCGAGAGGATCAGCACCCGCCGCCGGATACCCGCCTCCTCCAGCGCCGCCTTGAGCCGCGCGGGGCTGAGGATGCCGTAGCCGGTGTCGCCGTAGTGATAGACCAGGCCGATATCAGCGCCGTGGCTGGTGGTATAGAGCACCAGCACGTCCTCCGAAGGATCCATCAGGCTCCCGATGTGGGAAAGCGCGAGCGCCAGCGCGGATATCGAGCCGTGGGGGGCATCGTCGCGCACCCCGTCCGGCCCGGCAAGCACCAGCATGCGCCCCTCGGCCCGGTAACGCGCCCCCAACACCCGCGCCGCCTCGCGCGCCTCGCGCGCGAAGACCGGATCGCTATCGAGCGCGACGGTGACGACGAAGGCATCCGGCGTGCCGGGGGTGTGGGGCCGAATCGCGGCCAGCGCGCTATCGAGCCGGCGCTGTTGGTCGCGCAAGGTTGCGGCGGACACCCCGCGCTGCAATTCCGGCCCGGCCTCGAAACTCGTCCGCCGCTCGATCCGGCTCTCCCCGCTGCCGAGATCGGGAAACGGCGCGGTGTGCGGCGGCGGCTGGAAAGGATTGGCGGGCGCGGACTGGGCCAAGCAAGGAGGTCGCACCGGAGCCGCAAGGAATAGCGCAAAAAGCCCAGCGATGATCCAGCCCCTGTTCATCGCGGGCGAAGCTGCCTCTGCGTGCCCCCAGCGTCAAGCCGCCATTGTCCAGATGCACCAAAACCAAAGGCCCGATCCCGAAAGAGGACCGGGCCTTCGATTTCATTCGCCGAAACGCTGGATCAATACACCCGCGCCTTCGGCTCGATATAGGCGATATCGTCGGTCAGCGTGTAATCGTGGACCGGGCGGTAATCGATCCGGATATTGCCGCCGCGCCCGCCCCAGCCATCGAACCAGGCGATGGTGTGCTTCATCCATTCCTTGTCATTGCGCTCGGGGTAGTCCTCGTGCGCGTGGGCGCCGCGGCTTTCCTTGCGGTTGGCGGCGCTGGCCATGGTGACATTGGCCTGGGCCATGAGATTGTCGAGCTCGAGTGTCTCGATCAGATCGGAGTTCCAGATCAGCGAACGGTCGGTGACATGGATGTCCTCCATCCGCTTGTTCTGTTCGGCCAGCTTGGCCACGCCCTCGTCCATCAGCTTCTGGTCGCGGAACACGGCGCAGTGCTTTTGCATCGCCTTCTGCATCTCCGCGCGGATCTGCGCGGTGGGCGAGCCACCATTGGCGTAGCGGAAGTGATCGAGCCGGGTCAGCGCGAAATCGGCGCTGTCGGCGGGCAGCTCGGGCTGCTTGGCGTTGGGCTTGAGGTTGTCACGCAGGTGGTGGCCGGTCGCACGGCCGAACACCACGAGGTCGATCAGCGAGTTCGAGCCGAGGCGGTTGGCCCCGTGCACCGAAACGCAGGCCGCCTCGCCCACGGCATAGAGGCCGGGAATGACGGTATCCGGATTGCCGTCCGGTCCCAGTGTCACGACCTGCCCATGGTAGTTACACGGAATGCCGCCCATGTTGTAATGCACCGTCGGGGTGACGGGCAGCGGCTGTTTGGTGAGATCGACCCCGGCGAAGATCTTGCCGCTTTCGGTGATGCCCGGCAGGCGCTCGGCCAGCACCTTGGGATCGATGTGATCGAGGTGGAGGTAGATGTGATCGCCCTCCGGCCCGACGCCGCGGCCCTCGCGGATCTCGAGCGCCATCGAACGGCTCACCACGTCGCGGCTGGCGAGGTCTTTCGCGCTCGGCGCGTAGCGCTCCATGAAGCGCTCGCCCTCGGAGTTGGTGAGATAGCCCCCCTCCCCGCGCGCGCCTTCGGTGATCAGCACGCCCGCGCCGTAGATACCGGTGGGGTGGAACTGCACGAATTCCATGTCCTGCAGCGGCAAGCCGGCGCGCAGCACCATCCCGCCACCGTCGCCAGTGCAGGTGTGGGCCGAGGTGGCGGTGTAGTAGCAGCGCCCGTACCCGCCGGTCGCCAGCACCACGCTCTGCGCGCGGAAGCGATGGATCGTGCCGTCATCGAGGCACATCGCCATCACCCCGACGCATTGCTTCACCCCGTCCCGCTCGGACATGATCAGATCGAGCGCGAAATATTCGATGAAGAAGTCCGCGTCATACTTCAGGCTTTGCTGATAGAGGGCATGAAGCATGGCATGGCCGGTGCGGTCGGCCGCGGCGCAGGTGCGCTGCACTGGCGGGCCGGCGCCCATGTTCTGCATGTGCCCGCCGAACGGGCGCTGGTAGATCGTGCCATCGGGATTGCGGCTGAAAGGAACGCCCGCGTGTTCGAGTTCATAGACCGCCGCCGGGGCCTCGCGCGCGAGGTATTCGATCGCATCCTGATCGCCCAGCCAGTCCGAACCCTTGACAGTGTCATACATGTGCCAGGTCCAGTGGTCGGGACTGTTGTTGCCGAGCGAGGCGGCGATCCCGCCCTGGGCAGCAACCGTGTGCGAACGGGTGGGGAAGACCTTGGAGATGTTGGCGGTGCGCAGGCCCGCCTCGGCCGCGCCCATGGTCGCGCGCAGGCCCGAACCGCCCGCGCCCACCACCACCACGTCATAGGTGTGATCGACGATTGTGTAGGCGCCCTTCAGATGCGCGCCTCCCACATCATTGGCGGTTCCCTTGGGTGCTGCGGTAGCCATCAGGCCTTACCTCCGAATGCGAGCGCGGCGACGCTGAAAATCCCGTAGGCGCCGCCGCCGATGGTTGCGAGGTTGAGCGCGAGGAGCGCTCCGAACTTGGTGCCGGTGTCGTGCAGATAGTCCTCGATCAGCACCTGCAGGCCGAGCCTTGCGTGCCAGAACAGGCTGAACACCAGCAGGATCATCGCGGTCGCGTTGAACGGATGCGCGAGCCACTTGGTGATGGTGGCATGGCCATAATCCCCGAGCATGACGAGGCTGACCAGCAGCCAGCTCATCAGCACCAGATTGCCCACCGCGGTAAAGCGCTGCACCAGCCAGTGATGCGCGCCGTGATGCGCTGCGCCCAAGCCGCGGACGCGGCCGATGGAAGTTCCGTTACCCATGTGTCGTCCCCTTACCTGATCAGGATAACGGCCCAGAAGGCCGCGGTAAGAACAACCGCGATCACCGGCGAGGCGATCGACCACAGGCGGTTGGTGTTGAGTTCGTAGCCGGCACCTATATCGAGCACGAAATGGCGAAGCCCGCTCATCAGGTGGGTGAAGAATGCCCAGGAGAGCCCGACCAGCACGATCATTCCCGGGACCGAGCCCATGATCCGCTGGAAGCTGCCATAGGCTTCCGGCCCGCCCGCGAGCGCACCAAGCCACCACACCAGCACTCCCAGCCCGACCAGCGCCATCCCGTCACCGGTCGCGCGGTGCAGGATCGAAACGAGCATGTGCGGCCCCCAGCGCCAGATCTGGAGATGGGGCGAAAGCGGTCTTTGGTTCATGATGATACCGTCGTGTCCCTGTTGGTCGCATCCCATCTAGCGCGGATGTCGGCTGAGGCAAGCGGCGACATAGTGGACACGGCTTGCAAAGTTTCGGATAGCGCCTTGCATGGGACACATTCTTGTAACCGGATCGAGCCGCGGCATCGGCAGGGCAGCGCTTGCGGCGCTGGCCGCGCGCGGGGCGAGAGTCATCGGCCACGCCTCGCGTCCGCAGGCCGACTTGCCTCCCGGGGTGCCGCTGATCGCGGCCGATTTCGGCGATCCCTTAGCCGCGCAGAGCCTGTGGGAGCAGGCACTCGAGATCGCGGGCGGGGCCATCGACGTGGTGGTCAATAATGCCGGACGCTTCGAGGCCAACCGGCTCGACCGGTCGGACATCGAATGGCTCGATGCGTGGGAGGACACGCTGCGTGTCAACCTCACCAGCGCCGCGCAGCTCTCGCGCTTTGCGGTGCGCCACTGGCAGGCGCGTGGCTTTGCCGGCCGACTGGTGCACGTGGCGAGCCGCGCCGCCTATCGCGGCGATTCGCCCGCGCACTGGCACTATGCCGCAGCCAAGAGCGGGATGGTGGCGATGCACAAGACCATTGCCCGCGCCTATGCCAGGCAAGGCATCCTCAGCTTTGCTGTCACCCCCGGCTTCACCGACACCTCCATGGCCGGCGACTACTTGGCCAGCCGCGGCGGGCCGGGGCTGCTCGCCGACATTCCGCTCGGCCGTGTTGCCACCCCGGACGAAATCGCCGCGATCATCACCTTCTGCGCGCTCGACGCGCCGCCGAGCATGACCGGGGCGGTGATCGATGCCAACGGAGCGAGCTTTGTCCGCTAACGCCACCTGGAAACTCTCGGCCTTCGCCCCCAAGCCCGTGGTCCAGGCGGCGCTCATCGCGCATGACGCAATCGAGGACTGGGACCCCGATCTCGTCATCGCCGGGCGCGAGGTCGCCGAGGACCGGCCCGAGGACTGGGTGCTCGAAGCCTGGTATCCGGCAAGGCCCGGCAAAGCCCAGAAAGCGGCGATCGCTGGCCTGTTCGCGGGGGTGGCGGAAAATGGGGTTCCGAAGATCACCATCGAGCAACTCCCTCCCGCAGACTGGGTGACGCTCAGCCAGCAGGGCGTCACGCCGATCCGGGCCGGGCGCTTCCATGTCCACACCCCCGATTTTCCCGCTGCGCCCGATGCGATCGATATCATCATTCCCGCCAGCCAGGCCTTTGGCACCGGCCAACACCGCACCACCGCAGGCTGTCTCGAAATGCTCGGCCACATGAAGGCAACCGGCATGGCGGTGCGCAATATCGCTGATATCGGCACCGGCACCGGCCTGCTCGGCTTCGCCGCGCTGCGCCTGTGGCCGCGTGCGCTGTGCACGTTGACCGACATCGATCCGGTTTGCGTGCCGGTGGTCACGGACAACGCCGCGCGCAACGCCATCGCGCTCGGACCCAGGCCGGGCGAGGCGCTGATGATCCTCGCCGACGGGATGGGCGATCCGCTGATCACCTTGCGCGGGCCTTACGATCTGCTGATTGCCAACATCCTTGCCAGCCCGCTGGTGCGCCTCGCGCCCGATTTCGGGAAGGCGGTGGTGCCGGGGGGCAGCCTGCTGGTGGCCGGCCTATTGGCGGGCGAGCAGGAGAATGACGTGCAGCGCGCCATGCGCCGGGCCGGTTTCCGCATGGCCGCAAGATTGCAAAGCGGCGACTGGGCGATCCTGTGGCTGCGCCGGCGGAGGGCGCGCTAAGCCCCAAGCGCGTCCCTGAAGGCTTCGAGCGCGTTGCGCGTAAAGGCCTCCATGTTGGCGATGCGATCGTCCGAGGCGGTTTCGAGCAGACGGGTGTATTCCCCGCCCGGCCCCGCCAGCGCGGCAACCGAGCGCCCGGCAGGTGCGCCGCTGGGGTGCGCCGACCCGCCGGCCGAACCGCTCTCGGCCAGTCCCCAGTCCGCGCCGAAATTGTCGCGGATCGCGCGCGCCTGCAACAGCGCGTAATCCTCGCTGGCCCCGCGCATCCCCCTGTAGGCCTCGCGCGGGAGAGCAAACAGCACATCGCGCGCGCGGAGGGAATAGACCACGCCCCCGCCGACCAGGAAATCGAGCGCGCCCGGAACGCTCAGGAGGCTCGCCGCGATCAGGCCGCCGGTCGCCCCGTCGGCCACCGCGACCTTCTCGCCCCGCGCACGCAGCCGCTCTGCGATCTGCACGGCGAGGTGATGGAAAGCGAGGAAATTCACGCCTTGCCTTCCAGCGCCTCGGCGACGATCGCCGCCCAGCCCGCTTCATCGACAACCTCGATCCCGAGTTCGGCGGCCTTCTTGAGCTTCGCGCCTGCCCCCGGCCCGGCGACGAGCAGATCGGTCTTGGCCGAGACCGAACCGGCCGCCTTGGCGCCCAGCCTTTCGGCCTGCGCCTTGGCCTCGTCACGGCTCATGGTCTCGAGCTTGCCGGTGAACACCACGGTTTTCCCTGCGACCCGGCTGGCGATGGTCTGCACCTCGTAGCGCGGCGGGGTGACCTGTGCGAGCAAGTCCTCCCACACCGCGACATTGTGGGGTTCGTGAAAGAAATTGCCGAGCGCCTTGACCACCGAAGGGCCGATCCCGTCGATCGCGGTGAGTTCGCCAATCGCGTCCGCATCGCCCGCATGCGCCCGCTCCGCCAGCGCACGCAGCACCGGCAGTTCATGAAAGTTCTTCATCAGATCGCGCGCCGTCACCTCGCCGACATGACGGATGCCGAGCGCGAACAGGAGCCGCGCGGCATCGGGACTGCGCTTGGCCTCGATCGCGGCGAGCAGGTTGTCGACCGACTTCTCCTGCCAGCCTTCAAGACCGAGAATCTCGGCACGGCGATCCTTCAGCCGGAAGATGTCCGCCGGGCTCTCCAGCCAGCCCAGGGCGAAGAACTGGGCGATGGTCTTTTCGCCCAGCCCTTCGATGTCGAGCGCCTTGCGCGAGACGAAATGCTCCAGGCGCTGGGTGCGCTGGGCGGGACAGATCAGCCCGCCGGTGCAGCGCACATCGACCTCGCCCTCCTCGGCCACCGCCTCCGACCCGCATTCGGGACAGTGATCGGGAAAGACGTAAGGATCGCGCTCCTCCTCGCGCGTGAGGTTTTCGACCACCTGCGGGATCACATCGCCCGCGCGCTGGATCACCACGCGATCGCCCACGCGCAGGCCCAACCGGGCAATCTCGTCGCGGTTGTGGAGCGTCACATTGGTCACCGTCACCCCGCCGACCAACACCGGCGCGAGCCGGCCCACCGGGGTGAGCTTGCCGGTGCGGCCCACCTGAATGTCGATCGCCTCGACGATGGTCTCGGCGCGTTCGGCCGGGAACTTGTGCGCCAGCGCCCAGCGCGGGGCCTTGGCGACGAACCCCAGCCGCTCCTGCCAGTCGAGCCGGTCGAGCTTGTACACCACCCCGTCGATATCATAGGGCAGATCGGGGCGCGCCTTGCCGATTGCCTCGAAGCGCGCGAGCAGTTCCGGCGTCCCGCCGACCACGCGCGCGAACAGCGGCGAAACCGGAAAGCCCCATGCGCGCAGCTGCTCGATCACTTCGCTCTGGGTCGTCCCCGGCACCGCCGAGGCCGCGCCCCAGCCATGCGCCCAGAACCGCAAGGGGCGCCTGGCCGTAACGCTCGCGTCCTTCTGCCTGAGGCTGCCCGCCGCGGCATTGCGCGGATTGGCAAACAGCTTTCCGCCCGCTTCATGCTGCGCCGCATTGAGTGCGGTAAACGCCTGTTTCTCCATGTAGACTTCCCCGCGAACCTCGAACAGTTCGGGGACACCATCGGGCAGTTTCTGCGGGATGTCGGGGATGTGGGCGACATTGGCCGTCACGTCCTCGCCCACCTGCCCGTCACCGCGCGTCGCAGCGCGCACCAGCACGCCGCTTTCGTAGCGCAATGAACAGGACAAGCCGTCGATCTTGTCCTCGGTGGTGATCGCCAGCGGCTGGCCTTCGGGCAGGTTGAGAAAGCGGCGCATCCGCGCCAGCCACTCAGCCACTTCCTCAGGCGAAAAGGCATTGTCGAGGCTCATCATGCGAACCTCGTGCCTTACCTTGCCGAGCGGCGAGGCGGTGATCGCGTGGCCGACCTTGCGCGAGGGGCTGTCCGCGCGGACCAGGTGCGGAAAGGCTGCTTCCAGCTCGGCGTTGCGGCGCACCAGCGCATCATATTCGGCGTCGGAAATCTCGGGCGAATCCTCCAGGTGATAGAGCCGGTCGTGGTGGGCGATCGCCTTGGCGAGACGCATCAGCTCGTTGGCGGCCTCGGCTTCGGAAAGGGTGGCCGGATCGGTCATGGAATCCTCATTCGCCCTTGATTGCCGCCAGCATCGCGGCTTCGTTGGCCTGATGGACAGGATTGCCCGGGGTGATGATGGCAAAATGGCTCGCGCCGGGGTTCTCACGCACCGTGACCCTGGCTCCGCCTGCGGCAAGCGCGGCCTGCGTGGTGGCCGAGGGCGCGGGCAGCTTTGCCTGCACGAACAGGATTTCGGCCAGTTGCGGGGCATGGGCAGCCGGAGAGATCGCGCCGGTGCGCGCGGGCGCGGGCGTGCCGATGAAGGGCGCGACCGCCGCAAACTGGCACAGCGCGTCAAAGGCCGGCTGCTCGGCCCCGACATCGCCCGGCCCGTCGAGCACGATCGCGGCGCGCACCTTGAGCGCGGCGCGTGTGCCCACCGGGCCATCCTCGCCGCTCGCGCTCGCCAGCCAGACCGCAGGCAAGCCGCCCGCCGAATGGCCGACCAGCGTGACGCGGGCGCGGTCGATCGGGTGGTTCGCCGCGACCTCCTCGATCAGCCTGGCCGAGGCCGCCCAGTCCTCGAAAGATCCGGGCCACCCGCCCCCGTCGCCCACCTCGCGGTAATCGACATTGAGCGTGGCGATGCCGAGGCTCTGCCAGTGGGTGGCGAGCGGGGCCATGTAGGCTTGGCTGGCGATGCCGGTCTTCCAGCACCCGCCATGATAGATCACCGCGAGCGGGAACGGGCCTTCGCCCTTGGGCAGGCGCAATTCGGCAAAGCCGCGCGGGTGGTCGGCATAGCGCAGCACCGCGTCGGGCCTGGACGCTGCCAGATGGGCGTCGGTGCCGTAGGTGGCATTGTTGGGCTGCACGGCGGCGGTGGCCTCCTCGGGCGCGGGGGTGGCGGGGATGGCGGGGGTGCAGGCAGCGACGAGCAGGAGCGCGCTCCACCCCCCCTGCCCGCCTCCGCTTGTGTCTGATGCGACAGCTTTGCTTTTAGAGGAGGGATTTGGAGAGCCATGCCTGGCTTTCGAAACGTTCACACCCCCTCCAGCAGCCGGTCGGCCTGCGCGCGGGCTTCGGGCGTGACCTCGGCGCCCGAGAGCATCCGCGCGATCTCCTCCTGCCGGCCCGCAGCGTCGAGCAGCACCACGCTCGTCTTGGTCACCGTGCCGCTGGAAGCCTTGGCGATCAGGTAATGCTGCCCCCCGCGCGCCGCGACCTGCGGGCTGTGCGTCACCGCCAGCAATTGCCCGTCGCTCGCCAGCCGCGCCAGCCGCTCGCCGATGGCCGAGGCGACCGCCCCGCCCACGCCGCGGTCGATCTCGTCGAAGATGATCGTCGCCGCCCCGCCCTTCTCCGCCAGCGCGACCTTGAGCGCGAGGATGAAACGCGAAAGCTCCCCGCCCGACGCGATCTTGGCGAGCGGCGCGAAGTCCGCGCCGGGGTTGGTGGAGATGAGAAATTCGACCGCATCCATGCCATGGGCGCCCCAGCGTTCCTCGGGCAGCTTGGCCACCTGCGTGCGGAACCTGGCGGCATCGAGCCTGAGCGGCGCGAGTTCGGCTGCGACCGCCGCGTCGAGCCTGCCCGCCGCCGCGGTGCGCGCCCTATGCGCCGCCTCTGCCGCCGCGACATAGGCGCTGCGGGCTTCCTTGGCCGCCGCTTCCAGCGCGTCCAATTGTGCTTCCCCGCCCTCGATCGCGTCGAGCCGGGCGCGCATGGTGCGCATCAGCTCGGGCAGATCGTCGACCTCGCAGCGGTGCTTGCGCGCGGCAGCGCGCAGATCGAACAGCCGCGTCTCGGCCCGTTCAAGCGCGATCGGATCATGCGCCAGCGCCTCGGCGGCCATGGCCAGCTTGTCCTCGGCCTCGCCCGCCTCGATCACCGCGCGGTCGAGCGCGGCGAGCGCCTCGGCCAGCAGCGGGTGCTGCCCGGCAATCCGGTCAAGCCGCCGCGCCGCCAAACGCAGCGCCGCAAGCGGGGAATCCGAGCCGTCCCAGACGTGCCGCAGCTCCTCAAGATCACCCGCCAGCCTCTCGCCCTTTTGCATGTCGGCCCGGGCCAGCGCGAGGCGCTCCTCCTCGCCCGCGACCGGATCCAGCGCGGTCAGTTCGGCCAGGTGGGCGATGAGCAGATCCTGATCGGCCTTGGCCTGCTCCACGCTTCCGCGCGCTTCGGCCAGCTGCGCCTCGGCGCGCGCCCACTCGGCCCAGGCGCGTTCCAAGCCGGCCACATCCGTCCCGGCATAGCGATCGAGCAGCGCGCGGTGCCCGCGGGGGTTGACGAGGCCGCGATCATCGTGCTGGCCGTGCAGTTCAACCAGCGCGGGCGCCAGTTCGCGCAGCAGGGCGACGCTCGCCGGTTGATCGTTGATGAACGCCTTGGAGCCGCCATCGGCCTTGATCTGGCGACGGATCAGCAGCGGCTCGCCCGGTTCGATGGCGATGTCGGCATCCTCCAGCGCGGCGGCAATCGCGGAGGGCAGCGTGGCGAATTCGAAGGTGGCGGCAACGCTCGCCTTATCCTCGCCGGCGCGCACCAGCGCGGTGTCCGCGCGATCCCCCAGCACCAGCCCCAAAGCATCGAGCAGGATCGACTTGCCCGCGCCGGTCTCTCCGGTGAGCACGCCCAGCCCGCGCGCGAATTCAAGATCGAGCGCTTCGATGAGGACGACGTTGCGGATCGAGAGGCGGGTGAGCATGGGCAGCGGAACAGATAGCGCACGTGCGCAGCCGCGTCACCTGCGGATGCGCGGGCAATCCCCAAGCCTCGGGGCGCGGCGCCGCCCGCAGGGCTCAGCTCGCGGTGACGCCCTCAGCGTGCTTGTTCACCAGCTTGTACGCCTTCTCGTACCACTTGGAGCCGGGATAGTTTGCCCCCAGCACCGCGGCATATTTCACCGCCTCTGCCGGGATGCCGAGCGCAAGGCTGCTCTCGCACAGGCGGTAGAGCGCCTCGGGCGTGTGGCTGGTGGTGTCGAACTTTTCGACCACGTTGCGGAAGCGCAAGTCGGCGGCAAGCCACATGCCCATGCGCTGGTAATGGCGGCCGATCTCCATTTCCTTGCCCGCGAGGTGATCTTCGACCAGATCGAGCTTCAACCGCGCATCGGCGGCATATTCGCTCTGCGGGAAGCGCCGGTTGACCTCGCGCAGCGCGGTCTGCGCCTGCTCGGTGATCTTCTGGTCTCGGGTCACGTCGCTGATCTGCTCGTAGTAGGAGAGCGCGATCAGATAATAGGCGTAAGGTGCATCCTTGTTGCCGGGGTGGATCGACAAGAACCGCTGGGCGTTCTGGATCGCCTTGTTGTAGTCGCGCGCGATGTAATAGCTGAAGGCGCTCATCAACTGCGCGCGGCGCGCCCAGGGCGAATAGGGGTGCTGGCGCTCGACTTCGTCGAACAGCGCTGCGGCGACCAGCGTGTTGCCGCGATCGAGCCGGCGCTGCGCTTCGGCATAGAGCGATTCGACATCGCGTGCGACATAGGCGACGTCCTTGCCCTCGGTCGAACGGGCGCACCCGGCAGTGGTGGCAAGCGCCGCCGCGATCAGGCCGGCGCGCAAAATACGGGAGGAGAAGGATGTCACCATGGCGCACCCTATAGCGAGCGGCGCGCTGAACGCCAAGTGAAGGGTGAAGCCCCTTGCGCAGGTCATCGGCTTGGGAAAGTGGGGCGCAGCTCGTCGGGCTGGCCCACCTTGCAATCCAAGCGCAGCCGCGCCGCGCGCAGGGCCGGTGCGCGGGCAAACGCGCGGCGGCGCGGGACGGCCTCGGCCCAACCGGCATTTTCCTACACGCGCCTTTTGTGTTCCAAACTCCAACGGTCGCACAGCGACCGCAAGGGCGACCGCCCGCCCGCAGCGACGCTGGCGCAGCCAGCATAAGCGAGGAAACCGCGCCCGCACAGGCGGGTGCGAAAGGATAAAGATGACCAGACGCAAAGACCCCCGCATCACCCGCCGCCCCGTCCCCGCGGGCGAGCTGCCCCCCTTCACCCCCGTCCCGCGCCGCTGCGCGCGTCACGACGGCTGGACCCCTGAGCGCCAGATCGCCTTCATCGAGGCGCTGGCCGACACCGGCTCGGTTGAGGCCGCCTCCAAGGCCGTCAACATGAGCGCCGAGGGCGCCTACAACCTGCGCCGCCAGCCCGGAGCCGAGAGCTTCCGGGCCGCGTGGGAGGCTGCGCTCCAGCTCGGCGTCCAGCGGATCGAGGACGTGGTGATGGACCGCGCGTTGAACGGCGTTGAGGAACCGCTCTACTCCTACGGCAAGCTGGTCGGCACCCGGCGGCGCTATAACGACCGGCTGCTGATGTTCATCCTGCGCAACCGTGCGCCCGAACGCTTCGCCGAAGGCAAGCCCAAGGCATTGAACGCGATCGGCCGGATGGAGCGCGAACGGCTCAAGAAGAAGTGGCGCAAGGAGTGGGAGGCCGAGCAGCGCAACGTCACGCCCGAGGAGGTGCGCGCCAGCATCGAGCGCAAGATCATCGAACTGCGGACTCGTACCCGGCGCGAGGCCGAGCACCGCTGGGCCGCGCTGTCGCCGGAAACCCGCAGCGCCTGGGCGCGCTTCATCGCCTTGCGCGACCGCGACCTTGCCGCGATGAACGCCGATGCCAAGACCCGCGCGGTGCTCGACGTGCCATGGCAGGCGCGGGCGGATCATTTCGATCCACCGGAAAGGCTGCGGTTGGTTGGGGGCGAATGCGCGGCGACGCAGGCGCCGGAGGAAGAGGAATGAAGGCGCGCAGCGCAAACCTTCGCGAAGCGAACGGCAAGCTGCAAGCCGGTGCGCGTCAGCGCATCACCCGCCCCGACCGGCGGGTCGCCCCTAAGCAAAGCGAGGGATGAACCCGATTGCCCTCAAAGCCCCGGCCAAGAGGTGGGCTTCGCCCAGTTTCGCTTCCGAACGGGTTTCACTGCGGCCCCGCCGGCCGGAGTTGCAGCCTCTCGCGCGTAAGCTTCGCTTACACGCACGGCTTCACTCCTCCCCCATCCGCAAGGCCGCGATAAACGCCTCCTGCGGGATCGACACATTCCCATATTCCCGCATCCGCGCCTTCCCCTTCTTCTGCTTCTCCAGCAGCTTCTTCTTGCGGGTGATGTCGCCGCCATAGCACTTGGCAGTCACGTCCTTGCGCAGCGCCGGAATCGTCTCGCGCGCGATCACCTTGCCGCCGATTGCGGCCTGGATCGGGATCTTGAACAGGTGGCGCGGGATCAGGTCTTTCAGGCGCTCGCACATCCCGCGGCCGCGTTCCTCGGCGGCGTGGCGGTGGACGATCAGGCTGAGCGCATCGACGGGTTCGTTGTTGACGAGGATGTTCATCTTCACGAGATCACCCTCGCGGCTGCCGATCTGCTCGTAGTCGAAACTGGCATAGCCTCTGGAGATCGACTTCAGCCGGTCGTAGAAATCGAACACCACCTCGTTCAAGGGCAGTTCGTAGGTCACCTGCGCGCGCCCGCCCACGTAGGTCAGCTCGGTCTGGATGCCGCGGCGGTCCTGGCACAGCTTGAGGATCGCGCCGAGATGTTCGTCGGGGGTGTAGATCACCGCCTTGATCCACGGCTCCTCGATCTTCTCGATGCGGTTCACATCCGGCCAGTCGGCGGGGTTGTGGATGTCGATCACCTTGGCATCTTCGGTCCGGGAATGGCCGAGATGGACGCGATAGACAACCGATGGCGCGGTGGTGATGAGATCGAGATCATATTCGCGGCTGAGGCGTTCCTGAATGATTTCAAGGTGCAATAGGCCCAAGAACCCGCAGCGGAAACCAAAGCCGAGCGCGGCGCTCGACTCCATCTCGTAGGTGAAGGAGGCATCGTTGAGCCGCAGCTTGGCGATGGAGTCGCGCAGCTTCTCGAAATCGGCGGCATCGACCGGGAACAGCCCGCAGAACACCACCGGCTGCACTTGCCGATAGCCCGGCAGCGGCTCGCTCGCGCCGTTCCTGACGGTGGTGATCGTGTCACCGACGCGCGCCTGCTCGACTTCCTTGATCTGCGCGGTGATGAAGCCGATCTCGCCGGGGCCGAGCTCGGCAAGGTCGGTGCGCTTGGGGGTGAAGCAGCCGACCCGGTCGACAATGTGCTGGGTGCCGCCCTGCATGAAGCGGATGTTCAGCCCCTTGGTGAGCTTGCCGTCGATCACCCGCACGAGGATGACGACGCCGAGATAGGGGTCGTACCAGCTATCGACGAGGCTCGCCTTGAGCGGCGCTTCGAGAGTGCCCTTGGGCGGCGGGATGCGGGTGACGACGGCTTCGAGCACGTCCTCGATACCGATGCCCGATTTGGCCGAGGTCAGCACGGCCTCCGATGCATCGAGGCCGATGATTTCCTCGATCTCGCGGCGGACCTTGTCGGGATCGGCGGCGGGCAGGTCGATCTTGTTGATGACAGGGACGATCTCGTGATCGTGCTCGATCGACTGATAGACGTTGGCGAGCGTCTGGGCCTCGACACCCTGCGCCGCGTCGACAACCAGCAGAGCGCCCTCGCAGGCGGCGAGGCTGCGGCTGACTTCATAGGCGAAGTCGACGTGGCCGGGGGTGTCCATCAGATTGAGCTGATAGGTCTCACCGTCCTTGGCGGTATAGCTGAGGCGCACGGTCTGCGCCTTGATGGTGATGCCGCGCTCTTTCTCGATGTCCATGTTGTCGAGGACTTGCGCAGACATCTCGCGCTCGGAGAGGCCTCCGGTGAACTGGATCAGCCGGTCCGCGAGAGTCGATTTGCCATGATCGATATGAGCGATAATGCTGAAATTGCGGATTTTGCAGAGGTCGTTCATCGTGCCCGCGACTTAGCCTTGCGATGCGGCAAAGTCATTCGAGAAAAACACAACTGTCCTCAGTCCGCCCTTGTGCCATGAGCATAGCCGAATTTGGGGGCACCGCTCTGCCCGAAGAGTCCCCCAACCATGCCCTGATAGCTCCCTGGCGCCAGCGCGGCGAGCGGTGCTCCGGCCGCGGCCAGCGCGTAGGGTGAGACGCGGTTGCGGGTACACAGCCCGCCCGAACCATCGTCTATCAGCGACTGTTCGAATTCCAGCCCCTGCGTGTCCCCGCTCGAGCGCGTCACGGTCGCCACGGCCAGCTGCCCCCCGCCCAGGTCGACAACAAACTGCGTCCCCTTGGGCACATCTGTCAGACCCTGGATCAGCGCCCCGGTGCGCGACAGGTTGCGCAAGGTCACTTCGTAGGCATAGTCGTCGTGGATCACCTGAATTTTGCGGAATACGGTTCGGCGCCGAGCCCGGTGGGTCCGGTTTGATCCGGGTTCGATCTTCCACGTCCCGCCCGCGATTTCCTGCGCGACCATCTCCTGATCGATCGGTTCGCTGAAGATTGGGCCCTGCAGATAGCTTACCCCGCACTCTCTGAGCAGCGCCAGCAAAGCCCCGCTCTCGATCCCGTTGGCGATGGTGTCCATGTCAAGCGCGCCGGCCAGCGCCACGATCGCCCGCACCAAACCCAGTTCGCGGCTGTCGTGGCGTTCCACCTCGGCGAGGAGCTTCTGGTCGATCTTTATCGCATCGAACGGCGCGCGGCGAAGATAGGCGAGCGACGAATAGCCGGAGCCAAACTCGTCCAGCGTCAGGCGCACACCAAGCTTGAACAGGCTGGCGAGAGTGCGGTCGACCACCGCGGTATCGCCGAAGAACACCGCCTCGCTGATCTCCAGTTCGAGCCGATTCGGGGCCAAGCCGGCGGCGGTCAGCGCTTCGCTGACCTGTTCGACGAAGGTTTCCGACAGGAACAGCGGCACCGGCACATTGACCGCAATGCGCACGCTATCGGGCCAGTCGGCCGCGCGGCGGCACGCTTCTGTGATTGCCCACATGCCGACCTCACCGATCAGGCTCGAGCCCTCGACGATCTGGCCGAATTCCTCCTCGTCGATGATGCCGCGTTCGGCATGGTTCCAGCACACATGCGCCTCAACCGCCTGCACCATCTGCGTCTCGGCGTTCACGATCGGCTCGAAGCGCAGGAACAGATGCTCCATCTTCAGCGCATCGCCGAGATGCTGTTCAAGCCTTCGGCGGAAGATCGTCTCGTTTTCAAGCTCGCCAGAGAAGAAGCGGTATTGCCCGCGACCGCCGTTCTTGGCGGCGTAGAGCGCCAGATCGGCGGCGCGCACGATATCATCGTGATTGACCCCGTCATGCGGCGCGATCGCAATG
This sequence comes from Erythrobacter tepidarius, assembly GCF_002155695.1. Taxonomy (GTDB): domain Bacteria; phylum Pseudomonadota; class Alphaproteobacteria; order Sphingomonadales; family Sphingomonadaceae; genus Erythrobacter; species Erythrobacter tepidarius. The sequence continues at coordinate 95,607 of NZ_MUYJ01000003.1, forward strand.
CCCACCGATGCGCCGATCACGCAGCGCCCTTCCTCAAGACTATAGGGCTGACGCAGCATGGCGATGATCTTGGCCGCCAGCTCGCCCAACTCGCCGCGATCGGCGATATCGGGCAACAGCACTTGGAATTCATCGCCGCCAAGCCTGCCGATCTCGCATTCGCGGTCGATCGCACGGGTAAGGCGGGCGGCGACCTGCTTGAGCAATTCGTCCCCGGCAGCATGGCCGAGCGTATCGTTGACATGCTTGAAGCGATCGAGATCGAGCATCATCACCGCGCAGTTGCGGCGCGCCGCCTTGAACGCGGTCAGCATGGTCTCGATCTGGTGCGCCATGCGGTGCCGGTTCGACAGGCCGGTGAGCGAGTCGAACCGGGCGAGCCGCGCGGTTTCCTGCTCGCGGTAGAACTCGTCGGTGATATCGGCGCCGGTACCGCGGAAGCCGACGAAGCGATCGCCGGCTGCGAACACCGGTTGCCCGGACAAACGCAGCACCGGCCCTTCAGGCCGGCGCGACGCGCGCACCGCCATGCCGGTGAAAGCCTTGTGCGCGCCGAGCATCAGCGCAAGCGACTTGGCGCGTCCTTCGCGCTCTGCGGCGGTGAATATGGCGGTGAGCGGCTGACCGAGCAGATCGGTCAGCGGCAGATCGAGCCGTTCGGCGATCGCGGCGGATATATAGGTCAAGTTGCCTGCGGCGTCGCTTGCCCAGAACCAGCCGAGACCGGATTTCTCCAATTCGTCAAGCATCGCCAGTCGTTCGCCATCGGACAGCATCGATGCCGCCTGACCGCGAAGGCCGCGCTGCGCGGAGGGGCCGCGCGATGACAAGAGACCCTTGAGGGACACTCGGGGCTAACCTTTCGATATCGCAGGTCCAGCCTTGTGCAGCTTGCGCACAAGTCCGACCGTCAATGACCGTTGCGTAAAGCCCGATGGTTATTTTTTGGCTAAGCGCCAGCCTTGCGGCATGTGGCCGAAATCCTGCTAGCCAAGATTTGCGATGCGCGCGCCGGTGCCGCGCGGCAATGCGAAGCCACCATTGCCGCAACGGCGCAACGGCAGATGGAATTCGACGCCAAGCCGGTTCTCCTGCGACCAGCGCACCTGCCCGGTAATCGCCTGGCTGGGGCTGAACTCGACTCTCAGCACATGGCCTTCGGCCACGTTCCACAGGCCTTCGATCATCGCCCCGCCCTCGGAAATATTGCGCAACGTGGCATTGTGACGGACGCCGCGATGGACCACGACCACCTTGCGCAGCACCGCATAGCGCGGGGCACGGGCCGATTGCGGCCCATTGGCCACCGCATCCAGACCACCCGCCACGAGCGCGGCCGCATCCTTGGCACTCATCGGCGGGAAATAGATGTGGCCCTGGACATGGCTGCACCCGAGCAGGCGCACCAGTTCAAGTTCGTCGCGCGTTTCCACCCCTTCGGCGGTGGTGTCCATGTGCAGCACTTCGGCAAGGCTGGTGATCGCGGCAATGATCGCGCCGTTGCGGCTGCCCTGCTCGGTCGCACTGCGCACGAAGCTGCGGTCGATCTTGATCCGGTCGAAGGGTGCCTTGCGCAAATAGCCGAGCGAAGAATAACCGGTGCCGAAATCGTCGAGCGCCAGCCGCACGCCTAGCTGCTTCAATGCGCGGAAGGTCGCCTCGATCCCGGGCGTGTCGCTCACGAACACGCTTTCGGTGATTTCCAGTTCGAGCCGCGCCGGGTCTATGCCGTTATGCGCCAGCGCCGAAGCGACGATGGTGGGCAATTCGGGATTGGCGAATTGCAGCGCCGAGACATTGATCGAGCAGCGGATGTTCGCTGGCCAGCGCGCCAGATCGGCGCAAGCGGACTGGAGCGCCCATTGGCCGAGCCTGTCGATCAGCCCCGCGTCCTCGGCAATCGGGACGAATTTCGTCGGCGACACACATCCGCGCTGCGGGTGATCCCAGCGCATCAGCGCCTCGAAACCGACCACCTTCTCGCTCGCGGCATAGACCACCGGCTGATACCATAGCTTGAGCTCGCCCCGGGTGATGGCCGCGCGCAAGTCCTGTTCCAAGGCGGCGCGCTCCTCGACGGCGGCGTGCATGCCCGGCTCGTAGAAGCGCGCGACCCCGCGTCCTGCATCCTTGGCAGCGTAGAGCGCCAAGTCGACGCTGCGGATCAGCGCCTCGCTGGTGCTGCCGTCAGACGGCGCCCGCGCGATCCCGATCGAGACGCCAATAACCACGCTCTGCCCACCAATCATGTAGGGCTGTGACAGCAGCGCGATGATCTCCTGCGCGATGGCGGCAAGCTCCTCCGGGCTGCGCTCGCCCGGAATAATCACCTTGAATTCGTCTCCGCCCAGACGCCCGCAACGCCCATCGGTACCAATCACCTGTTCGAGCCGTTGCGCAACCTGCTGGAGCAGCGCATCTCCCGCCGGGTGGCCGAGCGTGTCGTTGACCTGCTTGAAGCGATCGAGATCAAGCATCAGCACCGCGCAGGCTCGCTCGCGCTTGGCTGGGGCGGCGAGGATCTGTTCGAGCGCCTGGCTCATCTGGACGCGGTTCGCTAGGCCGGTAAGCGAATCGTAAAGCGCGAGGCGCGAGACCTGCTGCTCGCTGCGGCGCCGCTCGGTGAGATCGGTGCCATGGCCGCGGAAACCACAGAAATTCTTGTAAGAATCATAGACCGGCCGACCGGTAAGCGCCCACCAACGTTCCTCGTCCGGACACCCCGCGCGCATTTCGAGATCCTGGAATTGCGAGCGTGCGCTGAGGTGGAAGGCGAGCGCCCGCGCAGCCTCGGCCCCGTCGGCATCTGTCGTAAACAACTCGCGCAAGGGCGCGCCGCGCAGACTTTCGGGACTGCGTCCCAGCACCCGCGCCACCTTGGGTGAGATATAGGTGATCAGCCCAAGGCGGTCGGTCTCCCAGAACCAGCCCTGCCCGCTTTCCTCGAAGCTGCGCAGAATGTCCTCGGCGCGCGCCGCGATCCGCTCGCGCGCCTCGTGCAGCGCCCGGCGGCGTTCGGCGGCGCGCCATTCGATCTGGGCGATCAATGCCAGTGTCACCGCCGCGCCGGTGAGTGCGGCGAAGGTCAGCAGGCCTGGCGCGGCAATCACCACGAACCCTGCCCAACTGGCGATGTTGGCGCAGAACAGCGAGGCAATGCGGCCCGAGAACAGCACCGCGGCGGCGGCATTGATGCACACCAGGGTCGCTACCGCCCATTCCCACGGCAGACCGCTGGCGATCGCTGCGCCCAGAGCATAGCCGACACAGGCCATCGGCAGGATATTGGCGAGAATCAGCAGCGCAAAGCGCATCGGACGCCTGGTCTGGCAGCGACGCTCGATCGCGGCGAACCATCCGCCAACTGCAAACAGGCCGGTCGAAAGCAGCCCTGCAATCAGCGAGGGCCAGCCCGGCAATGCGGGCGAGACCGCCGCAGCCAGACCGAGGGCGACCAGCAGCGACACCGCCATCGGGCGGCTGCGCGGCGGGAGATAGAAGTGCTGCTCCTCCTTGGCGGCGCCGGCGTTCTGGACGATTTCTGCAAGCCCTTCGGGCGCCAGACGCTGGGCGGCGCGGCGTTCGCTGCCGGCACGCAGGGCGCTGACGTCCGCCTGAGCCGTCGCGTCGGCCACGGCCAATGCCTCGTCCGCAACAGCGGCGGACGCGGTTTCCCTATGCGATCTTGCGGGCAGCCCTGACATGAACGGGCATTGCGCCTTGAGCCCTTGGAAAAGCGTGAATCGAAGCGGTAAACAAGGCCCTGACAGCGCCGCAAAATCGCGCCAGTGAAAGCCACTTGCTCATGCTTGCAACTTGCTGCGGCTGGCTGCATCTTGGTACCGGCCGCAGATCGCACAACAGAAATGCAGGACAGGGGATCGAATGGCACAAGACGAAGTAAGGCTCGAAAACGAGGCCGCCCAGTCAACCAGCGCGTTGGGGCCGCTGATCGGGGTGGCGCGCGAGGACTTCGTCAGCGCCGTGGCGCTCCTTCTGCGCGAAACCGCCTCCGATCCCGCGCGCTTGATCCGCCACTCGACTGCGATGGCGCAAGACATGGTCAGGATTATGGCCGGGAAAAGCGAGCTTGCACCCGATCCCAAGGACAAGCGGTTTATGGATCCGGCCTGGCAGTACAACCCCTTCTTCCGCGCCGGTGCGCAATATTACCTCGCCGTTCAAAAAGGGGTGAAGAATTGGCTGGAAGAGCTCGAGCTCGACGAACTCGAACGCAACCGCGCGAATTTTATCGCCAATATCATCCTGGACGGCCTCGCGCCGACCAACACGCTCCTCGGCAATCCGACCGCGCAAAAGCAGATCATCAATTCGGGCGGGCTCAGCCTGATCAAGGGCCTTCAGAACGCCTACAACGATCTCGTCCACAACCAAGGCATGGTCAGCCAGGTCGACAAGCGACCCTTCAAGCTGGGCGAAAACATCGCCACCTCGAAAGGCGCGGTGATCTATCGCGACGAGATCATGGAGCTGCTGCACTATGCGCCGACGACCGAGAAGGTCTACGCGATCCCGCAGCTCACTATCCCGCCGCAGATCAACAAGATGTATATCAACGACCTGTCGCCCGACAAATCGGTGGTCAAATGGCAGGTCGACAACGGCATCCAGACCTTTGTGATCTCGTGGCGCAATCCCCGCAAGGAACAGGGCCACTGGGGGATGGCCGATTACGTCGCCGCCTGTGAGAAGGCGCTCGAGGTTGTGTCGCAAGTCACCGGCTCGAAGAAAGTTAACGTTTCGGCCGGATGCTCGGGCGGTCAAACGGCCTCGGTGCTCGCCTCCAAACTGGCGGCGAAGGGCAATCCGATCCTCGGCACGCTGACGCTGATGGTATGCGTGCTGCACCCCAAGCCGACCGATATCGAAGCCGCATCGCTGGTAAGCGAGAACGGGATGAAGCTTGCCCGCCAGCGCGCGATGAAGGCGGGCGTGATCAAGGCAGACGATCTGGCGCGCGGTTTTGCCTGGCTCAGGCCCAATGACCTTATCTGGAACTACGTCATCAACAACTATCTGCTCGGACAGGATCCGCCGGCTTTCGACGTGCTGTTCTGGAATGCCGACGCCACCAACCTTTCGGCAAACCTGATGGGCGATTTCCTGACGCTGTTTGAAACCCTTGCCTTCACCAAACGGGGCGAGGTCGAGATGGCCGGGCACAAGATCGATCTGAGCAAGGTCACCGCCGATCTGTTCATCCTTGGCGGGGTAACCGATCACATCACGCCGTGGAAGGCGACATATCGTTCGACCCAGCTGTTCGGCTCGAAGGATGTCACCTACGTGCTCTCGCAGAGCGGTCACATGCAGGCGATCCTCAACCCTCCGGGCAATCCCAAAGCGAAGTATTACGTCCAGAAGAAGAAGGGCAAGCTGCCCGCCACCGCCGAGGAGTGGCTGCAAGGCACCGAGGAGGTGAAGGGCAGCTGGTGGCCGCTGTGGATGCAGTGGCTACAGGCGCGCTCGGGCGACCAGCAGCCTGCCCCCGCCAGCTTGGGCAACGATAGCTACAGGCCGCTCGATCCCGCACCGGGACTCTACGTCATCGAAGAAGTCTGATAAGGCGCATCGGGCCAATGCGCGCCCCTGGCCCGCGCGAGACCCTGCGGGCGCTTTCGTGAGGGATCGACGAAAGCGCCCAACCTGCCCCCTTGCGTGAGGGGCGAGAAAGGACGTGAAGAGGTGAAAAATCCGATGGACGAGGCGGTCGTCTCGATGGAGCAGGTAGCCGGGCGGACGCTACGGACTGCTAGCTGGCGGCTCGACATGCCATCCGATCACCCGCCGATCCTTTTCTTCAACGGGATCGGCGCGAATATCGAAGCGGTGGCCCCGCTGGCAGCGGCCCTGCCCGAGCGCGGTTTCATCATGTTCGACATGCCCGGAACCGGCGAATCACCCGATCCCCTGGTGCCCTACAATCCGTTCACCATGAGCTGGACCGCAGCGCAGTTGCTGCGTAAATATGGCCTCGACGAGGTCGATGTGATGGGGGTTTCATGGGGCGGCGCGATGGCGCAGCACTTCGCGCTCCAGCATCCCGGCCGGACCCGTCGCCTTATCCTGATTGCGACCACGCCGGGTATGGTGATGGTGCCGGGCAACCCCGCCGCTTTCACCAAGATGGCCGATCCGCGCCGCTACATCGATCCCGAGTTCATGAACGAACACTTCGCCACGCTCTATGGCGGGGTCGACAGGGACGGGGCTGAGCACCACAAGAACAGCCACATCGGCCGGCTCAAGCCACCATCCCCGCGCGGCTACATGTACCAGTTGCTATGCATGCTCGGTTGGACCAGTCTGCCCGCCTTGCCCTTCCTGACCAAGGAAACGCTGATCATGATGGGCGAGGACGACCAGATCGTCCCGCTTGCCAACGGCAAGATCCTCAAGGCGCTGATCCCCAATTCGCGGCTGATCACCTTCGAAGGCGGCGGGCACCTTTTCCTGCTGACCCACGCCGATGAAAGCGTGGCCGCGATCCGCGCATTCCTCGACGCGCCGGAAACCGAGAAGGAAGCGCAGCGCGCAGCGGTCGCCTAGGCCTCGGCTCCCGGAATCAGTACTGGCTGCAATTCAAACCGATCGAGCGCCATAGCAGCGAGGATGCCCCAGCGCACCTCTGCTGGAGAGCCTCGTCGATGCAGTCCTGCCGCAGGCAGCGACGGTCGCCGGGGCGGACAGGAACAACCCGAAGATTGCCGATGGCCGGCACGTCGGCAGGCACGCAGGCCATCGTCGCCGTCCGGGCGGCAACCGAGGCTGGCACGCCCTGCGCCAGCAATGGCGCAAGCAGCAAGACGGCGCGCGCCGGACAGCCGGGCATCGGGCGGGATAGGCCCTTGTGTTCGAACCGGCGAAATATCGCCTTGCCGCAATCGCAAAGGCGCTAACCGCCCCGGCTGACCCCGCACTGCCCCGGCTTGGGCAGCCGCCCAGCCTCGGCCAGAGCAGCGGCGGCCTCGCGCGGGCGATCGGTGGCAATAATGTCGACGCCCTCCCTGCCCAGATCAGGATAGCGCTCATCCATGCCCAACCGCGCGATCACCGCATCGATCGAACGCGGCGAACCACCCAGCGTGCCGAAGATCACCTCGATGTCGTCCCTGTCGAGCTCGGCGAAAAGTTCGGGACGCGGATAGCGGGTGCCGGTGAAGGCGACCAAGCGATCCGCGGGAATGCCGACCGATTTCAAGGCCGCCACATCGTCGAGATCGTTGACTGACACCGACAGCAGCATCTCGGGTGCAGCGCGGTGGAGGGCGGCAGCCTGATCGACCGAGTAGGCGATCAGGATGACACTGCGCTCCATCCCCGCCGCCCGGATTGCGGCAATCACTTTATCGACATTGACCGAGCGCTTGAAATCAATCTGCAACACGGTGCGCCCCTTGGCCCAGTCCAGCGCCTCATCCAGCCGGGGAATGGCATAGGGCGTGACCCAGCCCCAATTGTCCTTGAGCCGCAGCTTGCTGAGCGCCGCCCAGTCCTGCGCCGCGGCCTCGCCGGTGCCGGTGGTCGTGCGATCGAGCCGATCATCGTGAAGCAGGAACAGCATCCCGTCGGCGCTCTGGCCAACATCGACCTCCATGATCGCCGGGTATGCCGCTAGCAGCGCATCCATGGTGGCGATGGCATTTTCCGGCAGGCCCGGGGTCGGCCCTCCGCGATGGGCGGAAATCAAGGTCTGCCCGGCGGCTTCGAAACAATCGAGCATTGCCGAAAGATCGCTCTCCGGCACCAGCCGCCACGCGCCCTGATCCTGCGCGGCCAGCGGCGCTGCCAGCATTGCCCAGACTGCCACGACACAGCGCCACACCCGCTTGCGAACCATTTTCAGTTCCCTTGCCTAATTCCACAATCCTCGCGCTCTTGTAGGACGGCACGATTTGCGACATCCTGCCCATAAGGGAGAGAATGAATGGCGCAATATGATCTGATCATCCGGGGCGGCACGATTGTAGATGGCACCGGGGCCCCTGCCTTTACCGGCGATGTCGCGATCCGCGACGGGTTGATCGCCGCGGTCGGCAAGGTCCACGGCAGCGCCACCGAGGAGATCGACGCGACGGGCAAAGTGGTCGCGCCGGGCTTCGTCGACATTCATACCCACTACGACGGGCAGGCCACCTGGGATCAGGAAATGGCCCCGTCGAGCTGGCATGGCGTCACCACTGTCGTCATGGGCAATTGCGGGGTGGGCTTTGCCCCGGCCCGCCCCGACCGGCATGATTGGCTGATCAGCCTGATGGAAGGCGTCGAGGATATCCCGGGTACCGCACTCGCCGAGGGGATCACCTGGGATTGGGAAACCTTCCCCGAATATCTTGACGCGCTCGAAAAGCTTCCCCGCACTCTCGATATCGCCACCCATGTGCCCCATGGCGCGGTGCGCGCCTATGTGCTGGGTGATCGCGAAAAGCCGGGTGCGGTGCCCACGGCCGAGGACATTGCCGAGATGAGCCGCATCGTCGAGGAAGGCGTGCGCGCGGGCGCGCTCGGCTTCTCGACCTCGCGCACGGTCCTGCACAAATCGGTCGATGGCGAGCTGGTGCCGGGAACCACGGCGACGCCTGAAGAACTGATCGCCATCGGCAGGGCGCTGGGCCGCGCCAAGGCGGCGGGCGGTCACGGCGTGTTCGAGATCGCCAGCGATCTCAAGCGCGAATGGAACGAGTTCGAATGGATGGGCAAGCTCTCGCGCGAGGCCGGCATTCCCGTGACCTTCGCCGCGCTGCAATCCATCGCCAAGGAGCTGCCGCTCGACGAGCAGATCGCCCTGATGCGCGCCGAGAACGCCAAGGGCGCCAATATCGTCGCGCAGATCGCGCTGCGCGGCAACGGCATCATCATGGCCTGGCGGGGCACCGTCCACCCCTTCCGTTTCCGTCCCAGCTGGAGGGCGATTGCCGATCTGCCGTGGGAGCAGCAGAAGGCCAAGCTGCTCGATCCGGCGTTCAAGGCAAGACTGCTGGCCGAGCCCAATGACTACACCGACGCCCCCAAGGACATTGGCGGAGTGGTGATGGCGATCAGCATGGGCTGGAGCCTGCAATATGAGATGGACCCGGATTTCGATTACGAACCCGCGGCTGACGCCAGCATCAACGCCCGCGCCGCAGCAGCGGGCGTGAGCCCGCAGGAATATGCCTACGACCTTCTTTGCCAGGAGGACGGGAATGGCTTCATCTACCTGCCGATCCTCAACTATGCCGACGGCAATCTCGATTTCCTGCTCCCGCTCCAGCACGCCGATGACACCGTGAACTCGCTGTCCGACGGCGGCGCGCATTGCGGGACGATCTGCGATGCGGCCTCGCCCACCTTCATGCTTGAACACTGGGTCAAAGGCCGCAAGCGCGGCGGTCGCATCAGCCTCGAACATGCGATCAAGCGCCAGTGCCGCGACACGGCAGCGCTCTATGGCCTCGAAGACCGGGGGGTGATCGCGCCGGGCTATCTTGCCGACCTCAACGTGATCGACATGGACGCCCTGAAGCTGGGTAAGCCGTGGCTCGCCTTCGATCTTCCCGCGGGCGGCAAGCGGCTGTTGCAAAAGGCGGACGGCTATGTCGCCACCATCAAGAGCGGGACAGTGACCTTCCGCAACGGGCAGTGGACCGGCGCCACGCCCGGCGGTCTGATCCGCGGTCCGCAACGGGTGGAGCTGGCAGAGGCGGCGGAATAGGCCTCCTTCGGGATCCATTCGGGCCTAGGGTTCGATCACGATGCCCTTGGCCGGATCGGCCCGCCCCGCCACCATCGCAGTGAAGACATCGCGCGCCGCCGCCAGACCTGGCAGGCGCGCGATCGTGATAGCGCCAGCGCTCGCAGCAAGGAATGCGCGCCAGGCGGCCGCAATCAGCCTTCCGCCCTCCTCCGGCCCGTGCGCCTTGAAAAAGGCATCCGCATGGTCGGGTGCGAAGAACAGTGCAGGCTTGGGGCCAGGCAAAGCTTCGCTGCCACCTAGGGTCGAACGCGCCTCGATATGCGTCATCCCGACCAGCGCGGAATGGGTGAGCGCCGCGCCAAACAGGCGATGGATGCGCGCCAGCAGCTCGGCATTGCCGGCAAAATCGACGCTGACGCTGCGCAGCACAGTCACGCGCTCCAGATCGTCATAGGCGAAGACCGCATCGTAAAGCCCGCTCGCCTCGACAAAGCCGACATTCCCGCGCGAGGTCAGCCCGATGCGCTTCACCTGCGGCGAGGATTGCCGCGCCACGCTGGCAAGGCCCAGCGCGGTCTTGGACGAGGCGCTGGTGACGACCAGCTGCTCGGCGCCGAACCATCCTTCCCCACGCAGGAAATACTCGATCAGGAAGCCGGTGCGGAACAGCGGGCCGAAGATCATCCGCTCGGCCTCGCGCGCGGGATCGTGCTCGGGATCGGCGGCAAGGCGGGTGTAGCTGTTGTAGACCGGGCTCATCGGCTGACGGTGCGCGGCCATGTCCGCAAAGCCGCCTTCGCTTACCCGGCCGGGGAGAACATCGAGGTGGCTTGCCATCGGCAGATAGCCATAGACCCGCTCGCCCACGGCGATATCGGGATGGCGGCTTTCGATCACCCGCGCGTGCCCCCACATCGGCACGATGCCCATGCCGTCCGGCGCGGGGAAGAAGTCAGAATATCTGAAGGCGTCCCCCGCCACCGCATAGGTGACATTGTTGGCAGTGACCGCGAAGCTCTCGATGCCAAGCCGCAGTGCGCCATCCCCCAACGGGGCGAGCGGCACTTCGGCCAGCGCAGCATCGGTAAGCGCGCCTTTGCGCACATGAACCTGCACGGCGTTCATCGCCTCTCCCCTCCGTCAGATGGCGGGGATCACACCCGCATCGGCATCAGCACATAGAGCGCGCGCGCCTTCTCGCTCTCGCGGATCAGCGTCGGTGCACCGGCGTCGGCGAGGTGGATTTCCACCGTATCGCTGTCGATCTGGCCGAGGATGTCCTTGAGATAATTGGCGTTGAAGCCGATTTCGAGCCCTTCCGAGCGGTATTCGGCCGCAAGCTCCTCGGCCGCTGTGCCATTGTCGGGCGAGGTGACCGACAGCGTCACGCGGTCATTGTCGAGGCCTATCTTGACTGCGCGGGTCTTTTCGGTGGCGATCGTGGCAACGCGGTCGACACCCGAGAAGAAGGCCTTGGGATCGACCTTGAGCAGCTTGTCATTGGCGGTCGGAATCACCCGGCTGTAATCGGGGAAGGTTCCGTCGATCAGCTTGGAGGTGAGCACGACGCCGCCTTCCCCGCCGAGCGTGAAGCGGATCTTGCTGGCCGATAGGTCGATCAGGACATTGCCGTCGAGCGCTTCTTCGAGCAGCTTGCGCAGCTCTCCCACGGCCTTGCGCGGCACGATCACGTCTGGCATCCCGGCGGCGCCTTCGGGGCGCGGCAAGGTGAAGCGCGCGAGGCGGTGGCCATCGGTCGCCGCGGCTTTGAGCAGCGGCTCGTCCTCGTCGGTGACATGCAGGAAGATGCCGTTGAGATAGTAACGGGTTTCTTCGGTCGAAATCGCAAAGCGGGTCCGGTCGATCAGTTCGGCGAGCAGGCGTGCCGGCAGTTCGAAGCTGGTCGGCAGGTCGCACTCGACGATCACCGGGAAATCCTCGCGCGGCAAGGTTGGCAGCTTGAAGTTCGAGCGGCCCGCCTTGACCTCCAGACGGTTGTCGCTGGTGGTGAGGCTGACCTCACTGCCTTCGGGCAACTTGCGGGCGATTTCGAACAGCAGGTGTGCGGAAACAGTGATTGCCCCTGCCTGATCGACCCGGTTGGCCGCCATGGTCTCAACCACCTGCAGATCAAGGTCGGTCGCCATCACCCGCACGCTCCCGCCCGCATCGGCATCGATCAGCACGTTGGACAGGATCGGGATAGTGTTGCGGCGCTCGACCACCGATTGCACATGGGAAAGGCACCGCAGCAGCGTCGCGCGTTCGATCGTGGCCTTCATCGCGTGTCCTTATCGTTCCAGTGTGTGGCAGGAGGCCGAAGGAATCGCCTCCAAGCGCCGGAAAGTGCCTGAAACCTTAGCGCGCCCGACGCGACGGGCAAGTTGACGGCTTTGCGAGGGGTGACTGTGCTGGGGATAAGGGGCGCGATTGGTGGCGCGGCTCACCCCAGCATCGCCATCCCGCCGTTCACGTGCAGCGTCTCCCCGGTGACATAGGCCGCTTCGCGGCTGGCGAGGAAGGCCACCGCAGCGCCGATCTCGGCGCCCTCACCCATTCGGCCCATCGGAATGCGGCTGTTGATCGCAGCCTGCTGCTTCTCGTCCAACGCGGCGGTCATCGCGGTGCGGATGAAGCCAGGGGCGACGCAATTGGCGGTGATCCCGCGGCTGGCGACTTCCTGCGCGAAGGCCTTGGTCATGCCGGTCAGGCCGGCCTTGGCGGCGCAGTAGTTCATCTGGCCGGGGTTGCCGGTCGCGCCCACCACGCTGGTGATGTTGATGATGCGCCCGAAGCGGGCCTTCATCATCGGCTTGGCTGCGGCGCGCATCAGGCGGAAGGCGGCTTCGAGGTTGATGCGGATCACCTGTTCCCATTCCTCATCCTTCATCCGCATCCCCAGATTATCGCGGGTGATGCCGGCATTGTTGACGAGAATGTCCAGCGTGCCGAGCGTGTCGAGCGTTGCCGGGATCAGCTCCTCGACCTGCGACTGGTCGCCGAGGTCGCAGGTGATCTCGACATGGCCGTCGTGATCGTGGTGCGGATAGGCTTCGTTGAGCTCGTCACGAAAGGCCCGCAGCTTGGCCGCATTCGAGCCTGACAAAGCCAGCCGCGCGCCCTGCGATGCGAGCGCATGCGCGATTGCAGACCCGATCCCCCCCGATGCGCCAGTCACCAGCGCGTTCATGCCCTTGAGCGAAAACATCACGTGATCTCCTTCGCAAATGCCTCAAGGTCGGCCATCGTCACAAGGCTCATCACCCGAGCGTCCCTGTCGATCCGGCCAACCATCGGGCCGACCACCTTGCCACCCAGTTCGACGAAGCTTTCAACACCGTCAGCGCGCATGGCAAGCACGCTTTCGCGCCAGCGCACGCGGCCCGTCACCTGCTCGACCAGAAGTGCGCGCTCCTCGTCGGGATCGGTAACGGGGGCAGCGGTGACATTGGCATAGATCGGCAGCGCCAGCGCGCCGGGCGGGGTTTCCGCCAGCGCCTCGGCCATGCGCGCCGCTGCCGGGGCCATCAGCGAAGAATGGAAGGGCGCAGAGACATTGAGGATCATGCCGCGCTTGATCGCGAAGTCCTTCACCAGCGCCACCGCGCGTTCGATTGCGCCTGTATGGCCGGAGAGCACGACCTGCGAGGGGTCATTGTCGTTTGCAACTTCGCACACCTCTCCCTGCGCGGCGGCTTCGGCCAGCGCCTTGGCCTGTTCGAGATCCGCACCAAGCAGCACCGCCATGGTCCCCTCGCCTACCGGCACGGCGGCCTGCATCGCGCTCCCGCGCAGCTTGAGCAGCCGCGCGGTATCGGCCAGCCCGAAGGCCCCGACCGCGCACAGAGCGGAGTATTCGCCGAGCGAGTGGCCGGCGACACAGTGGCCGTGCTCGATCAGCTTTATCCCGAAGTCGCGTTCCAGAACCCGCAGCGTGGCAATCGCATTGGCCATGATCGCGGGTTGGGCATTTTCGGTAAGGGTCAGCTGCTCCTCCGGCCCTTCGCGCATGATCGCGAACAGCTTCTGGCTGAGCGCCTCATCCACCTCACCGAACACGTCGCGGGCAGCCTCGCTCGCCGCGGCCAGTTCGACACCCATGCCGACCTTCTGGCTTCCCTGACCCGGAAAAAGAAACGCGCGCATGATCGCCCCCTTCGGTTGTCTTTTCGGCGCGCGCCGTTACGTCCGCGTGGGCGGGCTGGCAAGGCCGAAGGGCACAACCCTGTTGGCAGACGTGTGCCCGATCAGCGCGCGGCCAAGGAAGGGTATCCCCGCGCGCTCGCACCAGTAACGGGCGATTTCCTCCTCGCTCTGGCCGAATTCGACGTAGTTTTCGGGCACATCGGTAACCGCTCCCAGACGCAGACCCGCGAGCCGCGGAAGCGTCAGGGCGAGGTGAAAGAACAGCCGGTCGACCGAATAGAGATGCTCTGCCACCTCCTCCACCATCAGGACATGGCCGGTGAGATCGGGCATCATCGGCGTGCCCGCGATCATGGCCAAAGTGATGAGATTGAAGGCGGCTGCGGGCGTGGTGCTATCGAGGCTCGGCTCGACCCCGCTGGTGTCGCCTTCGAGCCACCTGAGGACCCGCCGGATCGCCTCGCGCCCGCCTTCCGAGCGGGCGCTGACCGGCATGTGGCCATGCACGCTCTGGCCGATGCCGTTGCGGTAGAGCGCGGCCAAGAGGTAGCCAGCGTCGGAAAAGCCGATATAGGTTTTGGTCCGCGCAGCAGTGTTCATCTGCGCCACCGCCGCCTCGGCAATGCGGTTCGAGCCGTAGCCCCCCTTGGCAAACCATACGACATCGAAGGCCGGATCGTTGGCGCATTCGAGCAGCGCGGTCAGACGCCGTAGATCGTCTCCGGCAAAATGGCCCTGACGCTCGAAACATTGTTCGTGAAACGTCACCCGGTGCCCCGGAAACTCTGCGGCGACCAGCGCCTCAAGCGCGGCCTGATGCTCACGGGTGATCGGCGTTGCCGGTGCACAGATGGCGATATTTGTCATATCTCCCAGCCTATGGCGCTTGTCAGTCCTGGCGCAAGGCAATAACCGTGAAGAATATGGATAATCGGGTCTTGGCCGGGTCGCTCGATGGGCGCCCGCTTTTCTTTTGCGGCATTGGCGGATCGGGGATGCTGCCGCTCGCGCAGATCGCCCATGGCCTGGGGCATCCGGTCGCCGGGTCGGATCGCGGCCATGATCAGGGCCGAACCCCGGAAAAGTTTGCATGGCTCGCAAGCCATGGTTTCCAGCTCTTCCCGCAGGACGGCAGCGGGGTCACCTCGCCGGAACAGGTTCTCGTCGCCTCGGCGGCGATCGAGGACAGCGTTCCCGAAGTCGCCCGCGCGAAGGCGCTCGGCTGCGAACGGGTCAGCCGCGCCGAGCTGCTGGCAGCGCTGTTCAACGCGGCCGGTTTCTCGATCGCGGTCGGGGGAACCTCGGGCAAGTCCACCGTCACCGGGATGATCGCCTGGATCCTCCATGAAGGCGGTTTTGATCCCACGGTGATGAACGGGGCGGTGATGAAAAACTTCGTCAGCCCCGACAATCCCTTCGCCAGCGCCCGTATCGGGCGGCGCGACCGGTTCGTCAGCGAGGTCGACGAAAGCGACGGCTCGATCGCACTCTACCGCCCGACAATCGGCGTGCTGCTCAATGTCAGCCTCGATCATAAGAGCATCGAGGAGCTGCGCGTGCTGTTCGGCAACTTCATCGCCAGTGCCGGAACGGCAGTGATCAATCTCGACAGCCCCGAGGCCGGCGCCCTGGCGCCGCGCGCCCGCAACCGGGTTACCTTCGCGCTGAAGAACCCCATGGCCGACATCACCATCGAGCCCGACTCGATCGACCAGAGCGACTTCGGCATCCGCGCTGCGGTAATCGACAACCGCAGGCGCGAGGTGTTCCCGCTGATCCTGCCCTTGCCCGGGCTGCACAACCTCTCCAACGCTCTGGCGGCGATCGCCGCGGCGGACGCGGCGGGGATCGGCGTTGACGAAGCGGCCTATGCGCTGCGCAGCTTTGCCGGCCTTGCCCGCCGCTATGATGTGATCGGGACCTCGCCCTCGGGGATCACCGTGATCGACGACTTTGGCCACAACCCCGAAAAATGCGCCGCCACCTTGCGCACGCTCAAGGCCGGCCAAGGTCGCGTCATCGCCTTTTTCCAGCCGCACGGTTACGGGCCGCTGCGGCAGATGGGCACCGAACTGGCCCAAACCTTCGCCCGCGAACTGGGGCCGGATGATGTCACCATCCTGTGCGACCCGGTCTATTTCGGCGGCACGGTCGACCGCAGCGAGGGTTCGGAACAGATCGTCGCACGCATCAACCAGGGCGGCGGCAAGGCCGAGCACATCCCCGCGCGCGAGGCCTGTCTTGAGCGCATCATTGCCCTCGCCCGGCCTGGCGACCGGATCGTGGTGATGGGGGCGCGCGACGACACGCTGAGCGACTTCGCCCGTTCCATCCTTGGCCGGCTTGCCTGACCCCCAAAATCGCTGATGGATGGAGATGCCGAGCGCGTTTAGGCTGGCGCCATGCATCCGCGTGATTTCTCCCTCGATACGCTGCTTGCCAACTGCGCTCAGCGCCACGGTCACCGCCTTGCCACCGTCGATGGCACCCAGCGCCTGACCTGGGCAGAGCTCGACGCGCGCGTCACCAACCTTGCCCGCTGGCTGCTCGCCCGCGGGCTGGCGCCGGGTGATCGCATCGCGCTGCTGCTGACCGACGGTGCCCCGTTCCTCACCACCCTGCTTGCCGCGGGCCGGATCGGAGCGATCGCGGTGCTGCTCAACTGGCGGCTGGCCCCGGGCGAGCTTGCGTGGATCTGCGCCAATGCCGGGCCCGCGATGACCTTCGCCAACCCCCGCTTCGCTGATCTCATCGCCGGGGCCGAGGCGGGCGAGGTGCTGCTCGTGGACGAGGGCCACGCCGCAGACGGCCTGTTCGAGGCCGCTGTCACCACCGCCCACGCCCCGCTTGCCAATCCCTACGATCTTGGCCTTGGCCTTGCCCCTGACCGGCCGCTCTACATGATGTACACCAGTGGCACCACCGGCCGGCCCAAGGGCTGCCTTCAGGCCGCCAGCGCGGTCGCCGCCAGCGCACTCGGCTTTGCCCAGCACCGCCGCTTCACCGCGAGCGAGGTGCTGCTCTCGGTCAACCCGCTGTTCCACGTGGTGGGCATGCAGCAGGTGGCGGCGATGCTGGCCTGCGGGGGCACCTCGGTGTTCGCGGGGCGCGACGATGACAGCGCCGCGATCCTCGATCTGCTCCACCGCGAAGGCTGCACCACCACCAGCGCCTTCCCCACGATCTGCTTCCCGTGGCAGGCGATGAACCCGGTTCGCAATGGCGTGATGCCGCTGACCAATTACACCGGAGGCGCAGGCACGGGCCGCCCGCAAATCTACGAGTTCATCGAGAAGGAGTGGGACGCGCGGGTGATCGGCGGATACGGCCAGACCGAGATCTGCGGCTTTGCGACCTTCATCGACTACCCCGATATGCTCGAAGCTCCGCGCTCGATCGGCTGGACTTTGCCGCACGTGACGATGACGGTGCTCGATCCCGAGGGCAACCATCTGCCCCCGGGTGAGGAAGGCGAGCTGTGTCTGCGCGGCCCTTCGGTGATGCTCGGCTACTGGAACAATCCCGAAGCGAGCGAGGCCGCGCTTGGGGCTGGCTGGCTGCGCACCGGCGATCTCGGCACGATGGACGCGCGCGGACGCGGCTATCTGCTCGGCCGCGCCAAGGAGCTGATCAAGACGGGCGGCGAGAATGTCTATCCGGCCGAGGTCGACGCAGTCTTCGCCGCCATGCCCGAAGTGGCGGACGCCGGCTGCTGCGGGGTGCCCGACAAGCAGTGGGGCGAGGCGGTCAAGGCCTTCGTGGTGCTCAAGCCCGGCATGAGCCTGACGCGCGAGGAAATCACGCGCCGGTTCAAAGGCCAGATCGCCGGCTACAAGCGCCCGCGCTACATCGAATTCGTGGACAGCCTGCCGCGCGATCCAATCGGCAAGCTGCTCCGGCGCGAGCTTTCCGCGCGCCCCGTCACCCCCGATCAGGCCGCGTAATTTTCTTTCAAAGGTGACAAAGGTGACACGCTGTCACCTTTGCACTATCACCCTTTATCCTTTTAATTCCGTTGCTTGCCTCTTTTATGGCGGCCGGACGGACAGAAAGCGACCGCAGCGAAACGCGCGACCGGCGTGCGTGGTGATCGACGATGCGAAAGAGCCGCGCACATCCTAGCGCGGCCCCATCCGGTAGGAAAATCGTTCCACAAGCTGCGCCCCACATCCAGGGCATGACTCGATTTTCCGAAAGACCTATGCTCTGGCGCAAGATGCGTAAACGCAGCCGGAGAGGGCTGCCGCGAGATGCGCGGGAGGGAGAAATTCGCAATGCGGATTGCAATCATCGGTGCCGGCACTGTGGGAAGCGCGCTCGCTCGCGGGTTGAAGGGCAAGGGTCACAGCGTGACGCTGGGCGTGCGCGATCCCTCCTCGCCCAAGGCGCTCGCGCTTGCCGGGCAAGCCGAAGCCGGGCTTGCGCTTCCGGCCGAGGCCGCGGCTGCATCGGATATCGTCATTCTGGCGCTGCCTTGGTCGGGGGCCGAGGAGGCGGTCAAGGCGCTTGGCGATCTTTCGGGCAAGATCGTGGTCGACTGCACCAATCCGCTCGCGATGGTCGATGGCGAGCTGGTGCTCACCATGGGGCACGCCACGAGCGGGGGCGAAACTGTCGCCGGGTGGCTGCCCGGCGCGAAAGTGGTCAAGACCCTCAATACGGTGGGCGCCGAGATGATGGAAGACAATGCCGCGCTCGCGCATCGGCCGGTGATGTTCATGGCGGGCGATGACGCGGCGGCCAAGGCGAAGGTTGCCGACTTGCTGAGCGACCTCGGCTTCGCCCCGCTCGATGCCGGAGACATCACCAAATCCCGCCTGCTGGAGCCTTTCGGGCTGGTCTGGATCAACCAAGCATTGTTCCGCGGCAAGGGACGCAATTGGGCCTTTGCGGCGGTGGAGGCCGCCCGCTAGAGGCGCCCTAACCCGCCAGCGCCTTGCGCCCCTCCTCTTCCCGCGTGAAGGCTCGCTTGTAGGCAGAGCGTGCGGTGAGACGGGCGCGGTATGCCTTGAGGCTTTCGGGCACGCCCTCGTCCAGCCCCACGCTCTCGGCCAGAATCAGCGCATAGCCGACACAGATGTCGGCCACGGTAAAGCGGTCGGCGCACAGGTATTCGCGGCCCTGAAGCCGCTGCTCGACCTTCACCAGGCGCTTGTGGAACCACTTGGCATAGGCGTGCCCCGCCGCCTCGAGCCCCTTGTCCTTCTCGAACAGGCAGAAACGCATGTAGACCGTCTGCGGGAAGGTGATCGTCGCGTCGGCGTGGTAGGTGAAATCGCAGTATTCGCCATAGTCGCGCTCGCCGGGGGCGATCGCCAGCGAGGTGTAACCCCCGCGCGTGGCGAGATAATGGGCGATGGCGCAGCTTTCGGTCAGCTTCGTCTCGCCGTCGACCAGCATCGGCACCGTGCCGAGCGGGTTCAGTTCCATGTATCCGGGCGCGAGATAGCGCGGCGGGAACGGCAGGATCCGCAGGTCGATATCGACCCCCGCCTCCTCGGCCGCCCAGGTGGCGCGCAGCCCGCGCGAGCGGGCGCAGGAGTAGAGAATCGGCTTGTTCATGGATGCCGCTTAGTGCCCCTCGCCCGCGCCTACACCCAGCACTTTGTGCAGGATCAGGGCGATAAGGCTTCCCAGGATCAGCCCGAAGATTGCCGAAAGCGTGGTCGCGGTCAGCCACCCGGCCACCCCGCCCGCCATCTCGTGCACCGCGTGCTCCGCGCCGTGGATCGGAGCGTAGAACCAGTCGAGGCCCAGCTTGTGGAGGCTGTCGACCACGATGTGCCCGCCGACCCACAGCATCGCCGCCGTGCCGACGAGCGAAAGCATGGCAAGCAGCCTGGGCACGAATCGCAGCAGAAAGCGCCCGAAAGCCTGCGCGCTGGCGCTTGCCTTGCGGGTCAGATGCAAGCCGATATCGTCGAGCTTCACGATCAGGCCGACCACGCCATAGACCGCGACGGTCACCGCCACCGCCACCAGCGCCAGCACCGCACCGCGCAAGAGGAGGCTCTCGTCGGCGACCTCGGCCAGCGCGATCGCCATGATCTCCGCCGAGAGGATGAAGTCGGTGCGGATCGCCCCCCCGACGCGCGCAATCTCGAAGGCGACGGGATCGGCGATCTCATCCTCCAAAGTCTCGCCATGCTTGGCGAAACCGAGCTTCTCCATCACCTTCTCTGCGCCTTCGTAGCACAGGAAGGCCCCGCCGACGATCAGCAGCCATGTGATCGCCGCAGGCAGAAACTCCGACAGCAGCAGCGCGACTGGCAGCAGGAACAACAGCTTGTTCCTCAGGCTGCCCTTGGTGATCTTCCAGATGATCGGCAATTCGCGCGAAGGCGACAGGCCCGTTACATAGCTTGGGGTGACAGCGGCGTCGTCAATCACCACGCCGGCCGTCTTGGTGCCGGCCTTGCCCGCCGCCGCCGCCACATCATCGAGCGAGGCCGAGGCGGCCTTGGCGATGACCGAAATATCGTCGAGCAAAGCGACCAGACCTGACGGCACGGACAATCCCCCTTTTTCGATTCGTGCAAACCAAGCCTCCGCCTGCCCGTCCGATTCCCCGCCGACAAGACTTGCAATTGTCCGCAAAAGCTGTAAGGGGCCGCGCTTCGCATGGGAACCGCCCGGCGATGCATCGAAGAAAGCCGGAGGGGCCCCGGACGCTTTCGCGTCGGATCAGCCAGCGATCGGCAAGGTAGTGAAAGGACGCAAGATGGCGCTCTACGAGCACGTCTTTCTTGCGCGTCAGGATCTGAGCCAGGCTCAGGTTGACGCGCTGGCGGCGCAAGCCACCGCAATTGTCGAAGCCAATCATGGCAAGGTCACCAAGATCGAAACCTGGGGCTTGAAGTCGCTCGCTTACAAGATCCAGCGCAACCGCAAGGCGCACTTCGTGCTGCTCAACATCGACGCCCCCGGATCGGTCGTCGCCGAGCTCGAGCGCCAGACCCGCATCAACGAAGACATCATCCGCTACATGACCGTCCGCGTGGACGCGCACGAGGAAGGCCCGTCCGTGATGATGCGCAAGAACGAACGCGAGCGCAAGCGCCGCGAAACCCGTGAGGAGCGCGACTGATGGCCCGCCCGTTTTTCCGCCGCCGCAAGTCCTGCCCCTTCGCGGCCAAGGATGCCCCCAAGATCGATTACAAGGACGTGCGCCTGCTGCAGGGCTTCATGTCCGAGCGCGGCAAGATCGTGCCCAGCCGCATCACCGCCGTTTCGGCGAAGAAGCAGCGCGAGCTGGCCCAGGCGATCAAGCGCGCGCGCCAGATCGGCTTGCTGCCCTTCATCGTGAAGTAAGAGGAGAAGGACCCATGGAAATCATTCTCCTTGAGCGCATCGAAAAGCTCGGCTCGATCGGCGATGTCGTCACCGTGAAGGACGGCTATGCGCGCAACTTCCTGCTGCCGCAGAAGAAGGCCCTTCGCGCCAACGAAGCCAACCGCAAGGTGTTCGAAGCCAACCGCGAGCGGCTCGAAAAGGAAAACGCCGAGCGCCGCGCCGCTGCCGAAGCGCAAGGACAGAAGGTCGCGGGCGCCGAGGTGGTGCTGATCCGCGCCGCTTCGAACGCCGGCCAGCTCTACGGTTCGGTGAGCGTTCGCGACATCGTTGCCGGTCTGGCCGAACAGGGCCACGCGGTCGACAAGCGCATGGTCATCCTCGGCGCGCCGATCAAGACCATCGGCATGCACGAAGTCACCATCGCCCTGCACCCTGAGGTGCGGGTGACGATCAAGGCCAACGTTGCCCGTTCGGACGACGAAGCCAAGCTCCAGAGCGAGGGCGTTGACGTGCTTGCGCGGATGTTCGAGGACGAACAGCGCGCGATCGAGGAACAGGCCGATGCCACCCGCATCGACACCGGGCTTGAACCGGGGGAAATCCCGGCCGAACTGCTCGAAGGGGGCGCGGACGCCTGAGCCTGCTGGCTTCCGGCCAAGACCCACAGCAGGGCGCGAAGGTCATGCCGATCTTCGCGCCCTTCTCGTAAACACGCGCTGCAACCACCAAGGCATTGCAATACAACGATAACACAAAAGGAGCAGAACAACTGCGATGATCGACATTCCCGCCATCCTCAGCGAACTGCGGCAGCACTACGACGATGCGGTGCGCACCCTGCGCGACGACGTCATCGCCTTCGGGCGCGACGGCACCATCCCGCCGGCCCGTAAACGTGAGGACGGCTCTTATGCCTATCCGCAGATCACGCTGACCTATGCCGGCATCGGCGCCCCGCGCGATCGCAGCCGCGCCTTCGGCCGGCTGGAAATGCCGGGCACCTATACCACCACCATCACCCGGCCCGATCTTTTCGCTGAATATCTCACCGAACAGCTGAGCCTGATCGCCGCCGAATACGAGGTGACGGTGAAGGTCGAACGTTCGCGCCAGGAAATCCCCTTCCCCTATGTGCTCGATGGCGAGGCCGGGGCGGCGATGGTCGGCATCGCGCCGCAAGAGATTGCCGCGCACTTCCCATCGACCGACCTCGCCCTGATCGGAGATGAACTGGCCGACGGGATCGAGATCGACGGGATGAGCAACATGCCGCTCTCGCTGTTCGACGGCCTGCGCACCGATTACTCGCTCGCCCGCCTCAAGCACTATACCGGTAGCGAAGTCAGCGACTTTCAGGACTTCATCCTGTTCACGAACTATCACCGCTATGTTGATGAATTCGTGAATTGGGGTGCCACCCAGATCGGCTCTGGCGGCTATGTCGCGCTGACCGGTGCGGCGGGGCTCGACATCCGCGAGAACACCCCCCACGCGCAGGATCAGCTCAACGATACCGCGTGGCGGCGTCACCAGATGCCCGCCTATCACCTGATCCGCGAGGACGGGCGCGGGATTACTCTCGTCAACATCGGTGTCGGCCCGTCCAACGCCAAGACGATCTGCGATCATCTCGCGGTGCTGCGCCCCCACGCCTGGCTGATGATTGGCCACTGCGGCGGCCTGCGCTCGACCCAGAAGATCGGCGACTTCGTGCTCGCCCATGCTTACCTGCGCGATGATCACGTGCTCGATCCGGTGCTTCCGCCCGAAGTGCCGATCCCGCCGATTGCCGAAGTCCAGCAGGCGATGGCCGCCGCGGCCGAGCAGGTCAGCGGCGTCCAGGGCGCGAACCTCAAGCAGCGGATGCGCACCGGCACGGTTGTCACCACCGATGATCGCAACTGGGAGCTGCGCTATTCCTCCTCGGCCAAGCGCTTCTCGCAGAGCCGCGCGATCGCGATCGACATGGAAAGCGCCACCATCGCCACGCAGGGCTACCGCTTCCGCGTGCCCTACGGAACGCTGCTGTGCGTCTCGGACAAGCCGCTCCACGGCGAGATCAAGCTGCCCGGGCAGGCCAACAAGTTCTATGAGGAAGCCATTGCCGCGCATCTGCAGATGGGCATCGTCGCCTGCACCAAGCTGCGCGACGAGGGCGACCGCCTGCATTCGCGCAAGCTGCGCGCGTTCAACGAGCCGCCCTTCAGGTAAGGGCAACGCAGGCCGAACGCCCGCCCGGTGCGCAGGGGCAGATCCGGCCCCGTGGCCTAGAGATCGTCCTTGCCGCCGGTCAGCTCGATTTCCTTGTCGTCGGCGGTTTCGGAAATCACCGTGATCACCGCGTCGAGCTGCTCGGCCGAAAGACTATCCAGCACCTTGGCGACGAAATAGAGCACGCCGCCGCGGACTTCCCAGCTGCCAATCTTGGTCTGGCCCGCGGCCTCTAGCAGTGCGAGCGCCTGCTTGCCGTTGATGTCGTGCTTTTCGATGATCGCCGCGGGCGCGAAGACTTCGCGGATCACCAGGCCGGCGACTTCCTCGGTCTTGCCCGAGACGAACACGATCTGCGTGCGCCCTTCGTTCTTCCAGCTGACCACGATCTTGTAGTCGCCGTCCTCGTCGATCTCATATTTGGTGCCCTGCGCATCGAGGCGCTGCTCGATGCTGGCGTCCTTTGCGGCGGCAGGCACGGCGGTGGCCACAAGCAGCCCCGCGGCAGCGAGCGCGGGCAGCGACAGGACGTGACGTGCATTCATGCGATTGTCTCCATAGAGCGCCACAGCGGCGCACGATTCGCTTTAGCCCAGTTCGGGGCTTGCGCCTTGGATTTTCTGACAGGCCGAGCGCAGGGTGACGCGCAGGCCGCGCCCGGTTATTCTGGCGCAAAGCTGCCGGAGAATGCGCGATGTCTCACCCTGCCCTGTCCCGTTCGATCGCCGGACGCGTCGCGATCATCACCGGCGCGGCAAGCGGGATGGGGCGGGCAACCGCGCAGCTCTTCGCCGCCGAGGGCGCACGGGTGGCCGTGACCGATCTTGACCATGGCGCCTGCGCGGCGGTCGCGGCGGCGTGCGGCGCTGGCGCAAGGGCCTATGCACTGGATGTGGCCGATGCCGCGGCCGTCGCCCGCACTGTCGCACAGATCGCTGAAGATTTCGGAGCGATCGACATACTCGTCAACAACGCCGGGATTTCGAGTTTCTGCGCGCTCGATGATCCGGCTTACGAGGAGGTGTGGCACCGCGCGCTTGGCGTGATGCTCACCGCCCACCAGCGCATGGTGCGCGCCGCCCTGCCGTGGCTGCGCCGAAGCAACGCACCCCGGATAGTCAACATCGCCAGCACCGAAGGGCTTGGCGCGACCCCGGGCGATACCCCCTATGTCGCCGCCAAGACCGGGGTGATCGGGCTGACGCGCGGTCTCGCGGTCGATCTCGGCCCCGAAGGCATCACCGTCAACTGCATCTGTCCGGGGCCGATCCGCACCGCGATGACCGATGCCGTGGCCGAGGAGCACAAGGTGATCTTCGCCCGGCGCCGCACCGCGCTCAGGCGCTATGGCGATCCCGAGGAGGTCGCGCACATCACCCTGTCGCTGGTGCTTCCGGCGGCGAGCTATATCACCGGCGCGGCGATCCCGGTCGATGGCGGGCTGACAGCGCGCAACGCCTGAGCAGCGCTAGCCGCGCCCCTTGGTCTTGGTTGTCCCGCCCTCGGCATTGGCGGCGATGAAATCGATGATCTGGCCGGCGACATCCTTGCCCGTCGCGCTTTCGATGCCTTCGAGTCCGGGGGAGGAATTGACCTCCATGATCACCGGGCCGTGGTTCGAGCGCAGCATGTCCACGCCGCAGACGTTCAGCCCCATGCGTCGGGCCGCGCGCACCGCGGTGGAACGTTCCTCGGGGGTGATCTTGATCACCTGCGCGCTGCCGCCGCGGTGCAGGTTGGAACGGAACTCGTCCGGTGCGCCGGTGCGCTTCATCGCCGCCACCACCTTGCCGCCCACCACCAGCGCGCGGATGTCCGTGCCGCCGGCTTCCTTGATGAACTCCTGCACGAGGATGTTGACGTTGGCGCCGCGGAACGCCTCGATAACCGACTTGGCGCTCGACATCGTCTCGGCGAGCACCACACCGATCCCCTGCGTGCCCTCGATCAGCTTGATCACCACCGGGGGGCCATTGACGGCCTTGATGATCTCCTCGGCCTGCTTGGGGTCATTGGCGTAAGCGGTAAGCGGCAGCCCGAGGCCGTGCTTGGCGAGGATCTGCAAGCTCCTGAGCTTGTCGCGGCTGCGCCCGATGGCGACGCTTTCGTTCAACGACCAGATTCCCGCCATCTCGAACTGCCTGAGGATCGCCAGGCCGTAATTGGTGATCGAGGCGCCGATCCGCGGGATCACCGCGTCATAGGCGGCGATTGGCGCGCCGTTGTAGAACACCTGCGGCCGATGGCTGGCGATATGCACCGTGCAGCGCAGCGTGTTGAGGATGTCGAGACTGTGGCCGCGCGCCTCCGCGGCCGCCTTCAACCGGCGGTGCGAATAGAGATCCGGATTGCGCGCCAGCATGGCGATTTTCATGGGAACCCTTTCATGCCGGTGTCCTACCGGCGGCCCGGCCCCTTAGACGCATTATGTGACGATTGCAGCCATGAATGACCACTATCGACCACCATCCTGCGCCGCAGCGCGGTGCGCCCGATCAGCATCGGAAACTGCATCTGCGAGCGGTCCGCCAGGCTGATTTCCGCGCGGAAGGTAAGATTACCGATCGATAGCGGCGTCTTAATGACAAACCGCTCCTGGCTCTCGCCGTTGGAGCTGGTGATCCCGCGCAGATCGACATGGACCGCCTCGCAATGGTGACGCACTCCACCCCAGTCGACCGCGAAGCGCACGAATCTTTCCCCGTCGCGCAGGAAATCGTCGAGCACATGGGCGTGGAGCGAGGAGGTGCGCGCGCCAGTGTCGATCTTGGCGGGAATGCCGGCAAGGCCAAGCTCGGGCAGATCGACCAGCTCGCGCCAGCCCACGACCATGAGCGGGGTCGGCATCAGATGGTCCAGCTCGCTCAAAGCACAATCGCCGTTTTCAGATCGCCAGCCCCGTGCCGACCCCCGCCGGCGCCCGCGCAGTCCGAGAAGGGCAGACAGACCGGCCCGTCGCGGGTGCTGATCTGGAACGAAGGCTGTTTGCGCTCCTCACCCACGTCCTCGAATTTCGCCTTGTAGCCCGCCCCGCGCGGGATTTTCAGCGCCCACCTGGCATCATTCGTCTTGATGAGCGGCGCGGGGCTATCCTGCGCCCGCAGCGCCTGGCCGAGTGCGACGAGCACAAGCCAAGCTCCTGAAACGAGACGAAATCTCATGTGCGCCCCGCGGAAAACCAACAGGCGCGGTTCATAGGCGCGCAGGCCCGCCCGGCCAAGCCCCCTTGCCCGATGGTCCGATCAGGCCGCAAGAAAGCGCACAATCCCCGCGCCCAGTTCGGGCTTGGTCGCGCTGTCGAGATGGCCACCGGGGACTTGCGCGTAAGTCGCATTCGGCAGAAGGTCGGCCAGATCGCGGGCCGAGCCATTGTCCTGATCCTGCGCGCCGCAGATCACCAGCGTCGGGCAAGTAATCTTGGCGAGGCCCGCCAGATCAAGATCCTCGAAGCCATTCAGCAGCAGCCGCGCGGCGGCACGATCCACCCCTTGCGACTTGAGGAACTGGCGTGAGAGCCAGGCCGGATCGTCGCGGGTGATGGTGTCGAACTCGTCGATCACGCGGGTGAAGAAGGCCGCGCGCCGCCGCCAGTCGGCAAGGCCCGAAACCCCCATCCCGGCCAGCACCAGCCGGCGCGGCGCGAAGACGCCGGTGGCGCAGCCATGCACCGACGTGCGCGCGCCCAATGAAAAGCCGCACAGATCGTACTCGCCTTCGGCCAGACCGAGATGGTCGATCAGCGCCGCGACATCGCGCACCAGCACGCCGGGGGGATAGCGGGCAGGATCCTGCGGCGCCTCGCTGTCGCCGTGGACGCGAAAGTCGAGCATGATCGCCGCGAACCCGGCTGCCACGAGGCGCTGGTCATGGCCCCACTTTATCCAGTTCATATGGGCCGAGGAAAACAGCCCGTGCAGCAGGATCACCGGGCGGCCCGCGCCCTCGCGGTGGATCGCGAGGCGGGTGCCGTCGAAAGAGGTGAAATGTTCGAGGCTCAAACGTGCTTCTCCCGTCTGTTTTGCTCCATCCGCCCCTTCCCCATGGCGATGCGGGCCTGCCCGAAAATCGGCTCGCCCGCGATCAACCGGTCTTCATGGCGTGTCCTGGCAATGCTGCTAGCGCGCTTCGGGCGGCGGAGCCAGAGCAGGCTTGAGAATAATAAGCGTGCTTATTATAAGGACACGCATGAGTATCGAGACAGGCTATCGACTCGCCGACAATTCGCGCCAGCTGCGCCGCCTGTTCGACGAGCGGGTGCGCTCGCTCGGCCTGACCGGCCCGCAGGCACGCCTGCTGCTCGCGCTCGAGCGCAGCCCGAACGCAAACCAGGCCTTCTATGCCGAGCGACTGGAGATCGAGCCAATCACCCTCACCCGTATTGTCGATCGGCTCGAGGAGGCCGGCTGGGTCGAACGGCAGGCCGATCCCGCCGATCGCCGCGCCCGCATCCTCCACCTCACCGACAAGAGCCGCGGCATCGTCGCCCGGCTGCGGCTGACGGTGGAAGGGCTGTTCGAGGACATGCTCAACGGCTTCGATCAGGCCGAGCGCGACAGCTTTGCCGCCTCGTTGGAACGCATCGCCGCCAATCTCGCCGCGGCGCGCCAGCCGGAGGCGATCAATGGCTGAAGCCGATCCCGCCATCGCCCGCGGGGCGACCCCCGCCGCACCGGCTGCACCGGACATACAGGATGCACCGGCCGCGCAGGCGCGGCGTCCGTGGGGCCGCTGGGCGCTGATGCTCGCGGTGCCGCTGGCCCTGCTGACCGGCGCCTTGCTCTACTGGCAGAGCCTGGCCGGCAAGGTCTCGACCGACAATGCCTATATCAAGCAGGACATGGTCTCGATCAGCGCCGAAGTCGGCGGACGGATCGTGGAAGTGTTCGTCAAGGAGGGATCGCAGGTGGCTGCGGGCGACCTGCTGTTCCGCATCGATCCCGAACCCTACCGCCTGCAACTGGCCGAGGCCGAGGCCGCGATCGCGCAGGCCCAGGCCAATGTGATCGCGCTCAGCAACGCCGCCGAGCTCTCCGACACCGAGATCGCCGCCGCACGCAGCGATCTCGCCTTTGCCCAGGCACGCTTCGAACGTGTCAAGGCACTGCGCGAAAAGGGTTTTTCGACCAAGGCTGATTACGAGGCAGCCGAACAGGCCGTGGTTCAGGCCCGCGAGGCGGCGCGGCGGGCAGAAGACCGCCAGCGCGAGGCCCGCGCGCGGCTCGCCACTGGCGCAGCGGTGCCCGGGGTCAATCCGCAGATCGCCGCCGCTCTGGCCAGGCGCGCCAATGCCGAGCTGTCGCTGCGCCGCACCGAGGTCCGCGCGCCCGCCGCCGGCCGGATCGCGCAGGCCGAGCGGCTCCAGCTGGGCCAGCAGGTCGTGCCCAATCTCCCGGTGCTCACGCTGGTGCGCGTCGGTTCGACCTACGTCGAAGCCAATTTCAAGGAGACCGATCTGGCCGACATGGCGGTTGGCCAGCGCGCCGAAGTGCGCTTCGATGCCTACCCCGACCTCGTCCTGAAGGGCCGGGTCGAAAGCATCGGCGCGGGCACGGGCGCGGAGTTCTCGGTGCTGCCCGCGCAGAACGCCACCGGCAACTGGGTCAAGGTCACGCAGCGCGTGCCGGTGCGCATCGCGCTCGAGGGCCAAAGCCCGCGCCCGCTGATCGCCGGGCTGTCGAGCGAGGTGACGGTGTTCACGGGCGAAGCGGCCGGGCGCTGACATGGCGAGCCGCGCCGCGCCCGTGCCCGCGCCTGCGCCCGTGCCCCGGCCAGCCGATGCGGCAGAACTCGAAAGCGGCAATTATCCCTTGATGATCCTCGGGGTGATGGCGGCCTCGCTCCTCCAGATCCTCGACACCACCATCGCCAATGTCGCGCTGCCGCACATGCAGTCCTCGCTCGGCGCGACGGTCGACACCATCACCTGGGTGCTGACCAGCTACATCATCGCTTCGGCCGTGGCCCTGCCGATCACCGGCTGGCTGGCCGACCGGATCGGCGCGCGGCGGCTGTTCATCGGCTCGGTCGCGGGCTTCATCCTTGCCTCGATGCTCTGCGGGCTGGCGCAGAATCTCGAGGAAATGGTCATCTTCCGTGCGTTTCAGGGCATCGCCGGGGCGTTCATTGCCCCGCTCAGTCAGGCTTTCATGCTCGATGCCACCCGACCATCCCGGCACCCGCAGATCATGGCCGTGTGGGGCATGGGGATCATGATCGGCCCGATCCTCGGCCCAATCCTCGGCGGCTGGCTGACCGAAACCGCCAACTGGCGCTGGGTATTTTTCGTCAATCTGCCGGTTGGCGCCCTGTCGCTCGCCGCGCTGATCGCTTTCCTTCCGCACCGGCCGCAGCGCGCGCGGCGGTTCGATATCGCTGGTTTCGTCCTGTTGGCGCTGGCGCTGACCGCTTTCCAGCTTCTGCTCGATCGTGGGCAGCAGCAGGACTGGCTCGCCTCGACCGAGATCTGGGTCTATCTGCTGATCATGCTTTCGGCGACCTGGATGGTGGTGATCCACTTCGCCACCGCCACGGCCCCGATGTTCGACCGCGCGCTGTTCGCCGATCGCAATTTCGCCATCGCGCTGGGCTTCATGGTCGTTATCGGCATCGTCATGTTTGCGGTGATGGCGCTGCTGCCGCCGATGCTGCAGAACCTGTTCGGCTACGGCGTGATCGACACCGGCATCGTGCTGATGCCGCGCGGTGTGGGGATCCTGATCTCGATGCAGCTGTCCGGCGTGCTGATGCGGCGCGGGTTCGATGCAAGGCCGGTGGTGGCGGGCGGCTTTGTGATCTGCGCCCTATCGCTGTGGCAAATGGCGCACTGGTCGCTCGATGTGGACGCGCTGCACGTTATCGTCAGCGGCCTGCTGCAAGGCCTCGGCATGGGGCTGGTGTTCATCCCCTTGCAGGTCAGCGCCTTTGCCACGCTCTCCCCGCGTCTGCGCACCGACGGATCGAGCCTGCTCAACCTGTTCCGCTCGCTGGGGGCATCAGCCGGGATCGCCTGGATGACGGTGCTGCTCGCGCGCAACATCCAGACCAGCCACGAGGAGCTGGGCAGCAATATCACTGCCGCGACCGGCATCATCGTCGATTTTTCCACCAGCGACCGCTTTCAGGTCTTGGGCGATGGCGCGATGGCGCTGATCGATGCCAAGGTGAACCGGCAGGCGGCAATGATCGCCTATGTCGACGATTTCTGGCTGATGATGTGGATCACGCTCGCCGCGGCACCGCTGGCGCTGCTGATGCGCCGCAACGCGGCGCCTGCCGGGCCGGTGGCGCTGTCGGAATAGGCTTTACCAGTAGTCCTGCATGATCGCGCCGGCCCAGTCGGGCTCGCGCAGGTTGCCGCGCGGGGCAAAGCCGCGCATCACCGGCTTGATGTCGAGCACCGGCGTGCCATCGACAGCATCGAGCCCGCGCACCCGCAGCTGCGTCCCCTCGACCGCAACCACCTCGCAGCTGGTTAGGCCGAGCCGGTTGGGGCGGTTCTTGCCGCGCTGCGCAAAGATCCCGACCAGCGGCCAGTCTTGGCGCCCGCGCGGGCGGCGCGCACCGGTCTCGATCTTGTCGTCGGACACGCGGTCGAAAAGGAAGATCACCTCGACATGGCTGAAGCCATCAAGCCCAGCGAGCGCCTCGGGCCCGAAGCGCTCGGCGTCGAGTGCGATCACCGCCTCGACGGCGCCCCAGTTGTCGTCGATCACTTCGGCACGGCCGCCTCTGACATGGCCGATCGGATGCAGCGTGATCGCTCCGAGGCGCTCAGCGGAAGAAGCACTGGGTTCCGGCATAGAGCATTTCCACCTTGTCGCCCGCGATGAAGCCGCCGATGCGTCCGCCGAGCGCGAATTCCTCGCCCAGCGTGCTGCCCTCGACCGGGGCAAAGCCGGGCGCGGCCTCGGCCACGCCGCGCGCTGACCCGACCTGCACCGCGCCCGCCAGCCGCACCGTCCCGCGCCCGGGTGTGTCACCATCCTGCGCAAGGTGCCAGTTCCAGCCGACCAGACGGTCGTTCTGGAAATGCACCGTCAACCCGCCGGGAAAATCGGTGAAGGTCACCGGCCCGGCCCCGCATTCGGGGTTGGAGCCGCTGCGCAGCGCCGCGCCCAGCGCCTTGGCGAGCGCGGTTTCGACCTCTTTCTGCCCTGCCGCGAAATAGAACGCCTCAGGCCCGGCGACGAGCCCTTCGGGCCGCAGTTCTACGGCATCGGCCGCCACCTCGCCCGCAGGCATGCCGCCCTGCTCGCGCTCGGCCGGACTTGGCACCTCGCCGCCGTCGCAACCGGCCAGCACCAGCACACCGGCCAGCGCGAGGACAATCCGGCGCATCGGCCTCAGCCCTTGCGCAGGTGACGGCGGCCGAGCAGTTCGGCGATCTGCACCGCGTTGAGCGCCGCCCCCTTCCTCAGGTTGTCCGACACCACCCACATCGTCAGCCCGTTCTCCACCGTCGGGTCCTCGCGCACGCGGCTGACGAAGGTCGCCGCATCGCCGACGCATTCGACGGGCGTGATGTAACCTCCGTCCTCGCGCTTATCGACCAGCATCACGCCGGGCGCCTCGCGCAGGATGTCCATCGCTTGGCTTGCGCTGATCTCGTTCTCGAACTCGATATTGACCGCTTCGGAATGGCCGACGAACACCGGCACACGCACGCAGGTCGCGGTCAGTTTGATCTTCGGATCGAGGATCTTCTTGGTCTCGACCACCATCTTCCATTCTTCCTTGGTCGAACCATCGTCGAGGAAGACATCGATATGCGGAATGACGTTGAAGGCGATCTGCTTGGTGAACTTCTTGGGTTCGACCGGATCGCCGACAAAGATCGCCCGGCTTTGCGCGAACAGCTCGTCCATGCCCGCCTTGCCGGCGCCGGAGGTCGACTGGTAGGTGCTCACCACCACGCGCTTGATCCTCGCCGCGTCGTGGAGCGGCTTCAATGCCACCACCAGCTGCGCGGTCGAACAGTTGGGATTGGCGATGAGGTTGCGCGCGGTGTAGCCGTCGATCGCATCGGGGTTTACCTCCGGCACGATCAGCGGCACATCCGGATCCATGCGGTAGAGCGAGGAATTGTCGATCACCACGCAGCCCGCAGCCGCCGCCTTGGGGGCATATTCCTTGGCCGGGCCCGAGCCGGCCGCAAACAGGGCAATATCCCAGCCGGCAAAATCGAAATGCTCGATATTCTTGCACTTGAGCATCCTGCCGGTATCGCCGAATTCGATTTCGGTGCCGGTCGAACGTGGCGAAGCGACCGCTGCCACCTCGTCGCACGGAAATTCGCGCTCAGCCAGAACCTGCATCATCTCGCGCCCGACATTGCCGGTCGCGCCGACCACTGCCACCCGGTAACCCACTTGGCCTTCTCCTACGATTTCGCACGCGCGAAATAGCGTGCGCTGACGGGAGCGCAACCGCTAAGCGGTCATCGCAGACCTATTCCGCCCACCCGGCTACTGCGGAGGCGTCACCCCGTGGCGCTCGAGGAAGCGGAAAATGCTGTTCCACAAATGCGGGCCGATCTTCGGTCCGGACACCCGGTGGGTATAGCCGGGGTAGAGCATCATCTCGAACGGCAGGTTGTTTTCCTGGAGCACCGAGATCAGTTCGGAGGAATTCTCGAACACCACGTTGTCGTCGGCCATGCCGTGGATCAGC
Source organism: Erythrobacter tepidarius (assembly GCF_002155695.1). GTDB lineage: Bacteria > Pseudomonadota > Alphaproteobacteria > Sphingomonadales > Sphingomonadaceae > Erythrobacter > Erythrobacter tepidarius. The sequence continues at coordinate 128,623 of NZ_MUYJ01000003.1, forward strand.
AGCAGCGGATCGGCGATCTTCGTCGCATCGGGAATGGCGCTCGCCTTGGCATAGGCATCCGGCAGCGCGCGCGGATCGCCCATGTAGCGCTCGGTATAGTGGGTGTCGTAAAGCTCCCAGCGCGTCACTGGCGCGCCCGAAATGCCCGCCGCATAGAGCCCCGGATCGGCTTCGAGCATCTTCAAGGTCATGTAGCCGCCATAGGACCAGCCATAGATGGCGATCTTGTCGGGATCGACGAAATCGAGGCTCTTCAGGAACAGCGCCCCGGCCTTTTGGTCGCGCACCTCGGCTCCGCCCATCGCGCGGTAGAGCGGCTGTTCGAAATCGACCCCGCGATTGGCCGAGCCGCGATTGTCGAGCTGGAAAAAGATATAGCCCTTGTCGACGATCGCCTGCGCCAGCGCCCCGCCCCAGCCCTTGGTCACCATCTGCGGGCCGGGGCCGCCATAGTGCTGGAAGAACACGGGATAGCGCTTGCCCGGCTTCATATCGGGCCTCAGCATCATCCAGTGAAGCGGCGTCCCGTCCTCGGCGGGGATGGTGCCAAATTCGGGCGTCGCATGGCTGGCGAGGAAGGGCGCATAGGGATGCTCGCCCTCGATCCGGTTTTCCTCGATCCACGCAACCGGCTTGCCATCGGGCGTGGCGAGATAGGACTGCGGCGGCTGGTTCGGGCTGGAGCGGGTGACATAGAGCAGCCGTCCCTTGCCATCCATGCTCGCAGAATTGGTGAAGGCGGGATCGGTGAGCAGTTCAGGTTCCCCCGTCCCGTCAAGCCGCGCGCGATAGATCTGCTGGGTCAACACGCCCTGGGTCGCCTGATAGGTGAAGGTCCCCGCCTCCTCGTCCACGCCGACCAGCGCGGTGGTGGGCGAGGTGCCGCTGGTGAGCTGCTGCCAGGCCCCCCCGGCATAGCGGTAGAAATGTCCGAACCCGTCGCGCTCGGACCACCACAGCAGGCTGCCGTCCTTGAGAAAGCGGTAATTGTCCGACAGGTTCACCCAGTAATCGGGCCGCGCCGCGCGCTCGGTGAACCAGATCGTGCTCGCGCCCGTGGCCGGATCGACCCTGAGCACATCAATCTTCGTCTGCGCGCGGTCCTGCCGCTGGACATAGATCGCGCTGCCGTCAGGCGCCCAGTCGACGCGGGCGACATAGATGTCGATGTTCGGACCCAGATCGATCTTCACGCTGTTCGCGCCGTCCGGATCCATCACATAAAGCTCGACCACCGCATTGTCGGTGCCCGCGGCAGGATAGCGCTGGTCGAACACCTTGGTGCCCTTGGCGCCGATCGCCGCGCGGGTGACGATGCCGACGCTGGCTTCATCGGTGCGCTGGACGACGATGCGCTTGTCGTCGGGCGACCACCAGTAGCCCTGGAGCCGCGCCATTTCCTCCTGCGCGACGAATTCCGCCTCGCCCCAACGGATCGTCTCGGCCTCGCCCGCCGGGGTGATCGGCCGAAGCCCAGCCCCAACCGGGCCGACCCACAGCCGCCGGTCGCGCACGAAGGAGACATAGCCACCCTTGCTCGACAGCTTGGGGTTGAGTTCGCTACCCTCGGTGTCGGTCAGGCGGGTGATGGTGCCATCGAGCCGCGCGAGGTAGAGATCGCCGTCGAGCGGCACCAGCACGCCTGCCCCGTCGCTCGCCCATTGATAGGTGATGATGCCCTTGAGGCTGCCGACCCGCGCGCGCTCGCGCTGCATCTTCTCGTCTTCGGACAGTTCGCGGCCCGATCCCAGCGCCAGCGAATCCACCAGCATCCGCCATTCGCGGGTCTCGATGTCGTAGCCCCACAGGTCGTAGCGGTCGCGATCATCGGCGCGGTTGCGCAGCAAGGTGAGATAGCGGCCATCGGGCGAAAGCTTGGCCTGCCGCGGTGCGGGACCGTCGAGACCGGGCGAGGCGAAGACACGCTCGAAGGTGAGCGCCGGAGATTCAACCGCCATGGCGTCCTCTGCCAAGGCCGGAGCGGTCAGACAGGTCGAAAGCGTCAGGGCAACCGCAGCAAGAAAAGAACGCATCCAAAGCTCACCTCGTCATTGCAAGCCGCCGGCGGGGCGGCGCATTTTTGCTCCTCGCAATCACGTTGAGCAATGGCAAGGGGGGCAATGGCAAGGGGGGCAATGGCAAGGGGGCGCAAAGCAAAAGGGCGGCCCCTGCAAGAGCCGCCCTTCACAAATTGCTGCCGATGAGCCTTACGCCTTGGGCGCGGTGGCCTTGCGCTCGGCGATCCGCGCGCTCTTGCCGGTGCGGCCGCGCAGGTAATAGAGCTTGGCCCGGCGCACGACCCCGCGACGGACCACGGTGATGCTCTCGATAATCGGCGAGTAGAGCGGGAAGACGCGCTCGACACCTTCGCCGAAGCTGATCTTGCGTACGGTGAAGTTGCTGCCCATGCCGCGGTTCGACCGGGCGATCACGACGCCTTCGTAGTTCTGAATGCGCTCGCGGTTGCCTTCCTTCACCTTCACCCCGACGCGAACGGTGTCGCCCGCGCGGAATTCGGGGATATCCTTGCCGGACTTGGCGATTTCTTCGGCTTCAATCTGCTGGATCAGGTTCACTGGCCAGATTCCTTCGTTTTGCGCCGCGCGTCAGAGGCAGACTGGACCCGAGCGCCCTCGTGGCGCTCCCACAAGTCCGGCCTGCGTGACCGTGTGTCATCTTCGCTCCTTGCCTTGCGCCAAGCAGCGATCTTCGCATGATCCCCCGATCGCAGCACTTCGGGGATCTTGCGCCCTTCCCATTCGTAAGGTCGGGTGTATTGCGGATATTCGAGAAGGCCGTTTTCGAAAGACTCCTCGGCGCCGCTCAAGGCCGCGCCCATTACGCCGGGAAGCAGCCGAATGCAAGCGTCAAGGATGGTGAGCGCAGCCAGTTCGCCCCCGGAGAGCACGACGTCGGCGAGGGAGACCTGCTCGATCTGGGGCCGGGCTTCGAACAGGCGCTCGTCGAACCCTTCGAACCGTCCGCACAGGATGATCACGCCTGGGCCAGCAGCCAGCTCGCGGATGCGGGCCTGGGTGATGGGTCTGCCCCGCGGAGTCATGGCGAGGATGGGACGTCCCGCGGCCGGAGCGCTGTCGAGCGCCCGTGCCAGCACATCGCACTTCAAGACCATCCCTGCCCCGCCGCCCGCTGGCGTATCATCGACGGTGCGGTGCTTGTCGGTGGCAAAGTCGCGGATCTGCACCGTCTCGCAGGCCCACTTGCCCTCGGCCAGCGCGCGCCCTGCAAGCGAGTGCCCGAGCGGCCCGGGGAACATCTCCGGGTAAAGCGTGAGGATGGTGGCCACGAAGCTCATCGCCAGATCGCCGCCTGCCTTGCCCACCGATCCGCTGCCAGCGCGAACACGTCGGGCCGCGCCTCATCCCCGTGGCTCTCGGGACGCGTCGGCCTCTCGTTGGCGGCAACAGGATCGCGTGCGGAAAATAGCCTGCCCTGCCTCTTGCGCGCTTGCGCGACGACGCCCGTGTCGGGCGCAGCGACCACGCAGCCGCCACGGCTGAATCGATGCGCAGAGCGTGCCCGAACGGCAGCCCCACCGCCGACCCGCGCCAGCCGGACGCGCGCATCCTCACCGGGTCCGTGAAACGGCGCGCGGGCGCGCATGCCGGCCCCGTCGAGCCTCGCCTGGGTATCGAGCGGAGCCAATGCGGCCTCAACCACGGCGAAGCGAAGCTTGATCATGCCTGCCACTTACGCGGCAGGCCGTGCCGCCGCAACCGCCGCAGCCGCTATCACCGGCTGCCGCTGCCGCCCTGCTGGCGCAGCGCGTGGATCGGCTCCCACGGCGTGCCCACCAGCACTTCGGTGCCGAGCAGCGCGACCGCCATGGGCACCTCGTCCGCGCGCGGCGGGCCGTCAAGGCCCTCAAGGGCGGTCCTGCGCTGCGCCACTTCGGCAATCCCGGCCCGGGTGCGCGGGTCGATCGCAAGAATGCGGATCAGCGCGATCAGGGCGGTCAGCCCCATCAGCGCGATCAGCAAGCCGGTCGGCTCGCCCAGCGTGCTGCCGGCCCGCTCGCGGTAGAACCCCATCACCAGAAGCACCGCTAAAGGGGCCGCCGACAGCCAGCGCAAGCGCGAGACTTCCTCGGGTCGCAGCATCAGACCGCTGTGCCGCAGCCGCAACAAGAGCCGATCGGCATGGGGAGCGAGCACCGCGCGCGCTTGCTCGCGAGTCAGCGGCCCCTCGAAAGCCAGAAGGGCGCAGCCCGCGGGACTGGCCGGGAGCCGCGGATCGGCGACCACCAGCTTGCCCCCCTCACCGGCCGCGAGCCCGCCGCGCAGAAAGAGATCGGCCAGCAGCACATCAACGAATCGTTCGCGCCCGCCAGCCAGGTGCGCAAGGCTTTCGGCATCGGGCGAGTCGCTGCGCCGGCCGGGCCGCCGCAGGTACACAGGGATCAACCACGCGGCCAAGGTGGCCAACCCCAAAAGGGCCGCGTAAAACAACAGATAACTGCTGCCCGTCCAGGACGAGAACAGTTGCATTTTTATCTTCCTTCCCGCGGGCCAGCCCACCGCAAGGAGGATCAGGCCCGGCGCCAGTGCGACCCGGCGTTGGCTCGCGATAGCATCGAAAAAGTTAATAGCCATACCCCGCACAGCGAACGACAGGCGCCCAAGCGCTGAGAGCGGAGCATCGGCCGCCGGCCGCCGGGTCGGCGGAAAGCGCGGCTGGATGGGGCGATCCCGACGAGCCTGATCGCCCGGCCCATTGCTGGTCAGGCCATGACCGAACGCGGCGCGCAGCACCTTTGAGCAGAACACCTGCCGGTAATCACGGCTTCAGGTGCGATGGCCGCGGCAAGCCCGGTTGCCCTGCTCCGGGAGGCGCCTCCTCATGCCTTGCTGACATGGCGAGGGAGCAGAAGCGCCGCTGGCCTGCGCTGCCAAGCGCAGCCAGAAGGCCTCACCACGGGGCCGGTTCACACCCTCATTCTTCGGCGAAGGCCCCGGCGATGACAAGCCGGTGTTCGTCCCATTCGAGCACAGCAGCAGGGATGATCGGCACCATGAAGGTCTTGGTGCCCTTTTCGGGCACGGGATCGCGGGCGATCTCAAGGATGTCGGTCGCGCCGAAGTTCTCGATGGCGAGCACGCTGCCGACGACTGCGCCCGTGTCGGTAACAACCGTCAGGCCAATGAGGTCGGCGTGGTAATATTCCCCCTCACCCAAAGGCGGCAGGGCATCGCGGGGCACGCTCAGCAGGGTGCCGCGCAGGCGTTCAGCGTCGGCGCGCGAGTTGCTTTCGGCGAAGCGGGCAATGGCCCCGCCCTTTCCGTCCTCGCGGATCTTAACCAGCGTAAGCGCGCCGTCATTGAAGTTTGTCTGTCGGGCGAGGGTGGCAATCCCCTCTCCGAACAGCTTCAGGCGCACCTCGCCCGCCACCCCGTGCGCGCCGGCGATGGCGGCAAGGGTGACGGGCTTGGTCATGGGTGCTTAGCCTTCGGCCTGCTCTTCGGCGGCCGGGGCTTCTTCGGCAGCCGGAGCGGCAGCGGCGCTGGCTTCTTCTTCAGCGGCACGCGCGGCTTCTTCGGCCGCGGCGATCTTGGCGGCACGCTCTTCGGCGCGCTCCTTGGCCTTTTCACCCGGCTCGCCCTTCTTCGGGTTGTTGCGGGCGGCGCGTTCCCTGATGCCGGCGGCGTCGAGGAAGCGGGCGACGCGGTCGGTCGGCTGCGCGCCCACGCCCAGCCAGTAACGGGCGCGGTCTTCGTTCAGCTTCACGCGCTCAGGGCTGTCCTTGGCGAGCAGCGGGTTGTAGGTGCCGATCTGCTCAAGATACTTGCCGTCACGGGGCGAGCGGCTGTTGGCAACGACGATGCGGTAATAGGGACGCTTCTTGGCACCGCCGCGCGAGAGCCGGATGGAAATTGACATAAGATCTTACCTTTCGATTGGAATTGATGTGAAATATTGAACTGAACCGTATGAAATAAAGCTATTTCTTTCCAGGCGGGCCGCCGAGACCGGGCAGTCCGCCGATTCCGCCGCCGAGACCCGGCAGGCCACCCCCCATCGGGCCGCCGGGGCCGCCCATTCCCCCGCCGCCGAACATCGCGGCGAGGCCCTTGAGGCCGCCCATCTTCCTGATCTGCTTCATGGCGCGGGCCATTTCCTGATGCATCTTGAGCAGCTTGTTGACGGTCTGCACATCGGTGCCGCTGCCCGCCGCGACGCGCTTCTTGCGCTTGGCGTTCATCAGATCGGGATTGGCGCGTTCCTTCGGGGTCATCGACGAAATCACCGCTTCGAGATGGAGCAGCACCTTGTCGTCCATGCCGCTGGCCTGCATCGCGGCCTTGGCCTTCCTCATGCCCGGCATCATGCCCGCGAGCATCCCCAGCCCGCCCATGTTGCGCATCTGGCGCAGCTGCATGGCGAGATCGTCGAGATCGAACTTGCCCTTCTCGATATTGCGGGCAAGCTTTTCGGCGTCCTCTTCCCTGATCGTCGCGGCCGCCTTCTCGACGAGGGCGACGACATCGCCCATGCCGAGGATGCGGTCGGCAACCGAACCGGGACGGAACACCTCGAGCGCGTCGAGCTTTTCGCCGGTTCCGGCAAACTTGATCGGCTTGCCCGTGACCGCGCGCATCGATAGCGCCGCACCGCCCCGCGCATCGCCGTCCATGCGGGTCAGCACCACGCCGGTGAGCGGCACTTCGCCGCTGAAAGACTGCGCGACGTTCACCGCGTCCTGACCGGTGAGCGAATCGACCACCAACAGTACCTCGTGCGGGGCCGACACGCTCGCAACAGCCTTCATCTCGGCCATCAGCGCGTCATCAACGTGAAGGCGACCGGCGGTGTCGAGCAGCAGCACGTCGAAGTTCTGCAAGCGCGCGGCTTCCATCGCGCGGCGGGCGATATCGACCGGCTGCTGGCCGGGGACGATCGGCAGGGTCGCGACATCGACCTGCTTGCCGAGCACGGCGAGCTGTTCCTGCGCCGCCGGACGGTTGACATCGAGCGAGGCCATCAGCGCCTTCTTGCCGTGGCGTTCGCGGATCAGCTTGGCGAGCTTGGCGGTGGTGGTGGTCTTCCCCGAGCCTTGCAGGCCCACCATCATGATCACCACCGGCGGGCGCGCGTCGAGGTTGAGCCCCTCGGTCTCGGCCCCGCCGAGGGTGGCGACCAGTTCGTCGTGGACGATCTTGATGACCTGCTGGCCCGGCGTGACCGAGCGCAGCACGTCCTGCCCCACGGCCTTTTCGGTAACGGCATCGATGAAGCGGCGGGCGACGGGGAGAGCAACATCGGCTTCGAGCAACGCGATGCGCACTTCGCGCATGGCATCGCGCACGTCCTGTTCGCGCAGCGCGCCGCGGCCCTTGAGCCGCTCGAACACTCCGCCGAGACGGTCGGAAAGCGTATCGAACATCGCCTGCTCCTCCTGCCGGGAACCGCAGCGCCCGGAAAACGCGAAAAACGCCGGCGGACGAAACCTCGTCGGCCAGCGTTGCGAAAAAGCGCCCCCTTGGGCTGTCCCTTCCCGACTTTAATTAGTGGGTGACTGGTGGAGCCTAGCGGGATCGAACCGCTGACCTCAACACTGCCAGTGTTGCGCTCTCCCAGCTGAGCTAAGGCCCCGAGCCAGTCATCATCCGCGGCAAAGCGATGTGCCCTGCCTGCGGGAGGCGGCCATTAGTCGGGCCGCATCCCGCTTGCAAGCGAAAAATCAGCTTTCGTCGTCGTCCTCCTCGCCGGTGCCGGTCGACACGCCGAGATCATCGTCGCCGCCCAGATCGACATCATTGTCGGGCGAATCGCCATCCTCGTCGATGTCCTCGATGTCCTCCAGATCGCCCAGATCATCGTCCCCGCCGAGATCGGCATCGGCGTCGGCATCGACCTTCTTTTCTTCCTCGAAGGGAATCGGCTGCTTGGACTTGAGCACCGGCTCGGGCGTCCAGGTCTCGCCGCATTCGATGCAGGTCACCGGGTCTTCCTTGCCGAGATCGTAGAAGCGGGTCCCGCACTTCGGGCAGGTACGCTTGGTTCCCCATTCGGGCTTTGCCATCATCATTCCTCAAATCAGGCCTGCCCACTGGCTGGGGCGGGCGGAAACTTGCTATATTCGCGGGCGCTGTGATCGGGATTGTGGGTTCCGGCAAGCCCTTTATCAAGAGCAGCCCGGCCCGCGCGCGGCCCGCCTTGCCAGAAGCGCGGGGCGCTGTCAAAGACCGCCGCCTGATGACCAGCCACACCTTCGTTCCCCTCGGCCCCTTGCGCGGGACCATCCGCGTGCCGGGCGACAAGTCGATCAGCCACCGCGCACTGATGTTCGCCGGCCTCGCGGTGGGCCGCAGCCGCATAACCGGCCTGTTGGAAGGCGAGGACGTTCTGGCGACCGCTGCCGCCATGCGCCAGTTCGGCGCGACCATCAGCCGCGGCGAGGATGGCGTGTGGATCGTGGACGGAGTGGGTGTGGGCAGCCTGCTCGAGCCGAAAACCGCGCTCGACATGGGCAATTCGGGCACCTCGACCCGCCTGCTGATGGGGCTTGTCGCCAGCCATGCGATCACCGCCACCTTCATTGGCGATGCCAGCCTTTCTGCCCGGCCGATGCAGCGGGTGATCGATCCGCTATCGCAGATGGGCGCATCCTTCGAAGCCTCGGCAGGCGGCACTCTCCCGCTGATGCTGCGCGGCGCTTGCCCGGCGGTGCCGATCACCTACCGGCTGCCCGTTGCCAGCGCGCAAGTGAAGAGCGCGGTGCTGCTCGCCGGGCTCAACACGCCGGGAATCACCCGCGTCATCGAACCCGTCCCCACCCGCGACCATACCGAGCGGATGCTCGGCGGCTTCGGCGCACGGCTCGACGTGGGCGAGGAAAACGGCGAGACCGTGATCGCCATCCACGGCGAGGCCGATCTCAGGCCCTGTGACGTGACCGTCCCAGGCGATCCCTCCTCCGCCGCCTTCTTCATGGTCGCTGCGACGCTGGTGCCGGGGAGCGACCTTACGATCGAGAATGTCGGCCTCAACCCGACCCGCGCCGGGCTGCTCCACGTGCTGCGCCAGATGGGCGCGGACATTTCCGAGGTGAACCCCCGCGAGGTCGGCGGTGAGCCGGTCGCCGACCTGCGCGTGCGCCATGCCCAGCTTTCGGGCGTCGAGGTCGACCCGGCCATTGCTCCAGCCATGATCGACGAATTTCCGGTGCTGTTCGTTGCCGCCGCGCTGGCCAGCGGCACCACCCGCACCACCCGGCTCGAGGAACTGCGCGTAAAGGAGAGCGACCGGCTCGCCGCCATGGCCGCCGCGCTCACCGCGGCGGGCGCGCAGGTTGTGGAGCACGCGGACGGTCTCACCATCCGCGGCACCGGCGGCGACCCACTCCGGGGCACCGGCAAGGCACAAGTCAAGTCGCTGCTCGATCACCGCATCTGCATGAGCATGGCCGTGGCGGGTCTGGTCAGTGAGGGCGGCGTGGAGGTCGACGACATCAGCCCGATCAACACCAGCTTTCCCACCTTCATGGCCCTGCTGGCCGAGGCAGCGGCGTGAACACCCCGCTCGACTGGCCGAGCATCATTGGCCTCGCCGGCACGGCCTGTATCATTGGCGCCTATGCCTATCTGACGCTGGCCCGCACGAGAAACCCCTTCCTGCTCCACGGCACCAACCTCTTGGGCGCGGCGCTGCTGACGGTCTCGCTCATCTACCACACCAACTGGGCAAGCCTCGTGCTCGAATTCTTCTGGGCCTCGATCGCGATCATCGGACTGGTGCGCGCGTGGCGGGGACGCGATACCGAGGGAGAGAAGCCATGATGCCGAAGCCACTCCTTGCCGCAGCCCTCGCCCTGCTGCCGCTCGCGGCGCAGGCGCAGACTGCCGCTCTTCCCACCGATCCCGCCGCAGACTGGTCGGTGCCGACCTCGGAGCACCGCGTCGCGGTCGAGGGCGGCAAGGTCTGGGTAAGGGTCAATGGCATGATCGGGACGGGCGCGACCCCCGTCATCCTCATCCACGGCGGCCCCGGGGGCACGCATGTCAATTTCGGTAGCCTGCTAAGCCTTGCCGACCAGCGCCCGGTGATCCTCTATGACCAGCTCGACAGCGGGATGTCGGACCATCCGGAAGACCCGGCCAACTGGCGCCCGGAGCGCTTCGTCGCCGAGCTTGAGGCGATCCGGGTCGCTCTCGGGGTCGCGCGCTGGCATGTGATCGGCCATTCATGGGGCTCGGCGCTCGCGCTGGAATATGCAGCCCGCTATCCCGAGCACACCGCCTCGGCGGTGCTGAGCGGCACCTATATCTCCACCCCGCACTGGATCACCGGCACCAACTTGCTGATCCGCGAGCTGCCCGATGATGTGGAGGCAACGATCCGCGCCTGCGAGGGGCCCAGCCCGCCCGCCGCCGAGGTGTGCGAACCTGCCACCGCCGCCTTCTACGCCGCCTACAACGGCCGTCCCGATCGCCCCGCACCCTCGCCCGAAATGCGCGCCTATCGCGCCCGCTACGGCGGCAAGGGGTTCAACGCCAGGCTCTACAACGCGATGTGGGGGCCGACCGAATTTCGCGCCTCCGGCAGCCTTGCGACCTATGACGCCACCCATCTGCTTACCCAAGTCGACGGCAAGCGCATCCTTTTCGTGATCGGCCAGTACGACGAGGCGCGGCTCGATGACGTGCAGGATTTCGTGGCGCTCACGCCGGGTGCGGAGCTGGCGGTGGTGCCGGGCGGCAGCCATGCCTTCATCAGCGAACGCCCCGAAGTCGCCGAGGCGATCTTGCGCGACTGGATGAGCCGCATCGACGAGCGGGAAAGCGCCGGCCGATGATTATCGCTGTCGATGGCCCCACCGCCTCGGGCAAAGGCACGATTGCTAGAGCACTGGCGGCGCATTTCGGCCTGCCGCATCTCGACACCGGTCTGCTCTACCGTGCGGTCGGGCGGCAGGTGCAATTGAACGGCGCGGATCCCGACGATCCCGAAGCCGCGCTGGCGGCCTGCGCCTTTGGCAATGACCTGCTGGATGACGCGATTTTGCGGTCCGAGGAAGTGGGTGGCTTGGCCAGCCGGGTGTCGGTGCATCCCGCCGTCCGCCGCGCACTTTATGAACGCCAGCGCGCCTTTGCGCTGCAAGCGGGCGGCGCGGTGCTCGACGGGCGCGATATCGGCACGGTGATCGCGCCCGAGGCCGAGGTCAAGCTCTTCGTCACCGCCAGCGTGGCCGAGCGCGCCCGGCGGCGCTGGCAGGAGATGAAGGCTCGCGGAATCGATGTGCCGCTCACCGCAATCGAACGCGACATCGCCGCCCGCGACGCGCGCGATATGGGCCGCGAGGATGCACCGCTCAGGCCCGCCACAGATGCGCTCGTGCTCGACACCACCCATCTCGGCCGCGAGGCCGCGATCGAGGCCGCGATAACGGCGGTGTTGGCAAAATCGGCCCGCGCCTGAACGCTTTCCTACCCGCATCCGGTGCGCCAGGTTGTCTGGCGTGGCGAGCCGTCCACTCCTTTCCCTTCACCCGCTAGCCCCGGGCGGGGCATCGCGCCCGCACGCGCGGCGCGGCATATTGTGCGTCAGGACTGTGTCTCATGTGTCTCCTACAGCCCTCAAGCTGAACGCACACATCGGCCGCAGCAGAGCCGGAAGGGGCGATTCTCCTTGCCTTTTGCACCGCTCTCCCCTAGGCGCGCGCCCGTTCTGGCAATCAATTTGGTTGAAGGAACCTTCGCACTGGCATGGGGCCTTGCGGAGAAGTCTGCCTCTTGCCCCGCCAGCCCCGGCAATGGTGCCTGGGAAGCGGCTAAAGACCCCGGAAAAACCGGTGGCCGGTAGCACAACGAAACAGGACTGAGCCTAGACATGGCAACGCAAATGCCCACCCGCGCCGAATTCGAGGCGCTTCTCAACGAACAGCTCGGCGGCGCCGGCGAAGATGGCTTCGAAGGCCGCGTCGTCAAGGGCACCGTCACCGCGATCGAGAACGGCTATGCCGTGGTCGATGTCGGCCTCAAGAGCGAAGGCCGCATCCCTCTCAAGGAATTCTCGCGTGGCGAAAACGACCACGGACTGACTGTTGGCAGCGAAGTCGAAGTCTTTGTCGACCGCGTCGAGAACGCCGATGGCGAAGCCATGCTCTCGCGTGACCGCGCCCGCCGCGAAGCCGCGTGGGACAAGCTGGAAAGCGAATTCGGCGAAGGCAAGCGCGTCGAAGGCCGGATCTTCGGCCGCGTCAAGGGCGGCTTCACGGTCGATCTCGACGGCGCTGTGGCCTTCCTCCCCGGCAGCCAGGTCGACATCCGCCCGGTGCGCGACGTCACCCCGCTGATGGACGTGCCGCAACCCTTCCAGATCCTCAAGATGGACCGGCGCCGCGGCAACATCGTCGTCTCGCGCCGCGCCGTGCTCGAAGAGACCCGCGCCGAACAGCGCAGCGAACTCATCAACGATCTGGTTGAAGGCCAGATCATCGAAGGCGTGGTCAAGAACATCACCGATTACGGCGCCTTCGTCGACCTCGGCGGTATCGACGGCCTGCTGCATGTCACCGACATGAGCTACAAGCGGATCAACCACCCGAGCGAAGTGATCGCCATCGGCGACACCGTGACCGTGCAGATCGTGCGCATCAATGCCGAAACCCAGCGCATCAGCCTCGGCATGAAGCAGCTCGAAAGCGATCCGTGGGATGGTGTCTCGGCCAAGTACCCGGTCGGCATGAAGCTGACGGGCCAGGTGACCAACATCACCGAATACGGCGCCTTTGTCGAGCTTGAGCCGGGCATCGAAGGCCTCGTCCACGTCTCGGAAATGAGCTGGACCAAGAAGAACGTCCACCCCGGCAAGATCGTCTCGACCTCGCAGGAAGTCGAAGTGGTGGTGCTCGAAGTCGACAGCGACAAGCGCCGCATCAGCCTCGGCCTCAAGCAGGCCCAGCGCAACCCGTGGGAAGAATTCTCGGAAAAGCACCCGATCGGCTCGGTGGTCGAAGGTGAGGTCAAGAACGCGACCGAATTCGGCCTGTTCATCGGCCTCGACGGCGACGTCGACGGCATGGTCCACATGTCGGACATCGCCTGGGGTATCTCGGGCGAGGACGCGCTCGCGCTGCACCGCAAGGGCGAGGTGGTCAAGGCCGTCGTGCTCGATGTGGACGTCGAGAAGGAGCGCATCAGCCTCGGCATGAAGCAGCTCGAAAAGGGCGCGCCTTCGGCTGACGGGGCAGCCAGCGCTTCGAGCCTGCGCAAGAACCAGACGGTCACCGTCACCGTGCTCGAAGTGCGCGATGGCGGCCTTGAGGTTCAGGTCGGCGAAAACGGCGCGACCGGCTTCATCAAGCGCAGCGATCTCGGCCGCGATCGCGACGAACAGCGCCCCGATCGCTTCCAGGTGGGCCAGAAGGTCGATGCGATGGTGATCGGCTTCGACCGTTCGAAGAAGCCCAATTTCTCGATCAAGGCGCGTCAGATCGCCGAAGAAAAGGAAGCGGTGGCGCAGTTCGGTTCGTCCGACAGCGGCGCTTCGCTCGGCGATATTCTCGGCGCCGCGCTCAAGAAGGGCCAGGAATGATTTTGTGGCGCCCGCCCCTCGGGGCGGGCGTCCTCGATGCGGTTCGCGCTTGGCGTGCGCACCTGTGGGCGGCCAATCGGCCTTGCGACACCTGCGCGGTCGGCTCCGCCCTCAAGCAGCGCCGCGACAAGGCAAAAAAGAGGTCCCGCTTGCTTTGGCAGGCGGGACTTTTCCTTTGCCAAGCGCGCCTGTAGGGTGCCGCCCATGATCCACGTTCACCAGTTCCCCTGCCTGAGCGACAATTACGGCTACCTCGTCCACGATACGGTCAGCCACGAAACCGTGGCCATCGATACGCCCGATGCCAAGGCCTACCTGTTTGAAGCAGAGCAGAAGGGCTGGCGCATCACGCAAATCTGGAACACCCACTGGCACCCCGATCACGCGGGTGGCAACGAAACGATCAAGGCGGCGACCGGCTGCACTATCAGCGGGCCGGCGGAAGTCAGGGGCAAGTTCCCAATCGACCGCGTGGTTGCGCACGGCGAGACCTTGATGCTCGGCGCCGTGGAAGCCGCAGTCATCGACGTTTCGGGGCACACCAACGGCCACATCGCCTTCCATTTCGCCAGCGCGGGCATCGCCTTCGTCGGGGATTCGGTCTTTGCGCTCGGCTGCGGGCGGATGTTCGAAGGCGAACCCCGGCAGTTCTGGGAAAGCCTGAGCCGGATCAAGGCTCTCCCGCCCGAAACCCTGCTCTACTGCGCGCATGAATACACCGCCTCCAATGCCCGCTTTGCGCTTCATGCCGATCCGGACAACGCCGCTCTTGCCGCCTATGCCGAGGAAATCGCGGCCAAGCGCGCGGCAAACCAGTGGACCGTGCCGACCACGCTCGAACGCGAGCTTGCCACCAACCCCTTTCTGCGCGCCGACGATCCGGTGCTGATGGCGAAGTGGGGGGGCACTGCCCCGCACGAAACCTTTGCGGCGCTGCGCGCGGCCAAAGACGCGTTCTAGCCAGATGCAGGCCCTCAGGGTCGAACGCTTGGCGGAAGATTTCTCCGGCGTCACGCTGGCTGACCTGCCCCTGCCCCGGCGCGCGCCGGGCGAAGTGCTGGTGCGGGTGCGCGCAACCTCGCTCAATTTCCCCGACCTGCTGATGACGCGGGGCGGCTATCAGTTCAAACCCCAGTTGCCCTTCACCTGCGGGCTGGAATTTGCGGGCGAGGTGGTCGAAGCCGATCCGGCCAGCGGCTTTGCCGCGGGAGACAGGGTGATGGGCGGCAACAAGACCGGCGCCTTCGCCGAAGCGGCCTGCGTGCCCGCCGACAAGATTTCGCTGATGCCCAAGGGCATGGATTTCGCACAGGCCGCCGCGATGGGCGCGGCCTATGCCACCGCCTTCACCGGTCTGGTTGAACTCGGCGGATTGCAGCAGGACCAATGGGTGCTGGTCCACGGCGCGAGCGGCGGGGTGGGGCTTGCCGCCTGCGACCTGGCACGCGCGCTTGGCGCGAGGGTAATCGCCACGAGCGGCAGCGCGGACAAGCGCGAGCGCATTGCCGCTCTCGCTCGCCCAGAGGCCGTGATTCTCGCGAAGGGCCGGTTCCGCGACGAGGTGACAGAGATCACCGGCGGCCATCTCGCCGATATCGTCTTCGACCCCGTCGGTGGCGACGTGTTCGACGAATCGACCCGGTGCGTCGCCTTTGGTGGCAAGCTGGTGGTGGTCGGCTTCACCAGCGGGCGCATCGCCGAAATCGCCACCAATATTCCGCTGATCAAGGGGTTCAGCATCATTGGTCTGCGCGCCGGAGAATATGCCCGTCGCTTCCCCGATCGCGGCCGGGCAATCCATCGGGCCATAGCGAGCCTGGCCGAGGATGGCCGTATCACCCCAGCGATTGACCGCATCCTGCCGCTGTCACGCTGGCGCGAGGGCTTCGAAGCAATGGCAAACCGGCAAATCGTCGGCAAGGTGGTGTTCGTGCCGGGGCCTGATGCCGGGCCGTAAAACGATCTTTCCGCGAGCACGGCGAAGACTGGTCTTGCTCGCGCACCAGACCACGACGACGCCCGGGGTGGGCCTTATCCGCCGTGCCCCCGAAGGCCATAGCCGATCACCCTGCCGCAGGTATCCCGATTCGTTTCTGGCACGCCCAAGTCGGCAAGATCGGCTCGCAGCAGGCGCGAACGAGATCCGGCATCGCCGTTCTGCCCGATGAACGGGACAGTGACGCGGCTCTTGTTGGCAGTGCGATAGACGACGGTCGCTAGACAAGCCCAGGTCACTTCGATCCGCGTCTTGCAAGGGCCGGCCCCGACCACAGATGAAGCGGCCTCGCCGCTCCACGGGGGCTTTTTCCTCGGCGGCAAACGGCATCGCGGCCCCGCAGATCAGGCATCATCCACAAGGCGTCACATAAGCCGTGACATTCCTGCGGCTCGCCGTCCGATTATCACCCGCTCCAGACACGAAAAAGGGCGGCCCCGCTGGACCGCCCCCGTTCCATAACCGAACTCAACCCCCTACAGCGACGAGATGACCTCGTCGGCGAGCTTCTTGTCGGCCTTCTTGTCGTGGACCTTGGCAATCAGCGCCTTCGCCGCGGTAGAGGCGGCGGCGACTGCGTGCGCTTTGACCTCAGCAATCGCGGCGCGCTCGGCAGCGGCGATCTTGTCCTCGGCCATCTTCTGGCGGCGGGCGACCATTTCTTGGCTGTCGGCCTCGGCCTTGGCCCGGATTGCCTCAGCCTCTTTCCGCGCGCCGGCCAGCATCGCCTCGGCATCCTTTTCGGCCGATGCGATCTTCGCGGCATACTCGGCGCGCAGGGCTTCGGCTTCGGCGCGCAGCACCCTGGCTTCGTCGAGCGCCTTGCGGATCTCGGCAATCTTAGCGTCGAGCCCGCCGGTGATCATGGCGGGAACCTTCTTCCAGACCATGACCGCGATCAGCACCAGCATCGCGATCGATACGATCTGATAGGCTTCGAGTCCCGCCAGCGTCGGCTCGGCGTGGACGGCTTCGCCTGCAGCTTCGGACAGCACGTCAAACATGGTGCAGCGCCTCCTTCACGGCAGTCTCGGCTTGAGCCCTACTCACTTCCGCCCCGGCCAGGCGGTTCACGATATCCTGCGCGACTTCGATCGCCACATCCTCGATCTCGGCAAGCGCAGCCGTCCGGGTGGCGGCGATAGCAGCTTCGGCTTCCGCAAGACGTGCCTCGATCCGGGCCTGTGCGGCGGCGAGCTTGGCCTCGCTCGCCTTGGCGGCTTCGGCCTTGGCTTTGGCCAGAATCTCCTGAGCCGCCGCATGGCTGGCGTTTTCCCGCGCCCGCCAGGCGGCTTCCTCGGCATCGGCGGCGTCACGCGCGGCTTGGGCTGCGGCAAGATCAGCCGCGATCTGATCGTCACGCTGGGCCACGGTTGCCATCACCTTGGGCACCATGCCCCTGCCAACGATGAAATAGACAGCGCCGAAAAAGACCAGCAACCAGAAGATCTGGCTGGCATAGGTCTCCATCAGCTGGGCGATCTGAGGCATGGGCTTATGACCTTGCGCAGGTTTCAACAGGGATAGGGCCGGACGCCGGAACGACCCGCCGACCGACCCCAGACGTCAAGACATCAGGCGACGAAGATCAGGATCATCGCGACGACGAACGCGAGCAGGCCGAGAAGTTCGGCAGCCGCGAAGCCGATGAAGAGGCGGCCCTGCTGGCCGTCAGCCGCGCCGGGATTGCGCAGCGCGCTTTCGAGGAACGAACCGAAGACATTGCCCACGCCAATCGCGGCCATGCCGGCACCGATCGCTGCAAGGCCTGCGCCAACGAGCTTAGCTGCTTCTGCTTCCATTGTAAAAAACTCCTTGAAAATCAGTCTTGTTAAACGGGAAGGGTGAGAAACTCAATGAAGGTGTTCGGCATCGTTGATGTAGAGCGACGTCAACAAAGCGAAGACATAGGCCTGGATCCCCGCGACGAGGATTTCGAGCGCGCTGATCGCGATCATCAGCGCAAAGCTCGGAATGCTCACCAGCGCACCGATGCCGATCCCGGCATTCGCGCCGTTGATCACGAAGCCCGACAGGACCTTCAACAGCACGTGCCCCGCCATCATCGCCACGAACAGACGCAGCGCGAGACTGAAGGGACGGATCAGAAACGAGAACAGCTCGATCAGGAAAATGATCGGGATCATCGGCGCCGGCGTGCCATGGGGCACGAACAGGCTAAAGAAATGGAAGCCGTGCTTCCAGAAGCCGACGATCAGCACGATCGAGAAGCTGATCAGCGCCAGCACCCCGGTGACCGTGAAATGGCTGGTAAAGGTGAAGGGGTGCAGCCCGACCACCCCGAGCGGCAGGAGGCCGAGCAGGTTGGCGAACAGAATGAACATGAACAGCGAGAAGACATAGGGCACATATTTGCGCCCTTCCTTGCCGATATTGGCTTCGAGCATGTCATCAATGAAGCCGGTGAAGACCTCAACCGCCATCTGCCAGCGGCCAGGCACCAATTGACGCTTCAACCCGCCAGCGACGAAAAGCGCGACGACGAGCGTGGTGACCAGCATCCACATGGCGCTGTTGGTGAAGGAGAGATCGTATCCCGCGACTTCCCAGCGAACCAGCGGTTCGATGGTGAATTGGTGCATCGGGTCGACTTTACCCTGTTCGGCTGCCACGACTGCTCGATCCTCGAAAGTTTCATGTCAAACGCCTCCATCGCCGGGGCCGGCCTTCGGCAGCGGGGGCTAGCCCTCGATGTCCGAACGCTCGGCCGCGCCTGCGGAATGCGTTTGCGCCGCAAGAATGATGTTTCTGAAGGCCGACACCGTTCCGAGGAACAGGCCCACCAACAGACCCCAGGGCGTGGTGTGGACCAGCGCGTCGAACGCATAGCCGATCACCAGACCGCCGATAATCCCGCCCAGCAGGCTTGCCAGCACACGGTTGCCGCTGCGGTAATTCGCATCGGTTCCTTGCACCTTGGGCCGGTTGCGCTGTTCTTCGCGTTCGCGGGCAGCATTGAGCCGCGCCTCGAGCGCTTCGATCCGCGCATCCTCAAGGATGGGATCTCGGGCGGGTTTCTCGTCGTTCATGCCGGCCTCCCTAGGGGAAGGCCATCGCACACGCAACCAGCTGCCCGCCGAGGGCGCCGCCCCCTTAGAAGGGGGGCAGATAGCTGTCAACATCGCCAAATAGGCGAATTGTGCAGCTGCGAGAACTCAAGGACAGCGCGGGTCGCGGATCGGGGGGCCGGCGCCGCGGGTCTGCCACGATCCGTCAGGCGCCATGTATTTCTCGCCCGGGACGGTGCGGGCGATCGCCTGACACCCGGCGGTAAGCGCGTAGGCCTCCAGCGTCGCGTTGTTTTCCTTGGCCTTCTCGGTATAGATCGCGCGGCGCTTGATGTTGATGTCGTTGACCAGATCCTGCAGCGCCTTGTCCGCCGGGCCGACGATGCCGAGATAGCCGTCGGGCTGTTCGCCAATCTTGCCCGCGGCGCGCGCGGCGGCATAGGCCGGGTCGCGCTGGGCCAGCGCCGGGGCCGCCATCGGGCCAAGTGCGGCAAGCGCGGCAAGCGCGGGCAGAATTGCATTGCGCATCATTTCTCCTCCCTCGGAAAACCGGACATTCGGGCCTCGGGCAAGCCAGCGCCCCACCGTCAGAAGATGTCCGCGTTCTCCTCAATCGTGTTGGCCGCATCCTCGGCCAGACGGTAGATCACTTCCTGCCGGATGTTGATGTTGAGTTCGATCACGATCGGCTTTTCCGGCGCGGCGACGTTGATGCAACCTGCAAGAGCCGCCAAAAGGATCGCCGCCGCCATCGCGCGTCCGGCCGTTCGGTATCCTCGCCGTGCCATTGCTGCTGCCCCTTGCCCGCTTGTGGGCGAGGATGTGGCAGCGCGCGCCGGAACGGTCAATCCGCTGTGCTTCATGGCTGAACCTTGCTTTCGGGAGGTTGAACGGGTTTGGCAGGATTGGCGGGCACGAAGCGGCCGTTTTCGACCTTGAGCAGCCCGCGATCGACCGGATTGCCAAGGAAATCAACGTCCCAGAAGGATCGCACCATGGTCGCCAGCTCGTAGAAGTTCTCCGAACGGACATTGACCTTGAAGCGGATCGGCAGCTTCGCCAGCCGACGGGTGATGAAGTTCTGGCGGGCGCCGGCGCCCTGCCGCACACCATCGAAATCGAAATTGGTGATGATCTCGCCGCCGAGGCTGCCATTGAGGCCGACGCTCATCTGCCGGTAATCGAGCGATCGCAGCGCGGAGAAGGCGTAATTGCCCATCGTGCCGAGATCCTCATAGCTCAGCTCGCCGATATAGGCGACATTGCCCCCGCCTGCGCGGCTCAGCAGCACGCCCCCCTCGATCCGGCCATTTCCCTCCTTGTCGAACACGATCGGCACCGTGCCGTCGAAGGTGCCGGTGGCCGCGAGATTGGTGAGCTCCATCTGCGCCACGAATGTCGCCGCATCCAGCCCGGAGATCTCGAACACGTAGCGGCGTTCTTCGGGCTGGCTCAAATTCATCGCAAGCGGGCGCATGACCAGCTCGCCGCCCATGAAGGGGAAACGCGCGTCCTCGAGCCGCAGCAGCGTGCCGTTCTCGAGCGCAAATCGCACCTTGCCTGAAAGCACCTCGATCCCCGGATTGATCGCGGCTACGGCCAGCGTCTGGTCGGGTGCGGTGGTGAGATTGACGAGATCGGTGAATTCCACCTTGCCCCTCAACCCGCGCACGGGGCCGAAGGCAGCGGCAAAATCGAACCCGTCGCTGGCGAAGGTGCCGGAGCTGGTGATCGCATCGCCCTGCCAGTCGATCCGACCCTCGCCCGTCACCGTGCCGCTGGCAAGGGCAATCACGCCGGAGGCAAGAATGCTCAGATCGGCAGGCTGCAACCGCCTGTCGAAGACGAGGCCGGGAACGGCAAGACGCGCGCCGCCGCGGGCCGTGTCGAGATCATGGGTGAGGGTGACCTCGGCGACGAGGCGGTCGGATTCGGGGTGATGCAGGCGGGCCGCGGCGCGGATCGCGCTCTGGCTCAGCGTCAACACCGCGTCGCGCGCGGCAAGTGGGGTGAAGCGCGCCTCGCCCGCGGGCGCATGGCCAACCGGCCGGTCGGACAGGCGGAACTGCGCGCCGTCGATTCGCAGCACGCCACTGGCATAGGCCCAGCGCCCGTCGATCGCGTCGAGATCGAGCGGGACGGCATCGAGCCGCGCGGTCGCGCCGGCAAAATCGCCCCTCGCCTCACCCCTGAGGCGTCCTGACAGCTTTGCCGCGGTCAGCCGCAGCTCGCTCCCCGGCTCCCCCAGGCGCAGGGCCATATCACCGATCGCGAAGGGCGCAGGATAGCGCAATTGCACCTCCCCGGCCGAAATCCGCGCGGGCGAATCGCCAAGCCTTCCTGACAGCTCCAGCGGGCCGATATTGGCGGCCAGCCTCAGCCCATCGCGATAGGCGAGCAGCGGCGTACCGCGATCGGGGCACAGCGTCACCTGCTGACCGGAGAGTTCCAGCCCCGACAGCGCGAGCGAACGGAACCGGATCGGCATGCACCCGGTGCCGAGCGTGAGGCCGCGCGCGGGCGACCAGCCTCCTTCGAGCGGCAGATCGAGTCCGCGCACCCCGCCGCCGGGCAGATCGCCGCTTGCACTCACCAGTCCGTCGAAGCGCAGGCCGCCGCCGCGCGTCTGGCGCAAGCTGAGGCGCGGGATCGCCAACCGGTTCGCGCCCGCTGCATATTCGGCCATCGCCATGCGCATCGACCAGCCGCCGTCCGGCCCCTGCTCTATCCGCCCGTTGATCGCGGGAAGCCCCGCCCCGCCCATCAGCAGATTGCCGCGCAGGGCCACCAGCGCGCCGCCGGCGAACCCGGCATTGACCTGCGAGAGGGCGAGCACCCGTGCGCCGCTGCGGGTGGAAAGGCGCGCCTCGGGCACGATCACCGCAAGTTCGCCCGGCTTATGGCGCAGGATCGCCTCGGCGCGGAACCCCGCCCCCGCAAGCCCTCGCGTCAGCCCACCGCGCAGTCTGGCGAGCAGCGGGGCGAGCAAGGTGCCGCCAAGCCCCTCCTCGATCGCCGCCAATTTTTGTCCCAAAATCAGGTCGGCAGCCACCCCCTGGGCGGCGAGATCGCCCTGCCACTGTCCGCGCGCCGCCGTGTTGTCACCGCGCCAGCTGCCTTTGGCCTCAAGCCGCGCCAGCCTGCCCTGCGGCGCCGCGACCTCGCTCAGCGCCAGATCATGCGCGATGGCAAGGCCCGTTCCAGACCATTTGAGCTGGCCGTTGCCCACGAGCCTCTCGCCGGTAAGAAGGGCCAGCCCCAGCCCTGCGCCGCGCAGCGCGAAATCTCCCTCGGCCGCGGTGAAATCACGGGCAAATGCGATCTTCGTGCCGACATCCACCCGTGCCAGAGTGGCCCCGCCGCAGCGGATCGCGCCGAGCCGCAATGGCCCGTCGAAACGCGGCGCGCCCTTGGCCGTGGCAAGCTTACCGTAGAGCGTGGCGCGCTCGGCCCGGCACCCGTCCACCCCGAAGCCTGGCGCGGCAATCGCGAGTGTCCCGGCAAATCCGTCATCGAGCCGCCCGCCTCCCTCCAGCTTGACCCCGAGCGCACCGTAATCGCTTTCGATCAGCGCCCGGGCATCGACCAGCGCCACATCGATCGCAGGCAGACGCGGCGGCTCCTTGCTGTCGGTGAAGACCAGCGGGTCAAGCGCACCGAGGCTGAAGGTGCCGCCAAGATAGGTGCCATAAAGCCGAGCGCCCTCGATACGCACGCGCCGCAACTCCGGTCCCTGCCAGCCCACACCCAGCTCGACCACCATCCGCCGCGCGGTGAGATCGGGCCGCGCGGGGTTACCGACCACGAGGTTTTCGATCACTTGCGTTTCGGGGCCGATGGCGACGATGTCGTAGGTTGCGGCAATGCCGTTCTCGCGCAGGTAATTGTCGAGAAAATCGCCCGCAATCCGCTCCCGGTCGAGCCATGCGAAGCTCCCGGCGGCAAGCGCGATGACTGCGCTGCCGAGCCCGATCCGGCTCCGCCACCGGCGCGGCCACAGCCGCGCTCGCGTGGCTGGCGGAAGCGTTTTGTCATGCGTATCAGGCACCGCCATTGCGTGTTACCCTTGCGCCCATCGGCCCCCAAAGGCAATGATGCAGAAGACTGAATTCCTGCCGGAGGCGTGATTGCCGGAAGCTGAAGAAGGGTTCGATTTTGGCGAGGCCCCGCGGCCGGTTTCGCTCAAGGGCAAAGCTGCCGGCGAAGGGCACCGCGCCCGTCTGCGCCAGCGGCTGCTGACCGGCGGGGCCGAAGCGCTCGCCGATTACGAAGTGCTCGAATATCTCTTGTTCGCGGCGATACCGCGCGGCGATACCAAGCCCATCGCCAAGGCGCTGCTGGCACAGTTTGGCAGCCTCGCGGCCGTGCTTAACGCCGATCCCAAGGCGATGCAGCGGGTCAAGGGCGTGGGCGAGAACAGTGCGGCGGCATTGCGCGCGGTCGCGCTTGCGGCGCGCCGGATGACGCGGGGCGAAATCGTCGGCAAGCCGGTGCTCTCGAGTTGGCAGGCGCTGATCGACTACCTCACCACCGACATGGCGCACCTCACTTTCGAGCGGGTGCGGATCCTCTATCTCGACACCAGGAACCGCCTGATCGAGGACCATCACCTCGGCGACGGCTCGATCGACGAAGCCGCGATCCACCCGCGCGAAGTGATCCGCCGGGCAATGGACGTGGGTGCGAGTGCGATGATCCTCGTCCACAATCATCCCTCGGGGAGTCCCGAGCCGAGCCGGGCCGATATCCAGATCACCCAGCGCATCGCCGAGGCCGGGCGGCTGCTGGGCGTGAGCGTCCATGATCATGTCATCATCGGGCGTGAGGGGCACACCAGCCTGCGGGCCAGGGGGCTGATTTGAATGGGGTGACTGGCTAGCGCGGCCAGCGGCGCCGAATCGACGGGCTGCGGGGTCTGACGCTCGGCCCGGTGGATCTGCACCACGCTGCCTCTGCCGCGCGGGTGATTGCCGCCCTTCATCCCGCGCCGATCCGCTGAGACAGCGGGCGCGATCTTGCCTTGATCGCCCCCCTACCCTACCGCGCGCGCCGAATCTGCCATACCGGAGTCAACCATGGTCCCCCGCTACGCCCGCCCGCAAATGACCGCTCTGTGGGAGCCGGAAACCAAATATCGCATCTGGTTCGAGATCGAGGCGCATGCAACCCAGAAGCTCGCCGATCTGGGCGTCGTGCCGCAGTCCGCCGCCAAGGCGCTCTGGGACTGGTGGGCGACCAACCCCGCGATCGACGTTGCCGCGATCGACGCCATCGAGGCGGTCACCAAGCATGACGTGATCGCCTTCCTCGACTGGGTGGCGCGCGAAGTGGGCGAAGAAGCGCGCTTCATGCACCAGGGCATGACCAGCTCCGACGTGCTCGACACCACGCTTTCGGTGCAACTGGCCCGGGCAAGTGATATCCTGCTGGCCGATCTCGACGCGCTGCTCGCCGCGATCAAGACCCGGGCCGAGGAGCACAAATACACGCCCACCATCGGCCGCAGCCACGGCATCCACGCCGAGCCGGTGACCTTCGGGCTCAAGCTCGCGCAGGCCTATGCCGAATTCACCCGCTGCCGCGCACGGCTGCTCGCGGCACGTGCGGAGATCGCCACCTGCGCCATCAGCGGGGCGGTGGGCACCTTCGCCAATGTCGATCCGCGGGTCGAGGAATATGTCGCAGCCCAGCTCGGCCTGGCGATCGAGCCGGTTTCCACCCAGGTCATCCCGCGCGATCGCCATGCGATGTTCTTTGCCACGCTCGGCGTGATCGCCAGTTCGATCGAGCGCCTCGCCGTCGAAATCCGCCACCTGCAACGCACCGAGGTGCTGGAGGCGGAGGAATATTTCTCGCCGGGACAGAAGGGTTCGAGCGCGATGCCGCACAAGCGCAACCCGGTCCTCACCGAGAACCTAACGGGCCTGGCGCGCGTGGTGCGTTCCGCCGTCACCCCGGCGCTCGAGAACGTCGCGCTGTGGCACGAGCGGGATATTTCCCATTCCTCGGTCGAACGCTACATCGCCCCGGATGCGACGATCACGCTCGATTTCGCGCTCGTCCGGCTGACCGGGGTGATCGAGAAGCTGCTCATCTATCCCGAACGCATGGCGAAGAACCTCAACCGCATGGGCGGCCTGATCCATTCGCAGCGCGTGCTGCTGGCGCTCACCCAGGCAGGCCTCACCCGCGACGATGCCTACCGACTGGTGCAGCGCAACGCGATGAAGGTGTGGGAATCCGACGGCCAATTGTCGCTGCTCGATCTGCTCAAGGCCGATGCCGAAGTTACCGCCGCGCTCAGCCCTGAACAGCTCGAGGAGAAATTCGATCTCGCCTACCACTTCAAGCAGGTCGACACGATCTTCGCGCGGGTGTTCGGCTAGACGGCGCGCGGGCGATGCTGGACATGCGGCGCGAATCGCCTAGGCTTCGCGACGGAACGGGCCAAGGGGAGTCAGGCGCCTCGTGAAGATACTTCGTACCATCCTTTGGGTTCTCGCCGCCTTCGGCTTCCTGATCTTCGCGATCTACAACTGGACGCCGGTCGAGATCACGCTGTGGCAGAACCTCGTCATGGAAACCAAGCTGCCGGTGCTGGCGCTGCTCGTCTTCACCCTCGGGTTCCTGCCGCTGTGGGCCTATCACCAGAGCGTCAAGTGGAGCATGAGCCGCCGCATCCGGGCACTAGAGAACTCGCTGAAGCACACCGCGCTGGCGCGCCAGCACGAATCCCAGCCGGCCACCCATCCTGGGGAAAACCCTCCGGATAAGCCTGTGACCAAGCCGGCAGAGGCGCCCGAGCCTCTCACCCCAGCCGATCGGCCGGGTAACGGGGGCGCGGGCAAATGAGCAATCCGGTCTATCTCGCGCTTGACCTGCCGCAGCTCGAACCGGCCAAGGCGCTGGTCAACAAGGTCAAGGCGCATATCGGCGGGGTGAAGCTCGGCCTCGAGTTCTTCTGCGCCCACGGCGGGCATGGGGTGCACGAAATCGCCCATTGCGGCTTGCCGATCTTCCTCGATCTCAAGTTCCACGACATCCCCAACACCGTCGCTTCGGCGATGCAGGCGATCCATGTCTACCAGCCCGCGATCGTCACCGTCCATGCCAGCGGCGGGCGGGCGATGATGGAAGATGCCAAGGCCGCCGCCGCCGAGGGCTGCAAGGTCGTCGCCGTCACCATGCTCACCAGCATGGACGCGAGCGATCTCACCGCCACGGGCGTTTATGGCAGCGCCGAAACGCAGGTGATGCGCCTCGCCGAACTCGCCCATGCCGCAGGGCTCGACGGGATCGTGTGCTCCGGACAGGAAGTCGGGACGGTCAAGAAAGCGTGGAAGGACGGCTTCTTCGTCGTCCCCGGCCTCAGGCCCGCAGGCAGCGGCACCGGCGATCAGAAGCGGGTCGTCACCCCGCGTCAGGCCCGCGACAACGGCGCGAGCGTGCTGGTGATCGGCCGCCCGATCAGCCGTGCGGAAGACCCTGCCGCCGCCGCAAGGGCGATCGAGGCGACGCTTTAGGCACGCGGCCATGGCGGACACGGCAACGCCCAACCTGCCTTCCCGCGACTTGGCGGCGACCGCTGCGTTCTACGGCCGGCTCGGCTTCGCGGAGCACTACCGCTCGGATGCGTGGATGATCCTGTCACGCGGTTCGGTGACGCTGGAGTTCTTTGCCTATCCTGACCTCGATCCTTTTCGGTCATCCTTCAGCTGCTGCCTCAGGCTCGACGATCTGGGCGCGATGATGGCGCTGGTCGAAGCCAGCGGCGTTCCCGATGCGCGCCGCGGCATCCCGCGCTATCACCCTGCCGCGCCCGATCCGAGCGGGCTTACCATCGCCTATCTGATCGATCCCGACGGAACTCTCCTGCGCCTGATCCAGAACGAGCGCGCATGACCGAAACCTTTGCGATCACCACGGCCACCCCGGCCGATGCGCCCGAGCTGAAAGAGCTGCTCGAAGCCGCCTATCGCGGGGATTCGGCGCGTCAGGGGTGGAATCACGAGGCCGATATTCTCGACGACGAGCGGATCGGCCCGGGCGAGCTGGAAGCGATGCTGGCCGATCCGGCGGTGACGATCCTGACCGCGCGGGCGCAGGTGCGGCTGATCGGCTGCGTCGCGGTGACGCGCAAGAGCGCAAGCCTCGGCTATCTCGGGATGCTGTGCGTCTCGCCGCCGCGGCAATCGGCCGGGCTTGGCCGAAAGTTGCTCGATGCCGCCGAAGACCACGCCCGCGCGCTTGGCCTTGCCGCAATCGAGATGACGGTTATCGACAGCCGGACAAGCCTCATCGCGTGGTACAGGCGGCGCGGCTATGCCTTCACCGGCGAGACCCGCCCCTTCCCCATCCTGCGCGAACCGCCGATCACCTTCGTGGTGCTGGAAAAGCCGCTCGGCCCCGCGTAAGGCCGCGCGCATGAGCGGCACTCTCGTCAAGATTTGCGGGCTTTCCACGCCAGAAACCCTGTGCGCAGCCGTGCAGGCGGGGGCAAGCCATGTCGGGCTGGTGCACTTCCCCAAAAGCCCGCGCCATGTCTCGGTGGCCAAGGCGGCGATGCTGCGGCGCGATCTGCCCGATACGGTTGGCGTGGTGTTGCTGGTGGTCGATCCCGAACCCCAGGCGCTGGCCGAGGCGATCCGCCTGATCGGCCCGACGGTGGTGCAGTTTCACGGGGCCGAGCCGCCCGACCGCCTCGCCCGCACGCGTGCGGAGTTCGGCGTGGAGGTGTGGAAGGCGTTGGGCGTCAAAGACGCGGCTGCGCTCGAGAAAGCCGCGCCCTATCACGGCGCGGCCGATCGCCTGCTGTTCGATGCCCCCGCCTCCAGCCTGCCGGGCGGCAATGGCGCGGCCTTCGACTGGAATCTGCTGCGCTTCTATCGTGGCCCGACGCCGTGGGGCCTTGCCGGCGGCCTCAACCCGGCCAATGTCGCCGAAGCGATCCGCCTCACCGGCGCGCCGCTGGTGGATACATCCTCGGGGGTCGAACGTTCCCCAGGGATCAAGGACGTGGACAAGATCGCGGCCTTCTGCAAAGCGGCACGCATATGAACACACCTCTCAACTCCTTCCGCAACCTGCCGGACGAGCGCGGCCATTTCGGCCAGTTCGGCGGGCGCTATGTCGCCGAGACGCTGATGCCGCTGGTGCTCGATCTCGAGCGCGAATACCGCAAGGCGCAGCAAGACCCTGCGTTTCAGGCGGAGTTCGACGACCTGCTGGAGCACTACGTCGGCCGTCCCTCGCCGCTCTATTTCGCGCCGCGTCTCACCGAAGAACTCGGCGGCGCGCAGGTGTGGTTCAAGCGCGACGAGCTCAATCACACCGGCGCGCACAAGATCAACAACTGCATCGGCCAGATCCTGCTCGCGATCCGCATGGGCAAGACCCGCATCATCGCCGAGACCGGCGCGGGCCAGCACGGTGTGGCGACCGCGACGGTCTGCGCGCGCTTCGGCCTGCCTTGCGTGATCTACATGGGTGCCGAGGACGTGAAGCGCCAGTCGCCCAACGTGTTCCGGATGAAGCTGCTGGGGGCCGAGGTGGTTCCTGTCACCAGCGGCGGCGCGACGCTCAAGGACGCGATGAACGAAGGGCTGCGCGACTGGGTCGCCAATGTCCACGATACCTTCTACATCATCGGCACCGCAGCCGGCCCGCACCCCTATCCCGAGATGGTGCGCAACTTCCAGAGCGTGATCGGTAAGGAAGCCCGCGCCCAGATGCTCGACCGCACCGGCCGCCTGCCCGACCTGCTGGTCGCGGCGATCGGCGGCGGGTCGAACGCGCTGGGGCTGTTTCATCCCTTCCTCGATGATCCGAGCGTGAAGATGCTCGGCGTCGAAGCCGCGGGCCGCGGCCTCGACGGGGACGAACATGCTGCGAGCCTGCTCGGCGGATCGCCCGGCGTGCTCCACGGCAATCGCACCTATCTGCTGCAGGACGCCGACGGCCAGATTACCGAGGGCCATTCGATCAGCGCCGGGCTCGACTACCCCGGCATCGGCCCGGAGCACGCGTGGCTCAAGGAATCGGGTCGCGTCGATTACACCGCCGTCACCGACGAGGAGGCATTGGACGCCTTCCAGCTGCTCTGCCGCACCGAGGGAATCATTCCTGCGCTCGAGCCTTCGCACGCCATCGCCGCGGTGAAGAAGGTCGCGCCGACCATGCCGAAGGACAGCATCATCCTCGCCAACCTGTGCGGGCGCGGCGACAAGGACATCTTCACCGTGGCCGACAGGCTGGGGGTGGCCCTGTGAGCCGCTTCGCATCGGCATTCGGTAAACCCCGCCCTGCGCTCGTCTGCTTCATCACCGCAGGCGACGGCGACACCGCGGCCAATCTCGATGCGCTGGTCGAAGCCGGGGCGGACGTGATCGAACTGGGGATGCCCTTCACCGATCCCATGGCGGATGGCCCCGCGATCCAGAGCGCCAATCTGCGCTCGCTCGGCGCAGGCACGACCACGGCGGACGTGCTGCGCTATGCCACGGAGTTCCGCGCCCGGCACCCGAACGTGCCGCTGGTGCTGATGGGCTACGCCAACCCGATGGTGCGGCGCGGGCCGGAATGGTTCGCCGAGGCTGCCGCCGCAGCCGGCGTCGATGGCGTCATCTGTGTCGACATTCCGCCCGAGGAGGACTTCGATAGCCCTTGGGCGCTCGGCCCGGCCCTGCGCGAGCGTGGCATCGCCCCGATCCGCCTTGCCACCCCCACCACCGACTCAGCCCGCCTGCCGCAGGTGCTCGCAGGCAGCGAAGGCTTCCTCTACTACGTCTCGGTCGCCGGGATCACTGGCAAGCAGCAAGCCGCCATCGCCAGCATCAAGGAGAATGTGGCGCGCATCAAGCAGTCGACCGAGCTGCCCGTCGCGGTCGGCTTCGGGGTGCGCACCCCCGAACAGGCCGGAGAAATCGCGCGGCATGCGGACGGCGTCGTGGTCGGCTCGGCGCTGGTCGAGATTTGCGGCGCATATGGCGCCGAGGCTCCTGCCAAGCTAAGGGAACTGACCGCTGCTCTGGCCCATGCGGTGCACACCGCCCGACAGGACTAACGCCCATGAACTGGTTCACCCGCGTCCGCAATTCGCTCGGCTTCTCGGCTGGCAAGAAGACCACCGAGAAGGACCTGTGGATCAAATGCCCGTCCTGTCAGGAGATGCTGTTCGTCCAGGAATACGAGGCAAACCTTTCGGTCTGCCCCAAGTGCGAGCATCACGGGCGGATCGGCGCCGATGCGCGTCTTGCGCTGCTGCTCGATCCGGGCTTCGAGATCCTGCCCCTGCCCAAGGTGACCGAGGATCCGCTCCAGTTCAAGGACACCAAGAAATACACCGACCGCCTCAAGGCCGCACGCGCGGCGAACCCTTACGAGGATGCCTTCGTGGTCGCCTCGGGCACGATCGACACGCGCGCAGCGGTGGTTGGCGTGCAGGATTTCAACTTCATGGGCGGCTCGATGGGCATGGCTGTGGGCCAGGCCTTCTGTGAGGGCGCGCAGAAAGCGATCGAGCGGCGCTGTGCCTATGTCGTGGTGACCGCGGCAGGCGGCGCACGGATGCAGGAGGGGATCCTCTCGCTCATGCAGATGCCGCGCACGACGGTGATGACGCGACGCCTGAAGCAGGCCGGCCTGCCCTACATCGTGGTGCTCACCGATCCCACCACCGGCGGAGTGACGGCGAGCTACGCCATGCTCGGCGACATCCACATTGCCGAGCCGGGCGCGCTGATCGGCTTTGCCGGCCAGCGTGTGATTCAGGATACGATCCGCGAACAACTGCCCGAAGGCTTCCAACGCGCGGAATATCTCCACAAGCACGGGATGGTCGACATGGTGGTGCCGCGCCGCGAGCTCAAGAAGACGCTGGCGAGCGTGCTTGACTACCTCACCCCGGTAAAGGCGGCTTGACGCCCGGTGCGCGACTTCGGGCGGTCGGACGATCCGCGGGTTCAGGCCCAGCTTGATCGCCTCGCCGCGCTGAGCCTGCCGCAGGGCCGGCTTGGCCTCGATACGATCCGCGCGCTGATGGAGCGCCTCGGCAATCCGCATCGCAAGCTGCCGCCAGTGTTTCATGTCGCTGGGACCAACGGCAAGGGTTCCACCTGCGCTTTCCTGCGGGCGATGCTGGAGGCGCAAGGGTATCGCGTCCACGTCACCACCAGCCCGCACCTCGTGCGCTACAACGAACGCATCCGCATCGCAGGCGGGCTGATTTCCGATGCGATGCTGGCCGATGTGCTGAGGGAGGTTCTGGACGCTGGCGAGGCCTTGGGGCCGAGCTTCTTCGAAGTCACCATCGCCGCGGCCTTCCTCGCTTTCTCGCGCGTCCCCGCCGATGCCTGCGTGGTCGAAGTCGGCATGGGCGGGCGCTTCGATGCAACCAACGTGCTGGAGCCAGACGTGCTCGCCGCCTGCGGCATCGCCGCGCTCGGGCTGGATCACGAACGATTCCTGCTCGCGCCCGAGGAGGGGGTGCCGCAAGAGCCGATGGCGCGAATCGCCTTCGAGAAGGCGGGGATTGCCAAGCGGGGGGTGCCGCTGGTGACGATGCATCAGACCTACCCGCCCGAAGCGCAGGCGGCGATCCGGGCGGTTGCCGCGCGCGCCGGCGCGCTGCTGCACGAGGGCTTCACCGACTGCCACCCCTTCGCAGGCCGGGCCACGCTGCTGTTCGGGGCGCACGCCGAGCTTCCCCTGTTCCCTGCGCTCCCCGGCGAGCACCAGGCGCGCAATCTGTGCCTCGCTGTCTCGATGCTGCTGGTGCAGGATCGACTGGCGATCACGCCCGAGGCGATTACGGCAGGAGCGCGCGAAGCCCGCTGGCCCGCCCGGATGCAGCGCCTTGGCCCCGGCCCGCTGACCGCGCTTGCCCCCAAGCAGCCCGTGTGGCTCGATGGCGGCCATAACCCCAGCGCGGGCGCCGCCATTGCGGCGCATATCGACGGGCCGCTGCACCTCGTTATCGGGATGATCGCTGGCAAGGACCCGCGCGCCCTCATCGCGCCTCTGGCGGGCCGCATCCGCACGCTGACGGTGGTGCCGGTGCCAGGGCACGAGTGCCATCCGGCAAGCGCCTTCGGCCCGGATGCGCGCGCCGCCGCCGATGTCGCGGCCGCGCTGCGCGGCCTGCCGGCGGACGGCTACCCGATCCTGATCGCCGGCTCGCTCTACCTCGCGGGGGAGGTGCTGCGATTGAACGACGAGCTGCCGGACTAGATTTCCGGCTCGGGCGGCGGCGCATTGTCTGACCGGCCCGAACGGGCTTGCCGCACCCATTCGATCACGCACAGCACCACCGCGAAGCCGCCGATCCCGGTCGTCAGCAGGAACACGTCGTAATAGCCCTGCGTCTCGATCATCTGGCCAAGCGCCGGGCGGCCCAGCGTTCCCACCAGCATGGTGAGCGAGGACAGCAGCGCATATTGCACCGCGCTGTAACCCTTGGCGACCACGCTCGAGAGATAGGCGACAAAGGCCGCGCCCGCGATGCCGACCGCGATGTTCTCCATGCCGATGGTCAGCATCAGCCGCGCCATGCGGTCATCGGCGCCGAAAAGTCCGGCCAGCCAGGTGAAGCCGGACAGGTCGCTCGCCGCCTGCATCCGCGCGCCGCCGATGGCGAGATCGGCATAGAAAAGGTTGGTGGCCGCCGCGATTACCGCGCCCAGCGTAAGGGTGCTCATACGGCCGATCACCGTCAGCAGCGTGCCGCCCAGCGCCAGGCCGACGATCAGTGCCCCCACCCCGAAGAACTTCGAGGCTATCGCCACCTCGTCCTTGGTATATTGCAGCTCGCCCAGATAGAAGGGGTAGGCAAAGCTGCCCCAGATCGCATCGGTGATGCGGTAGGACAGCACCAGCGCGATCACCAGCACCGCCGCCCATTTGAGCCGCCCGATGATCTCGGCGAGCGGCAGGATCAAGGCCCGGTAGCCATGATCGAGCGCTGTATCGAGCGCGCTGCTGGCGGGCGCATCGGCGGTGAGCACGTAGCGGCCCTGCTTCCTCATCGCCTCCAGCCAGCCCGCGATCAGGCCGGGGATCACCACGGTCGCAATCACGATCAGCGGGCCCATCCGGCTGACGAATTCGGTCGAATCAGGGCGTGACTCAGGCGTGGTGGCGAGCGAGCGGATCATGAAATCGAGCACCGTCAACAAGGCCCAGGCCCACAGCACCGCCACCGCGCCCAGCGCATAGGCGCGCACCCGCGGGGTGATCTGCCCGCCCTGCCGCAGCGTGCCGAGATTGGCGCGCTCGCTCGCCAGCGCGGCGGCAGAACGCTCGGCATCGGGCGCGAACAGGCCAAGCAGGCCCACCGCCAGCAGGATCGCACCCATGCTGGCGAACACCGTCGGCCAGCCCAGCCGCTCGGCCATGAACAGCGCCAGCGCGCCGCCCACCAGCGCGGCGACACGGTAGCCCATCTGAAACACGGTCGAGAGGATGTCGATCGTCGCCACTTCATCCGCGACATCGACGCGCCAGGCGTCGATCACCACGTCCTGTGTGGCGCTGGCGAAGGCACCGATCCCCGCCAACAGCGAGAACACCCCGAGCGAGGCGAGCGGATCGAGCACCGAGAGCACCACCAGAATGCTTCCCAGCAGCAATTGCGCGGTGACGATCCACTGCTTGCGCTTGCCCAGCCTGCGCAGGCCCGGAAGGTCGATCCGGTCGAGCGCGGGCGACCACAGGAACTTGAAGGCATAGGCCAGCCCGATCAGCGAGAACACGCCCATCGTCTCGACATCGACCCGGGCATCGGTCAGCCAGGCGTAGAGCGTGCCGAGCAGCAGCGCGTAGGGCAGCCCGCTGGCGAATCCGAACAGCAGGACATAGCCGGTCTTGGGATGGCGTAGCGAGGCTGCCAGCCGCAGCCAGCGCGACAGGCGCGTTTGAGGTTCGAGAGCGGCTTCGGCCATTGACGGTCCCATGCTGTCGACGCAGACTTGCCCCGCGCCGGTTTCGTGTCACACTAGGCGCGGACGAGAGGATGAGAAAAGAGCGATGAACGGGGCAACAACAGATATGCCCAGATTGCGGCCGACACCCGGCCAGCTGGCGCTCGCCGAGGCGATCCGCGGCGGGGTGGGCAGGCAGGCGGTCGGGATCCAGACCGTACCTGCGAGCAACTACACCTGCCCCGACCGGTTCGCGCGCGAAAAGGCGGGCCTGTTCGATCGGTTGCCGCAGGTGATCGCGCCGAGCGCGCTCCTGCCCGATCCCGGTATGGCCGTGCCGCATGATGCGACCGGCCGCCCGCTGCTGATCACCCGCGACAATAACGGCAAGGCGCACGTCTTCCTCAATGTCTGCCGCCACCGCGGCACGCGGCTGGTCGAGGGGCAGGAGGTGCAATGCGCCAAGCGGTTGGTATGCCCCTATCACGCCTGGACCTACCGGCTCGACGGTGGGCTGATGGCGCTGCCCCGGCCCGAGACCTTTCCTGGCCTGGACAAGGACGATTTCGGCCTCGTCGAACTGCCCAGCCTGGAGGCAGGCGGGCTGATCTGGTTCGCCCCGAAGGAGGGCGCAGATTTCCGCGATGCGCGGGATCTCGGTCCGGATCTCGACGCTTTCGGACTGCCAGAGGCGCATCTGTTCCGCCGCAAGCTCCACACGGTGAAGGGCAACTGGAAGCTTATCATGGATGCCTTCCTCGAAAGCTACCATGTCACCCGCCTGCACGCATCGACCATCGGCCCGTTCTTCAAGGACGGGATCACCGCGGGCGACCAGATCGGCCCGCACCAGCGCAGCGCCGTGGGGCGGCTGGAGGAGATGGAGGGCGTCGATCTGGCCGACATGGCGCAGCTGCGGCGTGTGGTGACCTTCGCTTACCA
Source organism: Erythrobacter tepidarius (assembly GCF_002155695.1). Taxonomy (GTDB): domain Bacteria; phylum Pseudomonadota; class Alphaproteobacteria; order Sphingomonadales; family Sphingomonadaceae; genus Erythrobacter; species Erythrobacter tepidarius. The sequence continues at coordinate 163,059 of NZ_MUYJ01000003.1, forward strand.
GCTGCTCCCGGCGACGATCATCGTCCCCAGCCCCGATTACGTGAACGTGATGGTGCTGATGCCGCAGGCGCATGACCTCACGCTGGTCGAGGATTTCATGCTTATCCCCGAGCCCCCGGCGACGGAAAAGGCGCTGGCGCACTGGGAAAAGAGCTGGAAGCTGCTCGACGGCGGGGTGTTCGCCTCGGAGGACTTCCGGGCGGCAGAACTCGGCCAGCAAGGGCTTGCGAGTGGCGCGGTGACCCATGTCACCCTCGGCACGCTCGAAGGCGGGGTCGCGCGCTTCGATCAGATCGTCACCGAGGCCCTGCGCGCGGCGAACTGAGCGGCGCGCTCAGTGGTCGCAATTCGCATGGAAATGCTCTAGGCGCGCTGCCATGCCGAGCAAGCCTCCCCCTTCCCGACCCCGCCCCGAGCGCGCCGCGGCCCCCAGGCCTCGCCCGGAAGGTGAACGCATCGCCAAGCTGCTCGCCCGTGCCGGGGTCGCCAGCCGCCGCGAGGTCGAGCGGATGATCGCCGAGGGACGCGTCGCGCGCGATGGCAAGGTGCTCGAAACCCCGGCGACGATCCTGCCGAACCTCAAGGGCGTGACAGTCGACGGCAAATCGGTCCGCACGGCCGAACCGACGCGGCTCTTCGCATTTCACAAGCCCGCCGGCCTCATTACCGCCGAGCGCGATCCCAAGGGGCGGGCGACGATCTACACCGCGCTGCGCAACGCATTGCCCAAAAGCGCAGGCCGGGTGATGCCGGTAGGCCGGCTCGACTTCAATACCGAGGGCCTGCTGCTGCTGACCAATGATGGCGAAGTAAAGCGCAAGCTCGAATTGCCCGCCTCGGGCATTCCCCGCACTTATCGCGCGCGCGCGTTCGGCACTGTGTCGCAGCAGCAGCTCGAAGATCTGATCGAAGGGATCGAGATCGACGGCGTGCGCTACGGTTCGATCGACGCCAATCTCGAACGCGCCTCGGGCCGCAATCTGTGGATCGAGATGACCATCACCGAAGGCAAGAACCGCGAGGTGCGGCGCGTGCTCGAACATCTCGGCTTGCAGGTGAACCGGTTGATTCGCGTCGGCTACGGCCCGTTCCATCTCGGCGATCTGCCGCGCGGCCAGGCGGTCGAGCTTACCGGCAGGCCGGTCGAGCGCTTCCTCGCTGAACTGGCCGGGAGCAGCGGGCAGCCCGGGGCGATGCGTCGGTGAGGATCATCGCCGGTCAATGGCGCGGGCGCAAGCTGGTCGCGCCCAAGGGCGATGCCACCCGCCCAACCGCGGATCGCACCCGCGAGACGCTGTTCTCGATGCTGGTGAGCCGCCTCGGCGATTTCGATGGGTTGCAGGTGGCGGATCTGTTCGCCGGTTCGGGCGCGCTCGGCCTCGAGGCCCTGTCCCGCGGCGCCGCATCCTGCCTGTTCGTCGAGCAGGACCGCGCCGCGCTGGACGCGATCAGGGCCAATATCGCGGCACTCGGCGCTCGCGAGCGGGCGCGGATCGAGGCCGGTTCGGTGATGGCCCTGCGCGCTGCCCCTGCCCCGCTCGATCTGATCCTTGCCGATCCGCCCTATCATTCGGGCGCGGGCGAAGTCGCGCTCGACCGGCTCCTGCGGCTCGGCTGGATCGGCCCGCAGACCTGGATCGCGCTGGAAACGGCGGGCAAAGAGGATGTCGCGGTCAAGGGCCTTGCCCTGGAAAGCGAACGCCGGGTCGGCAAGGGCAAGCTCAGCCTGATGCGCCTTGCCTGACCTTGGCCGAACCCGGCACCACCGGTGTCCATAGCGGCGGTCGCTTATCCGCTCCGGGGTGGACGGGTGCGGGCCTCGATCTCGGCCCATACCGATTCGCGCTGTGCCTCGGCCATCTGGCTGAGCGCCACCTTGTCGCTATCGGGCAGCGCCCAGAACAGCTCCCGGCGCGCTTCGCTTAGCGACCAGAAATAGGATTGCGTTTGGCTTGGCCAAGCCTTGAACGCCTGCTGCCTGTCGGCCGGCCAGGTCGCGATCACGGCCTCCTGTTCGGCCGTCATCGGCTCGGCGGAAGGCACGCCTTCGGCGGGAGCCTCGGTCTGCGCGCAAAGCGCCGCCGGGAGCGCCGCGAAGATCAAGCCGGCGCCGGCAAGAGCGAAGATTGTCAAAGATTTGTGCATGGGTTTCTCCATCATTGACCAGACAAAGCATGCACGAACGCAGGTTCATCCCACCGCGCGAACCCCTGTCGGCAGGACCGCCCGACTATGGACGCGCGGCCACGCGTGGCAATCCTTGCTCGCGGCGGGGCATCCCGGGGATGCCCCGTCCGGTCGGCAAATGTGGCGCTTTTGCGGCAGACCGATCAGCAGCTGTGCGGTTTGCCGGGCACAGCGCCACAGCCTGCCTTGCCCGCGCGGCGATTGTTCCATACCTGTTCGCATGAGACGATGAACACCAACCTGCCCTCCACCGCCCCGGCACATGATGCGGTTCCCGCCTATGCCGCGCGGCTGAACGCAGCCCAGCGCGCGGCCGTGCTGGCGACCGAGGGCCCGGTCCTGATGCTGGCAGGCGCGGGCACCGGCAAGACCGCAGCACTCACCGCCCGGCTTGCGCACCTCGTGGCGACGGGCCGCGCCTATCCGTCACAGATCCTGTGCGTCACCTTCACCAACAAGGCGGCCAAGGAAATGCGCGAGCGCGTCGCCCACCACCTCGGCCCGCAGGCCGAAGCAATGCCGTGGCTCGGCACCTTCCATGCGATCTGCGCCAAGATGCTGCGCCGCCATGCCGAGCTGGCGGGCTTGCAGCACAATTTCACCATCATCGACACCGACGATCAGTTGCGCGTGCTCAAGGCCCTCATCACCGAGGCCGAGCTAGACGAGAAGCGCTGGCCCGCGCGCCAGCTCGCCGGCCTGATCGACCGCTGGAAGAACCGCGGTCTCAATCCTGCGGATCTCGATGCGGTGGAGAACGAAGCTTATGCCAACGGCCGGGGCGCGGCGCTCTACGCGCGCTATCAGGAACGGCTGAAGGCTCTCAACGCCTGCGATTTCGGCGATCTGATGCTGCACGTGCTCAACATCCTGCGCGGCCATCCGGATATCCTCGCCGATTACCAGCGCCGCTTGCGCTACATCATGGTGGACGAATACCAGGATACCAATGCGGTGCAGTATCTCTGGCTCCGCCTGTTGGCGCAGGGGCATCGCAATATCTGCGTGGTCGGCGATGATGACCAGTCGATCTATTCCTGGCGCGGGGCGGAGGTCGCCAACATCCTGCGCTTCGAGAAAGACTTTCCCGGCGCACAAGTGATCCGGCTGGAACAGAACTACCGTTCCACCCCGCACATCCTCGGCGCGGCCTCCGGGCTGATCCGCGCCAACAGCCAGCGCCACGACAAGACGTTGTGGACCGAGATCAGCGGCGGCGACAAGGTCAAGGTGATCGGCGTGTGGGACGCGCCCGAGGAAGCCCGCCGGGTGGGCGAGGCGATCGAGCGACTCGAAGCCGAGGGCGCTCCGCTCAATCAGATCGCCATCCTCGTGCGCGCGCAATACCAGACCCGCGAGTTCGAAGATCGCTTCATCCAGATCGGCATCAATTACCGCATCATCGGCGGTTTCCGCTTCTACGAGCGCGCCGAGATCCGCGATGCGCTCGCCTATCTGCGCCTGATCGCCCAGCCGCAGGACGATCTCGCCTTCGAGCGCATCCACAATGTCCCCAAGCGCGGGCTTGGCCCGAAGGCGCTGGAGCAGATGCATTCCCACGCGCGCCGCACCGGCCTGCCGCTGGCGGCGGCCGCGCTGCAACTGGCCGACAGCGACGAGCTGCCCAAGCGTACGGCATCGACGATCGGCGGACTGATGCGCCAGTTCCTCCATTGGCGCGAGCAGGCCGAGGTTCTGTCTCCCGCCGATCTGCTCCGGCTGGTGCTGGAAGAATCTGGCTACAACGCCATGCTCGCGGCTGACCGTTCGCCTGAAAGCGCCGGGCGCGCGGAAAACCTCTCCGAACTTGCCCGGGCGATGGAGGAATACCCGACCCTGGGCGATTTCCTCGAACATGTCAGCCTCGTCATGGACAACGAAAGCGCCGAGGAAGGCGAGACGGTGACGATCATGACGATCCATGCCGCCAAGGGGCTGGAATTCGACAATGTCTTCTGTGTCGGCTGGGAGGAAGGCGTGTTCCCCTCGCAGCGCGCGATCGACGAAGGGGGCCTCGCCAGCCTCGAGGAGGAACGCCGCCTCGCCTATGTCGCGATCACCCGCGCGCGCCGGCACTGCACCATCTTCCACGCGGCCAACCGCCGGATCTATGGCCAGTGGGTCAGCTCGATTCCCAGCCGCTTCATCGACGAGCTTCCGGCCGAGCATATCGACAGCCAATCCACGCTCACCGGCGGGGCATCGCTATGGCGGGCCAACTGGCGCGAGCAGCAAGACCCATTTGCCCATGTCGCCCGCGACTACCCCGCCAAGGCGCAAACGCGCGGCCCTGGCTGGCAGCGCGCGCTGTCCTCGGGCTATGAGACGAAACCCGTGCGCGTGCGCGAGAACACCCGCTCCGCCGCCAGCTTTTCCGCCCCGGCGCGCAGCGACATCGCTATCGGCGCGATGGTGACGCACGACAAGTTCGGCACCGGCTGCGTGATCGATCAGGAAGGCAACAAGCTCACCATCCTGTTCGAGGACGTGGGCGAAAAGCGCGTGCTCGACAGTTTCGTGAAAGTGGTGAGCTGAGGCTTACTCGGCCGGTTCCGCTGCGGCCTGGGGCTTCGCTTTCCAGTAGCGTGCCTCGAAGGGGCGTAGCAATTCGCCGCCCAAATCGCGCGTGCCCTCGGCAATGCCGGTCTTGCAATTCAGGTAGGGCGCAGGATCGGTCCAGGTGCCGAACAGCCTGTCCCACAGCGTGATGGTGTTGCCGAAGTTGGCGCCCATCAGCGCCTCGTCGCGGATGTGGTGCAGGCGGTGCGCGGCCGGCGACATCATCACCTTGCCCACCGGCCCGAGCGTCCAGGGCACATCGGCATGGATCAGATAGCCCCACCAGGCGCGCAGCAGCGAGGCAGTAAGGATCGCCCAGATCGGCAGGCCCAGCAGCAACACCGGCACCAGATCGATCAACAGGCTCAGCAATTCGCCGAGCGGATGCTTGCGATGAAGGGTCAGCCAGTTCATCGCCTCGTCCGCGTGATGCGTGGCATGGATCCGCCACAGCGCGGGACTGTGCTCCAGCCGGTGGCGCCAGTAGGCGGCCAGATCGATCAGGACGATGGCGAGGATGATGGTGAGGACGGCCGGCAGCGCGGACCAGAACGCGATCAGCACCTGATCGCGCGGGATCAGGCGGCGATAGGCGGTCAGCGGCACGGCGATCAGCGGCATCATCACCACGCCGTTGAACAGCATGAGGCCGAGATTGGTGCCGACTTCGCGCCGTGCGGCCATGAAGCCGGCAACAAGCCGGTCGCGCTTGACCACCGCGGCGAGCGCAATGAAGATCAGCGCTGCCGGAACGAGCTCAACCACGGTGGTGCGCAGGGCTTCGAGAACAGCGGCGATCATGCGCGCGGCATAGCGCCCAGGTCGCGAAGAAAGCGTTAAGCCTCAGCGGAAGCCAACGTCGAGGAAGGACGGGCGCGGGCCGTTCCATTCGCCGGCGGGCACCGGCTCGTCGTCCTCGGGATAACGGCGGGGCGACTTGCGATCGTCGCTCGCGGTCACACGGTCGGTCCGCGGGGTGGATTTGTCGCCGCGCGGACGCTCCTCGCGCGGCGCAGGCTCCTCGCTGTCCTTGCGCGCCCGGCGGGGCTTGCGCGCGGTCTCGCGCTCGGGCCGCTCCTCGCCTTGCTCGCGCGGGGCCTTTGCCTTGGCGGCTTGGGCACGGGCGATGACTTCGCCGAGATCGACGCGCACATCTTCCTTGCCGAACACCTTGATCACACTGCCGGTGAGCTTCTCGATATTGGCGATCGCCTCGGCGTCCTCTTCGGTGACGAAGGTGAAGGCGCGGCCCTTTGCCCCGGCGCGGCCCGTGCGGCCAATGCGGTGGACATAATCGTCCGGGTGCCACGGAGTGTCGAAGTTGAAAACGTGGCTTACGCCCTTGATATCGAGCCCGCGCGCAGCGACGTCGGAGGCCACGAGGATGTTGACCTCGCCCGCCTTGAACCGTTCGAGCTCCTTGAGACGCGAGGTCTGATCCATATCGCCGTGGATCTCGCCCGACTTGAAGCCGTGGCGCTTGAGGCTCTGGTTGAGCTCGCGCACCGTGGTCTTCCTGTTGGCGAAGATGATCGCGGTTTCAACCAGGTCGTTTTCGAGCAACCAGCGCAGTGTCTCGCGCTTGGAACGCGATGTCACCGGCACCTTAAAGGCGGTGATATCAGCATTGGTCGAAGCCGCACGGCTGACTTCGATGCGCTTGGGATTGTTCAGAAACTTCTTTGCCAGCTTTTCGATCGGCGCCGGCATCGTTGCCGAAAAGAGCATGGTCTGGCGGGTTTCGGGGAGCTTGGAGCAGATGAACTCGATGTCGGGGATGAACCCCATGTCGAGCATTCGGTCGGCCTCATCGATCACCAGCAGCTCGCAGCCGTTCAAAAGGATCTTGCCGCGTTCGAACAGGTCCATCAGCCGGCCCGGGGTGGCGATCAGCACGTCAACGCCATCGGATAGGGCCTTCAATTGATCGCCCATCTGCACGCCGCCGATCAGCAGCGCCATCTTGAGATCGTGGTTCTTCCCGTATTTCTCGAAGTTCTCGGCAACCTGTACGGCCAGTTCGCGGGTCGGCTCGAGGATCAGCGAGCGCGGCATCAGCGCACGGCGACGCCCGGCAGCCATCACGTCGATCATCGGCAAGACGAAGCTGGCCGTTTTGCCGGTGCCGGTCTGGGCGATGCCTATCAGATCCTTCATCATCAGCACGGCCGGGATTGCCTGTGCCTGGATCGCGGTCGGCGTGGTGTAGCCTGCGTCCTCCACGGCTTTGAGCAATTCGGGCGAAAGGCCGAGATCGGCGAAGGTCATGCGCTGTGTGGTGTCCGAGAATAGCGGGCAGGGTTGCTGCCGGGATTGCTGGCCGGCACACGTTGCAGACGCAGAGCAGGCCCCGCCGGCCTCTCTCTCAATCGGGGGCAAAAGTCAAGGAACCGCGGCGCTGGTGCGCTTGTTCAGTCACGCACCTCGACCAGCCGACGCATCGATTCCACCTCGCAGCGCACGCCGGTGCGCGACTGGAGCTTGTCGCGCTCGACACACAGCCGGCCATCCTCGTTGCGCTCGACATAGAAGCCCGAATAAAAGTCGCGGGCGCGGCACGATTTTTCGAGGTTCACCGAAAGCATCCGGCGATCCCGCAAGAACAGCACCAGCCGGTTGCCGCTGCCAGTCTGCACGCCGGCGATCCCTTCGAGCGGCACGCATTTCTCCTTGCGCGCTTCCTCGAAGCGCGGCGGCATCGCGCGCTGGGGCAGTTCGGCCATCAGGCTTTGCCGCGTCAGGGGCGAGGTCGGGACGATCCGCACCACCACGCGCTGTTCGATCCGCACTTGCTGCAAACTGAGCTGGCCTTGCAAGGCGGCAAGCGGGTTGATCTGCGCCAGATCATCAAGCGCGGCCAGATCGCCTTGCCGGGCCGCGGCCGAAGCCATGCTCGGCACCCTGTCGTCTGGCGCAGGCACGCCAGCCCCCGCCGCCATCGGCAGCAGCGCCGCGAACGGCACGGTCAGGGCGAAGAGGTGGCGCATGACGAAAGGGGCCTTCTCCTTGGCGAGGCGAGCGAACAAACAGCGCAGGGCGTGAATTATCATGCCTAAGGCCGGCAATTGAACCCCTGCTTAACTCGCGCAGGGATGGCGCAAAAGCACTGGCACATTCGATGCAGACTGTGGCATGGCCGCAACAATGATGTCTCACCCCTCGCCCGCCGCATTTCTCGATCAAGCCGCCGCGCTGCTCGGACCGCGCGGACTGACAACCGATCCGGAACGCATGGCCGCCTGGCTGACCGACTGGCGCGGACGTTATACCGGACGCGCGCTGGCGCTGGCCTCGCCGGCCTCGACCGATGAGGTCGCCGCGCTGGTCAAGCTGTGCGCCGCACACCGGGTTCCGATCGTGCCACAGGGTGGCAACAGCGGCATGGCGGGCGGCGCGACCCCGGACGATACCGGCACCGCGATCATCCTCTCATTGCGCCGGATGGACGCGATCCGCAGCCTCGATGCCACCGCCGGAATGGCGGTGTGCGAGGCAGGCGTGATCCTCCAGACCCTGCACGAGGCGGCGGAGGCTGCGGGCACACGCTTCCCGCTCACGCTCGGCGGCAAGGGCTCGGCCACCATCGGCGGGCTGGTGTCGACCAACGCCGGGGGCACACAGGTGCTGCGCCACGGCACGATGCGCGCGCAAGTGCTGGGGCTGGAGGCGGTGCTGGCCGACGGCTCGGTGTTCGATGCGCTCACCCCGCTCAAGAAGGACAATCGCGGGTTCGATCTCAAGCAGTTGCTGATCGGCTCGGAAGGCACGCTCGGGATCGTCACCGCGGCGACGCTGCGGCTGCTGCCCGCGCCGGTCGGACGGGTGACGGCATGGGTCGGGCTCGGCGGGATCGTGGACGCCCGCAGCCTGCTGCGCCGGGTCGAACGTGACATGGGCGAGGCGCTCGAAGGCTTCGAGGTGGTGCCGGCGCACTGTCTCGACGCCGTGCTCGCTCACCTGCCGGCGGCCCGCGCGCCGCTGCAAGCGGCGCACGCATGGAACGCACTGATCGAGTGCGTCTCGGCCAGCGCCGACAGCGCAGCCTTGCGCGACAGGCTCGAAACCAGCCTCGCCGCTGCGCTGGCGGAGGGGCTGATCGAGGATGCCGTGATCGCCGCCAATGACAGGCAGGCCGAGGCTTTCTGGACCTTGCGCGATTCCATCTCCGCAGCCGAACGCGCGATCGGCCCGGCGATGCAGCACGACATCTCGGTCCCGGTCGAGAAGATGCCCGAATTCATCCTTGCCGCCAGCCCGGCGATCGAATCCGCCTTCCCCGGCACGCAGGCAGTCGCCTTTGGGCACCTGGGCGATGGCAATGTGCATTTTCACGTTCTCGCTCCACCGGGCGCAGTGCGCGGCGAATGGGAGGAATCGCACGGCAAGGCGATCAGCGCGCAGGTTCATGATCTGGTCACGCAATGGGGCGGCTCGATCAGCGCGGAACACGGGATCGGACAGATGAAGGTGGCGGAGCTGGCCCGGCTGCACGATCCGGTGGCGCTGGGGCTGATGCACGCGGTGAAGCGCGCACTCGATCCGCTCGGCCTGCTCAACCCCGGCAAGCTGGTGACGGTGCCCCCTGCGGCTTGCACCTAGGGCCGCAAACGCCTACAGGCCGCCCGTCCGGCGGGCGAGCCCTGCCACAGGGATCGAACACAACCGCAAATTTTCGGAGACCAATTCATGGCCAGCGCGCCGCAACCGCAACTTCCGCTGTTCTACAAGGATCTGATGCCGCTCAACAGCCGCGACCATGGGGACTGGAAGGTGACGACGATGGAGGACGCCTCGTTCCTTGCCCAGACCCATGCCGTGCCGCTGACCAGCGACGAGTTCATCGATGCGCAGCGCCACTTCCCGATCGTTTTCACTGCCGGTGACAATCCCCTGCCGATCGCGCTGTTCGGCCTTAATGAAGGGGTCAACACTTTCATGGGTGACGACAACAAGCTGAACACGCTTGTCTATGTCCCGGCCTATGCGCGCCGCTATCCCTTCATGCTCGCGAAGCTGCGTCCGGACACGGATGAATTGTCGCTGTGCTTCGATCCGACCTGCGGCGTGATCGGCAAGTTCGACGAAGGCCAGGCGCTGTTCGATGGTGAAGCCAAGCCGACCGAATACACCCAGGGCGTGCTCGAATTTTGCCGCCGTTTTGAGGAGGCCGGCCAGCGCACCAAGCAGTTCATGGAAGAGCTCAAGAAGCTCGACATCCTGATGGATGGCGAGATCGCGATCACCCGCAACGATCAGCCGGACAAGCCCTTCATCTATCGCGGCTTCCAGATGGTCAACGAGGAAAAGCTGCGCAATCTGCCGATCGAAACGCTCGATACGCTGAACAAGAACGGAATGCTGATCCTGATCCACGCGCATCTGTTCTCGCTCAACCTGATGCGAACCCTGTTCGAGCGTCAGGTTATGCAAGGCAAGATGCCGGCGGTGCCTGCGGCGACCAACTGATCGTTTCGGCCCTTCGGCGGGACGCCTTGTCCAGCACAAAGCGACGGGCGGTCTCGCTTCATGGGGCCGCCCGTTTCCGGTTGTGCCGGGCGACTACTCGGCGGCTTGCAGGATCGGTTCGCCGCCGCTGCCCATCAGTGCGGTTTCGGCGCCCATCACCCGCACCAGACCGGCAAGAATCCCTGCCATGGCCGCCATCCCTTCGCCCGGCTCGGCGAGGCACCGGTCGAGATAGGCCGCGCGACACACCTCGACCTGCATCGCGTGGATACCCTTGTCCGGGGCGCCGTGGCGATCGAGCACGTAGCCGCCCGAATAGGGCCGGTTCTGCGTGGCGGCGCAGCCTTGCGCAGCAAGGTGCCGCAGCGCGGTGCCGACCAGGCCGTGGTGGCACGATACGCCGAACCGGTCGCCCAGCACGATCCGCGGGGCATCGTCCTCGCCCTCGGCCGGACGCAAGGGCGGCATCGAATGCAGATCGATCAGCAGCGCCGCGCCCCAGGCCTTGCGCATCCGCGCCAGTTCCTCGCCGAGAAAGGCATGATAGGCACGGTGGATACCGGCAATCCGCGCCCAGAGTTCGGCGCGCGGCAGACGCCCGCGCCAGATCTCGCCGGTGCCCGGCAAGCGGCGCGGCACCAGACCCAGCCCGCTGCGCGCACGCCGGTTGCTGCCCTGCCCGCCCGAGAGCCGCATCGGTGCGATGTCTTCCGGCCGCCCACCCTCGACCATGTCCCAATCGATGTCGTCTTCGGCGCGGTTGAGATCAAGCAGCGCGCGCGGCGCGTGGGCCACCAGCAGCCCCGCCCCGGTCGCCTGCGCGATCATCCGGCCGAGCCGGTCCACCAGCCGATCTTCCAGCCGCAATTGCGCCCCTCGCGGGTCGCGCATCCGCTCCAGCACCTCCGGCGGATAGGCACGGCCGGCGTGCGGCACCGCGATCAGCACCGGCAGGCGCGTCTGCCTGGGGGCAACGAAGGTGAAGGCAGACATGCCCTCCAGCCCCGGCACACGCCCGCCGTTGATACGCCTCAGACCGCCGTCTGAGGCGCTGGCAGGATTGCGGGAGCCGGAGGAAGCGGGAAACATCGGCTGCCTTGCTGCCGCCTTTGCAGCCCTCTGTCAAAGCCTGATCGTCAGCCGCAGGCGACTTACGCCGGCAAACGGCGCGCCGGAAAAAGATTTCTTAAACCGATAGTGCTAGAACCCTGCCCCATGACTTCGACCAAGACCCCGCACATCCTGCTCGCCGAAGACGAAGAGGCGATGCGCACCTATCTCGAACGCGCGCTGACCAATGCGGGTTACCGCGTGAGCGCGGTCGACCGCGGCACCGACGCAATCCCCCTGCTCGAGACCGGCGATTTCGATCTCCTGCTGTCGGACATCGTCATGCCGGAAATGGACGGTATCGAACTCGCGCAGCGTTGTGCCGAAATTTCCCCGCGCACCAAGGTGATGTTCATCACCGGCTTTGCCGCGGTCAGCTTGCGCGCCAGCCGCGAACAGCCGGCGGCCAGGGTGCTGTCCAAGCCCTTCCACCTGCGCGATCTGGTGCTGGAAGTGGAACGGGTGTTCGAGGAGGCGAGCTAGCCAAGCCGAATCGCTTGCACCTTGGCGAGTGCTGCGATAAATGGCCGCTCCGCGTTCGAGAGGACGCGGTGCGATGGTGCGGGCGTATAGCTCAGTGGTAGAGCACTATGTTGACATCGTAGGGGTCGCAAGTTCAATCCTTGCTACGCCCACCATCTCAGAAAAGCCTCGCAACTCCAAGGGGTTCGCGAGGTTTTTCTTTGTCTGCGACCGGGCGCGCCGGTTGCTCGCCACAACACTGGAAAACTCTGCCGCCCGCCTTTGCGGCGCGTGGCTGCCTGCCTAAGCCTGAAGGCGTGAGCGCACAAATCGACATCGGCCGCGATGCCAGCGGGCAGAGCATCTTCATCGATCTCGAGGAGCTGCTGGCCACGCGCCTGCTGGTGCAGGGCAATTCGGGCTCGGGCAAATCGCACCTGCTGCGTCGCCTGCTGGAGGAGTGCGCCGGGCTGGTGCAGCAGGTGGTGATCGACCCGGAGGGCGATTTCGTGACCCTTGCCGATCACTTCGGCCATGTCGTTATCGACGCCGCGGCCTATTCCCCACGTGAAGTCGAAACCCTCGCCGCGCGTGTGCGCCAGCACCGCGCGTCGGTCGTGCTGTCGCTGGAGGAGCTTGAGGTCGAAGCGCAGCTCCGCTGCGCCGCGCTGTTCCTCGCCGCGCTGTTCGATGCCCCGCGCGAGCACTGGTATCCTGCACTGGTGGTGGTCGATGAGGCACAGATGTTCGCGCCGGCGGCCGCGGGCGAGATCAATGACGAGACCCGCCGGCTGACGCTCGCGGCGATGACCAACTTGATGTGCCGCGGGCGCAAACGCGGGCTTGCCGGAATCGTCGCCACCCAACGCCTCGCCAAGCTGGCCAAGAATGTTGCCGCCGAAGCCTCGAACTTCCTGATGGGGCGCACCTTCCTCGATATCGACATGCAGCGCGCCGCCGACCTGCTGGGCATGGATCGGCGGCAGGCCGAGCGCATCCGCGATCTCCAGCGCGGTCAGTTTCTGGGACTCGGTCCGGCGATTTCCCGGCGGCCGGTCGCGGTCAATGTCGGTTCGGTGCAGACCGGCACCAAGGCGGCCGGGCAAGGCCTGATCCCGCTGCCCGACGCGCCGGGCGAGACGATGCAAGCCCTGCTGACCGACAGGCTTGCCGATGCCGCCCGCGAGCCCGCGCCGCGCGCCCCTGCTCCGCCTGCGCGCCCGGCCCGCGAGATCGAGCATGCGCTGTCATCAGCCCCGGCCCTGCCCCCGATGCCGCCCGCCCCACCCGTGCTGCGTGCGGTGGATCAGGATCCGCCCGTACCTGTCCCGCCCGGGCCGGCCAGCACGGCGATGCCGGCCCTAGCCGAAGACGGGATCGCCGCGGTGGTAGGCGAACTCGCCGCCAGCGAGGGCGCGACCTTCCGTTCCGCAACCGCCCTGTTCCGGGATTTCGCGATCCGCTGCCGTCAGCGCGGCATTCCCAGCGCCCATGTCGATCTCGCCGCCTTCCGCCGCCTGTTCGCCTTCGCGCTGGCCGGGGTCGAACGGCTGGAGCCACCTATGCGCAGTCTGGTGGTGGAACTGGCGGCGCAGGTCGAAGAGGATGTGCTTGCCCCCTATCTTGCGCTGGTGATCGCGGCAGCAACCGGCGATCCCATGCCGCACGAGGAGGATCTCGCGCGGCTCTATGGCAGCGCCAGCCCGAGCCGGGTTCGCCGCCTGTTGGACCACCTCGAACGGGTGGGCCTGATCGTGGTGCGCGAGGGCTTCGGCGGAGAGCGCAGCATCACCGTGCCGGGCGTCGAAAAATGGCGCGCCGAGCAGAGCCGCATCGTCCTTGCCTCCTGACTCGGCGCCGTTCGACCGCTTCGACCGGCTGTTGCAGTGTTTGCAAATCAATTGCGGTTCCTCCGGCAGGCCGCCCGCTTGCAACCACGCCCTCCTCTGCTAAAGCCCGCGCGGGATCTTTCACGACATCCTGTTCACTCACAGGCCGCCCGCGGACGGGCGATGAGAATGGGGCATTACAAGAATGCAGAAAATCAAGGTGGTAAACCCGGTCGTCGAGCTTGACGGCGACGAGATGACCCGGATCATCTGGCAGTGGATCCGCGAGCGTCTGATCCTGCCCTACCTCGACATCGACCTCAAATATTACGACCTCTCGATCGAGAACCGCGATGCGACCGACGATCAGGTGACGGTCGATTCCGCCAATGCGATCAAGCAGTACGGTGTCGGGGTGAAGTGCGCCACCATCACCCCCGACGAGCAGCGCGTCGAGGAATTCGGCCTGAAGAAGATGTGGAAGAGCCCCAACGGCACGATCCGCAACATTCTGGGCGGCGTGGTGTTCCGCGAGCCGATCGTGATCGACAATGTCCCGCGCCTGGTGCCAGGCTGGACCGATCCGATCGTGGTGGGCCGCCATGCCTTCGGCGACCAGTACCGCGCCACCGACACCCGCATCCCTGGCCCGGGCAAGCTGCGGCTGGTGTTCGACGGCGAGGACGGCACCAAGATCGATCTCGACGTCTTCGACTTCCCCAGCGCCGGTGTGGCGATGGCGATGTACAACCTCGACGATTCGATCCGCGACTTCGCCCGCGCCAGCTTCAACTACGGTCTCGCGCTGGGCTGGCCGGTCTATCTCTCCACCAAGAACACCATCATGAAGGCCTATGACGGGCGCTTCAAAGACCTGTACCAGGAAGTGTTCGACACCGAAGGCTTTGCCGAAAAGTTCAAGGAAAAGGGCATGGTCTACGAACATCGCCTGATCGACGACATGGTCGCCAGCGCCCTCAAGTGGAGCGGCAAATTCGTCTGGGCCTGCAAGAACTACGACGGCGACGTGCAGTCGGACACCGTGGCGCAGGGCTTCGGCTCGCTCGGCCTGATGACCTCGGTGCTGATGACCCCGGACGGCAAGACCGTCGAGGCCGAGGCGGCGCACGGCACTGTCACCCGCCATTACCGCCAGCACCAGCAGGGCAAGGCGACCTCGACCAATCCGATTGCCTCGATCTTCGCCTGGACCCGCGGGCTGATGTACCGCGGCAAGTTCGACGGCACCCCCGATGTGGTGCGTTTCGCCGAGACGCTAGAGAAGGTCTGCATCACCACGGTCGAGAGCGGCAACATGACCAAGGATCTCGCGCTGTTGATCGGCCCCAACCAGGCATGGCAGACCACCGAGCAGTTTTTCGAGACGATCGTCCACAACCTCGAACAGCAAATGGCTGGCTGGGCCTGATACCCCTGCCGCCAAAGGAAAGCCGGGCGGATGCAAGCCCGCCCGGCAGTTTAATGGCTCGGCGCTGGTGACAGCCCTGCCGCGCTCCGTTAAGCCTTGGGCATGGCTGGCGAACTGACCCTTTCTCCCGTCCTTTCGGACGCGCTCGTGATTCTCGGGGCGGCTGGCATTGTCATCCCGGTCTTCGCCCGCTTCCGCATCACCCCGATCATCGGTTTCATCCTCATCGGGGTGCTGGTCGGCCCCTATGGGCTAGGCTCGCTGGTCGAACGGATGGCGTGGCTCGAATACATCACAATTACCAGGCCGGATAGGCTGACGCCCTTTGCCGATTTCGGCATCGTCCTGCTTTTGTTCGCGATCGGACTGGAACTGTCGTTCAACCGCCTGTGGCAGCTGCGCAAGCTGGTGTTCGGTCTCGGCGCGCTGGAGCTGATCATCATAGGTTTCTCGCTTGCCGCCTTTCTCGGCCTGAGCGGCATGCTCGGCTGGAAAGCGGCACTGGCGCTGGGCTTTGCGCTCGCCTTTTCCTCGACCGCGATCGTGCTGCCGATCTCAGGCACCCGCACGCCGGTGGGGCGCGCGGCACTGTCGATGCTGCTGTTCGAGGACATCATGATCGTCCCGATCATCTTCATCCTTGGCGCGCTGGCCCCCAATGCCAGGAGCGAAGGCTGGGAAGGCCTGATCGACACGCTTTGGCAAGGCGGGCTGGTGATCGCGCTGCTGCTGGTCGCAGGGCGCTTTGTCCTGCCCCATTTGTTTGCGCAGGCCGCGCGCACCAAGAACCCGGAGCTGTTTCTCGCGGCCTCGCTGCTGGTGGTGATCGGCGCGAGCCTATCCACCGCGCTTGTCGGGCTCTCGCCGATCGTTGGCGCACTGATCGCGGGCCTGCTGATCGCCGAGACCGAATATCACACCGAAGTCGAACTGATCATGGAGCCATTCAAAGGCCTTGCGCTCGGGGTGTTCCTGATCACCGTCGGCATGAGCATCAATCTGGTCGAGATCGGAGCGCAGATCGGCGCGCTGACCCTGGCGGTGGTGGGGGTCCTGACCTTCAAGGCGCTGGTCACCGGCATCCTGCTGCGGCTGATGGGCGCGCGGCGCAGCACCGCGGCCGAAACCGGAATGATGATGGCATCTCCGAGCGAGACCAGCCTGATCGTGCTTTCGGCGGCCACGGCGGCGCTGGTGATCGACGGTGAGACGGCACAATTCTGGCAGACCGTCACTGCCATCGGCCTTACCATCACCCCGCTGCTGGCCAAGCTGGGCCAGGTGATCGCCCGCAGGGTCGAGCCGGTCGCGGCGACACCTGCCGACGAGGACAACACCGAGGGGCGCACCATCATCGTCGGCGGCGGACGGGTCGGGCGGCTGGTCGCGGACATGATGCAGACCCACGGCCAGCCCTATGTGATGATCGATTCGAACCCCGATCTGATCGACCGGGCCAAGCGCGATGGCTATCGTGCGGTCTTTGGCGACGCCGGGCGGCGCGGCACGCTGACCCGCATGGGCGCTGCGAACGCGCCAGCGGTGGTGCTGACGATGGATGAACCGGTGCTGGCCCAGCGGCTGGTGGCCAAGCTGCGCCAGGCCTATCCCGACCTGCTGATCGTCGCTCGTGCGCGCGATACGGATCATGCCGCTGCGCTCTACCGCGCCGGCGCCAGCCATGCCGTGCCGGAAACGCTCGAAAGCTCGCTTCAGCTGTCAGAGGCGGTGCTGGTCGACATCGGCATCCCGATGGGCCCGGTGATCGCCTCGATCCACGCCAAGCGCGATGAATTTCGCGAACAGCTCGAACGCGAGGGGGGACTGAGCGAGAGGCCCAAGCTCAAAAGCGCGGGCCTGCACGAGCGGACGAGCTAGGCGGCCATCGCCGCCTTGACCGCCGCCAGCGCCTCGTCTGCCTTGTCGCCATTGGGCCCACCGCCCTGCGCCATGTCGGGCCGACCGCCGCCGCCCTTGCCGCCCAGTGCCTCAACCCCGGCGCGCACCAGATCGACCGCACTGAAACGCCCGGTCAGATCGTCGGTCACCGCCGCGGCGATGCTCGCCTTGCCATCATTGACCGCGATCACTGCCGCGACCCCGCTGCCCAAGCGCCGCTTGGCCGCATCGAGCAGAGGGCGAAGTTCCTTGGGATCGAGTCCTTCGAGCACCTGCCCGCTGAAGGTCACACCCGCGATTGTCTCGTCAGCGCTCGCAGCGCCTCCGCCCCGATTCCCGCCGCTCAGCGCCAGCGCCTTCTTGGCCTCGGCCAGCTCCTTTTCCAGCCGCTTGCGCTCGTCCATCAGCGCGGCGAGGCGGCTCGGGACTTCCTCAGGGGTCGAACGGATCACCCCAGCCGCCGCCTTCAAGGCCTCCTCACGAGCGACCAGCCACTGCCGCGCGACCTCGCCGGTCAGAGCCTCGATCCGGCGCACGCCCGAGGCAACGGCACTTTCCGACACGATGCGGAAGATGCCGATATCGCCGGTGGCGCGGACATGCGTGCCGCCGCACAGCTCGACCGAGTAGCTGCGGCCATCCTTGCCGACGCGGCCCATCGCCAGCACGCGCACTTCATCGCCATACTTCTCGCCGAACAGGGCCAGCGCACCCGCCGCGACGGCATCTTCGGGAGTCATCAGGCGGGTCGACACGGTCACGTTTGCTCGGATTTCCGCGTTCACTTCGGCCTCAATCGCGGCAATGTCCTCAGGCGTGAGCGCAACCGGGTGCGAGAAATCAAAGCGCAGGCGGTCTTCCGCGACCATGCTGCCCTTCTGGGTCACGTGTCCGCCGAGGCGGTTACGCAGCGCCGCGTGAACGAGGTGGGTGGCCGAGTGGTTGGCGCGGATGCGATCGCGCCGGGCGACGTCGACGTCAAGCTGGACGCTGTCCCCCACCGCCACCGATCCGGCGTCGATGCGCACATGATGCGCGTGGAGCCGGCCGAGCGGCTTGGCAGTATCGGTGACAGTGGCCTTGAGACCTGCGAGGCTTGCCATGGTGCCGGCATCGCCGGTCTGGCCGCCGCTTTCCCCGTAAAACGGGGTCTGGTTGGTGAGAATGATGACCTCATCACCTGCCGATGCGCTGGCGACTTCAACTCCGCCCTTGACGATCGCGACCACCCGGCCCTCGCCGCTGGTGGCGGTGTACCCGGTGAACTCGGTCGCGCCCTCGCGCTCGGCGATGTCGAACCACACCTCTCCCGAAGCGGCCTCGCCCGATCCTTTCCAGGCGGCGCGGGCGGCGGCCTTCTGGCGCGCCATTGCGGCGTCGAATCCGGCCTTGTCCACACCGATCCCGCGATTGCGCAACGCGTCCTCGGTGAGATCGTAGGGAAAGCCGTAAGTGTCATAGAGGCGGAACGCCACTTCGCCATCCAGCTCGCCGCCCTCGCCCAGACCACTGGTCGCCTCGTCAAGCAGCCTCAGACCCTTGTCGAGCGTGCGGCGGAACTGGGTTTCCTCGCGTTCGAGCACTTCCTCGATCAGCGCCTGGCCGCGTGCGAGTTCGGGATAGGCCGAACCCATCTCGGCAATCAGCGCGGGAACGAGGCGATGCATGAGCGGCTCCGAGGCGCCAAGCAGGTGCGCATGGCGCATGGCGCGGCGCATGATCCGGCGCAGCACATAGCCGCGCCCCTCGTTCGAAGGCAGCACGCCGTCAGCCATCAGAAAGCTGGTGGATCGCAGGTGATCGGCAATCACGCGGTGCGAGGCGGCGGAATCGCCCTTTGCGGCCACGCCGGTGAGCTGTTCGCTCGCGGCGATCAGCGCCTTGAAGGTGTCGGAGTCATAATTGTCGTGCACGCCCTGCAGCACAGCGGCGATACGCTCGATGCCCATGCCGGTGTCGATCGAGGGCTTGGGCAGATCGATCCGCTTGCCGCCCGGCTGCTGCTCGTATTGCATGAACACGAGGTTCCAGATCTCGACGAAGCGGTCTCCGTCCTCGTCCGGGCTGCCCGGAGGGCCGCCGAAGATATGATCGCCGTGATCGTAGAAGATCTCCGAGCATGGACCGCACGGCCCGGTGTCACCCATCGACCAGAAATTGTCCGAGCTGGCGATGCGGATGATCCGCTCATCGGGCAGACCGGCGATGCGCTTCCACAGGCCGGCGGCTTCATCGTCGGTGTGAAAGACGGTGACGGTGAGCCTGTCCTTGGGCAGGCCCCATTCGCGCGTCAGCAGCGTCCAGGCATGCTCAATCGCCTGCTCCTTGAAGTAATCCCCGAAAGAGAAGTTGCCGAGCATCTCGAAGAAGGTGTGATGCCGCGCCGTGTAGCCGACATTGTCGAGATCATTATGCTTGCCCCCGGCGCGCACGCATTTCTGCGCGGAAGCCGCGCGCGGGCTCGCCGCGGTCTCAAGGCCGGTGAACACGTTCTTGAAGGGCACCATTCCGGCGTTGACGAACATCAACGTCGGATCATTGTACGGCACGAGCGGTGCGCTCGGGGTGACGGTGTGACCGGCCTTGCCGAAATAATCGAGGAAGGAACGGCGGATTTCGTTGGTCGAGCTCATGGGCGTGCAGTTAGGCAATGCGGAAGGCGATGGCAATGGAGCGCGCACAGGCCACGCTTCACCGCAGGCTTCGGGTGTGGCGCGTGCTCCACAAGCGCAGGTGCATCCGGCTCGCAATCGGCGCCAAACGATCTGCCAGGCTTGATCGAAAAGCCGGCGCGAGGCTCTGACAAGAGGCCTTGCGCCGGCTTTCCGGTTCTCCGGGCGCCCTTGGGACGGGCGGGGAGCAGGACGATCCCCGGCAATGCGCCCGTTTGGGGATCAGTCTTCGAGGTCCGCGTCCGGCCCTGTCATCATCTCCCCGGCAACCGCATCGGTCCGGCTGCGGATTGCAGCTTCCAGGCGATCGCAAACTTCCGGGTTCTCCTTGAGATAGGTCTTGGCGTTCTCGCGGCCCTGGCCGATGCGGATCGAATCGTAGGAGAACCAGCTCCCCGACTTCTCGATCAGACCGGCCTTCACGCCGAGATCGAGGATTTCGCCGATCTTGGAAATGCCCTCGCCATACATGATGTCGAATTCGACCTGCTTGAACGGCGGAGCGACCTTGTTCTTCACCACCTTCACGCGGGTGGTGTTGCCGATGATCTCGTCACGGTCCTTGATCTGGCCGGTGCGGCGGATGTCGAGACGCACGCTGGCGTAGAACTTCAGCGCGTTGCCGCCGGTGGTGGTTTCCGGATTGCCGTACATCACCCCAATCTTCATGCGCAGCTGGTTGATGAAGATCACCATGCATTTAGAGCGATTGATCGAGCCGGTCAGCTTGCGCAGCGACTGGCTCATCAGGCGGGCCTGAAGGCCCACGTGCGAATCGCCCATCTCGCCCTCGATTTCGGCGCGCGGAACCAATGCTGCGACCGAATCAACCACCAGCACGTCGATCGCGTTCGAGCGCACCAGCGTGTCGGTTATCTCCAATGCCTGTTCGCCGGTATCGGGCTGCGAGACGATCAGTTCATCGATATTGACGCCAAGCTTCTTGGCATAGACCGGATCGAGCGCGTGTTCGGCATCGACAAAGGCCGCGGTGCCGCCCGCCTTCTGCGCTTCGGCGATCACGTGCAGCGCCAGCGTCGTCTTGCCTGAACTTTCCGGGCCGAAGACTTCGATCACACGCCCCTTGGGCAAGCCGCCGACGCCGAGCGCAATGTCGAGCCCGAGCGAGCCGGTCGAGATCGCTTCGACCTGCATGGTTTCCTTCTGGCCCAGCCTCATCGCCGAACCCTTGCCGAAGGCACGATCAATCTGAGCGAGTGCGGCCTCGAGAGCCTTCTGACGATCCACGGCTTTCCTGTCCTCTTCAACCAGCTTCAATTGGGTAGCCATCGCACGCGCTCCTTCGCTTGCCTAGAGACGATCGCCAGTTTTCGACGACCGATCGCGAACGCCGATGTATCGCATTTGTTCTCTTGGAACAAGAGGGGAACGGAAAATAATTTCCTACCGGCACAGCAAAGGCTTGCCCGAGGTCACGTCCGCATCGCGTCGGCCTCGGCCTGCTCGGCGCGCGACTGCCGCAGAACGGCTGCGACCTTGTCCCCGATTGCGGCTACGCTGAACGGCTTGGCAATGAAGTGCATGTCGGGAATGTCGATGTCGCGGCGCAGCTGCTCCTCGGCATAGCCGGACATGAACAGCACCGGGATTTTCGGACAACTGGCGCGGATCGCGCGAACCATCGTGGGGCCGTCCATACCCGGCATCATAACATCGCTGACGACGATGTCGAAAGCTGCGCCCGCGTCGGCGATGGCGGCGAGACCCTCTTCGCCGCCTGCGCAGGCCTTCACCTCGTAGCCGGCGCGCACCAGCGCCCGTTCGGCGACCGCGCGGACCATGTCCTCGTCTTCCACCAGCAACACCTTGCCGCCAGTCGACCATTCCGACGAGACAAGCGGCGCCTTCAGCTCGCGTTTTTTCGGCACCTCGCCGCGGTGCACGGGGAGATAGACGGTGAAACGGGCACCCATGGGCTGACCGTTCTTGTCGGTGATGTTGTCGGCAAAGATGAAGCCGCCCGACTGCTTGACGATCCCGTAGGCGGTCGAAAGGCCAAGGCCCGTGCCCTTGCCTTGTTCCTTGGTGGTGAAGAACGGCTCGAACAGCTTGGGCAGGACATGCGGCGGGATGCCCCCGCCATTGTCCTGCACGATCAGCACGGTGTAATCAGCTGCGGGCAGCACTTCGGATCCCAGTTGCACCACCTCGGTCGCATGCAGGCTGCGGGTGAACAGCGAGATCCGGCCGCGCCCGTCCCCGCGCGACTGGATCGCGTCGCGGGCGTTGACCGCGAGGTTCATGATCACCTGTTCGAGCTGCTGCGGATCGGCCCGCACCGCGCCGAGGTTGCGATCATGCTGCACGTAAAAGGTAATCTTATCGCCGAGCAGGCGCTTGATCAGCGGGCTTACCTCACTCACGACGTCCGGCAGCTGGATTATCTCGGGCCGCAAGGTCTGCTGGCGCGAGAAGGCGAGCAGCTGGCGGGTCAGCGCCGCCGCGCGGCTGGAATTGGCGCGGATCTGCTGGATGTCGTCATAGTCGCTGTCGCCGGGCATATGGCGCAGCAGCATCAGATCGCAGGTGCCTATGATCGCGGTCAGTACGTTATTGAAGTCGTGCGCGACCCCGCCGGCGAGCTGGCCCACGGCCTGCATCTTGGTTGCCTGCGCAACCTGGCGGCGCAACTGGTTCTCCTGGCTGGAATCCGCAAGGCTGAGCAGCACCGCCGCCTCGCCCAGCCCGCGCACGCCGGCCAGCCCGAGCGAAACCGGCTCTTCCGGGCTGGCGACGAGCCGCACCGCGACATCGCCGCTGGTGGCAGGCCCGCGCCCGTGGCGACGCACGGCATCCGACAAGGCCGCCTTGTCCTCGCGCACCACCAGATCGGTCGGGAAGGCGGGCAGCCCCCGTCCCTCGCGGCCGACCGCGCGCAGGAAGGCGTCGTTGCCGAACAGGAAGCGCCCGTCACGGTCGGTCATGGCGAGGCCGAGCGGCAACTGGCCAAGCAGCGCGTCGAGCTGCGCCAAGCCGGCCTGCGCCGCGCCATCAAAGCCCGAACCTATGCCGACACCGCTATCGATCAGCAACATCAGCGAGGTCGCCTCGTCCGGCCCGACCGGCTGGTTCTGCATCTCGGGGTCAATCAGCGGCACATCGACCAGCGTCTGCGGAGTGCCGCCGCGCCCCTCGCGGGCGAAGAATATCCGGTCACGCTCGTCGATCCGCAGGTAGCTGACAAAGTCCTGCCCGGTCAGCGTGGCGCGCTGGTCGCCTGCGGCACGTTCGGCAAAGCCGGCGCTGACCGCGCGGATCACGCCGTCGGCGGTGGTGATTGCTGTCTCGATCCCGGCGCGGCTCAGCATCTTGCCGAAAGGCCCGGCCAAATCGAGTGCGCCAAGGCCGGTGGTCACGGTCCGCACCAGCGGACGCAGCCGCCAGACCAGATGATCATCGCCGCGACCAGCTCGTCTTGCGGAAATCTGCCAGTCGGTCTCACCGTCAGGCGCGGCCAGCGAATCCAGCGACCCCGCTCCGTCGCGCCAGGCATCGCGTGCGAGCCGGGCGAGCGCCTCCACCCCCTCACGCCCGAACGGCAGGGCGGGCGGCGCAGCAGCGGCCCCGAAGCGTTCGAGGAACAGGCTGTTGGCGCACACCAGGCGGTTGGCGCGATCGGTGATGGCGATCGCCTCGCCGCTGTGCTCGATCGCCGCGACCGTTACGGTCCAGTCCGGCGAAGCGGGTTCGTCATGCGCGGGCGGCGCGCCGAGCCGATCCAGCAGCAGGCCAGCCCCGAGCAACACCGCGACGCCGAGGACAAAGGCGAGCGCCACCAACCAGCTCGACGTGGCAAAGAACAGCACCGCCGCGCTCGCCGCCAGCCCGCCGCCCAGCACCAGCAGCAGGCTCGAAGAAGGGGCCGGAGCGCGTACGGCCGACGGCTCGTCGACGATCGCGGCAACGCGGTTCAGACCTCGGCGGATGGGCTCGGACAAGCGGCGTGTTCCCGTCGTGTGATCAAAGCGCCGGACTCCCTGCGAGCCGGTGCGAGGGGCCCTCCTAATCCGAGCCGAGGCGCTGGTCGAGACGCGCTTCCATTACCCTCAACCGCCGGGCGCGTTTACGCGCCACCACGGCGCGCCACACCCATCCGGAAATGACCCAGCCGAGCAGCGGTGCGACCAAGGCCAGCACCGCGCCGCCCAGCAAAGTCGCCGCGCCCAGCTCGTAGATGGTGGTCAGCATGTCCCACGAGCCATCTGTGGCAGAGGTAGCCGGAAGACTGACGCCCGCCACGTTGAATTGCAACAGGAATTCGCCGATACGATTGGCCACCACCAGCCAGAAGGGCAGCGTGAAGGGATTTGTGACGAAGGTCAGCAAGGCGGCCAGCGGCACATTGGCACGCATCGGCAGGGCAAGAAAAGCCGAGAGAAAAATCTGCCCAACCGGAATGATGAAAGCGGCAAACAGGCCGAGCGCGACCCCGCGCGGAACCGAACGGCGGGTAAACCGCCACAATTCCGGGGAGAGGAAGCGATGCGCGATCGGTGCGAGATACTTGTTATTCGCCATTTCCTCGCGCGTGGGCGTGTTCTTGCGGATGATGTCCATCGCCCAGGTCTTCGAGCGTTTCGAGAGACTTGGGCGTGACGAGGCAGGCCAGATCATGGACGAACTCCGACACCGCGCACCAGCGCCGGATCAAGCAGGGAAGGGAAACGTGGAATCATCGCAGCCACCATGCGTTTCATATGGGTAGCATCCGGTTTCTGACCAGTAGGTGAATCGGTCGCAATCCGGGTCTTTTGCGCTCCCCTATCCCCTTTCGCGCATCAACCGCGCCTTGTCGCGCTTCCAGTCGCGTTCCTTGATGCTGGCACGCTTGTCATGGGTCTGCTTGCCCTTGGCAAGCGCGAGTTCGACTTTGGCGCGCCCCGTACGGTTGAAGTAGATCGACAGCGGCACCAGCGTCATGCCCTTGCGTTCGACCGCGCCGAGCAGCTTGTTGATCTCGCGTTCGTGCAGCAGCAGCTTGCGCGGGCGGCGCGGTTCATGGTTGAGCCGGTTGCCGTGGCTGTATTCGGGGATATTGGCATTGATCAGCCATACCTGCCCGTCCTTCACCTCGGCATAGCTTTCGGCGATGCTCGCCTCGCCTGCACGCAGCGCCTTCACCTCGGTGCCCTGCAAGACAAGGCCAGCCTCGAAGGTGTCCTCGATCGTGTAATCGAACCGCGCACGGCGGTTCTCGGCGACGATTTTCAGCTTGTCGAAGGTTACGGGTTTGGGGCGTGCCATAAGGCGGCGCGATGTAGGCCCGCGGGGACGAAAAAGCGAGGGGGGAAAACGGCCCGCCTTCTTTGCGCTTTGCCTGCGCCCGGCCTAGGGTTGGGCGTGGGGCATCAGGGAAAGCGGGCGCATGCAGCAGGCCGAACCATTCACCATCGCAGGCGAGCTGCTGGCACCCGGCACGATGCGCGACGTTGCCTTCACCATCACCACCATGGCGACCGGCACCGCCTCCTCGCTGACGGTGCGGGTGCTGCATGGCGCGAAGCCGGGCCCCGCGGTCTTCGTCAGCGCCGCGATCCACGGCGACGAGATTGTCGGCACTGCAGTGGTTCAGCGGCTCGCGCAGAGCATCGATCCGATCGCGCTCGCCGGCACGCTGCTGCTGGTGCCGGTGGCCAATATCTTCGGCTTCATGAACCACTCGCGCTACCTGCCCGACCGGCGCGATCTCAATCGGTCTTTCCCGGGCAGCGCGGGCGGCTCGCTCGCGGGCCAGCTGGCGCATGTCTTCTACCGCGAAGTGGTGGAGCGCTGCACGCTTGGCATCGACATCCACTCTGCCGCGCTCCATCGTTACAACCTGCCGCAAATCCGCATCGCATCAGGCAACAAGCGGCTAGTCGAGCTGGCGATGGCCTTCGGCGCGCCGGTGATCATCGAAAGCCCGCTGCGCGACGGCAGCTTGCGCGATCTCGCCCAGAAGAACGGGATCGACATGCTGCTGATGGAGGGGGGTGAAGCGCTGCGGTTCGACCGGCTGTCGATCGAGACCGGGGTGGCAGGCGTGAGCCGCGTGCTCGCGCATCTCGGGATGATCGAGGCCGATGATGGCCTGACCGAAGTCGGCATTCCCGCGCGCGCGAACAAATCCTTGTGGGTAAGGGCACCCCGCGGGGGCCTGACCCACCGCGTGCGCAAGAGCGGGGATCCGGTGCGCAAGGGCGATCTGCTCGCCCGCGTGGCCGGCCTGTTCGGCGAGGATCCGCTCGATCTGGTCAGCCCGATCGACGGAATCATCATCGGCCATGCCACCCTGCCGGTGGTGCACCAGGGCGACGCGCTTTTCCACATCGCCGCGATTGCCAACCCCGAACGGGTCGGTGCGCGGATCGACAGCATCACTGATGCGATTCTGGCAAGCGAACCCGAAGGCCCGGCCGAACGCCTGCTCGACGAAGACGAGGTGGTCTAGGCCGGCAGCACCCCTGCCAGCACCAGCGCCTCGTCCACCGCTTTCTTCGCTTCGGGCGAACATTCGACCAGCGGCAGGCGCACTTCCGGCTCGATCCAGTCGTGAACGCGGCTCAAGGCATACTTCACCGGTGCGGGCGAAGCGTCGGAGAACATCGCGTAGTGCAGTGGGAACAGCCGGTCGTTCAGCTGGCGCGCCTTCTCCAGATCGTTCGCCGCGATCGCCTCGTGGAATTCGGCGCACAGCTTGGGGGCGACATTCGCCGTCACCGAGATGCACCCGCGCCCGCCGGCCGCAGCGTGTGGCAACCACAGCTCGTCATTGCCCGAAAGCTGGCAGAATTCACGCCCGATACCCATGCGGTGATCGGCCACGCGCGACAGGTCTCCCGAAGCATCCTTGATGGCGATGATCCGGTCGGGATACTTGTTGACCAGCGCCACCACCGTCTCGTCTTCCAGATCGGTCACGGTGCGGCTGGGGACATTGTATAGCACGATGGGCAGGTCGCTATTCTCGGCCAGAAAGCTGAAATGGGCGATCAGCCCGCGCTGGCTCGGGCGGTTGTAATAGGGCGCAACGCACAGGCCCGCCGCCGCCCCTGCCTTGCGCGAGAAATTCATGTGGAGAAGCGCATTGCGCGTGTCGTTCGAGCCGCAGCCCGCAATCACCGGCACGCGCCCTGCCGCCTGCTCGATGCACACCTCGATCACACGATGATGTTCGGCATTGGAGAGCGTCGAGGCCTCGCCGGTCGTGCCGCAGGGCACCAGCGCAGCACTGCCGTTTTCGATTTGCCAATCGACCAGGCGCCGAAAGGCCGCCTCGTCAAACGTCCCGCCGCGAAAAGGAGTCACCAGAGCGGGTATCGAACCGCTGAACATTGCTTTCGTCCTGCCTTCATCGTTAAGCTGCCTGCGGGAAAGGCGCTTGCCCCGCTTGCTTGTTCAGCGCCTACTAAGGAGCCGATCGGCACAATGTCCAGCATGGTCGACACGCTGTTGCCAAAGACCCGCCGTTTCGCGCTGACCGCGGCGATGCTGGCGTTGGCGGCAAGCGCCGGGACCTTGGCCGCGCAGAGCTGGGGACAGGGGGCCGATACGGGCAATCTTGTCGCTCGCCAGCCGGGCGCAATGGGCGCCGCGCTGGCGCGCTGGGAAACCTTGCAGGCAAGCCGCGAGATGCGCTTTGTCGACTATGCCAGCTTCGTGCTCGCCTATCCCGATTTCCCGCGCACGGACATCCTGCGCCTGCGGGCGGAGAAGGCGCTTGAGCGCGATGCGCCTTCGCAGACCGAAGTGCTCGCCTATTTCGACAGCCAGCCGCCGCTGACCAATCCGGCACGGGCGCGCTATGCGCTCGCGCTGGCTGCGGCGCAGCGGCCCGAGGCCTTCGAGCAAGCCCGCAAGGCCTGGCGCGGCGGGTCGATGGAAGATGCGGTCGAGCTTTATCTCTCGGAGCTTTACCGCGCTCGGTTCACGCCCGCCGATCACGCCGCGCGGATCGATGCGCTGCTGTGGCAGGAGCAGGCCGACGCCGCCTCGCGCCAGCTGATCAATCTGGCCGAGGCTGATCGCCCGCTTGCTCTGGCCCGCCTCGCGCTGCTGCGCGGCAGCCACCCGACCGCCGCCGGGATCACCCCGCCGGCCAGCGCGATGTCCGATCCAGGCTTCGTGTTCAATCTCGTCAATTACCTGCGCGCCACCGGCCAGTCCGGCGAGGCGATCAGGGTGCTGACCACCGGCCCCCGGTTCGATCGTCCGGCGCTCGACCCCGAAGAATTCATCGGCGATATGCTGGCCCTCGCCAAGGCAGGCAGTGCCCGCGATGCGGTGCAGATCGCCAGCCGGGTCGATGACCTGTTCGCGCCGGGCAGCGATATCTCCCAGGGCAGTTTCGCCCTGCGCGACCGTTACACCGATCTGATGTGGATCGGCGGCACCAACGCGCTGTGGCGACTGCGCGACGGCGCTCTGGCCGCTCCGCTGTTCCAGCGTTATGGCGATGCCGCGCGGACCCCGCTGACCAAGGCCAAGGGCTATTACTGGGCCGGTCGCGCGATGCGGCAGGCCGGGAACGAAGCGGCCGCGCGAGCCTATTTCGAGAGCGCAGCGGCCTATCCGCACTACTATTACGGTCAGCTGGCGATTGCTGCGCTGGGGCGTGACATGCCAGCCTTCGAGCCGCTGCCCGAGGTCTCCATCAGCGCCGCTGAGCGCGCCGCCTTCGAGGGCAGCGCGCTGGTGCAGGCGATCCGCGCCATCGCGCGCGAACGGCGCGACTGGCGCACCGAGCGACGCTTCTTCGAGGCGCTGGGCGATCAGGCCGACACACCGCAGGAGCTTACCATGGCCGCCCAGCTCGCTGCCGAAACCGGGCTCGACGAGATGGCGGTGGTGATCGGGATGAAGGCGGGCGAGCACGGGCTTACCCGCTTCGAGCGGATCGGTTTTCCGACGATCGCCACGCCGGTGGTCAACGACTGGACGATGGTGCATGCGATCAGCCGGCAGGAAAGCGAGTTCGATCGCACCCGCGTCAGCCACGCCGGCGCGCGCGGCGTGATGCAGCTGATGCCGGGCACCGCGCGCGAGCAGGCCGGCAAGCTCGGGATGCAGTATCTCTCGGCAGATCTCACGGGTTCGCCAAGCTACAACATTCGGCTGGGCGATGCCTATTTCGCGCGCATGATGAACTACTACGGCGGCGCCTATCCCCTCGCCGTGGGCGCCTACAACGCCGGGCCTGGCCGCGTGAACGAGTGGTTGCGGCTGAACGGCGATCCGCGCAAGGGCGAAATCGACTGGGTGACCTGGGTCGAGAAGATCCCGTCCAATTTCGAGACGCGCTATTACATCATGCGGGTAATCGGCAACGCCGTGACCTATTCCCACCTCTATCCTCAGCAAGCCGGATTACCGCGCCCGATCAACACCTTCCTGCGGTGATTTCCCAGCCATGACGACCAAGTCCGGTCCGCCGATCACGCCTGCGGGCTATGCTGCGCTCAAGGCGCGCTATGATCACCTGCTGTCGACCGAACGCCCGGCGATCGTCGAGATCGTCAGCTGGGCGGCCGGCAATGGCGACCGTTCGGAGAACGGCGACTACCTTTATGGCCGCAAGAAGATGCGCGAAATTGACCGCGAACTGGCCCATCTTGCGCGCCGCATGAAGGTGCTGCGCGTGATCGATCCGGCCACTCAGGTGGACCGCAGCCGCGTGTTCTTCGGTGCGCGGGTGACCATCGCCGACGAGAATGACAATCGCCAGACCATCCAGTTGGTCGGCGACGATGAACAGGATGCCGCCAAAGGACGCATCGGCTGGAGCGCCCCCTTGGCGCGCGCGCTGCGCGGTGCGAGCGTGGGCGATGTCAGAATTGTGAGCCTTCCCTCAGGCTCGCGCGCGTGGGAAGTCATGGCGATCGACTATGACTAGGTTTCTCCCCCTCGCCCTGCTGCTCGCTGCCGCGCCGCTCGCCGCGCGCGAGAGCCTTGGCGTCTATGATAATTGGGCGGCGTTCAAGGATGCTTCGCCCGCACGCTGCTATGCGATCGCCAAGGCGCAGGGGAAGCTGCGTGCGCCAGCCTATGCCACGGTTTCCACCTGGCCCGGCAAGGGCGTGCGCGGGGCGGTGCATATCGTCCTCAGCCGCGAGGTTCCGGCCAAGGCCGCCGTCCGCCTCGCGGTAGGCGACAGGCGCTTCACCCTCGTCACCAAGGGCCGCAACGCCTGGGCCGCCGACGCGCGGGAAGATGCCGCAATCATCGCCGCGATCCGCTCGGCCGCCCGCATGAGCGTATCGGGCGGCGGCTTCACCGACCGCTACACCCTAGCCGGAGCCGCAACCGCCATCGATGCGGCCCTGGTGGGGTGCGCCCGGCGCAGCTGACTGGTCAAATGTCCAAAGCGCGACTATACGCCCCCCACCCATGGCCGATACCGCACTCATGACCATTCCGGGCCTCGTCGACCCGGTTCCCACTGCGCGCGAGATCACGCCGCGCGCGGATGGCCGCATCGACCTCGTCGGCCTGCCGCGCCAGCGCATCCGTGAGCTGTTCGAGCAAGCCGGGCTCGAGACGAGAGCCGCCAAGCTGCGCGCCAAGCAGGTGTTCCACTGGATCTACCATCGCGGCCTGACCGATTTCGCGGCGATGACCGACATCGCCAAGCCGATGCGCCCGTGGCTGGCGGAGCGTTTCGTGATCGGGCGACCGGAGGTGGTTGAGGCCCAGCACTCGGTCGACGGCACCCGCAAGTGGCTGCTGCGCACCGCCGACGGGCACGATTTCGAGATGGTCTTCATTCCTGACGAGACGCGCGGCACGCTGTGCGTATCCTCGCAG
Organism: Erythrobacter tepidarius; assembly: GCF_002155695.1. GTDB lineage: Bacteria > Pseudomonadota > Alphaproteobacteria > Sphingomonadales > Sphingomonadaceae > Erythrobacter > Erythrobacter tepidarius. The sequence continues at coordinate 193,475 of NZ_MUYJ01000003.1, forward strand.
GTCGGCTGCACCCTCACCTGTTCCTTCTGCCACACCGGCACGATGAAACTGGTCCGCAACCTAACACCCGGCGAGATTGTCGGTCAGGTGATGCTCGCGCGCGATGCGCTGGGCGAATGGCCGCGCGGCAGCATGGCGAGTGACGCCGACCTGATCGACGAGGATGACGAGGCGGGCCACTACACCGCCGATGGCCGCCTGCTCACCAACATCGTGATGATGGGCATGGGCGAGCCGCTTTATAACTTCGAACACGTGCGCGATGCGCTGAAGCTGGTGATGGACGGCGATGGTCTCGCCCTCTCCAAGCGCCGCATCACGCTTTCCACCAGCGGCGTTATCCCGATGATGCAGCGTTGCGGCGAGGAGATCGGGGTCAACCTTGCGGTATCGCTCCATGGCGTGCGCAAGGAGGTGCGCGACGAGCTTGTCCCGCTCAACAAGAAGTATGGCATCGAGCAGCTGCTTGAGGCCTGTGCCGAATATCCCGGTGCAAGCAACGCCCGGCGCATCACCTTCGAATATGTGATGATCAAGGACAAGAACGACAGCGACGACGACGCGCGCGAGCTGGTCCGCCTGCTCAGGGCATACAAGCTGCCGGCCAAGGTCAACCTCATCCCCTTCAACCCCTGGCCAGGCACAGCCTACGAGACCTCGACACCCGAACGTATCCGCCGCTTTTCGGAAATCGTGTTCGAAGGCGGCTTTTCCGCCCCGGTTCGCACCCCGCGCGGGCGTGATATCGACGCTGCCTGCGGCCAACTGAAAACGGCCGCCGAAAGGAAGTCGCGTGCCCAGCGCGACCGCGAGGCAGCGGCAGCGGCTGCGGCGCTCGATTGACGCATTTGCGCGCCGGGCGTAACCTGCCTCCACCTGCAATCGGAGGAAGAGCGTGGCCTTTTCGGTGTCCAGGGCAGCCATGATCACCGGTGCGCTTGCCTTCGCAACCCTCTCGCTTCCGGCGCAGGCACAGCTTGGCGGCCTGTTCGACAGCACCCGGCGCGGCGCGGAAAAGGCCGACAATTGCGGCAAGGGCAAGAAGGGGGATCGCGGGCGCGGCGCGCTGGGTGGATTGCTCGGCGGCGCGGTTGGCGAATTGGCGCGCCGGGCGGGGATATCCTCGTGGGTGCCGGTTCCCGAGTTTTCCGACCAGCTGACCGAGAGCATTGCCTGCCGCCTCGATCCCGAAGAGCAGAGGCAGGCGGCCGAAGCCACGCTGGAGGCCACCCGCACCGATGGCGAGGGCGCCGTCCCCGCAGTCGGCGCAAGCGCGGCCTGGACTTCGCGCACGCGCGAGAATGTCAGCGGCACCTCGACTGTCACCTCGCGCGATGCCGCGCGCGGCGATCTCGACTGCATCACCGTCACCGATGTCATCATCATCGAGGGCGAGGAAACCCGCGCCGAGAAGCGCATGTGCCGTGCGCCGGGTTCGGCGCGTTATTCCATCATCGCGTGATGCGCGCGGTGCGCTCAATCGCGGTGCTGGCCGCGCTCGCCCTGCTAAGCGGGGCAACGAGGATGGACCCCGAAAACCCGACCTGTCCGGCCGAGCCCGATTTCGGCCCTGCCAGTGCGATGAGACTGACCCCGGCCGACAAGCACGGCAAGCGCGTGTTGCTGGCCGAGGGCAATATCGATGCCACCCTCCCCGCCCGGCTCAAGGCTGCCATCGAGGCGGATGATCGGATCGAGGAGATCTGGCTGCGATCGCGCGGGGGGAATGCCCGGGCCGGCAACGAGGCGGGCCGAATCATCCGCTCCTATCGCGGAATGCTCACCCGCATCCCTGCCGGCTGGGCGTGCTTTTCGGCCTGCAACTTCGTGTTCATGGGCGGCGACCGCCGGGTGGTGGAGGAGGGCGGGGTGTTCATGGTGCACATGTTCACCCACACCAACGACCGCGCCTTGATCGACGAGGTGGTGAGCGAAGGCAGCAAGGCCACGGCCGAACTGATCGGCAGCATCGAGCAGTCCTCGGCGCTGCTCGCGAGCGAGGACAATGATTTTCTGATCCGCATGGGGATCAGCCGCAAGCTGCTGACCGACATCATGTACAAGCAGCAGGCGGTCAAGAGCGAGGGCAATCCTTCCACCCGCTATTGCCTGAGCCAGGCCGAAGTGCGCGAATACAACGTCATGCCGGTCGAGAAGCCGGTGCGCTGAAAATGGTCAGCATCGATCCGCAGACGCTCGCCTTCTATCAGCAACGCGCGCCGCATTGGGTGTTCCATTCGGGCGAGCGGCACAGCCACCAGCTCGATGCCTTTCTCGATCGCTTGCCGCCCGGCGCGGCGGTGCTGGAACTGGGCTGCGGCGGCGGGCGCGATGCGGCCGAAATGCGCGCCCGCGGCTTTGTCGTCGATGCGACCGATGCCGTCCCTGCCCTCGTCGCGCGCGCCAACCAGGCCTTCGCGCTGGGGGCGCGGGTGATGGCGTTCCACGAGCTGGATGCCGAGGCCGCATATGTCGGCGTCTGGGCCCATGCCAGCCTGCTCCACTGCCCGCGCGCGGCCATGCCCGATGTCCTCGCGCGCATCCACCGCGCGCTGATGCCCGGCGGATGGCATTTCGCCAGCTTCAAGCTGGGCGAGGCGGAGGGCCGCGATTTGCTCGGGCGATGGCACAATTTCCCTTCGGCCGAATGGCTTGTCGCCGCCTACGAGGCGGCGGGATTCACCATTGCGAGACTGGCGACCTATCCCAGCAAGGGCAGCGATGGCACCGAGCGCGACTGGATCGATCTCACCGTGAGGAAAGCGTGAAGCACATCGTCACCGCCGTCTGCACCGGCACCGCCCGCCCGTTCAGGGGCGCCGAGCCGAGCGCCATCGCCAAGCGTCCGCGCGCGGGCGCGGTGCAGGTGCTGGCCGAGGGTCTTGCGTCCGACGAGCAGGCCGACCGCCGCGTGCATGGCGGGCCGGAAATGGCGCTGCACCTCTACCCGCTCGATCATCATGCCTGGTGGCGCCGCGAGATTGGCGACCACCCGGCGCTGGACGAACCCGGCGGCTTCGGCTCGAACCTTGCGGTCAGCGGATTGACCGAGGAAATGGTCCATATCGGCGACCGTTTCCGGCTCGGAACCGCGCTGATCGAGGTCAGTCGGCCGCGCCAGCCGTGCTGGAAGATCGAGCATCGCTTCGGCCACACAGGCATGATCGAAAGGATCATCGCAAGCGGGCGGTGCGGCTGGTACTTCCGGGTGATCGAGACCGGCACGGTGCAGGCGGGCGATTCGCTCGAGAAGATCGCTACCGGGGCCGAAGACTGGAGCGTTGCGCGCGTATTCCGGGCTTTGGTCGCCGGAAAAGCGACCCACCGGGAATTGGTCGAGCTAGCCGCTCTTGCCACGCTTTCCCCAAAACTGCGCGCAAGAGCTTCGGCTCGCCTCTGAAAGGCAACGGCCTGTCCCGCCGAGAGAAAAACGGCCAACCTTAACAGTTTCCTGTCGACTTCGTTCATGCAGCGTTCGCGATAGATGAACGAAAAGACTCGTGCTCCATCGGGAGCCGCCACAAGGAAACGAGCCATGAAACATCTTGCCCTGATCGCTGCCGCCGGGTCGCTGGCGGCTATTGCAGCCCCCGCCCAGGCCGCCGAGTTGCCCGCCGCGCCTTCGTCCGTCTTCGCGGGCTTTCACGAGAGCGCCGCGCCCTTCACCTCGGCTGCGGCCTACCACGACGATTGGCGCGACCGGCGTGACCGCCGTCGCTGGCGTGAGCGCGAGCGCGATTGGTACGATGACCGCCACTTCCGTGGCCGCGACCGCTATTGGCAGGGCCGCGATGGCCGCTGGCGCTGCCGCAGGGACGACGGAACCGTGGGCCTGCTGGTGGGCGCAGGGGTCGGCGCGCTGCTCGGCCGCGAGATCGACCGCCGCGGTGATCGCGCGCTGGGCACAGTGCTCGGTGCGGTCGGTGGGGGTCTGCTCGGCCGCGAGATCGACCGCGGCAGTGTCCGCTGCCGCTGATCCGCGGCATTGAAATGCCCGCAAATGTCGCCGGCCACGCTGCCGGCGGCGTTTTCGCTTTGGCTTGCCCGAGCCTGTGTGCGGCCTCGCTTCCAGCGCTATCCCCGATTGACGCGCATGGCTGCGGCTGGTAACCCCTTTGTCATGCACGACCGGATACCGTTCACCGCATGACCCGCCCCGCCGTTCTCGTGACCGGCGGGGCGACCCGAATCGGCGGTGCGATCACCCGCGCCTTTGCCGCGGCCGGCTGGCACGTGGTGATCCATTACAAGTCCTCCGCGGCGCAGGCCGAGGCGCTTGCCTCCGCGATCCCGTCTGCCGAGACGGTCGGCTTCGATCTGGCGGATGATGACGCGGCGGTGGCCGCCATCCTCGCGCTGGCCAACCGCCTGGCCGACTGGCGCTGCTTGGTGAATTCGGCCTCGGTCTTTCAATACGACGCGGCAATAGCGCTCGATCCGGCCACGTTCAGGCAAGCAATGCAGGTCAACGCGCTCGCCCCGGCCCGGATCAGCCAGACCTACCTTGCCCATGCGACGAGCGCGGCGACGCGCACGGTGATCCAGATTACCGACATGAAGATCGCCAACACCAACCCCGATTTCTTCAGCTACACCATGTCCAAGCACGCGCTCGCCGCAAGCATCGGGATGCTGGCCAAGGGCGCGCGCCAAGCGCAAGACCGCATCTACGGCATCGCCCCCGGCGCAATCCTTGCCAGCCACGATCAGAGCGAGGAGGAAACCGAACTCTCGCACCGCATGAACCTGCTTTGCCGCAAGACCGGTGCGGACGAGATCGCCGATGCCGCGCTGTTCTTGGCGAGCGGCGTTCTGGCGAGCGGGCAGACCCTGTTCATCGACAGCGGCCAGCACCTGCTCGATCAGCCGCGCGACGTGATCTGGCTGGCGCGCGAGCTTGCCGCGGCCGAACGGGCCGCCTGACGCGCATGGCAAAGCACGCCCTCTCCACGCGCCTGTGGCACTGGATCAATGCGGCGGCGATCATCGTGCTGTTCATGTCGGGACTGAACATTTCCAATGCCCACCGCCATCTTTACTGGGGTGACTATGGTTTCGACCCCAAGGAAGCATGGCTGAGCGTGATCCGCTTCCCCGGCTGGGCAACCCTGCCGCAGCACTACAACCTTGCCTTAGCGCGCGACTGGCACATCCTTGCGGCATGGCCTTTCGGCGTGGGGCTGGCGTTCATCTGGATCGCCATGCTGGCCAACGGCCATTTCCGCCGCGATCTCGCCACCCGGCCCTCCGACTGGACTCCGGCAGGCGTGATCGCCTCGCTGCGCGCCCATTCGGCGGGGGGAGCGGATGCCGCGCATGGCTACAATTCGGTGCAGAAGATCCTTTACGGCATGGTGCTGGGCGGGCTGCTGCCGCTGATGCTGTTCACCGGCCTTGCGATCAGTCCGGGTTTTCAGGCCGCCGCGCCATGGCTGCTCGAGTTGCTCGGCGGCCGGCAGAGCGCCCGCTCGCTGCATTTCCTTGCCGCCTGGGGCATTTTCGGCTTCTTCGTGATCCACCTCGTGCTGGCGCTGGCCAACTGGCGGCTCATCCTCGAAATGATCACCGGCGGACGGCGCGCGGCGCAAGCATCCCCCGCGATCGCAACCGCCCTGCCAGCCGAAGGAGCGCGGGAGCATGGTTGAGATCCCCCGCCGTTCTCTGCTTGCCGCAATCGCCGCTCTGGGGGCCGGGGCCTGTTCGAAGATCGCCGAAAGCGACACCGGGCAAAGCCTGTTCGAGGCCGCGCAAGGGGGGCATCGCGCGCTCCACCGCGCGCTGGCGGGACGACAGGGGCTGGCTCCGGAATACGCCCCCGAAGACCGCTCGCCCAGCTTCAGGGGCAATGGCTCGGTCACGGTCGAGACCCCGTTCTACAAAGATCAACTGGCCAAGGGCTTTCCCGACTGGCGGCTGACCGTGCGCGGACTGGTGGAACGCCCGCTGAGCCTCACCCTCGCCGAAATCCGTGCCTTGCCCCAGCGCACCCAGATCACCCGGCACGATTGTGTCGAGGGCTGGAGCGCGATCGGCGAATGGACCGGGCCGCAGCTCGCGGTGCTGCTCGACGCGGCCAGGGTGCGCGAGGAGGCGAATTTCATCGTCTTGCGCTGTGCCGATACGCTCTACGGCTCCGCCTATTACGAGAGCATCGACATGGTCGAGGCCTATCATCCGCAGACGATCATCGCCCATGCTCTCAATGGCGCACCTCTGCCCGAGAAGAACGGGGCGCCTTTGCGCGCCCGGATCGAACGGCAGCTGGGCTACAAGCACGCCAAATATCTCACCGCCATCGAGGCGGTTGCCAGCCTCGATGGCATCGGCAAGGGCAAGGGCGGGTTCTGGGAAGATCATGCCGGCTACCAGTGGTATGCCGGGATCTAGTCCGGATCGTACCGGCGCATTGCTCCCGGCCAGGGCGGATCATCTCCGCCTGTCAGGCCGGGCGAGAGCTTCGCCTTGCCAGACCCTACGAATCGGCTAACCTGCCGGATCAAAAGCATGATTGGTAAACGATGAGCAAAGCCCTTCTCGATCGCTTTCTTTCGCGGGCTGTCCGGCAGGGGCGGCTGGGCGTGGTCTATGCCGACGGCAGCGCCAGCACTTTCGGCACCCCTGCCCCCGGGTTTCCCGAGATCGTCCTGCGGCTGACCGACAAGCACGTGCCGCGCGACATCCTGCTCGATCCGCGACTCGGCGCGGCAGAGGCCATCATGGACGGCCGCCTGCTGATCGAGGAAGGCGACGTGATGGGTCTCGTCAGCCTGCTGCGCGCCAATGCGCCATGGGACAAGGGCGGCAATCTCGGCCGGCCAAGCGTGCTGAAGCGGTTGCTGGGCCGCGCGGGTTTCGCCATCGAGCAGATCAACAACCGCGTCCTCGCCAAGCACAACGTCGCGCATCATTATGACATCGGCAACGATCTTTACGCGCTGATGCTGGATCAAGAGCACTGGCAATATTCCTGCGCCTATTGGGGTAACGGCGTCACCACGCTGGCCGAAGCGCAGGCGGCCAAACTGGCGCATATCGCCAGGAAGCTGGCGCTCGCGCCCGGTCAGGAGGTACTCGACATCGGTTGCGGCTGGGGCGGGATGGCGATCCATTTGGCCAAGCATCACCACGCGCGGGTCACCGGAATCACCCTTTCGGAAGAACAGGCTGCGCTCGCCCGCGAGCGGGTCGCCGCGGCCGGGGTGGCCGACAAGGTCACCATCCTGATCGAGGACTACCGCGACACTGCTGCCTCAGGCCGCCGCTTCGATCGGATCGTCTCGGTCGGGATGTTCGAGCATGTCGGCCGCGCCCAGTTCGAGACCTTCTTCGAGGCCGCTGCGCGGATGCTCGCCGATGACGGGGTGATGCTGCTGCACACCATCGGGCGCATGGGCCGGCCCGGCACCACCGATGCCTTCACCCGCAAATATATCTTCCCCGGCGGTTACATCCCGGCCCTTTCCGAGACGCTGGCCGCGAGCGAGAAATTCCGCCTGATCGCCGCGGATATCGAGACGCTGCGCCTGCATTACGCCAAGACGATCCGCTGTTGGTATGCCAACTGCGTCGCCAACCGCGAAGCGATCATCGCCCTGCACGACGAGCGCTTCTTCAGGATGTGGACCTTCTATCTTGCCGGCGCGGCGACGGTGTTCGAGCATGGGGGCATGTGCAATTACCAAATCCAGTATATCCGCAGCCGCCATGCCTTGCCGATCACGCGCGACTATCTGATCGGCAGTTGAGGCGCACCTGCTTGACAAGCGGCGGGCTGACTGCAACCGCGCCCGCGCCTTCTCACCTTCAGGAACCGAGCCATGGCCCAGCCCCAGAAAGTCGTCCTCGCCTATTCGGGCGGTCTCGATACCAGCGTCATCGCCAAGTGGCTGAGCGTCGAGCGCGGTCTGGAGGTCGTCACCTTCACCGCCGATCTTGGGCAAGGCGAGGAAATCGAACCCGCGCGCGCCAAGGCACGCGCCATGGGCATCCCCGACGATCACATCTTCATCGAGGATCTGCGCGAGGAATTCGTGCGCGATTTCGTCTTCCCGATGATGCGCGCCAATGCCCGCTATGAAGGCGACTACCTGCTCGGCACCTCGATTGCACGGCCGCTGATCTCCAAGCGCCTCGTCGAGATCGCGCACCAGACCGGCGCCGATTTCATCGCCCACGGCGCGACCGGCAAGGGCAATGATCAGGTGCGTTTCGAGCTTTCGGCCTATGCGCTCGATCCCGACATCAAGGTGATCGCCCCGTGGCGCGAATGGGATCTCACCAGCCGCAGCGCGCTGATCGCCTGGGCCGAGGCGCACCAGATCCAGGTGCCCAAGGACAAGCGCGGCGAAAGCCCGTTCTCGACCGATGCGAACCTGCTGCACACCTCGTCGGAAGGCAAGGTGCTGGAGGATCCGTGGCAGGAGACCCCCGACTACGTCTATTCGCGCACGGTCAATCCCGAGGACGCGCCTGACGTGCCGGAATACATCACCATTGACTTCGAAAAGGGCGATGGCGTGGCCTTGAACGGCGAGGCGATGAGCCCGGCCACGCTGCTCGCAGCGCTCAATGATCTGGGCCGCAAGCACGGCATCGGCCGGCTCGATCTGGTCGAGAACCGCTTCGTCGGCATGAAGAGCCGCGGGATGTACGAAACCCCCGGCGGCGAGATCTACGCACGCGCGCATCGCGGGATCGAGCAGATCACCCTCGATCGCGGCGCGGCGCACCTCAAGGACGAGCTGATGCCACGCTATGCCGAGCTGATCTACAACGGCTTCTGGTTCAGCCCCGAGCGCGAGATGCTACAGGCTGCGATCGACCATTCGCAGGACAAGGTGACCGGCACGGTGCGCCTGAAGCTCTACAAGGGGTTGGCGAGCGTCGTCGGCCGCAAGTCGCCTTACTCGCTCTATTCCGAAGCCCACGTGACTTTCGAGGACGATGCCGGGGCCTATGACCAGAAGGACGCAGAGGGCTTCATCAGGCTCAATGGTCTGCGCCTGCGCTTGCTTGCCCGCCGCAACCGGGACGCCTGATTGGCGCATTTCGGCCGAGGAAAACCGAGTCGCGGCGCTCGCTGCGGCCGGATCGCGGCCTTAATGTGACGATCCCGCGGCGGTTTCGTTCCCACTGGCCCATCCGGTTTGCGACAAATGCGACGAAGCGTTGACTTATCCACTCGTGTCCACAAGCCAATCGGCCAGGAGTGGAAAAGTACCGCCAAGCGATGTTGCCAGAACGCCGGTTGAGGCGCACTTTCACACTGTCTTCGGGATCCGGAGCAGACGGAACTCCAAGCCGGAAGGCATTGAAGTTACGAATGTTTCGATCTCAAAGGACGCGGTGATATCTGTCCACGCGCCTGTCGAGAGAAGGCATGCAGGAGGCCTCGGCTAAATGCAAGTCGGCTCGTCCGAGACAGGAGCGACGCGGTGTCGCCGGACAGGCTGGGGATCCGGCCGGAACGGGTGAGGGGAACGGACGCGAGTCCGCAGCCTCGGCAAGCCCGGAACGGTTCAGGAACCTGGCCTCGGCCAAGCGCCTGCCCAATGCGGCGAACAGCGAAGGCTTCGGGCTTCGAGAGGGCGCCGCGAGGCAGGAGCGAAAGCCGGATGCCGGCGCGAGCGCCGGTGACAAATCTCTAGCAGGGTTGGCCGCAAGGCGCGCCCGGCAAGAGGCGAGACATCGGGCGCCAAGCATGCCCTGGCGCGGAAGATGCAGAAGGTTCGCCGGACGCATCACGAGCAAAGGGTGTCCACGCGCTGGTGAGAGTGGGGTCGGCAGCAATGCCGGCCCCATTTGCATTTCCTCTCGTCACGGCTGTCTCCCGCCGGGTGCCGGCGAGTCCGAGTCGCCGCGTGCGACTCCTTCCTCGCGGCATAGTCATCGCTGGCGCTTTGCCGCAAACCGCCGTCGTTTCAGCGCCGAGATGCCCTTAGCCTAAGACAGAGCGTTGCGGCGATTTGCCTAATGCAGGCTTTGCAACCTAGATGCCGCGCCCATGCGAACGGCAAAGCGCACTTTAGCCTTCAAGGCCCGTGGCCTGCGCGCCGGGCTGATCGCTGCGGCGATTGGCCTTGCGCCACTGGCCGCTTCGACCGCGGCCACGCCGGCCGATGGCGCGCTGCCGCTCGAAGCGAGCGCGGTGTCGGTCGAAGTCGTCCCGCGTGTGCCCGCCCCGCTGCCCGAGGAAACCGCCTCGGCGCCCACCGCGCTTCCCCGCGCAACCAGCCTCGGTCGCGGCTCCGCTTCCTATTACGCCAGCAAGTTCCACGGTCGCCGCACCGCCAGCGGCGAGGCCTTCGATAACACCGCGATGACCGCCGCTCACCGCACGCTTCCTTTCGGCAGCCTCGTGCGGGTCACCAATCCGGCGACCGGCGCGAGCGTCATCGTGCGCATCAATGATCGCGGCCCCTTCAGTCGCGGCCGCCTGATCGACGTCAGCCGCGCTGCAGCCGAGGAACTCGGCATGATCGCGCGCGGCCATGCAACGGTCGAACTCGAGCTGATCGAAGGCTAATCCGGCCTCCACCACCGGCACCTGATGATAGGGCAGCCGGGCCAGCACAAGCAATGGACTGCCCCGCCCACGCGTCAGGGCTTGCGCGCTGCGGCGGCGTGGCTAGGACTGCTCCCCGCCCGAATCCGCAGCGGGGGCGCTGCGGCGGGCGGCACAGGGGACCTTTCGCCATCACGCTCGTGCTGATCCTGATCTATGTCTTCGCGCAGGTGCTGCTGGCCGCCTGGGCCGGCCGCGGGGCGAAGTCGGATGCCGATTATCTGGTCGCCGGCCGCAGCCTTGGCCCCTTCGCCGTGGCGATGAGCCTGTTCGCCACCTGGTTTGCCTCGGAAAGCCTCATCGCCACCTCGTCCGAGGTTGCCTCCGACGGACTGGCGGGCGCGCGCACCGAGCCTTTCGCCTATGCCATCGGGATCCTCGCCATCGCGCTGTTCTTCGCCCACCGCCTGCGCAGCGGCGGCTATATCACCATTGCCGACTTCCTGCGCGCCCGCTTCGGCGAGGGCACCGAACTGCTCGCCGCCGGGGTTATCGCGCTCTCTGCCACCACCTGGTCAGCAGCGCAGCTCTATGCCTTCGCGACCGTCATCGACACCGCATCCGCGCTCGACTTTCCTGCCGCACTTGCCGGAGCAACCTTGCTGGTGGTGACCTACACCCTGTTCGGCGGCCTTGCCGGGGACGTTGTGACCGACATCCTCCAGGGCGCGATCATCGTCACCGCGATGCTGGTGCTAGCCTTCCTGATGTTCGATGCCCACGGCGGCATCGCACCAGCGCTGGCCAGCGTTCCGCCGCAGGCCTGGTCCTTCGCGAAGCCGGACGAGAGCTGGATGGCATGGGCCGAGCTGTGGCTGATCCCAATCGCCGGCACAATGGTGAGTCAGGAGGCGCTCGCCCGCACGCTGGGTGCGCGCTCGCCCGAGGTTGCGCGGCGTGGGGCGCTGGCGGGTGCGGCGATCTACCTCATGGTCGGCCTCGTTCCCGTCAGTTTCGGCCTGTTCGGCCCGCCGCTGGCACCTGTGCTGGGGGTGGAACTGGCCAACGACGAGACCTTCCTGCCCAGTCTTGCGCAGGCGCTCTTTCCGTCCTGGCTGCACATCGTCTTTACCGGCGCGCTGCTCTCGGCGATTCTGTCCTCGGTCGATTCCGCGCTGCTCGCGGTCTCGGCGGTGGCGGCGGAGAGCGGGTATCGCCGGTTCGACCCCAAAGCATCGCCGCGCACGATGCTGCGCGCGGCACGCGGGGCGACGGTGATCGCGGCCATCATCGCCGCGCTGGTGGCTGCTTCAGGGGAATCGCTGCGCAATCTGGTGCTCGATGCAGGCGCGATCGCGGCGGTGCTGGCGGTGCCGATCATCATGGGCCTGGCCGGAATCGGGCAAGGCACCCGCGCCGCGCTCGCCGCGATCATCGTCGAGATTGCGGTGCTCGGCATGCTTGACTGGGTGCTGGGGGTCGAGGGCGCCTTCCTGTGGATGATCGCAAGCGGGCTGGCGGTGTTCGCCGGCGTCACCCGGGCGGAGCGGCGGGCGCCGAGTGCGGTGCGGGCCGAAGCAGGGTGAAGCGGCAACAAGGCGGCAATGAAGCGACAATGAGACCGCAATGACTGGGGTCAAAAGGGGGTATGAGAGGGCTCGAAAGCGACCAAAACTGCCCTTGCGAGGGGGTTGGCGGGGAATGTTTCACGCTTAGGGCGTTGAATTTGCTTCCTTTAAAATGTTTCACGCCGCAATGAGTGCCGTGTGTGGTGCCGGAGTGGCCTTCTTTTGCAGTGCCGCCGCAAGGCCCGTCAGGGCCGGGGACAGCCCAGCGGACGGAGGCCCGCGCCGGAGTCTGCGGCGAGCCAACGCGCGCGGGAGGGTATTCTGGGGGTGGGGGTGTAGGAAAGGGAGACGAAGGGGTTGAAATTGAAACGAAGCTCGACAAAAAAGGACGACGACAAGCAGAGCACGCTTACGTGAAGGATCGCGAAATGCCTACCGTCCCCGGTTTGCATAAAAATTTCGATCTCCTAAAATATCCCCCGACCATTCGAAATGCCCTTCGGCGAATATCCGATACTTTCTACGTTACACGCTCCTTCGATCCTGTTCGCGTAGACAATAGTTCATACTACGGCGCACTGATTCGACCAACAGACCATTCTTCTGTTGTCCTCAATACTCAAAGAGAACTTCTTGTTGTATTCGCTGATTACAATACGTTCGAAATTCGAACACTCGAAGCTTATAATGAATTTTTTTCTTTAGTCGAATCTGCAAGAGTTGATCATAGCCTAAGGTTTCTAATAAGCTCTGATGTTAACATCGACCGACATATAAAGTTGTACTTAGACCAGCACCCCGAATACCCTGTTATTGTTCCACTTACTTTTGAATTACTCGAACGCAGAACAGATCCGCTTATATCTGCAGTCCGGCAGAATCATCACATAAGAGATTTGTTCGGCTTCCAGTCTCCATTGCGTGAAGAGCATTTCTTTTTCGGTAGATCTGAAATTGTTTCAACTGTCATAGATTTAGGGAAATCGGGCCAACATTCAAGTATTTTTGGATTAAGAAAAAGTGGGAAGACCTCAACTATCTATGCCATAGAACGACGTTGCAAACCTAGCGAGTTGGCCGTCGTAACAATTGACTGTCAAGACTTACAAATTCATGGCAGGCGCTATGGTGACTTATTGTATTATATTGTCAATAGAGTTCGTGAGAAGAATAGGCTCAAGCAACTGCGTAAGCCCGAGAAATTGGAAGGCCCAGAAATTTCGGAATGGTTTTATGAAAAAATGGGATCGACCCTTGATGCTTTGCGCTCAAATTTGCTGTTAATCTTCGATGAAATAGAAAATATATCGCCAAACACTGCGGCATCAGACCACTGGCGCAATGGAAAAGATCCTGTATATTTTTGGCAGGTTGTGCGCTCTTTTTCACAAACTCGCAAAAATCGTTGCTTGGCTGTCTGTATTGTTGGCACTAGTCCTTACATACTTGAGCAGCAAAAGATCGAAGGTATTGATAACCCTGCCTACTTACTTGCGCAGAAGCGTTTTATTCCAAATCTAAGCTTTGATGAAACGAGAGAAATGGTGAACCGCTTAGGGTTCTTCATGGGGTTAGATTTTGACTCTGCAGCTGTGAATTTGCTTCACCATAGCTATGGTGGCCATCCATTTTTTATTCGTCAAGTCTGTAGTAAAATCCATCAGCTGACCAGCGGACAGCGACCAAAGAGCGTCCCAATGATACGCGTTATGCAAGCGCAGAAGGAATTTGCTGGTCAACTTGAGAGCTACTTATTGGGGATCATTTTGAACTTAAAAGAGTATTACCCTTCAGAATTTGCGGTTTTAAAGAGTATTGTAGCGGGTAACTCATCTGAAGCTAATGAGTACGCAACAGAAGCACCAGATCTAATTGATCATCTTATCGGTTACGGACTTATCAAAATCAACGATGACATCGCTGAACTTGCCTTTGAGGCAGTTAAAAGGGCTATACTTCAAGCAGAACCGAATGAGTCGCTCATTGACCTAGAAGGACGATGGGCGGAGTTGTGCATTCGCCGAAATAATATCGAAACCGCAATTCGCGCAACCCTCCTTTATTGGTCAAAAACTGTTTCTCCACAAAAATTTGAAGACGTTTTTTCGAAGAAAATATCAAAAAAACGTCAATATAACATACCAGATAATAATCCGCGGATTCTGTTTTCCGCTGACAAATCCCCACTTTTCCTAACCGACCTCATCGCGCTTTTGGGGGACGAAGAGGTACTGCCCCACATTCAAGATAAAAGGAACAAGGTCCGCGATTTCTTAAATCAAATAAACAGGTTCAGAGCGGATGCACATGCAAAAAATATAACAGACGAAGACTTTAATATTGCATGCAACTGCTTCGAGTTTCTTGAGGATGTGTTTTTGTAATTCAAGCCGAATCACTACATGCGGCTACAGACGTGCTTGTCAATCGGTCGAACAACAACGGCAGATGTCGCCCCCGACAACCCCGACCCTCCTTCACCACCTGCTCCACCACCCCCTCAGCCATCCATTGACAAGCTCAGGACAGGCGTGGCTGCCTTACCGCTCCAACAACCCCGCCAAATACCGCCCCGTAAACGACCGCTCCACCTTAACCACCTGCTCGGGCGTGCCCTCAGCCACAATCTCCCCGCCGCGCACCCCGCCCTCGGGGCCGAGGTCGATGACCCAGTCGGCAGTCTTGATCACGTCGAGGTTGTGCTCGATCACCACCACCGAATTGCCCTGCTCCACCAGCCGGTGCAGCACCTCCAAAAGCTTCCTCACATCCTCGAAATGCAGGCCGGTGGTCGGCTCGTCGAGGATATAGAGCGTCTGTCCGGTGCTGCGCCGGGCGAGTTCCTTTGCCAGCTTCACCCGCTGCGCCTCGCCGCCCGATAAAGTCGTCGCCTGCTGGCCGACCTTCACATAGCCGAGGCCCACCTCGTTGAGCATCCGCATCTTCTCGCGGATCGCAGGCACGGCCTTGAAGAAGGCCTCGGCGTCCTCGATCGTCATGTCGAGCACGTCGGCGATCGAGTGGCCCTTGAACTTCACCTCGAGCGTTTCGCGGTTGTAGCGCTTGCCGTGGCACTCCTCGCAGGTGACGTAGACATCGGGGAGGAAGTGCATCTCGATCTTGATGAGGCCGTCGCCCTGGCATTTCTCGCAGCGGCCACCCTTGACGTTGAAGGAGAAGCGCCCCGGCTTGTAACCGCGCGCTTGGGCTTCGGGCAGGCCCGCGAACCAGTCGCGGATCTGGGTGAAGGCGCCGGTGTAGGTCGCCGGGTTGGAGCGCGGGGTGCGGCCGATCGGCGACTGGTCGATCTCGATCACCTTGTCGCAATATTCGAGGCCGGTGATCGCATCATGCGCCCCAGCGATCACCCGCGCGCCGTTGAGCACCCGTGCGGCGCCCGCCTGCAAGGTGTCGATGATGAGCGAGGACTTGCCGCTTCCGGATACCCCGGTGATGCAGGTGAAGGTGCCGAGCGGAATGCGTGCGTCCACGCCCTTGAGATTGTTGGCGCGGGCGTTCTTGATCTCGATGAAGTGCCCGTTGCCTTTGCGACGCTGTTTGGGGATTTCGATCCGGCGCTTGCCGGTGAGGTAGTCCGCGGTGAGCGAGCCCTTGGCCTTGACAATCTCCTCGAGGCTTCCCTGCGCCACCACCTCGCCGCCGTGCACCCCTGCGCCTGGGCCGAGATCGACGATGTGATCCGCGGCGCGGATCGCATCCTCGTCGTGCTCGACCACGATCACCGTGTTACCGAGATCGCGCAGGCGCTTCAATGTCGCGAGCAACCGGTCGTTGTCGCGCTGGTGGAGGCCGATGCTGGGTTCATCGAGGACGTAGAGCACGCCTGAAAGCCCGCTGCCGATCTGGCTGGCGAGGCGGATGCGCTGGCTCTCCCCGCCACTGAGGGTGCCGGAGGTCCGGTCGAGGTTGAGGTAATCGAGCCCGACATTGTCGAGAAAGCCCAGCCGTTCGTTGATCTCTTTCAGGATCGCCTTGGCGATCTGCGACTGCTGCGGGGTGAGCTGCGCATCGAGCCCCAGGAACCACGCCTTGGCATCGGCGACGCTCATCCGCACCGGGGTGGCGATGTCGACGCCGGCAACCTTCACGCTCAGCGCCTTCTCGTTCAGCCGCTTGCCGCCGCAGGTCTCGCAGGGCTGCGCGGTCTGATATTTCGCCAGCTCCTCGCGCATCCACGCGCTTTCGGTCTGGAGCATCCGGCGGTTGAGATTGCCGATCACCCCTTCGAACGGCTTGTGGACGGTGTATTCGCGGCGCCCGTCCTTGAAGGTCAGCGGCACCGGCAAGCCGCCCGTGCCGTAGAGAATGATGTGCTTCTGGTCGGTTTCGAGGTCCTTCCAGGGGGTGGCGAGATCAAAGCCGTAGGCCTTGGCGAGGCTGGCGAGCACCTGCATGTAATAGGGCGAAGGCGGGTTGGACTTGGCCCAGGGCACCACCGCGCCCTGTTTCAGGGACAGCGCCTCGTTGGGCACCACCAGCTGCGGATCGAACAGCATCTTCTCGCCGATCCCGTCGCAGGCCGGGCAGGCACCTTGCGGGGCGTTGAAGGAAAACAGGCGCGGTTCGATCTCCTCGATGGTGAAGCCGCTGACCGGGCAGGCGAATTTCTCGGAAAAGACGATGCGGTTGGGGGGCAGGCCTGCCCCTTTCATCGCCCCGCCCTGCGCTTCGGCCTCGCGCCCCGGCACCACGCCGTCGGCGAGATCGACATAGGCCAGCCCCTCGGCGAGCTTCAGCGCGGTCTCGAAGCTTTCGGCAAGGCGGGTCTGGAGCCCGTCCTTCACCGCGAAACGATCGATCACCACCTCGATATCGTGCTTGAACTTCTTGTCGAGCGCCGGGGCCTCCTCGATGGGGTAGATCTCCCCGTCGATCCGCACCCGGGCAAAGCCCTGGCGCTGCCATTCGGCCAGCTCCTTCCTGTATTCGCCCTTGCGCCCGCGCACGACCGGCGCGAGCAGGTAGAGGCGCGTGCCCTCGGGCAGGGCCATCACCCGATCGACCATCTGGCTCACTGTCTGGGCGGTGATCGGCAGGCCCGTTGCGGGCGAATGCGGCACCCCTACCCGCGCCCAGAGCAGGCGCATGTAATCATAGATCTCGGTGACGGTGGCAACCGTCGAGCGCGGGTTGCGGCTGGTGGTCTTCTGCTCGATACTGATCGCCGGGGACAGCCCGTCGATATGCTCGACATCGGGCTTGTGCATCATCTCGAGAAACTGGCGCGCATAGGCCGAAAGGCTCTCGACATAGCGGCGCTGGCCCTCGGCATAGATGGTGTCGAAGGCAAGGCTCGACTTGCCGCTGCCCGAAAGCCCGGTGATGACGATCAGCTTGTCGCGCGGCAGATCGATGTCGATGCCCTTGAGATTGTGCTCGCGCGCACCGCGCACGGAAATGGTGGTGAGGCTCATGAGGGAGGTCTGTTCCGCAAATGTTCGCTGATGTAAAGGGCGACGCGCCAGGGTTATCCGCAGAGGGACGGGATGTGGAAGGGCAACGGACGAACCGCGCCGGGGTTTCCTGACTAAAGCGTCTGCGCCAGCGGGAGGCTCAGCCCTGCCTGCCGCGCGATCATGCCGACCCATTCGCCGACCTTGGCGATCTCGTCCTCGGTCACCCTGCTGCGGGTGGCCTCGGCATCGCGGGCGGCCTTGGCGGCGTAGTCCTCGCCGGTCTTGGCGTCGGCGGCGAATAGCGGCCCGCTGGCGATCGCGGCAATCCGTTCCGGGGCAATGGCCTGTCCGGCGAAGCGATAGACCGCCGCCAGCGTCGCGCCCGGATCGCGTCCGAAGGCATCGCCGTCGAGCACGCGCACCCGTTCCCCGAATTGCTCGACCAGCATGGCGAGGAAACGCTGGTTGAGGAACCATGCAAGAGCGGTCGCCTGAAGATCGGTCATCAGGAACTGCTCGCGGGCGTTCATGCCGAAATCCATGCCCGCATAGGCCATCAATTCGAGATAGAGTTCCCGACCCCAGCGCCGCCCCAACATCCCCTTGCGCACCACCGCCGCGAGAAAGGAGGGAAGCGGATTGCTCATCAGCACCGCGCGGGCCTGCGGCACAGCACGCAGCAACCCGGGCGCCAGCCTGTTGGCGTGGTTGGTGGGCTTGATGAACACCGCCTCGCCCGCGCTCCATGGCCGGGCGAGCAGGGCTGCGACCGACGCCAGAGCGCCCTGCCCCGCCGCTCCTGCCGCGGCAAGACTGGCGATGATCCCCGGCTCCGACAGGCCGGTGCTGATGCCCGGCTGTTCAAGCACGCGCACGAGCAAGGTGGAGCGGCAGAAGGCGGTGTGGAAGATGAACGTAACCGGAGCCGAAGGCGCAGGCACAGCGCTGGCCAGCGCAGCCAGCGGCGCCTCGGCGGTTTCATGGCTGCTCTCGCGCGCGATGTCGGCGAGGAAAGCCGTGGCGGCGAGCCGCGCGCGCGGCAGTTTCACGAAAGTCAGGCTCTGACGCGCGGGATCGAAGCCATGCGGCAGCCAGTGCGGATCGGCGGCAAGAACAGCGGGGGGCACCATGGCGCCGGCTGTAAAGCGCCCCGCGGCCTTTGCCTAGCGGCGGGTGACCGCGCAGGACGCGCAGCCGCCGCTTTCAAAGTCCCGGTCCAGCGTCCAGGGCGCGATGGATGGCAAAAGTATCATCTTTCCTTGTCATGGGCTTGAGCCGGATTTTTCGCTGCCCTACAGAAAATTCGAAGTCGTCAGAAGCGCAAACCTCTGGCACTTTTGCCTTCTTTCTCGTCCGTTTCGGCCGGGTCCCTCGAGGGTCGCAACCTGGCTTCATGACGGAAGAAGACGGATCGGGACGCGCCGTTCTTGCCGGCCGCACGCAAGGCCCCGCGGCGCGCCCCGGTCCACCCCTGCGGTTTTTTGCCGGGCCTATTCACCGAGCTCCAGCGCCCTTGCCCCCGCCTCGCCGAGCCAGCGCGCGCGCACGCCCCAGACCTTGGCGATCACCTCCGGCGCTAGCGCTTGGGCCGGCAGGCCATCGGCCACCAGCCTCCCGGAATCGAGCACGAGCACACGGTGCGCGTGGTTCATCGCGAGGGCAAGATTATGGAGCACCACGACCACCCCTTGCCCGCCTTGTGCGCAGGCCGTGAGATGGGCAATCAGGCCGAACTGGTGCGCCAGATCGAGCGCGGCCAGCGGCTCGTCGGCAAGGATCCAGCGCGGGGTTCCGGCCAGCACCCGGGCGAGCAGCACCCGCGCCCGCTCGCCGCCCGACAGCTGGCTGACGGGGCGGCCGCGCAGCGTTTCCAAATCGAGTGCGGCAAGCGCGGCCTCGACCTCGGCGGTGCCCCGGTCGCGCCAAGGCAGGCGACCGAGCGCGACGAGGCTCTCCACGCTCACGTCCCAGGCGATGTCGGGGCTTTGCGGGAGGTAGCCGATGGCTTGCGCGCGCGCTCGCGGGGTGAGTGCGGCGAGCGCCGCGCCGTCCAGCGTCACCGCGCCGCCCGCAGGCTCCAGCAGCCCCGCCAGCGCAAGCAGCAACGAGGACTTCCCCGCGCCGTTGGGGCCGACGATGGCGGTGATCCGCCCCGGTGCGAGCGCGACGGTGAAGTCATCCACCACCACCTGCCCGCCGCGCGTCACGGTGAGGTTCTCCGCCGCCAGCATTACAGCCGCCCCCGTCGCATCCGCACCAGCAGCCAGCCGAAGAACGGCGCGCCGATCAGCGCGAGCGCGATGCCGAGGCGCAGTTCGGTCACCAGCGGCAGGATCCGCACGATGGTGTCCGCCGCCAGCACCAAACACGCCCCCGCCAGCGCCGATGGCAGGATCAGGTGCGAAGGCAGGCGGTCGGTCAGCGGGCGCACCAGATGCGGGACGACAAGACCGACGAAGCCGATGATCCCGGCCACCGCCACCCCAGCGCCCACCGTCAGCCCGATGCCGATGATCAGCAGCACCAGCAGCCGTGCCGGATCGACCCCGAGCGAGCGCGCCGCCGTCTCGCCCAGCGTCAGCGCATCGAGGCTGCGCGCCGCCACCGCCAGCACCGCGATGCCCGCCGCCACCAGCGGCGCGGCGATCGTCACCTCGCGCCACGATCGATCGGTCAGCGCGCCATTGAGCCACAGCACGATCTCGCTGAGCGCGAAGGGACTGGGCGCGAGCGTGATCGCGAGCGCGGTGAGCGCGCCGGCAAGGCTCGCCAGCATCAGCCCGGCAAGAGTGAACAGGGCGATGCCCGCACCCGCACCGCCGCCCGCGTCGGATGATGTGCGCCCCGCGATCAGCGCCAGAAAAGCCATGCCCAGCCCCGCCCCGGCGAGCGCGGCGAGGGGCAGCGCCCAGCGCGCGCCCAGCCAGAAGCTGGCGACTGCGCCGAGGGCGGCCATCGGGGCGATGCCGAAGAGGCCGGGATCGGCCAGCGGATTGCGCAGATAGCCCTGCATCGCCGCGCCTGCCGCCCCCAGCCCCGCGCCGATCACCACCGCCAGCACCGCACGCGGAGCACGCAATTCGGCAAGGATCAGCGCGGCATTGGCCGGGCCATTGCTGGCAAAGGGATCGATCCACACTCGCCCGGCGAGCAGCGAGAGCGGGAACAGCACCACGAGCAAAGCGGCGAAGATCAGGCTGGCGCGGTTCACCGCCGCAGCTCCGCCCGCAACTGGTCGAGCCGCTTGCCCAGCGCGATCACGGTCGGCCCGCCGCAGAACAGGTAATTGGGCGCCAGCGGCACCACCTGCGTGCGCGCGAGCTGATGCAGCACCGGGTGGCGCTGACCGGCGCTGTCGCCGGCCACCAGCAGCAAGGCGGGCGGGCGGGCAAGCACGGTTTCGAGCGCGACATGATCGCCCTGGCCGAAACCCATGGCCGCCGCATGGCTGACAAAGCCCTTGGCGCGCAGCAGTTCGGCCACCAGCGTCGCCTCGCCGGCGACGATCTCGCCCGGCTGCCAGAGCAGGGTATCGACCGGATCGCCGGGCGCAACCGGCGCGGCGGCACGCGCCATCGCGGCCACCAGCGCCTCGCCCTCATCCACCGCACCCGCCAGCTGCGCCACCTCGCGCACCTGGGCGATGCTCTCGGCAAGGCTGGCAGGGCTGCCAAAGGCCTCAACCCTCAGTCCTGCGCGCTCGAGCGCGGTTCGGGTGGGCTGCGGCAGGAAGCTGGAGGCAAGGACAAGATCGGGCGCGAGGGCGATGATCTCCTCCGCTGTTCCCCCGGTAACGGGATAGCGCGCCGCGACAGCGGGTGGGATCGAACTGCTGCCCGGATCGCGGCTGTAATGCGACAGGGCAAGCACCTGATCGGGCGGTGTCACCGCGACGAGGATCGCATCGAGGCAAGGGTTGAGACTGACGATGCGCGGCCTGTGCGCCGCACCCTCCGATGCCACCGGAGCACAGCCGCCCGCAAGCAGGATGGCCGCCAGCAAGGCCAGCCCGCGACCCATTGCCCCAAGCCTGTTCCGATCGCGCACCATGTCCAGCGCCCGCGATAGGGCCGGCTCTGCCCTCACGCAAGGCAGTCACGCCCGGACTGGTCTGTGTCCCCAATCGGGACGCACGGGCCGGGGGCGCTCGCCGCGGGCGTGCAGGCGCGCTAGGACAATTGCGAGCTCATGTCGCCGTCCCGTCGCCCGCACGCGCTGATCGCCTCGTTCGCCGCCATCTTGCCGGCCCGCTTGGGCTGGTGGCGGCCGCTCGCGGTGCTGGCTGGCGCGCTGGCCGTGCCCGCGCTGGCCGCGCCGGGCAACCTGCTGGCCCTGCCCGGCCCTGCTGCTGAAAGCACCGCCGCGCTCGCCACACGCAAGGCCGCCGAAGCCGCGCTGCCGTTCGAGCGGCCGGGGATGAGCTTTCCCGGTTCGGCCTATTTCTACATGGCAGACCCTGCCGGCACTGCGCTGGTTGCCCTGCCCGAGGCCGATCCGCTCAGCGTGAGCGCGGAGGACGGGCGCGAGCTTGGCGCGTTGATCGATGTCGGCGCACCGGCGCGGCCGTTCTTTTCCGCCAGGGTCGGCCTTGCCCACGCCCGCGCGGCGGAGTGCCTCGCACAGGCAATCTGGTATGAGGCCGCGAGCGAGAGCGAAGCCGGCCAACGCGCGGTGGCGCAGGTGGTGCTCAATCGTGTGACCCACCCCGCGTGGCCCAATTCCGTGTGCGGCGTGGTCTATCAGGGGTCCGAGCGGCGCACCGGCTGCCAGTTCACCTTCACCTGCGACGGCAGCCTTGCGCGGCGGCCAGGCGGCGCCAGCTGGGCGCGGGCGCAGCGGATCGCCAACGAGGCGCTGTCGGGGAGCGTCTATGCCCCCGTCGGCCATGCGACCCATTACCACGCGCTGTGGGTCAATCCCCCCTGGGCGGGCACGCTCGATCACATCGGCACGATCGGTGCGCACCGCTTCTACCGTCTGCGCGGCAGGGCGGGCGATAAGAGCGCCTTTGCCATGGCCTATGCCGGGCTGGAGAAGGGCCCTGCGCTCCCGGTGGTGGCGGCGCCTGCGCTACCGCGCGCCGATGCCGCGGCCCCGCGCCCGCTGATTGCCCATGATCTCGATCCGGCTCCGGCCCTTCCCCGCAACGAGGCCAAGCCCGCTGCGGCCCCGGCTCTACCGGCCGTCCTTGCCAACGAGGCCTATGGCGGCGCAGGCAGGGTAAGGGCCGAATATGCCCGCGCCGGGCAATGGAAGGTCCGCCCCGACACGGCTGCGGCTCCGGGTGAATAGGCCGCTGCGCAACCACCCGAAATCACGGTTAAGCGGCCCGAAACCTTGTTTCGGCACCAAGAGTTCAGGCGCATTCGGCTAACTGGCTGCATCAGCCATAAGCATGCGCCGCCCATTGGCGGACAGCCCGTACCAGCAGGAATGCACCTTCATGTCGATCCGTCTCGCCCCTGCCCATGACCCTGCCCGCATTGCCGGACGGCACGCAGGCGGACGGGGGCTGATGACGCGGGTCAAGGTGATGGCGGCCAACGACAATGCTGGGGCCGGGACTGCCGAGCCAGCAGGTGTCTTCGATCCGGTGCTGATCGCGGCTCTGCAGCACTTCGCGCGCCACGGACTCGATTCGGCACGGATCGCCCATGCCGAAGCGGCGCGCGCAGGGCGCGAGGGCAATGCGCCGCGCGCCGCCGAGTGGATTGCGATCACCGCGATGTTCGACCGCCGCCTTGCCGCTACGGCACGCCGCGAACTGAGCCCGGCCTGATCGCCCGCGCTTGCGCCGGGGCGTGGCCCTGATGCGTTGGCCTGCACGGCTTAATGCAATTGCGAACTGTTTGCAAAGATAGTTGACCAATCCATCCTTTTGGCGGTTGCAAACCCTTGGCGAGAAGCCTACCGCCACGCTTGTAACGGGTGCCCAGCCGCATGGGACGGGAGGCAGGCACCAGCGCCACCTGCCTTTGGGCGCGCCCTCGCAACTTCGTCCCGACGGATCAAGGGAAGGAAGTCCTACAATATGGCCCGCAAGAAGATCGCCCTCGTCGGCGCCGGCAATATCGGCGGCACGCTCGCCCACCTCGCCGCCACCAAGGGTCTTGGCGACATCGTGCTGTTCGACGTGGTCGAAGGCGTGCCGCAGGGCAAGGCGCTGGATCTCAGCCAGTGCGGCCCGATCGAAGGCTTCGATGCTTCGATCTCCGGCTCGAACGACTATGCCGATATCGCCGGCAGCGACGTGGTGATCGTCACCGCGGGCGTGGCGCGCAAGCCCGGCATGAGCCGCGATGACCTGCTCGGCATCAACCTCAAGGTGATGAAGGCGGTCGGCGAAGGCATCAAGAACAACTGCCCCGATGCCTTCGTGATCTGCATCACCAACCCGCTCGACGCGATGGTCTGGGCGCTGCGCGAATTTTCGGGCCTGCCCGCGAACAAGGTCGTCGGGATGGCTGGCGTCTTGGACTCGGCGCGCTTTGCCACCTTCCTCGCTTGGGAGTTCGGCGTTTCGGTGAAGGACGTGAACGCCTTCGTGCTGGGCGGCCACGGCGACACCATGGTGCCGGTGCTGTCTTACTCGACCATCAACGGCATCCCCGTGAAGGATATGGCCAAGATCAAGGGCATTTCCGAAGAGCGCCTTGACGCCATCGTCAAGCGCACCCGTTCGGGCGGTGGCGAGATTGTAGCGCTGCTCGGCACCGGCTCGGCCTATTATGCCCCCGCCACCAGCGCGATCGCGATGGCCGAAGCCTACCTCTACGACCAGAAGCGCATCCTGCCCTGCGCGGTGCAGGTTTCCGGCCAGTACGGCGTCGACGGGCTTTACGTGGGCGTGCCGGTGGTGATCGGCGCGGGCGGCGCGGAAGAGGTGATCGAGATCGACCTTACCGAGGAGGAAAAGGCCAACTTCCAGGTCAGCGTCGATGCGGTCAAGGAACTGCTCGAGGCGTGCAAGGCGCTGGATGGCTCGCTCGCGTGATGCAAGTTCTGGCCTTCGGGCTGCTTGGAGCCTTCTGCCTCTGCCAGATTTTGCCTCTGGTTTTGGCGTTCAAAGGCCATGCAGCCTGGTGGCTTGTCGGGCAGGTCGGGTTCGGCCTGTCGAAGCTGGCGCTGGCGTCGATCGCGTATGACGGACGCGGCAGCTGGGTTTTGTTGGTCGCAACCGGCTTCTCGCTTATGGCGGCCACGGCTTTATCGGTGTTGCTGGCCTTGGCTGGCTTTCATCTTCCTCTGCGCAAGGCGCGTCAGGTTCAATAAAGGGAAAGCTGAATGAGCATCCTCGTAAACAAAGACACCAAGGTCATCACCCAAGGCATGACCGGCAACACCGGCACCTTCCACACCCAGGCCGCGCTCGATTACGGGACGCAGATGGTCGCGGGCGTGACGCCGGGCAAGGGCGGCACCACCCATATCGGCGTCCCCCAGTTCGACACCGTGCGCGAGGCCAAGGCCGCGACCGGCGCGACCGCCTCGTGCATCTACGTTCCCCCGCCCTTCGCTGCCGATGCGATCTGCGAGGCGATCGATGCCGAGATCGAGCTGATCATCTGCATCACCGAGGGCATCCCGGTGCTCGACATGGTCCGCGTCAAGCGTGCGCTTTCGGGTTCCAAGTCGCGCCTCATTGGCCCCAACTGCCCCGGCGTGCTGACACCCAATGAATGCAAGATCGGCATCATGCCGGCCAACATCTTCAAGAAGGGCAGCGTCGGTATCGTCAGCCGCTCGGGCACGCTCACCTATGAAGCCGTGCACCAGACCACCATGGCGGGCCTCGGCCAGTCGACCGCGGTCGGCATCGGCGGCGATCCGGTCAACGGCACCAACTTCATCGACGTGCTCGACCTGTTCCTCGACGATCCGGAAACCGAGTCCATCATCATGATCGGCGAAATCGGGGGCAGTGCGGAAGAAGAAGCCGCCGCCTTCATCAAGGCCGAACGCGCCAAGGGCCGCAGCAAGCCGATGGTCGGCTTCATCGCCGGACGCACCGCCCCTCCGGGCCGCCGCATGGGCCACGCCGGCGCGATCGTCTCGGGCGGTCAGGGCGGCGCGGAAGACAAGATCGCGGCGATGGAAGATGCGGGCATCCGCGTCAGCCCCTCGCCTTCGCTGCTCGGCGAGACGCTGGCCGCGATGCTGAAAGAAGACGCCTGAGTTGACCACGAGCGCCCCGGCGTTCCGAGCGCCGGGGGGTTCATCCTTCCCCCAATTGCTTCCTCCTCCCCAGGAGTTCCCCGATGGGCAACGAACCGACCAACTTCCTCCCCGCCTTCACCGATCAGGAAGGTCCGCAGCCCGGCCCCTCATGGGCCAGGCGCGGCTGGCTCGACACGCTGGCAGACAGCGCCTCCGATCTCGTCGCGGCGATGGATCCCACCGAGATGAAGCTGGCGGTGACCAAGGCGGCCAAGGATGCCGGCAAGGCGGCCGATCCCCAGACGATTGAACGGGCCGCCAGGCTCTCGATCGCGGCGATGACGCTGGTGCGCCTCTACCGCGTCCGCGGACACATGGCGGCCGATCTCGATCCGCTCGGCCTGTCCAACCGCGAAGGCCCGGCAGACCTGACGCTTGAATGGCACGGTCTTGCGGGCAAGGAGAACGAGGAGGTCTATGTCGGCGGCGTGCTCGGCATGGAGTGGACCACGGTGGGCAAGCTCCACCAGCGCCTGCGCGAAGTTTACTGCGGCAAGGTCGGCCTCGAATACATGCACATCGCCGACACGGAGGAACGCCGCTTCCTCCAGGACAAGTTCGAAAAGCCCGGCGAAACGATCCAGTTCACCCCGGAAGGCAAGAAGGCGATCCTCGCCGCAGTGCTGCGCGGCGAGCAATACGAGGAATTTCTCGCCAAGAAATATGTCGGCACCAAGCGTTTCGGCCTGGATGGCGGGGAATCGATGATCCCCGCGCTCGAAGCCGTGATCAAGCACGGCGGCAGCGCGGGTGTGCGTGAAATCATCTACGGCATGGCCCATCGCGGGCGCCTTAATGTGCTCGCCAACGTGATGGGCAAGCCCTACCGCGTGATCTTCCACGAATTCTCTGGCGGCTCGGCCAACCCCGATGATGTCGGCGGATCGGGCGACGTGAAGTATCACCTCGGCACCTCCACCGACCGCGAATTCGACGGCATCTCGGTCCACATGAGCCTCGTGCCCAATCCCTCGCATCTGGAGGCGGTCAACCCCGTGGTGCTCGGCAAGACCCGCGCGCAGCAGGCGATCCGCGACGATCTGAAGACCAAGACGCAGGTGCTTCCCGTGCTGATCCACGGCGACGCCGCCTTCGCCGGCCAAGGCGTGGTGTGGGAAAGCCTCTCGCTTTCGGGCGTGCCGGGCTACGATACCGGCGGCTGCGTCCATTTCATCATCAACAACCAGATCGGCTTTACCACCTCGCCCAAGTTCGCCCGCTCCTCGCCCTATCCATCGGATGTGGCCAAGGGCGTGATGGCCCCGATCCTCCACGTCAACGGGGACGATCCCGAAGCGGTGACCTTCGCCTGCAAGCTCGCGGTCGAATATCGCCAGACCTTCCACCGCGATGTCGTGATCGACATGTGGTGCTACCGCCGCTTCGGCCACAACGAGGGTGACGAGCCGAAGTTCACCCAGCCGCTGATGTATGACAAGATCCGCGAGCACCCCAAGGTCAGCGTCTCTTACGAAGCGCGGCTGGTGCGTGAAGGCGTGGTCGAACCCGGCACCCGCGAGAAGATCGCCGCCGAATTCACCGCCCTGCTCGAAGAGGAATTCGAGGCGGGCAAGAGCTACAAGCCCAACGAGGCCGACTGGTTCGGCGGACGCTGGGCCGGGCTCAACAAGCCCGCCGATCCGGAGACCGCGCGCCGCTCGGTCGAGACAGAGATCGAGCCGAAGATGTTCGACTCGCTGGGTCGGGTGTTGACCGAAGTCCCCGCCGATCTCGAGATCCACAAGACGCTCGAGCGCGTGCTCGCGGCCAAGCGCGAAATGTTCGCCACCGGCGAAGGCTTCGACTGGGCGACCGCCGAGGCGCTCGCTTTCGGCAGCCTGGTGATGCAAGGCTATGGGGTGCGTCTCTCAGGGCAGGACTCCGGACGCGGCACCTTCAGCCAGCGCCATGCGGTGTGGGTCGACCAGAAGACGGAACGCAAATACGTGCCGCTCTCCACCCTGCCCCACGGCAAGTTCGAGGTCCACGATTCCACCCTGTCCGAATATGGCGTGCTCGGCTTCGAATATGGTTTTGCCATGGCCGATCCCAAATGCCTGGTGCTGTGGGAAGGCCAGTTCGGCGACTTCGCCAACGGCGCACAGATCATGATCGACCAGTTCGTCGCCTCGGGCGAGAGCAAGTGGCTGCGCGCCAACGGCCTCGTGATGCTGCTGCCGCACGGCTACGAGGGCCAGGGGCCGGAGCATTCCTCAGCGCGTCTGGAGCGGTTCCTGCAACTGTGCGCCGACGACAACATGTGCGTTTGCAACGTCACCGTGCCGGCCAACTATTTCCACCTGCTGCGCCGCCAGATGCTTCGCAGCTTCCGCAAGCCGCTCATCATCATGAGCCCCAAGTCGCTGCTGCGCCACCCGCTCGCCAAAAGCAGCAAGGCCGATTTCCTCGGTGACCGGCAGTTCCGCCGCATCATGTCCGACACCAAGGACATAGCCGACGAGAAGATCCGCAGTCTCGTGCTGTGCTCGGGCAAGGTTGCTTATGATCTGATCGAGGCGCGCGATGCGGCGGGCATCGAGGACGTATCGATCGTGCGGATCGAGCAGCTCTTCCCCTTTCCCGGCGATCCGCTGACGGTGCGGCTCAAGCGCATGACCGGTCTCAAGGAAGTGGTGTGGTGCCAGGAAGAGCCGCGCAACAATGGTGCATGGTTCTTCGTCAACGAGCGGATCGAGCAGGCGCTTGCTGCCGCCGGACATGCGGGGATGCGTCCGCGCTATGCCGGTCGCGATGCGGCCGCCTCGCCGGCGACCGGTCTGGTCAGCCGCCACAAGGCCCAGCAGGAAGCGCTCATCGCCGAGGCGCTGGGGCTGTAACCTCGCGCCATCCATCACACAGATCCACAGAATTACGCAGGAACCCATTCCCATGGCTACCGAAATCAAAGTTCCCGTCCTCGGCGAGTCCGTCACCGAAGGCACCATCGCCGAATGGTTCAAGCAGCCCGGCGATGCGGTTGCCGCCGACGAGCCGATCTGCAGTCTCGAGACTGACAAGGTCGCGGTTGATGTCCCCTCGCCGGTGGCAGGCGTGATGTCGCAGCACCGCGCTGCGGTGGGCGATACGGTCGAGGTCGGCGCGGTGATCGCGATCATCGAGGCCGGAGCCAGCGCCACCGCCGCGCCCGCGGCTGCGGCTGCGGCTGCGGCTGCCCCTGCGGCCGCCAAGGCCGAAACGTCTGCGGCATTGGCTGCGGAAGAACTGCTCACCCCGGCCCAGACCATGTCGCCGGCGGTGCGCCGCGCGGTGCTCGAACACGGGGTCGATCCCTCGACCATCAAGGGCACCGGCAAGGACGGTCGCCTGACCAAGGAAGACGTGCTGGCAGCGGCCGAAGGCAAGGCCAAGGGGGGCGCGAGTCCGGCGCCTGCTCCCACGGCGTCCGCCCCTGCTGCCCCGGCGGCCGCCGGCGGCGGGCGCGGCACCGAGCGGGTCAAGATGACCCGGATGCGCCAGACCATCGCCAAGCGCCTCAAGGCGGCGCAGGACAATGCGGCGATGCTGACCACCTTCAACGACTGCGACATGAGCGCCGTCATCGCCGCGCGCGACAAGTACAAGGATCTGTTCGCCAAGAAGCACGAAATCCGCCTCGGCTTCATGGGCTTCTTCGTCAAGGCCGCCTGTCTTGCGCTGAAGGATGTCCCCGCGGTCAACGCCTATATCGATGGCGACGAGATCATCTACCACGACTATGTCGACATCTCGGTCGCTGTCTCGGCCCCCAACGGCCTCGTCGTCCCCGTAATCCGCGATGCCGACAAGAAGGGCTTTGCCCAAATCGAGCAGGACATCGCCGATTTCGGCGCGCGCGCGAAGGCGGGCACGCTGACGATGGAGGACATGACCGGCGGCACCTTCACCATCTCGAACGGAGGCGTGTTCGGAAGCCTGATGTCGACCCCGATCATCAACCCGCCGCAGTCGGCGGTGCTTGGCCTCCACCGCATCGAAGAGCGTCCGGTGGTCCGCAACGGCGAAATCGTGATCCGTCCGATGATGTATCTCGCCCTTTCGTATGACCACCGCCTGATCGACGGGCGCGAGGCGGTGACCGCGCTCAAGAT
Source organism: Erythrobacter tepidarius (assembly GCF_002155695.1). GTDB lineage: Bacteria > Pseudomonadota > Alphaproteobacteria > Sphingomonadales > Sphingomonadaceae > Erythrobacter > Erythrobacter tepidarius. Next base: position 223,269 of record NZ_MUYJ01000003.1, read on the forward strand.
CATCAAGGAAGCGATCGAGGATCCCACCCGGATGCTGATCGATCTTTGATCGTTTTTCCGTTCGGGCTTGGCGTGTCACAGCCCTGCCCTTTCTTTTGAGGCAACGGACCCCCGGTTGAGTGCAATCCCCAAGCAAGCCAAGCTGTTGCACGGCAACACGAATGCAGGCTGAACGGAGTTTTTGGAAATGGCTGACCATTCCTACGATTACGACGTTATCTTCATCGGTGCCGGCCCCGGCGGCTATGTCGGCGCAATCCGCGCGGCGCAGCTGGGGCTGAAGACCGCCTGCGTCGAAAGCCGCGAAACGCTTGGCGGCACCTGCCTCAACGTTGGCTGCATCCCTTCCAAGGCGCTGCTGCACGGGTCGGAAAAGTTTGCCGAGGCCGTCAACGGCACGCTCGCGCGCTACGGCGTGAAGCTTGGCAAGGTCGAACTCGATCTCGCCGCACTGCAGGCCGACAAGGCCGATGCGGTCAAGGGTCTGACCGGCGGTATCGAATTCCTGTTCAAGAAAAACAAGGTCACCTGGCTCAAGGGCCATGGCAGCTTCAAGGACGCGCACACCGTCACCGTTGGCGGCCAGGACTACACCGCGAAGGAAGTGGTGATCGCCACGGGATCGCGCGTCACCCCCCTGCCCGGTGTCGAGATCGACAACGACAAGGGCATCATCGTCGACAGCACCGGCGCGCTGGCGCTTGACCGGGTGCCGAAGCATCTCGTGGTGATCGGCGGCGGGGTGATCGGCCTTGAAATGGGCTCGGTCTGGCGGCGCCTGGGGGCCAAGGTCACCGTGGTCGAATTCCTTGACCAGCTGCTACCCGGCATGGACGGCGATGTGCGCAAGGAAGCCGGCCGGATCTTCAAGAAGCAGGGCCTGGAAATCAGGCTCTCCACCAAGGTCACCGGTGCGGTGGTCAAGGGCAAGACGGCCACCCTCACCATCGAACCCGCCCAGGGCGGCGATCCGGAAACGATCGAGGCCGATTGTGTCCTGGTTGCCATTGGTCGTCGGCCCAACACCGAGGGTCTGGGCCTTGAAAATATCGGGCTTGAACTCAACGCGCGCGGGCAGATCGAGACCGGGCCCGACTTTCGCACCAGCGTCGATGGCGTCCGCGCGATCGGTGACGTGATCCCCGGCCCCATGCTCGCCCACAAGGCCGAGGACGAAGGCATCGCCGTGGCGGAATACATTGCCACCGGCACCGGCATTGTGAACCACGAGGTGATCCCCAGCGTGGTCTACACCATGCCCGAATTCGCCGGCGTCGGCCTGACGGAAGAGCAGGCACGCGAACGGGCAGCGGCTTCGGGCAGCGAGATCAAGGTCGGCAAGTTCGCGATGCTGGCCAACAGCCGGGCCAAAACCAATCACGAGCCCGAAGGCTTCGTCAAGGTGATCGCTGACGCCGAAACCGACAGGGTGCTGGGGGTCTGGGCGATTGCCTCGGTGGCCGGCACGATGATTGCCGAGGCCGCGCTGGCGATGGAATTCGGCGCGACCAGCGAAGATATCGCCTATACCTGCCATGCTCACCCGACCCACGCCGAAGCCATGAAGGAAGCGGCGATGGCGGTGCAGGGCAAGCCGATCCATATGTGAATTGCCCCTCGCTTTCGCTTTGCCTAGACCGCAAGGCCGAGGGGAGAATTCACGCATGGCCTATCCGCAACTGACCCGGCAGCCCGGCGCACTCGCCACCAGCACTGCCATCCGCGCCGGCAAGATGAGCGTCGCCGAGGCGGTCGATGCCGCTATCGTGCGGATCGAGCAGCTCGACAGCAGCATCGACGCGCTCGCGGTGCCCAATTTCGAGGCCGCCTATGCCGAGGCCCGCGCGCTCGATGCCGCTGGCCCGCGCCCCGATCAGCCGCTTTTCGGGGTGCCGATGACGATCAAGGAGAGCTTCGATGTTGCCGGGCTGCCCACCACCTGGGGCCACCCGCAATACAAGGACAAGCCCGCCCCAAAGGACGCGCTTTTGGTGCAGCGGCTGAAGGCGGCGGGCGCGGTGATCATCGGCAAAACCAACGTGCCGGTAGACCTCACCGATTGGCAGAGCTTCAACCCGGTCTACGGCCGCACCAACAATCCGCACAACCTCGAACGCTCGCCGGGCGGATCGTCGGGCGGGAGCGCGGCTGGGGTCGCCAGCGGCATGGTGCCCTGCGACTTCGGCACCGACATCGGCGGGTCGGTCCGGGTGCCGGCACATTTCTGCGGTGTGTGGGGGCACAAGACCACCTGGGGCCTGATTCCCAAGCATGGCCATGATTACCCCGCCATGAGCCGCCGCGAGGGCTTTGTCGCGGCCGCCGATGGCCCACTCTCGATCGCCGGGCCGCTCGCGCGCAACGCCGCTGACCTTGCCGCACTGGTCGAAGTGGGCGCGGAATTCCCGCTGCGCCGCCGCGCGAAACCGCTCAAGGACTGCCGCGTGCTGGCGATCACCGAACTGCCCGGCGTATCGCTCGATGCATCGGTGCTGGCGCCGACCGAGGCCGCACTCGAAGCCATCGCCCGCGCCGGCGTCAGGATCGACCGGGCGAGCGAGCTGCTGCCCGACCAGACGCTGCATTACCGCAGCTACCTGAAGATGATGAACATCACCATGTCGGGCGGCGCGCCTGCCCCCGACGGCACCCGCGCGACCGCGTCCGACTGGTTCGCGCTGATGAACGCGCAGGCCACCTGCATCGCGCAATGGGAAGCGTTTTTTGCCGAATACGACTTTGTGCTTGCCCCGCCCGCCCCGGTATTGGCCGTGCCGCACAGCGACAAGGCGGTGTTTCGCGGGACGATCACGATTGACGGCAATGACGAACCGGGCAGCAGCGGGCTGATCTGGTCGGGCATGGCGACCTTCCCCGGCCTGCCCTCCACCATCGTGCCGATCGGCAGCGGCATCTATCTCGGGGCCGAACTGCCCTGCGGAATGCAGGTAATCGGCCCGCGCTGGAGCGATCTCGACTGCATCGCCGCCGCCGAGGCGATCGGACAGGTGTTGCACTCCTAGGCCTTCCTCGCCATGGCCAAGGCATGGCACAACTGACGATGCGCACCCTCGCCAAGTGGCACATCTGGCTCGGCTGGCTGGTCGGGGTGCCGATCGCCATGTGGCTGGCGACCGGGCTGTTCATGGTCGCGCGCCCGATCGAGGAAGTGCGCGGCGAGCATCTGCGACGCGAGGTGCCGCCGCAGGCCCTCGCCATCCCCGGCAGCGCGCTGGCAGGGGCGGAGGCGAACCTCGCCGAAATGCGCGTCACCATGCAGGATGGGCGCGCGGTCGCCATCCTGACGGCGCTGGACGGCAGCGTGCGGCGGGTCGATTTCGCCACCGGGGCGCCTCTGCCCGCGCTCGATGCCGCCGCCGCCCGCGCGCTGGTGGGCGCACGCATCATCGGCGGTGACGAGGTGGAGCGGGTGACGCTGTTCCCCGCCGACAAGACGCCGTTCGATTTCCGCCGCCCGCTGGCGGTGTGGCAGGTCGCGCTCGCAGACGGCACCAATGTCTATGTCGGGCGCGACACCGGCCAGATCGAGGCGGTGCGCACCCGCTGGTGGCGCGCCTTCGATTTCGCCTGGGGCCTGCACATCATGGATCTTGCCGAGAGGGAGGACACCAGCCACCCCGTGCTGATCATCTTCGCCGCGCTGGCGCTCACTGGAGCCTTGATCGGCTGCGTGCTGATGTTCCGCCACCGCAAGGCGCGGGTGGCTGCGCCATCGCCATGACTCCGGCTCTCCTCACCCCGATTCTCGATTGGCTCGATCTTGCCGGCATCGCGCTATTCGCGCTTTCGGGCGCGGTGCTGGCGGCGCGGTTGCGGCAAACCTTCGTCACCATGGCCTTCTTTGCCCTGGTAACGGGTGTGGGGGGCGGGACCTTGCGCGATCTGCTTATCGGCGCACCGGTGTTCTGGATCACCGACGCATGGGTCGCTGCGGTGTGCCTCGGCACGGCGTTGATCGCGTGGTTCACGCCGGTGCGGTGGTGGGAGGGCAAGGGCTTTGCCTATGCCGATGGCGCAGGGCTTGCGGCCTATGCCGTGCTCGGCAGCGCCAAGGCGCTCGCTTACGGCGTACCGCCGGTCCCAGCCGCGCTGATGGGGGTGATCACGGGCTGTGTCGGCGGGATCATCCGCGACGTGCTGGCCGGCCGCCCCTCGATCATCATGAGCCCGGAACTCTACGTGACACCGGCCGCGCTCACCTCGGCCCTGTGCGTCGGCGGGATGCCGACTGCCCGGGCACTGGAGTTACCGGTCGAGGCGGCGTGGGCGCTTGCCTTCGCCTGCGGTTTCTTGCTTCGGGCAGCGGCGATCCGCTGGGAATGGGCCCTGCCGAGCTATGGCGGCCCTAACCCATCGGGTCACTAGCCGCCGATATCGTCGTCGATCCTTTCGGGAATTACCTCGCCGGGAATCGGCCCTCCGGGATAGGCGGGCATCGCCGCGCCGGTCGCAGCGACGGGCGGCACGCGCGCCGCGCTCACCGCCATATCGGGCCGAACCGCGCCGCCCACCGCTGCGCGCGCCGAGGCATAGCGATCGTCGCTCCACTGGCCGTCGGCACGGTCAGCCGCACCGGCAGCTGCGCCCCAGCCACCGCCGAAGCTCCCCTCGAAATCGACGCTTTCGATCCGCCCGTCATTGCCGATCCGGCACTGGAACGGCGCACCGTTGAACAGCGCCCCGCTGACCCGCCAGCCGGCAGCGGTCCGCTCGACATTGTCGACCGTGTCGACCCGCACATCGCGCTCGATCCGGCTCAGGCACTGGTCAACCGCGTTGTCGAGACCCGAAGCCCCATTGCCGCGCCGTTCGCGGCGGCGATCATCGAAGCGGCGGGTGTCATCGCGCCAGCGGCGGTCGCGCTCGACGATAACGACATCGCGCTCGCGCACGCGGCGGTTGTTGGCACTGGCGATCGCGGCAATCCCGCCGATGATCGCCGCACCGATCAGCACATCGCCGGCATCCACGCGGCTGCGCCGCCAGCCATGGTGGCCCCAGCCCCGGCATCGCCATCCCCAGCAGCGCCAGTCCGTGCTTGTGCTGGCGGGATCGAACCGGCTGTGATCGAAGGCCGAGACGGGCGGTCCGAACCCGGCCAGCGCAGCAGGCTCGATCGCCGCCGCAGCCGGGGCCGCAGAAATAGTGGTGCCAGCAAGCGCACCGGCAAGCGCCAGCGCACGGAACGTCAGAGCCATGGATGCTCCCCTCTGATTGCGTTGCAAGCGCCCACCAAACGCCCTGATGCGAGGAAGGCTAAGCCTATCACGCTTGCACGGAGCTGAACGCATCCCCCGATGCGCCGCACCGCCGGCCACCGGCGCGCGGGCATTGCGAGTGCCCGGCAGGCCGAGCAGAGCGGCGCGAACGGGAAGGCAGTCAGCGCAGGCCGCGGATGCCGTCGAAGTCGATCAGCGGCGCCCCGCGTCCATCGAGCCGGCAGGTAAAGCGACCGCGATCATAGCCGCGCCCGCGTCCGCCCCAGCGTCCGCCATCGCTCACTTCGATCCGGCCCTCGATCCGGAAGCCGAAGCGACGGCGATCAACGTCGCGCACGTCGATCACGTCGGCATAGCGGTAGCCGCCGAAGCGCCGGGCCTGGTTCTCGGCCGCCCGAACGCAGCGTTCCACGGCCCCGCGCGCGCCGCCGCCGAAGCCCCAGTGGTCGCCGCGATCCCAGCGGTCGCCGTAGTAGTCGCGGCGGTCCCAGCGGTCGCCATCGAAGGCGCCGGCAAGCGCGGCAATGCCACCAATCACCACCGCCCCGGCGATGATCTCGCCCGCACTGATCCCGTCGCGGTCGCCGTGATCACGCGCCGTTGCAGGGCTGACGGAAGCGGCGGCCAGCGCGCTTGCGGCGACCGCACCGAGCGCGAGCCGGGCCACGTTGCCGGAGGCCAACCGGTTGGTCTTGGTGGTCATCGAAACATTCCTCTTTGCCGGCCCGCTGGCGGAATTGCCGGGGCGTCGCAGTCGTTTTGTGCGATTCGGCGTGAGGCTTGCCTGAATTGTCGCGAAAGGATGCGTTAATCTAGTGCCACGGTTTACTGAACGGGGAGGCGTCGAAGCCTACCCGGGCAGTGCCGCGAGCACGTCGCGGATGAAACCGGCGATATCAAAGCCAGCGCCCGGCGGATCCTCGCCGCGCCGCACGATAACCACCTGCCGCGAGGGGATGATCACCACATATTGCCCGCGGTTGCCGATCGCCGCGAAGGTGTCGGGCGGCACGCCTTCCTCCTTGTTGAGCAGCCAGAACCCTGCCCCGTAGCCGAAGGTGCCAGTAAGAGGCTGCGGGCCGGAAGGCGTGGTGACGTATTTCACCCAGCCTTCGGGCAGCACCCGCTCGCCCGAGCGGAGCTTGCCGTCGTCGAGATAGAGCTGGCCGAACTTCGCCAGATCGCCCGCGGTGGTCCAGATCTGCGAGGACAGGACATATTCGCCGCGAATGTCGGTTTCTGCGACGGTATGCATCATTCCCAGCTTGGCGAAGAATTCGTGCGGCGGGTAATAGGCGAGCCATCCGCCGATCGCCTTCACCGCCAGCAAGGTGTCATTGTTGGCATAGCGAAACACCGTCCCCGGCTTATGGATCAGCGGCCAGGCCAAGGCCGTCTCGTCGACCGTCGAGCCACCGAAATAGAGCGGATCCGTGCGGTTGCCCGGCGTGTCGGAATAGCGTCCTGTCGCCATGCGCAGCGCGTGATCGAGGGTGATGGCATTGCGCGGATCGCTCGCTCCCCCGGCGCGCCAGAAATTGATGCCGATTGGTTCATCGACGCTGGTTTCGCCCTCCAGCACCGCCGCGCCCACCAATGTGGCCGCGATCGACTTGGCGACCGACCAGCTGCGCTGCGGGGTGCTGGCATCGAAACCGGGCGCGTAAGCCTCGGCCACCCTTGTCCCATCAGACTGGATGATGATCGCGCTCGTGCGCGCGCCGGCGCCATAGGCAGACCCGTCGAGCGCCCTTTGCACCGTGAGGGTGAGAGCATCTCCGGCCTTCCCCGCGGGCAAAACGCCCTCGACCTGCTGCGCCAATTGCGGTTCAGCAGCGGGCACCGGCGCTTGCGGATTGCCCGAATCCTCGGGCGCACCAATCGGGAAAGTGGAACAGCCGCTGTCCGGGCCGAAATAGGCGGCGATCCGTGCCGGCATATCCTCGGCCCATTCGACCGCCACGTGCGCGATCTGGCCGCTGGGCCGGCGCACGATTTCAAAAGGCAGTTCGGCCAGGAGCGCATTGTGCGGCGCCTGGATCCCGGTCAGCTCCCACGCCACGACGCTTTCGGGGGTGCGGGTGGTGCCGTTGCGTTCGGCAATCGCGATTGCGCTGCACAGCATCAGCGCCTTGTAGCCCGCGGCCACCGCGCGCGCGTAGCGGGCGTCGAGCGCCTCCTGCGGGTTCTGGGCGATGACAGGGGCAGCAACGAGGAGCAGCGCGGCTCCGGCCAGGGGGGTGCGGATCATGACGGGCACCCTAACCCGCCCCTGGCAAAAGAAAAGGGCCGCCGGATTGCTCCCGTGCGGCCCTGTCCGTGCTTTGGTCGACGCGCAGCTTAGGCGTCTTCGTATTCGTCTTCCGATTGCACCGGGCCGGAATCCTGGCCCTTGGCCGCCTCGTCGCGGTCGACCAACTCGATCACTGCCATCTGCACCGCGTCCGAGGCACGGATTCCGGCGCGCAGCACGCGGGTGTAGCCGCCCTCACGATCCGCGTAACGGGTGGCCAGAACGTCGAAAAGCTTTTTGAGCTGGGCTTCGTCTCCAAGCCGGCTCATCGCCAGACGACGGTTCGACAACCCGCCACGCTTCGCGAGCGTGATCAGCTTTTCGACATAGGGGCGCAGTTCCTTGGCCTTGGGCAAGGTGGTGGTGATCTGCTCGTGCTTGATCAGAGCCGCCGCAAGGTTGCGCAGCAGCGCGTTGCGGTGTCCCGTCTTGCGGCCCAGCTTGCGGCCCGACATACCATGACGCATTTGACTTCATCCTTCGTTCGAAAAGGGGCCGTTTCAGGTACCCCAGTGCTGGTGGCTATCAGGGCCGCCACCTTCGCCCGTCTCTTTGGCCAGCCGTCACGCGAGTAAATCCCGTGGCGTCAGACGAGCTTCGCTCGCTGGCCGGGCAAGCCGCCGTCCTTCGGCAACCTGCGGTTGCCTCAGGCGGCGGCTGCTTGGCTTAACCCAGCAGCTCCTGCTCGAGCTTCTTGGCCATTTCCTCGATGTTCTCCGGCGGCCAGCCGGGGATGTCCATGCCGAGGCGCAGGCCCATGCTCGAAAGCACTTCCTTGATCTCGTTCAAGGACTTGCGGCCGAAGTTCGGCGTGCGCAGCATCTCGGCTTCGGTCTTCTGGACCAGATCGCCGATGTAGATGATGTTGTCGTTCTTGAGGCAGTTGGCCGAACGCACCGACAGTTCCAGTTCGTCGACCTTCTTGAGGAGGTAGCGATTGAGCTGGTTGGCGTCGCTTTCCTCCGGCTGCACGGCATGGCCGATCATCGCGCTCTGCGGCTGCGGAATGCCGTCCTCGAAGTGGACGAACAGAGTGAGCTGGTCCTGCAGGATGCGCGCGGCATAGGCCACAGCGTCTTCGGGGGTGACGGTGCCATCGGTTTCGACAGTGAGCGAGAGCTTGTCGTAATCGAGCTCCTGCCCGACGCGGGCGTTCTCGACCTTGTAGCTCACCTGGCGCACCGGCGAATAGAGCGAGTCGACCGGAATGAGGCCGATCGGCGCGTCCACCGGACGGTTCGCCACAGCCGGCGCATAGCCCTTCCCGGTATCCGCGGTCAGCTCCATGTTGAGCGTTGCACCTTCGTCGAGATGGCAGATCACCAGATCCTTGTTCATCACCTCGATATCGCCGGTGACGGCAATGTCACCCGCGCGCACTTCGCCCGGGCCGGTGGCCGAAAGCTGGAGCCGCTTGGGGCCTTCGCCTTCCATCTTCAGCGCGATCTGCTTCACGTTGAGCACGATATCGGTCACGTCCTCGCGCACCCCGGCAAGCGAGGAGAATTCATGCAGCACGTTCTCGATCCTGATCGAGGTGATCGCGGCGCCCTGAAGGCTGGAGAGCAGCACCCGGCGCAGCGCGTTGCCGAGCGTGAGGCCGAAGCCGCGCTCAAGCGGTTCGGCAACGAAGGTCGCCTTGCGCTGACGATCGCCGCCATCCTTGATTTCGAGGGTGTTGGGTTTCTTGAGTTCCTGCCAGTTCTTCGTATTGACGGACATGGATTTCCCCTAATTCGCCCATGGCGGGCGGTTCAAATTCTGGGCGGGCCGGAAGCTCTGCGAGGCGGCGCAGCGTCTGGCCCCTTCGAGCGGCGGCGGCACGGATTGCCGCCGCCATCTCGGCGGATCAGACGCGGCGACGCTTCGAGGGACGGACCCCGTTGTGCGGGATCGGGGTCACGTCGCGGATCGAGGTGATGTTGAAGCCCACCGCGGCGAGACCGCGCAGCGCGCTTTCCCGACCAGAACCCGGGCCTTTCACCTCCACTTCGAGCGTACGCACTCCGTGCTCGGCCGCCTTCTTGCCGGCATCGTCGGCGGCAACCTGCGCGGCGTAGGGAGTCGATTTGCGGCTGCCCTTGAAGCCCATCATGCCCGCGCTGGACCAGCTGATCGCATTGCCCTGCGCATCGGTGATGGTGATCATGGTGTTGTTGAAACTGGCGTTGATGTGCGCAACGCCGCTGGTGATGTTCTTCTTGTCACGGCGCCGGATACGGCCTGGTTCGCGTGCCATTTTCAATATTCCTCTAGCTCGTCAGAAGGAAAAAGCGTGAGCGGCTTGCGCTGCGCTTACTTCTTCTTGCCTGCGATCGGCTTGGCCTTGCCCTTGCGGGTGCGGGCGTTGGTGTGGGTGCGCTGGCCGCGGACGGGCAGACCACTGCGGTGACGCAGGCCACGATAGGCACGAAGGTCCATCAGCCGCTTGATGTTCATCGCGGTCTGGCGACGCAGATCGCCCTCGACAGTGAATTCGGCGTCAATCGTCTCGCGGATACGCAGGATTTCCTCATCCGAAAGATCCTGCACCCGCGTGCTGTGCGCGATACCCAGCTTGTCGGCGATCTGGACAGCCGTGGTGCGACCGATCCCGTGAATATAGGTGAGTGCGATGATCACGCGCTTGTTGGTGGGGATATTGACCCCGGCAATACGAGCCACTTATTTCTCCATGCTCCACAGGGGTTTGTGGACCTTGATGGCCCGCCCCTATCTCAACGCTCATCCATCCGTCTGCCCTTTTTGCCGGAATCCCTGCCCGGTGGCAGGAACGCAAACGGCAAAAAGTCCGGTTGGCACACGCGGGCGCTGTGCCTGCCGAACTTCTTTCGAGCATGTCGAATGAGCCGCGCGCATAGGCTGATTCGGTCAACCCGTCAACCGCTTGCGATCCCGTGGTGCTGCCGTGCCCGATTCAGGGCTTGTCCTCGTCCGCCAAGTCGCCAAACACGTCGTCTACCTTCGGGATCTTCGGCTTGGGCACGGGTGTCTGATCGGGGGCCGGCTTGGACGGCTTGGCGCCCACCTTGGCCGCCCGCCCACCGGCAGCGCCGGGCGCAGCGGCGCTGGCAGAGGGTGCCTTGGCCGGGGCCGCCCCGGCCTTCTCGTCGGCGGGCACACTTTGGGTTTCGGGCGCAGGCGCGGGTTCCGCCGGCGGCATCTCGACCGGGCCGAGCCCCTTGGCGAGCGACGCGATCTGTACGCCGATCACCCCGTCAACCGCCCGGGCGATTACCGGCACGTCATAGCGCATCGGACCGCCGACATTGTATTCCCACACGATCCGGGTGCCCTGCTCGACCTGACTGATGGCGATGGTGAGAATGGCGTTGACCGGCTCGCTCTGGAGCGGCCCGAGCGCGCCCTGCATCCGCAGCGCGCGTTCGGGATAGGCCTGGATCACGCGCATGTGCTCGACGCTGCCTTCGAGCGTGAAGCGCCCCGGTTCGTCAACTTCGGGAATCTTCTCGCAGAAACACCCACCGGCCTGCGGAGTCAGGGTGAGATTGGCGGCATCGCCCGACCAGGTGTGCTCCCGCGTCCACCAGCCCGCCGGCGAGATCAGCGCCAGCCAAACCTCCTTGGGGCTGGCCTTGACCACCACCTCGTGGCGCGAAACGAAGCTGTCCGTCCCGCGACTGATGACCTCGGCCGCCCCCGGCGCGGGGTAAAGCAGCCAAAGCGCCGCGAGCGCGCAGAACCTTCGGATCTTCGCCATGGCGACAACCTCCCTCATCCCGGCAGATAATTAGGCCAAACCGCCCAGGCGCGAAAGCGCCTGCACACAGTCAGCCGCGCAGAATGGCGTCGATCTGTTCGGCGACCGTGTCAATCGGAGCCATGCCGTCAATCCGCGAGACGATCCCGCGTGCTTCGTAGATGGGCAGGATCGGTGCAGTCTTGGCGCGGTATTCCTGCATCCGAGTGCGCACGGTTTTCTCGTTGTCGTCGGGGCGGCGCTTGAACTCGGTGCCGCCGCAACTGTCGCACACGCCAGGGGTGGCAGGCGGATTGGCGGTATCGTGATAGAGCGCACCGCAATTGGCACAGGAAAAACGACCGGTGATGCGCTCGACCAGCGCGTCTTCGTCAACCTCAAGCTCGATCACGTGATCGAGCACGCGGCCGTTGCGCGCCAGAATCGCGTCGAGCATTTCGGCCTGCGCGGCAGTGCGCGGATAACCATCGAAGATCACCCCCGTTTCCTGACCCATCGCGGCCAGCTCGGCGTCGATCAGGTCCGAGACGATCTCGTCCGAAACCAGCTCGCCCCGATCCATCACTTCCTTGGCCTTAAGCCCGACCGGGGTGCCAGCCTTGACGGCGGCGCGCAACATATCGCCGGTAGAGAGCTGGCGCATCCCGTGCCGTTCGACCAAGCCGGCGCTCTGCGTGCCCTTGCCAGCTCCGGGAGGACCAAGAAGAATGATGTTCACAAACCGTCCCCCGTTATGCTGCCGGTTCAGACCGGCGGCTTGCTTTCCAAATCGCGGGTTCAACTATCATCGGCTTAGCGTCAAGTAGACTTCGGTCTGGCGTCAGCGCATCCGACCCTTGAGCCTGGCCTTCTTGATGAGATCGCCATACTGATGCGCCAGCAAGTGCGACTGGACCTGAGTGATCGTGTCGACGGTGACATTGACGACGATCAGCAGGCTGGTGCCGCCAAGAAACAGCGGAATGCCGGTCTGGGCGATCATATATTCCGGCAGCACGCAAACCAGCGTCAGATAGATCGCGCCGATCACGGTGATGCGGGTCAGGACATATTCGAGATAGTCCGCGGTGCGCTTGCCCGGACGGATGCCGGGGATGAAACCGCCGTTCTTCTTGAGATTGTCCGCCGTCTCCTCAGGATTGAAGACCACCGCGGTGTAGAAGAAACAGAAGAAGATGATGCCGATCGCGTAGAGCGCCATGTAGAGCGGCTGGCCGTGGGCGAGATATTGGTTGAGCGACTGGATGACGGTGTAGAAACCGCTCTCGCTGTCAACCGACTGGCCAGCGAACTGCGAGATTGTCAGCGGCAAGAGCAACAGCGAGCTGGCGAAAATCGGCGGGATCACGCCAGCGGTATTGATCTTCAGCGGCAGGTGCGAACGATCAGCCTGCATCATCCCGTTTTGCGTCGCACGCTTGGGATATTGGATCAGCAGCCGGCGCTGGGCGCGCTCCATGAAGGAAATGAGGAGAATGAGGCCCACCACCATGGCGATGAAGGCAATGATGATGGCCGGCGCGATCGCGCCCGTGCGGCCGCCTTCGAAGAGGTTGGAACCAAAGGTCGGGAACTGGGCAACGATGCCCGCCATGATGATCAGAGAAACGCCGTTGCCAATGCCGCGGCTCGTGATCTGCTCGCCCAGCCAGAGCAGGAACATGGTGCCCCCGACCAGGTTGATGACGGCGACGATGCGGAACAGGTAGCCGGGATCGACCACCGCCTGCAGGCCGCTCTGCGCGCCGAAGCTTTCAAGGCCGACGGCGAGGAAATAGCCCTGGATCGCGCACAGCACCACCGCGCCGTAGCGGGTGTACTGGTTGAGCTTCTGGCGCCCCGCCGCACCTTCCTTCTTGAGCGCAGCCAGCGTCGGGTGCAGCGCCGAAGCCATCTGCACCACGATGGAAGCGGTGATGTAGGGCATCACGCCGAGCGCGATCAGGCTCATGCGCTCAAGGCTGCCACCCGAGAAGGTATTGAACAGATCGAGGATGCCGCCGCGGGTCTGGTCATACAGCTCGCTGAGGATCAGCGGGTTGACGCCGGGCAACGGCACGAAGCTGAGGAAACGGAAGACGATCAGCGCCCCGATCGTGAACCAGATACGCTGGCGAAGCTCGGTGGCCTTGGCGAAATTGCCGAGGTTGAGGTTGCTCGCGATATTGTCGGCGCGTGATGCCATGGGATGAGGTCGATCCTAGCTCTTGATCCGGACCCGCCAGGTCAGCGAAATCACCCTTGGTGGAGGGCCGCTGCGGCGTGCGGGAGCGTAAATAGGGAGCGCGGGGGCCAATGTCGAACCCCCGCGCGCACCATTTCGTCGATTACTTCGCCTTCGCCGCCTTGTTGGCTTCGCGGCGGGCGAGCTTCTTCTCGTGCTCGGGGGTCGGGGTCGGGGCGACTTCGACGCTGCCGCCAGCCTTTTCAACCGCAGCAATCGCGCCCTTGGACGCGCCGGTCACGGCAAAGCTCGCCTTGGTGGTGATTTCGCCCTTGCCGAGCAGACGCACGCCGTCCTTGCCGCCGCGCACGAGGCCCGCAGCACGCAGCGCGTCCTCGGTGATAGTGGCCTTGGAATCGAGCTTGCCCGCGTCGATGAATTTCTGGACCATGCCGACATTCACCTCAGCATAATCCTTGCCGAAAGGGTTGTTGAAGCCGCGCTTCGGCAGGCGCATGTGAAGCGGCATCTGGCCGCCTTCGAAGCCCTTGATCGCAACGCCCGAACGGGCCTTCTGGCCCTTCTGGCCGCGTGCGGCGGTCTTGCCCTTGCCCGAGCCGATACCACGGCCGACACGGACGCGGCCCTTGCGGGCACCGGCATTGTCGCGGATGTCATTCAGTTTCATTTTCTGCACTCGCTTTCGCTTTTGTCGCGCGGGGAGGAAGCAAGGCCCCGACAAGCGGGGCCTTGCCTGATGTTAGTCGACCACCTGCACCAGATGGGGGATCTTGGCGATCGCGCCGCGCACCTCGGGGGTGTCCTGACGCTCGACCACCTTGTGCATCTTGTTGAGGCCCAGACCGATGAGGATCTGGCGCTGGATGGCGGGGCGACGGATGGGCGAACCCACTTGCTTGATCTTGATGGTAGCCATCTGGAATTACTCCACAATCGCAGCAGCTTCGGCCTCGGCCTCGGCTGCACTCACCCCGCCCCGACCCAGCAGGTCGGCAACCTTCTTGCCGCGACGCTGGGCAACCGACTTCGGCGAAGTCTGCTCGGACAGCGCGGCGAAGGTGGCGCGGATCATGTTGTAGGGATTCGAGGTGCCGACCGACTTGGTCACCACGTCGGCAACGCCGAGGCTCTCGAACACGGCGCGCATCGGACCGCCGGCAATGATACCGGTCCCCGGAGGCGCCGAACGGACGGTCACCTTGCCGGCGCCGAAACGTCCGTTGCCGTCGTGGTGCAGCGTGCGGCCTTCCTTGAGCGGCACGCGGATCATCTTCTTGCGGGCCGCAGCGGTCGCCTTGGTGATGGCTTCGGGCACCTCACGGGCCTTGCCGTGGCCAAAACCAACCCGGCCCTGACCGTCACCGACCACGACCAGCGCAGCAAAGCCGAAGCGCTTGCCGCCTTTCACGGTCTTCGAGACGCGGTTGATGTGCACCAGCTTCTCGATGATGCCGTCGTCTTCTTCCTGCTTGCCGCGCCGATCGTCGCGGTTGCCGCGGCCACGACCGCGGCCCTCGCCGCCATCGCGGTTGCCGCCACGCCCACGACCGCGACGGCCCTGGGTCTCGCCCGCTTCGCCGGCGATGTCGCCCGCCACGTCGGCGGCTTCAATGGTGTTTTCATCAGCCATGATCAGAACTCCAGCCCGCCTTCACGGGCGGCATCGGCCAGCGCCTTGACGCGGCCATGGAACAAGAATCCGCCGCGATCGAACACGACACTGGTCACGCCCGCCTTCTTGGCAGCCTCGGCAATCTGCTTGCCGACCTCGGCCGCAGCCGCGACGTTGGCGCCGCTCCCCGTGGTGCTCAGCGACGAGGCGGCGGCAAGCGTCTTGCCGGCAGCATCGTCGATGATCTGCGCATAGATGTGGCGACCAGTCCGGTGCACGGAAAGACGCGGCTTGCCACCGGCCCGCGCACGCAGCGCGGAGCGGACCCGGCGACGGCGACGTTCGAAAAGGGAAAGCTTTGCCATCTTACTTCTTCTTCCCTTCCTTGCGGAAGATGTACTCGCCGCGATAGGCAATGCCCTTGCCCTTGTACGGCTCGGGCTTGCGCCAGCGGCGGATTTCGGCAGCAAACTGGCCCACGGCCTGCTTGTCGATGCCCGAGATTTCGATCGTGGTCTGATCCGGGGTCTTCACTTCGAGACCTTCGGGCACCGGAAGATCGACATCGTGGCTGTAGCCGAGCTGCAACTTGAGGTTGCGGCCCTGCGCGCTGGCACGATAGCCGACCCCCTTGATGTCGAGGATCTTGGTGAAGCCGACGGTGACGCCTTCGACCAGATTCGATACAAGCGTGCGCTGCATGCCCCAGAAGGCACGCGCCTGCTTGCTGTCATTGGCCGGCTTGACCACGATCTCGCCCGCTTCGACTTTGTAGTCGATGAGATCGGACAGACCCATGGTGAGGGTGCCCTTGGGGCCCTTCACGCTCAGCGTGCTGTTTTCGATGGTGGCCGTCACCCCGTCAGGGATCGCCACCGGCTTCTTGCCGATGCGGCTCATCAGAACACCTCCGCCAGCACTTCGCCACCGACGTTATGGGCGCGCGCCTCGGCATCCGAGAGCACGCCCTTGGGCGTCGAGACGATGGTGATGCCAAGGCCGTTGCGGACGCTCGGAAGCTCCTTCGAGCCCGAATAGATCCGGCGGCCGGGCTTCGAGACGCGGGCCACGTGCTTGATCGCGGGCTCGCCTTCGAAATACTTAAGCTCAATCCGCAGCGCCGGGTGCTTGCCCGAATTATCCTCGGAGTAGCCACGGATGTAGCCCTCACGCCGGAGCACTTCGAGAACATTGGCGCGCAGCTTGCTGGCAGGGGTGAGGACCGAGTCCTTCTTCGCCTGCTGGCCGTTGCGGATGCGGGTGAGCATGTCACCCAGGGGATCGGTCATAGCCATGTACTTGGTCCTCACCAGCTCGACTTGGTCAGGCCCGGAATGAGGCCCTTGTTGCCGAGTTCGCGCAGTTCGATACGGTTGATGCCGAACTTGCGGTAATAGCCGCGGGGGCGGCCGGTGGTGGCGCAGCGGTTGCGCACCCGCGTCGGGTTCGCATTGCGCGGGATTTCCGCCATCTTGAGCCGAGCGAGCAGACGCTCGGTCTCGTCAAGCGAGGTGTCGTTTGCGATCGCCTTCAGCTTCTCGTACTTCGCGGCATAGCGCTTGACGAGCTTCTTGCGGCGTTCGTTCTTGTTGATCGAACTCAGTTTCGCCATGGACTTAAGCTCTCTTCTTTCGTGTCTCTACGAGAAAGCGGCTCACGCCGCCTCCTTCTGTTCGCCCTTGGCTTCACCCTGAAAGGGGAAACCGAACAGACGCAGCAGCTCGCGCGCCTCTTCGTCGGTCTTGGCGGTGGTGGTGACGATAATGTCCATCCCGCGCACCTTCTCGATCTTGTCGTAGCTGATCTCGGGGAAGACGATCTGCTCCTTGAGCCCCATCGCATAGTTGCCACGGCCGTCGAACGACCTGGCGTTCAGCCCACGGAAGTCACGGATGCGCGGCATGGCTACGGTCACCAGACGATCGAGAAATTCGTACATCCGGTCACGGCGCAGCGTCACCTTGCAGCCAATCGGCATGCCCTCACGCAGCTTGAACTGCGCGATCGACTTCTTGGCGAGCGTAATCACCGGCTTCTGGCCGGCGATCAGCGCCATTTCCTCGGCAGCGGTCTGAACCTTCTTCTTGTCCTGGCTCGCTTCGCCCACGCCCATGTTGAGCGTGATCTTCTCGATCTTGGGGACCTCGAGCCGGTTCTTGTAACCGAACTTCGCGATCATCGCCTTGACGATCTCGGCGTCGTACTTCGCCTTCATCCGCGGCGTGTAGGTTTTCTCACCCATTGATGGTCTCCCCGCTCTTCACGGCAACGCGCACCTTCTTGCCATCGCGCACCTCGAAACGGACGCGGGTGGGCTTGCCCGTCTTGGGATCAGCCACAGCAACCTTCGAGATGTGCATCGGGGCCGGGAACCGGTCGATGCCACCCTGCGGGTTCTGCTGGCTGGGCTTGCGGTGACGGGCGACGATGTTGACGCCCTCGACAACAACCTTGCCCTCTTTCGGGAGAACCTGGGTAACCGTACCGGTGCGGCCCTTGTCCTTGCCCGAAAGCACGACGACGCTGTCACCCTTCTTGATCTTGGCGGCTGCCATCACAGCACCTCCGGAGCGAGCGAAATGATCTTCATGAAGCCGCGCGACCGCAGCTCGCGCACCACCGGGCCGAAGATACGGGTGCCGATCGGCTCCTCGTTCTTGTTGACCAGCACGGCAGCGTTGCTGTCGAAGCGGATGACGGTACCATCCGGACGGCGCACGTCCTTGCGGGTGCGCACGATCACCGCGCGGTGAACGTCGCCCTTCTTTACCTTCGCGCGCGGCTGCGCCTCCTTGACGGAGACGACGATCACGTCGCCGACGCCCGCGGTCCGGCGCTTCGAGCCGCCCAGCACCTTGATGCACTGGACGCGCTTGGCGCCGCTGTTGTCCGCGACGTCGAGATTGGATTGCATCTGGATCATTGATCCGTTTTCCTTCTCAGTGGCTTACCGGGACGCCCGATCCGACCGGGGCCCGGCAGTTCCGTTTACGCCAATTCAGTTGCCCGCTTCCGCGACATCGAGATCAGCCTCGATCGCCTGGGGGCCGCCCGCGACGACCCGATCCTTGACGATCCAGGTCTTGGTTTTCGAAATCGGACGGGTCTCTTCGATCCGCACGACATCGCCCACGGTGTATTCGTTGTTCTCGTCGTGCGCGTGATACTTCTTCGAACGACGGATGATCTTCCCGTAAAGCGGATGCTTCACCTTGCGTTCGACCTTCACGGTGACGGTCTTGTCGGTCTTGTCGGAGGTCACAGTCCCGACGAGAATGCGCTTGGGCATTGTGCTTACTCCTTACGCCTTGGCGGCGGCGGCCTTGGCCGCACGCTCGTTTTGGAGCGTCTTGATCTGCGCGATGGTCCGGCGCACCTCACGGATGCGCGAGGGAGCCTCGAGCTGGTTGGTCGCAGCCTGGAACCGGAGATTGAACTGCTCGCGCTTGAGCTCGATGAGCTCGGCGTTCAGCTGATCATCGGTCTTGGTGCGAAGGTCCGCGATATCGGCCATTATTCGCCTCCCAGGTGGCTGGTGTCGCCAAGGCGGGCGACGACCTTGGTCTTGATCGGCAGCTTCATCGCTGCGCGCTCGAAAGCTTCGGCGGCCAGCGGGCCGGCGACGCCGTCGAGTTCGAACAGGATGCGGCCCGGCTTCACCTTGGCCGCCCAGTATTCGACCGAACCCTTGCCCTTGCCCTGACGGACTTCGGCAGGCTTCTTCGACACCGGCACATCGGGGAACACGCGGATCCACAGCCGGCCCTGACGCTTGATGTGACGGGTGATCGCACGACGCGCCGCTTCGATCTGACGGGCGGTGACACGCTCCGGCTCAAGCGCCTTGAGCCCATAGGAGCCGAAGTTGAGGGTGGTGCCACCCTTGGCTTCGCCCTTGATCCGGCCCTTGAACTGCTTGCGAAACTTGGTTTTCTTCGGTTGCAACATTGTCTGTTACCTCTAGCGGGCCGGACGGACGCCGGAAGTCTGGGCTTCCATCATCAGGCGGTCCTGCGCGGTCGGATCGTGCGCGAGGATCTCGCCCTTGAAGATCCACACCTTGATGCCGATGATGCCGTAAGCGGTGAGCGCCTCGGCTTCAGCATAGTCGATGTTAGCACGCAGGGTGTGGAGCGGAACGCGGCCTTCGCGATACCATTCGACGCGGGCGATCTCCGCCCCGCCGAGACGGCCGCCGCACACAATCTTGATGCCCTCCGCGCCCAGGCGAAGCGCGGACTGCACCGCACGCTTCATCGCCCGGCGGAACGCCACGCGGCGCACCAGCTGGTCGGCAATGCCCTGCGCCACGAGCTTGGCATCGATCTCCGGCTTGCGGATCTCGACGATGTTCAGCTTGACCTCGCTCGCGGTCATCGTGGCGAGCTTCGCGCGCAGCTTCTCGATGTCTGCACCCTTCTTACCGATGATGACACCGGGGCGCGCAGCGAAGATCGAAACGCGGCAAAGCTTGGCCGGACGCTCGATCACGACCTTGGAAATCGCCGCCTGCGGCAGGTTTTCCATGATGTACTTGCGGATCGCGAGATCTTCCTTGAGCAGGCCCGCATAGTCACGTCCTTCGGCGTACCAGCGGCTGTCCCAGGTGCGGTTGATCTGCAAGCGCAGACCGATCGGATTGCTCTTCTGACCCATCTCAGGCCTCCTCTGCTTCGCGAACCACGATCCGCAGACGCGAGAACGGCTTCAAAATCCGGGTCGACTTACCGCGGCCACGGGTGTGGAAGCGCTTCATCGTCACCGACTTGCCCACGCTCGCTTCGGCGACGATCAGCGCGTCGACATCGAGGTTGTGGTTGTTTTCCGCATTGGCGATCGCCGAGGCGAGCACCTTGCTCGCATCGCGCGCCATCGCCCGCTTCGAAAAGGCGAGGATGTTCATCGCCTCTTCAGCCTTCTTGCCGCGGATCAGGGCGGCCACGAGGTTGAGCTTCTGCGCCGAACCACGGATGGTGGTGCCGACGGCCAGCGCCTCGTTATCGCCCACGCGGCGGGGTGCCTTTGCCTTACCCATTAGCGCTTGCCCTTCTTGTCGGCGGCGTGACCGGGGAAGGTGCGCGTGGGCGCAAATTCACCGAGCTTGTGGCCGACCATTTCTTCCGAAACCGAAACGGGAATGAACTTGTGCCCGTTGTACACGTTGAAGGTGAGCCCGACGAACTGCGGCAGGATCGTCGAACGCCGCGACCAGGTCTTGATCGGCTTGGTGTTCATGGTTTCCTGCGCGCTTTCAGCCTTCTTGAGCAGGCTCAGCTCGACAAACGGACCTTTCCAGACGGAACGTGCCATTGTCTCTTACCTCTTCTTCTTCGCGTGACGCGAACGGATGATCATCTTGTCCGTCTGCTTGTTGTGGCGCGTGCGGGCCCCCTTGGTCGGCTTGCCCCACGGGGTCACCGGATGACGACCGCCCGAGGTGCGCCCTTCACCACCACCGTGCGGGTGATCGACCGGGTTCTTCGCCACGCCACGGGTCAGCGGACGCCTGCCCATCCAGCGCGAGCGGCCGGCCTTGGCAAAGTTCTGGTTGGCGTTGTCGGGGTTCGATACCGCCCCCACCGTGCCCATGCAGTCGGCGCGCAGGTAACGCTGCTCGCCCGAGTTGAGCCGGACGATGACCATCGCGCGGTCACGGCCAACGACCTGCACATAGGCGCCAGCCGAACGGGCGATCTGGCCACCCTTGCCCGGCTTCATCTCGACATTATGGCAGATCGTGCCAACGGGCATCTGACCCAGCAGCATCGCATTGCCCGGCTTGGTGTCGGTCTTCTCGCCCGCCACCACCGTGTCGCCGACCGCCAGACGCTGCGGCGCGATGATGTAGGCCTGCTCGCCGTCTTCGTACCGCACCAGCGCGATGAACGCCGTGCGGTTCGGGTCGTACTCGATCCGCTCGACGGTGGCCGGCATGTCCCACTTGCGACGCTTGAAGTCGATAAAGCGATACTTCTGCTTGTGACCACCGGCAATGCCACGCGAGGTGACATGGCCCTTGTTGTTGCGGCCACCGGTCTTGCGCTTGCCTTCGGTAAGCGCCTTGACCGGCTTGCCCTTCCACAGGGCCGACTTGTCGACCAGAATCAGACCGCGGCGCGCGGGACTGGTCGGCTTGTAGTTCTTGAGTGCCATTGTTCGTGCCTCTGTCCCTTGGCCTCAGATTCCGCTGGTGATGTCGATCATTTCGCCCTCGGCGAGGGTGACGATCGCCTTCTTCACGTTGCTGCGCTGATAGGCCTTGCCCTTCCAGCGCTTGGTCTTGCCCTTCATCACTAGGGTGTTCACCGCGACGACCTTCTTGTCGTAGATCGCTTCGATGGCTTCCTTGATCTGGGGCTTGGTCGCATCCTTGGCCACCTTGAAGACGACCGCGTTCTGTTCGGACGCGAGGGTCGATTTCTCGGTGATGTGGGGGGCGAGGATCACGTCGTAATGACGCGCATCGACGGTCTGCTTCTTAGCCATTGAAGCGCGCCTCCAGCTTTTCGACCGCGGCCTTGGTGAGAACCAGCGTGTCATGGTTGAGGATATCGTAAACATTGGCGCCGATCGCCGGGAGCACGTTGACGCCCGGCAGGTTGCCAGCCGCCTTCTTGAAGCCCGCGTCGACCTGTTCGCCGTCGATCACCAGCACCTTGCCCGAAAGACCGGCCTTCACGAGGTGACCCTTGAGCGCCTTGGTCTTGGCTTCGGCCAGCGCGAGGCTGTCCACCACGATAAGGCCGTCCCTGGCCTTGCTCGATAGCGCCATCTTCAGGCCGAGCGCGCGGATCTTCTTGTTGAGCGACTGCCCGAAATCACGCTTGCGCGCACCATGAGCCTTGCCGCCGCCGATGAAGGTCGGAGCCGCACGGTCGCCGTGACGGGCCGATCCGCCACCCTTCTGGCGGCCAAACTTCTTGCCGGTGCGGGCCACGTCCGAACGCTCGCGCGTCGGGCGGGCGGTGCCGCGGCGGTTTTCGAGCTGCCAGGTCACGACGCGGTGCAGGATGTCGGCACGCGGCTCGAGGCCGAACACGTCATCCGACAGCTCGATCTCGCCTGCGGCGTTTCCGCCGTCGATTTTCTGAACCTTGATCTTCATGGCTCAGCCTTCCTTGTTTTCTTCGGTGGCCTCGGTGCCGGGCTCGGCACCTTCCGTCACGATGGCTTGTTCGGCGGCCGCCTCGACCACCGAGAGCGTCTCATCAGCGACCGGAGCGCCCTTCTCGAGCACCGCGCCAGGGAACGGCACGCCCTCAGGCAGCGGCAGCTTGACCGCGTCGCGCACGAGCAGCCAGCCGTTCTTCGAGCCCGGAACCGAACCCTTCACGAACAGCAGGCCGCGGGTCGCATCGGTGCGGACGATTTCGAGGTTCTGCTGGGTGCGCTGACGGTCGCCCATGTGGCCGGCCATCTTCTTTCCCTTGAACACCCGGCCCGGATCCTGACGGTTACCGGTCGAACCATGCGCACGGTGCGAGATCGACACGCCGTGGGTGGCGCGCATACCGCCAAAGCCCCAACGCTTCATCGCGCCCGCAAAGCCCTTGCCTTGGGTATGGCCGGTAATGTCGACCTTCTGGCCGGGCACGAAGTGATCGGCCGAGATGGTCGCACCGACGGGCACGAGCGCATCTTCGCTATCCACGCGAAATTCGGCGACCTGCTTCTTGAGGCCGACGCCAGCCTTGGCGAAGTGCTCGCGCTGCGGCTTGGCGACATTCTTTTGCTTGGCTTCACCCGCACCCAGCTGCAGCGCGAAATAGCCATCGCGTTCTGCGGTGCGGTGCGAAACCACCTGACAATCTTCCAGCGACAGAACGGTCACGGGCACGTGCCGTCCGTCCTCCTGGAAGAGGCGGGTCATCCCGACTTTCTTTGCGATCACGCCGGTGCGCATCGTCTTGTTACTCCTCATCAGAGGCACCCCACGGACCATCCGCAAGGTGCATGGCAGGCCGCGCCGCAAGTGCCGCAGCCCAGTTCAGCCCGAGTTTTCAAGCATCGCCCCGTCCGGGCTGAATGCTTCCGCTGGCCAGATGGCCGCAGGAAGCGAGACGGGGGACGCAGCCCGGAGCACGGCTCCGGCGGTATCCACCCTATCGTCAGGCGGAGCGTCAACCGCTCCCACGATAGAGGCCCTCACCCGTGAGGCGAGGGCATGTCGGCCAGCTTACGCCAGCTTGATCTCAACGTTCACGCCGGCCGCCAGATCGAGCTTCATCAGCGCATCGACGGTCTGAGCGTTGGGCTGCACGATGTCGAGCAGCCGCTTGTAGGTGCGCACCTCGAACTGCTCACGCGACTTCTTGTCGATGTGCGGCCCGCGGTTCACGGTGAACTTCTCGATCCGCGTCGGCAGAGGAATGGGGCCACGAATGAGCGCGCCGGTCCGACGGGCGGTGTCGGCGATCTCGCCCGTCGCCTGGTCGAGAACGCGATGATCGAACGCCTTGAGGCGAATGCGGATATTCTGAGCTTCCATGTCCTACTACCGATGCGAAAGAGCCAAGGAGCCACCGGTTGCCCGGCAATTCCCAAAAACAAAGACCGCCCCGCATGGCTCGGTTTCCCGTGAGCGGGCGGCCTTCTTCAAAACTCGTGTCAGACGAGCGCGAATCTCGTCTGCGGATGCGCGCCTATACGGGGCGCACCCTTTCAAGGCAAGGGGGATTGGCAAGGAAATTGCGTGACCATCCAACGCGTGCCCCTGCCACGCCCGAACGCCCTGCCCTTCGATGCCAAGAGGCCCGATCGCTCATGCAAGCGACCGGGCCTCCGAATCTGAGGTCACGCTCCCCGCGGGAGCCGAACCTTACTTGGTGATCTTGGACACGACGCCCGAACCCACGGTCCGGCCGCCCTCGCGGATCGCGAAGCGCAGACCTTCGTCCATGGCGATCGGCGCGATCAGCTTGACGCCGATCGAGACGTTGTCGCCCGGCATCACCATTTCGGTGCCTTCGGGAAGGATCACTTCGCCGGTCACGTCGGTGGTGCGGAAGTAGAACTGCGGGCGGTAGTTGGCGAAGAACGGGGTGTGACGGCCGCCTTCGTCCTTCGACAGCACATAGACCTCGGCTTCGAACTCGGTGTGCGGCTTGACCGAGCCGGGCTTGCACA
The DNA here is from genome assembly GCF_002155695.1 of Erythrobacter tepidarius. Lineage (GTDB taxonomy): Bacteria > Pseudomonadota > Alphaproteobacteria > Sphingomonadales > Sphingomonadaceae > Erythrobacter > Erythrobacter tepidarius. The sequence goes on from NZ_MUYJ01000003.1 coordinate 247,446, forward strand.
GCACCTGACCACGCTCGACCTCATCGCGCGCAACGCCGCGGATCAGCGCGCCGATATTGTCACCCGCCTCGCCGCGATCGAGCAGCTTGCGGAACATTTCGACGCCGGTGACGGTGGTCTTGCGGGTGTCCCTGAGACCGACGATTTCGACTTCGTCGCCCACGTTCACCACGCCGGTCTCGACACGGCCGGTCACAACGGTGCCGCGACCCGAGATCGAGAACACGTCCTCGATCGGCATCAGGAAGTCCTTGTCGATCGGACGGTCGGGCTGCGGGATGTATTCGTCAACCGCCTTGATCAGGGCAATGATCGAATCCTTGCCGATGTGATCATCGCGGCCTTCGAGCGCGGCGAGCGCCGAACCCTTGATGATCGGAATATTGTCGCCGTCAAAGTCATACGAGCTGAGCAGCTCGCGCACTTCAAGCTCGACCAGCTCGAGGATTTCCTCGTCGTCGACCTGGTCGACCTTGTTCATGTACACCACCAGCGCCGGCACACCGACCTGACGGGCAAGCAGGATGTGCTCACGCGTCTGGGGCATCGGGCCGTCGGCGGCGTTCACGACGAGGATCGCACCGTCCATCTGCGCGGCACCGGTGATCATGTTCTTCACGTAGTCGGCGTGACCCGGGCAGTCGACGTGGGCGTAGTGGCGCTTTTCGCTTTCATATTCGACGTGCGCGGTCGAGATGGTGATGCCGCGCTCCCGTTCTTCGGGAGCCTTGTCGATGTTGGCGAAATCAACCGCTTCGCCACCGTAGGTTTCAGCCATCACCTTGGTGATCGCCGCCGTCAGCGTGGTCTTGCCGTGGTCGACGTGACCGATCGTGCCGATATTGCAGTGCGGCTTGTTCCGCTGGAATTTTTCCTTGGCCATTTCTCTGGTGTACCTTCTTGGATGAAAAGATGAGTTCGCGGGAGAATGTGGCGGCACCCGCAGAATCAGGCGCCGCCCCTAGACTGCCGAAGCAGCTTAGGCAAGTTTCTCCTTGACCTCGGCTGCGACGTTGGCCGGAACCTCGTCATAGTGCGAGAACTGCATGGTGTACTGCGCGCGCCCTTGCGTGAACGAGCGCAGTTCGTTGACGTAGCCGAACATGTTGGCGAGCGGGACAAACGCCTCGACCGCCTGGGCATTGCCGCGGGTATCGGTGCCCTGGATCTGACCGCGCCGGCTGTTGAGGTCGCCGATCACGTCACCCAGATATTCGTCCGGAGTGACAACTTCGACCTTCATGATCGGCTCGAGCAGCTTGATGCCGGCCTTTTGCGCGACTTCACGCATCGCCCCGCGCGCGGCAATTTCGAACGCGATCGCGCTCGAGTCGACATCATGATAGGCGCCGTCGATCAGCTTGATGGTGAAGTCGATGATCGGGAAGCCGACGAGGTGGCCGCTTTCGGCCTGTTCGCGGAAGCCCTTCTCGACCGCCGGGATGTATTCGCGCGGGATGTTCCCGCCCTTGATGTGGTCCTCGAAGATCACGCCCTGGCCGCGTTCACCTGGGGTGACGACAACCTTCACGCGGCCGAACTGGCCCGAGCCGCCCGACTGCTTCTTGTGGGTGTAATCGACCTCGACTTCACGCGCGAGGTATTCGCGGTAGGCCACCTGCGGCGCACCGACATTGGCCTCGACCTTGAATTCGCGACGCATGCGATCGACGATGATGTCAAGATGCAGTTCGCCCATCCCCTTGATAATCGTCTGGCCGCTCTCGTGATCAGTCGAAACGCGGAAGGACGGATCCTCCTGCGCGAGACGATTGAGCGCGATGCCCATCTTTTCCTGGTCGGCCTTGGTCTTGGGCTCGACCGACAACTCGATGACGGGCTCGGGAAATTCCATGCGCTCGAGAATGATCGGCTTGGAAGGGTCACACAGGGTGTCCCCGGTGGTGGTGTCCTTCATACCGGCCAACGCGACGATGTCACCCGCGAATGCCTCATCGATGTCTTCGCGGTTGTTCGAGTGCATCAGCAGCATGCGCCCGATCTTTTCCTTCTTGTCCTTCACCGAGTTCAGGACCTGGCCCTTGGTGAGCTTGCCCGAGTAGATGCGGGTGAAGGTCAGCGATCCGACGAACGGGTCGTTCATGATCTTGAACGCCAGCGCGGCGAACGGAGCATCATCGCTTGACGGACGCTCGTCTTCCTCGTCAGTGCCGGGCAGCACGCCCTTGATCGGCGGAATATCCAGCGGCGAAGGCATGTAGTCCACCACTGCGTCGAGCAGCGGCTGGACGCCTTTGTTCTTGAACGCCGAGCCGCAAGTGATCGGCACGAAAGCGCGCGCGATGGTGCCCTTGCGGATCAGGCGCTTGAGGGTCGCAACGTCCGGCTCCTTCCCTTCGAGATAGGCTTCCATGACCTCGTCGTCCTGTTCGACTGCGGTCTCGATCAGCTTCTCGCGATATTCCGCCGCCTTGTCGGCCAGATCATCGGGAATGGGGATAAATTCGTACTTCGCGCCCAGCGTCTCGTCCTTCCAGACGATGCCGCGGTTGTTCACGAGGTCGACCACACCCTGCAGCTGGTTCTCCGCACCGATCGGGAGATAGAGCACCAGCGGGGTCGCGCCGAGACGGTCGATGATCGACTGGACGCAGTAGTAAAAATCGGCGCCAGTGCGATCCAACTTATTGATGAAGCACATGCGGGGGACGCCGTACTTGTCGGCCTGGCGCCAGACGGTTTCCGACTGAGGTTCCACGCCGGCCACCCCGTCGAACACCGCTACCGCGCCGTCCAGGACGCGCAGGGAGCGTTCGACTTCGATGGTGAAGTCCACGTGGCCGGGGGTATCGATGATGTTGATGCGGTGCTTGGGCATCTTGGCGCGCAGCGCCTCGGGATCGCTCATCGGATCCATGGTCGGATCCTCGGCGGTCCAGAAGGTCGTGGTCGCGGCCGAGGTGATGGTGATCCCGCGTTCCTGCTCCTGCTCCATCCAGTCCATCGTCGCGGCGCCATCGTGCACCTCGCCGATCTTGTAGGACTTGCCGGTGTAGTAGAGAATACGCTCGGTCGTCGTGGTCTTGCCGGCATCGATGTGCGCCATGATGCCGATATTGCGATAGCGCTCCAGCGGATATTCGCGGGCCATATCAGGTTCCTTACGAGTGAGGGGGCCGCCGGTCTGCGGTCAGCGCCCCATATAGGGATGATTGTGACAGCCGAAAGACCAAGCCCCGCGGCTGCCCACAATCAACGGAGTTACCAGCGGTAATGCGAGAAGGCCCGGTTGGCGTCGGCCATGCGATGGGTGTCTTCGCGCTTCTTGACCGCGTTGCCGCGGTTGTTGGCCGCATCCATCAGCTCGGCCGACAGCCGCGCGGCCATCGTGGTTTCCGGACGACCGCGCGCAGCGCTGATCAGCCAGCGGATCGCCAGGGCCTGAGCGCGCTCGGGACGCACTTCCACCGGCACCTGGTAGGTCGCACCGCCCACGCGGCGGCTACGAACCTCGACCTGCGGCTTCACGTTGTTCAGCGCATCGTGGAACAGCTGGATCGGATCGGTCTTGGCCTTGCTCTCGACCGCGGCGAGCGCGCCATAGACGATCTTTTCGGCAACGGCCTTCTTCCCGTCGAGCATGAGGTTGTTCATGAACTTCGACAGAACCCGATCACCATACTGCGGATCGGGCAGGATTTCCCGCTTCTCGGGACGACGACGACGTGACATCTTCTTAATTCCTTCGGAATGCGGCGAACCCGTCCGGGTCTGCCTTGCGGCTCCGGCCCGCTCCCCCTCCCGGCCACCCAGATGCTACCTCGACGGGGTAGCTGGGAGGGGGAGCGGTCCGCAGCCGGGTCCGCGCCTGAACCTTACTTCGGACGCTTGGCGCCGTACTTCGAACGCGACTGCTTGCGGTCCTTCACGCCCTGCGTGTCGAGCACGCCGCGCAGCACGTGATAGCGCACGCCCGGAAGGTCGCGCACGCGCCCGCCGCGGATCAGCACGACCGAGTGCTCCTGGAGGTTGTGGCCTTCGCCCGGGATGTAGCTGATGACTTCGCGCTGGTTCGTGAGGCGGATCTTGGCCACCTTGCGCAGCGCCGAGTTCGGCTTCTTCGGGGTCGTCGTATAGACGCGGGTGCAGACACCGCGCTTCTGCGGGTTCTGCTCCATCGCAGGGACCTTGCTCTTGGCCTTCTGCGGCTTGCGGCCCTTGCGGACCAGCTGGTTGATCGTCGGCATTAAGTTCTCACTTCACCAGGTTGATGGTGAGCACGGGTGCCGGACGATGTGGGGAGAGAGAGGATTGAACCCGAGCCGTCACCCCAGCGAAAGCTGGGGCCTAGGGCCGCAAGCACAGCTAGCGGCAAAAGCGCTGGCCGAAACCAGCATGACGACGAGGCCGAAACGCTCCACCCACAAGGCGCGGCCCTTCGGCCACCGGGTTACTTTGACGGCTGCCTTCCCGAGGGAGACGCACCGCCAATGTTCAGCTCGCTCCGAGGCAGACCCCGGAAAGATGCGCGCCCATAGGCGGGTTTGGGGTGGGGGTCAAGGGTGAGCGTAGGAGCGACCCGAGGCATCCAACACCCGCGCGTGAGGCGGTGAACCGGCGCGCAGCGCCGCAAGGCCGACCGGCCGCCGCGCCTTATGGCGCGAAAGCCAAGCGGCCCGGACGGGCCGCGCCCGGCGCTTGAGGGGCCAAACAAACAGACTCGGGGAGCCACTACGTTTGCGATTGTGTCATTGAGTTATGCGTACCCCCGAGCAAGTGCTAATCAACGGCCCCTCAATCGACGCTGAAGTAGCTCTTGCCTGATATCCCGGCACGATCAAAAAACGCCTGATTTCGCGCCCGCGCATCGTCCAACAGCGCATCCCATCCAATCAGTTCTATCGAACCTTGGAAACCGTTTCGCGGTTGATAGAGCCGCCCCCGGCCATCCGCCGTGCGCTGCCAAGTGTATGTCCAATCGTCGAGCTTCCCGACTATATCAGCGACCACGAAGCAATGGAAAACCGTGTGGCTGTCCAACTTGATTGGCCGCCCCTTGACATCATTCAATCCCCCTGCCTGCAATTGCCGGACATAGCGTTCGACCTGCGTTTGGGGGTTTTCATTGTCTGCATAGTTTGTGCGGCCAGGGCGCTTGAACTCCACCAAAAGGACTTTGGATGGCTCCTCTGTCTGGCGCAGACCATGAACGTAATCGAATATCAAAACGTCGGGCCGGTCGTCGCTTTCGATTGCTTGCGACAATGCCGAAAATTCCACATCTGAGCTGAAATACTGTGCGAATGTAAGCCGCTCGTCGATGATCCATAGATCGTGGGATGCTGCCGATTCCACTTTCTTGGAGCCATCGGCAATCGTGCTCACCCGCAAAGGGCAGATGAAAGAATGGAGGATATCTTCCCGCTGATAGGAGCTGTCCCGCGTGTCGTCGCGAACCTTTTCCAGCAGAATTTCGATGAAATCGAGAACGACTTTTCGGCGCACAATGTATTCGGCAAGGCTGCGTTGCTCAGCATCCTCAATCGCTTTCCCGGCTTCAACAATGGCGGCGGCGAATGTCGCCGCGTCCGCCTCGCCACCCCTTAACCGGCTTAGGACAGACCTAATCTTTTCGGCTTGCCGTTGGTCCCGGCGGAACCGCTCACGCGCCAAGTGGCCGTATATCGCATCCTCTTTCAGCTCGCCGGACGGAATCTTGGCCTGAAGTTCATCGGTGTTGCCGAACGCCACTGAAGGGTAGCTTTCAGTGATTTGCTCGATTTTCTCGCGCTGCTCCCCGCCAAGTTTTTCCAGCGGGGCCTTCAGAAACTCTTCGATATGCGAGGTGCATACATCGTTGATGATGCGGTCCAGAACCACATCCTCAAACATGAAGGCGGTGCGTTCCTGATTCACATTTTTGTCCAGGAACTCGCCCGTCAGAATGGCATGGAACACCCTGTCCCCATCATCGCCGAAGTATTTCAGGCCAAGTTTGCCGTCGATGCTTTGAGATTGAACGGTGCGGTCATGGGCGATGAAGTGGACGAAATGATGCCCTTTCAGATCGGCGCTGGCTACCTTGTCGCATTCCATCAAAGTCAGGAGCAACAGGCCGTAATCTTCGGTTTCCAGCCGTATATCGGCCTGCTTACGATGAACGATGTTATCGATTTCGGCGGGATAATGCCGGGTCTCATCTCCGACATAGACCGAGATTTGCGGGCACTTTTTGCCGATGAAGGTTGGCAGGAAGTGCGACGTTAAATGCTGGAAAACAAAGCTATCTCTGCCGGGAAAATTGGAAAGGTATCCGTTGTCCCGCAAGCCGTCGAACCGGACAAAAAATGACGGGGATTCGGTAGCCGCTACGGCTTCGACCTTTTCGTTCTGAATCTGATCGTCCTGCTTCAGCACGAAATCGAAGGAGCGCCGCTCCATGCCGCTGTCCGTCTTGTATGTGCTGACAACGCTAACCTTCTGAAAACAATCCAGCCAAAGGAGCCTGCCAACCCCTTTGCCGCCAATTGAAATCTTGTTCCCCGTGTCCGTTTCGGTGAAGGCCTCCCAATTGGTTTCATCCAATCCAAGGCCGTTGTCTTCAACCGTGGCCCAAACATTATCCTTGTTCCGATTGGTGCTGACGGTGATGTGGATTCTGCCGTTCGTGCTGACGGTTTCCTGAAACCGGCCCTGCACGGAATGTATCGCGTTGCTAATTGCCTCAAACAGCGGTTGCATGGCCGCCGCCACGTTCTTGGGCTTGGGCAGGCGGTCAATGCGTTTTACCAGATTTGGCCGAAGTGAAGTCATGCCTGCACCGATCCCAAATCCTAATATTCGCTCTCGAAAACCTGATGTGAAACAACAGTAAGCTTTGCCCCGGGTCAAGCCCGGGTGACGAAAAAGGGGGGAACGGACGCTAGCGTAGTGGCTCCCCGAGTCTTTTGTTTGCGCCCTCAGGCGCCGGGCGCAGCGCCTCCGCGCTGCTTGGCTTTCGCGCCATAAGGCGCGGCGGCCGGTCGGCCTTGCGGCGCTGTGCGCCGGTTCACCGCCAAACGCGCCGTTGGTTCTTTTCCATTTTCCTACTCCCCCGCCCTCTGCCACCCCTCCCCTCATGCCAGCCGACGACTCCCCCGCCCCGCCCAAGCGCAACAAGCGCAAGATCGCGCGGCAGGCGACCTCCGAGGTCGCTTGGGCGTTCGAGCCGGCGGTCATCACCGACGGGGATCCGCTGCTCGACTTCGCGCCCTATCGCCACAAGCAGCCGCGCCGCAACGCGATCACGCCCGATCTTCAACGCGCTTTTGTCGCGCATCTGGCGCTCACCGGCATAGTCTCATCCGCCGCGCGGCATATCGGGCGCAGCCTCGAGGCGCTCTACAAGCTGCGCGCCAAGCCGGGGGCAGAGGGGTTTGCCGCCGCGTGGGACGAGGCGCTCGGCTGGGGGGTGCTCAGGCTCGAGGATTGCGCAATGGAGCGCGCGCTGGCGGAGGGGCTTTCCAACCCCCGCGCCAATTCGATGCTCGCCTTCGTGATCCGCCACCGTCACGCGCGCTACGTCGATGCGCGCTACGTCAAGCCCGGTCATTGGCTCTACGAACAAATCCGCGCCGAGGTGCTGGAGGAGCTGGGGATCGCGGAAGACGAGGAGGAGGAAAGCCACGACCTCCCCTGAACGCGCTGGATCGGGCCGTAGGCCCGCAAGCGCGACCGCGCGCCGCGCCTTATGGCGCAAAAGCCAAGTAGCGCGGACGCGCTGCGCCCGGCGCTTGAGGGCGCAACAAAAGACTCATGAACTCAGGAAACCCACCAGCGCGCGCACCTTTTTCGATCGCCATTGCGGAGGGGGGGCGAGCAGCCAGTAGGCGCGGGTGCTCGGCTCCGGCTCGCTCAGCGCGGTGAGGCGGCCGCTGGCGAGCGCCGCCTCGGCCAGCGCAAGGGGAAGGATTGTCCGGCCCATGCCCGCCAGCGCCGAGGCGAGTGCCTGTCCGGGCGAGCCGGCCTTGATGCAGGGGTTGAGCCCTTCGGGCAGCGGCATCCCCGGCCAGTCGATCCACGCGTCCCTGTGCTCCGGCGCGGCAACCGTCACCCGCAGCGCCGGGGCGAGCTGGACGCCTTCGAGGTCGCCCGGCCCGTCAACCAGCCGGACCGCGAGATCGAGATTGGCCTCGGTGAAGTCGGCGTGCTCGTCGGGGGCGAGGATGTACTGAATGCCGGGCATCCCCGTCTGGAAACGCGCGAGGCGAGGAGCGAGCCATTCGGCGTAGAATTCGCGTGGGGTCGCGATGGTGTAGCGGTCCGAGGCCTGGCCGGCCTGCATCGCCGCAACGCTTTCCTCGAACCTGAGGAAGCCTTCGCGCAGGGGATCAAGCCCCGCTGCGGCCTCGGGCGTGAGTTCGAGGCCCTTGGAGGTGCGGCGGAACAGGACGACGCCGAGCACGTCCTCGAGCGCGCGGATCTGCTGGCCCACGGCGGCGGGGGTGACGGCGAGCTCGTCCGCGGCGCGGGTGAACGACAGGTGCCGCGCCGCCGCATCGAACACGCGCAGGGCATTGAGGGGAAGATGGGTGCGCTTCACGCTGGCCGAATTAGGCCCGACAAGCGCCTATCGCAAGCCTGTCCCCAGTCAGTGCGAAGACCGCCCCTCGGCGGTCTCGGGCGCGGAGAGCGGGAAGAAGGGGATGCGCACCTCGAATGGCGAACCATCGGGGCGCTGGAAGGTGTAGAAACCTTCCATCGAACCGAAAGGCGTCGTCAGCGGGCAGCCCGAGACGTAGTCGTGGCTCTGCCCCGGGGCGAGCAGCGGCTGTTCGCCGACCACGCCCTCACCGTCGACATGGCTCACCATCCCGCGTCCGTCGGTAATGCGCCAATGGCGGGTGCGCAGGCGGAGCGGCTCGTGGCTGTCGTTCTCGATGCGGATGTGATAGACCCAGAACCACTTGCCCGCCTCCGGATGCGATTGCTCCGGCAGGTAGTTGACGGCGACCCGGACGGTCACCCCGTCGGTTGTGGCAGCGTGCTGGAAGAATTGCTTCATATCGTGCCTCAAGGTAGCGATTCTGCATCGCGCCACAAGCCCCGTAACGCAGGTAATCCCCGCTGTATCCCGTGGGCCGCGAGAATTGCTTCTGGCCGGGCCATTGTCGCTGGCCTATGTGTCCGTGCCATGAATGCCCCGCTGCCTGCCGCCACCGCCTTCGTCACCCGCCGCACGGTGTTGCGCGGCCTTGGGGCGGGCGTGCTGGCAGGGACGCTGGGCGGATGCGCGGCGCGCGGCGGCCCGCCGCTCGCCCTGCCGGTCGATCCGGCGGCAGACCTTGCCCCTGATCTGGTCGATCTCGCCCGCTTCGATCCGCGCTTCAGGTTCGACATCCGCTATGCCACGTCCGCCAACTTCATGGGCCGGGTGCTCTACCCTGTTGCCCGGGCGGTGGCGCAGCGCCCCGTGGCCGAGGCGCTCTCCCGCGTGCAGACCCGCGCCGAGGCGGCAGGCTTCGGCCTGCTGATCTTCGACGCCTACCGGCCCTGGCGCATCACCAAGGCGATGTGGGACGAGACCCCGCCCGACAAACGCGAATTCGTCGCCAACCCGGCGACCGGATCGCGCCACAACCGCGGTTGTTCGATCGACCTGTCATTGCACCGCGCGGGCGTCGAGGTCGAGATGCCCAGCCCCTATGACGACTTCACCCCCGCCGCCTACCGCAGCAACATCGCCGCGCCTGCGCAAGCACTGGCGCATTCAAGGATGCTGGAGGAATGGATGGTCGCCGATGGCTTCGTGCCGCTGCCCAACGAGTGGTGGCACTACGACTGGGCCGAATGGCGGCGCTATCCGGTGATGGATGTGCCGCTGGAGGATGTGACTACCGCATGAGCGCTCCGCCGCCCGCCCTTCACCCCTTCGCCAGCAGCTCCTCGATCTGGCCAAGGCGCTCCTTGCCGAAGAACATCTCCGTGCCGTCGACCCACATGGTCGGAATCCCGAAGGCCCCGCGCGCGACCGCCTTGTCGGTGTTGGCGGCAAGACCCTGTTTGACCGCGTCGCTCTGGGCACGGGCGAACAGGTCGGCGGCATCGAAGCCCGCCGCGCTGACCGCCGCGCCGATGGCCTCGGGCGAGGAAATGTCGAGCCCCTCTTCCCAGATCGGTCGCAGCAGCACCTCGGCGAACTGGACCCCGCGCCCGTCCTGATCGGCGGCGTAAAGCATCCGCTGAAGGAGAATCGAATTGAACGGGAATTGCGGGTGCAGGCGGTATCTCGTCAGGCCGTGCTTGGCGATGAAGCGCTGCATTTCCAGCATCGCATATTCGTTTTTGCCCTTCACGTCCTTGTCGCGAATCATCGGCGGGGCATTGCCGGTGAGCTTGTGCATCCCGGCAAGGAACACCGGCAAGACATCGAGGCCCGCCTCGTAGCGGTTCAGCATTTCGCGCAATGGCCACCAGATCAGATAGGCGTTGGGGCTGACGAAATCGAACACCAGTTCCACGCGGTGCGCCATGTTTTCTCCCCTTACTTGGCGGCTACGAACTCGGTGCGCAAAGCAGATCGGAATGGCCGTGCGCGAGGTCCATAAAGGTGACCGGGCGCGTTGTTGCACCAGGCTCGATCGGGCGCAAGCGATAGCCGAGGACCAGCGTGAGCAGATCGTAAAGCGCGCGGGCGGCTTCGGGGCGGCCGTCGAAGAAGGCGTTGTGCCATTCGACGATCAGTCTGCGGTGGAAACGGGCAAGCGTGTCGCGCGCCATGCCGCACCGTGCGCCAAATCACTGTGCCGTGAAACCGCAAAGTGTCTCCGAAATGGGGAGGGTGTCAGATTCCTGCCGCGGCGAGCGCCTGATCCAGATCTTCGACGAGATCGGCGATGTCCTCGAGCCCAACATTGATCCGCAGCAAGCCCTCGGTCACCCCCATCGCCGCACGCGCCTCGTCGGTGAGGCCGGCGTGAGTGGTCGAGGCCGGATGGCACATCAGACTGCGCGCGTCGCCGATATTGTTCGAGATGTCGATCAGCCTGAGCGCATCGAGAATGGCAAAGGCCCGCGCCCGCGTGCCGACGTCAAACGCGAAGATCGGCCCCGTCGCGTCCATCTGCGTGAGGGCAAGTTCGTGTCGCGGATGGCTTGGCAGACCGGGGTGGAGCAGACGTCCACCCGCCTTGGTCACGCGCGGTTCGAGGAATTCGCCCAGCGCCACGGCCTGTTCGGACTGCTTGAAGGCGCGCAGCGGCAGCGTTTCCAGTCCCTTGAGCACCACCCAGGCGTTGAACGCCGAGAGCGTCGGACCGGTGTTGCGCTGGAACGGAAGCAGCACCTCATCGATCCACTGCTGCGACGCGCAGATCGCGCCCGCCAGCACCCGGCCCTGCCCGTCCATCAGCTTGGTCGCCGAATAGGCGACCACATCCGCGCCGAACGCCATCGGGCGCTGGAGCGCGGGCGAGGCGAAGGCATTGTCGACCACGCTGGTGATCCCGTGCGCCTTGGCAAGGCCGCAGACATGGGCCAGATCGACGATATCGAGTGTCGGGTTGGCCGGGGTCTCGAAAAAGAATACCTTGGTATTGGGCCGGATCGCGGCTTCCCAAGCGGCATTGTCGGCGCTGTCGATAACCGTGGTTTCGATCCCGAACTTGGGCAGCAGCGTATCGACCAGCCAGCGGCAGCTGCCGAAGGCGGCGCGTGCGGCAACCACGTGATCACCGGCCGAAAGCTGGCACAGCAGCGCCGCCGTCATCGCCGCCATCCCGCTCGCCTGCGCCCGGCAGGCTTCGGCCCCTTCGATCAGGGCGATGCGTTCTTCGAGCATGGCGACAGTAGGATTCTGGAGCCGCGAATAGGTCATGCCCTGCGCCGTGCCGGCGAAGCGATCAGCAACGGTCTGGGCATCGTCGTAAGTATAGCCCGAGGTGAGGAACAGCGCCTCGCTCGTCTCGCCATGCTCCGATCGCCAGGTGCCGCCGCGCAGCGCGCGGGTTGCGGGGCGCCAGCGCGAAGTGGCCGCGCGATCCATTCCGGTGGTCTTCTTCATGGCGCGCGGCTTTAGGACGGCACGCGGCCGCCCGCAAGCAGGCCCGCATCAAGGCCGGCCCGCGCGCTCGCGCCATGGCCGATCGCCGCCAGCATCATCGCACCCTCGATCAGGGTGAGCAGATAGCGCGCCCCGCCCGCAGGATCGGGATCATCCGCCGGCATCTGCCCTTCGAGCCAGTCGAGCAGCTCGTCAATCATTGCCTGCGCGGCCGGAGCAAAGCCCGGTTTCCCGCGCGCGCAGCCGGCAACGATTTCCCACCACAGCGCCGTATAAGGCTGCATTTCGGGCACCTCGCCCTGTGCAAGGATGCGGGCAATCACCTCGGCACGGCTGCGCGCGCGCGCGCTGCCCAGCGCGGCGTCGAGCGCGGCGGCATAGGCCCGGGCGAGATAGGACAGCAGATCGGCAATCAGCGCATTCTTGCTGCCGAAATGGTAGATCAGCATCCGGTCGGAGGTGCCCGCCGCCCTAGCCAGCGGCCTGAGGCTCGCTTGTCCAAGGCCATGGGCAAGGACATGGCGCGCAAGCAGCGGCAACAGGCTGTCTTTCGACATCGGGGACTGTTTCTTCGCGCGCGCCATCTGTGACCTTGTAGTGCCCGTCATGGCGCGCTACAAGACGATGTAGCACTCGCTACATACTTGCGGAGAAATGGCGATGGAACTTGCGCTTACCCCCTTCATCGCGCTGGCCGGCGGCGGGCTGGTCTGCGCCGTGACGGCGATCATCGTCGCCTTCGCGCGTCCCGATGCACCGGGCAATGCGATGCTGGCGGCGATCCTCTCGGCAGGCTTTGCCGGATTCACCGCGATCACCATCGCCACCGAGGGCGTGTTTCCGGTGATCCTCAACCACACCGCCAACCTGTGGGGCGTGCAAGTGTGGTGGGACCTGCTGTTCTCGCTCGGCATCGCCTTCGTCCTGATCCTGCCGCGCGCGCGTGCCCAGGGCATGAACCTGCCCTTGTGGATGATGCTGGTGCTCGCCACCGCCAGCATCGGCCTGCTTGCGATGTGCGCGCGGCTGTTCTGGCTCGAAGCTGCGGCCAGAAAGCCATAATCCCGCTTGCCCTGACCCAGTCCCCTGCCTAAGCGCCTGAGGGCATGGCCGAGGCGCGCCCTTCCTCTCCCGCCCTCACCCCGCCCGCGCGTCCGCGCGATCCGCTGGCCACGTGTCTGGCGCTGACGGGGCTGTTCGCGCTGCTGGCTGGTTGGCGGCTGGCGATTCCCTCGGTGCCGGTGTTCGATGAAGTCCACTATCTTCCCGCCGCGCGTGAGCTGCTGGCGCTGTGGCGCGAAGGTCACGGCGAATATCTCAACCGCGAACATCCGCTTCTCGGCAAGGAGCTGATCGCGCTCGGCATCGCGCTTTTCGGCGACACGCCGCTGGGCTGGCGAATCATGTCGCTCGGCTTCGGCACGCTGGCCTATTTCGCATCGCTCCGAGCGATGTGGCACGCCAGCGCCGACCGCTTCGCTTGCTTGGCTTTCGGCATCCTGCTGGCGACCGGTTTCCACCTGCTGATCCAGTCGCGCATCGCCATGCTCGACATCTTCATGGCGGCTTTTCTTGCGGTGGCGGCATGGCAGTTCGCGGGCGCCTGCGCCGAGCCCGAGATGGGCCGCTGGCGACTGGCGCTGACGGGCACCGCGCTGGGGCTGGCGATGGGAGCGAAGTGGAACGCGATTCCGCTCACGGTGCTGCCGGGCCTTGCCTTTCTCGTCGCCCGCGCGCGCGCCGGTCGCCGCCGGTTGTTCCTCTCGCGCCGCGGGCCGCCGGTGCCGGGGGTAACGCTGCTGGAGGCTTTCGTCTGGCTCGGGATCGTGCCGCTGCTGGCCTATGCCGCGACCTTCCTGCCGGGCTACTGGCTGAGCGAATATCTGCGCCCCTCGCCGCTCGCCGAACAGGGGCTGATCGGATTTCACGGCGAGATCCTGAGCCTCCAGCAGCAGGTGCTAACTCCGCACACCTATCAGAGCCGCTGGCCGCAATGGCTGCTCAACACCCGCGCGGTGTGGTATTTCTACGCCCTTGCCGACGGGGCGCAGCGTGGGGTGCTGTTGATCGGCAACCCGCTCACCATGCTGCTGGGCCTTGCGGGGGTGCTGTGGTGTCTGGTGAACGGCATCATCCGCGAGAACTGGGCGAAACTCGCCGTGGTAATCGGCTATGCCGCCAGCCTCGGCCTGTGGATTGTCGCGCCCAAGCCGGTGCAGTTCTATTACCACTATTTCGTCCCGCATTTCTTCCTGCTGGCGGCGCTGGCGCTGGCCTTGGCAGACCTGCGGCGCGCTGGATGGGGCTGGTGCGCGTGGGGCACGCTGGCGGGTTCGGTCGGGGTGTTCGCGTGGTTCTACCCGATCCTCGCGGCGCTCCCCCTCAAGAACGCGGGAAGCTTTGTCACATGGATGTGGCTCGACGGGTGGAGGTAGGCCTGAAGCCTCGCGTCATCGCCCGCCGCATTGGCGCATAGCGCGCAAGGCCGAGAACTGCCTAGAACCTTCCCCACACGAAGCGGCTGGACAGGGCGTAATTCCACACCGAGCCGACCACGATCCCCGCCAGCGCGGCGAGCGCCCAGAGCACGCCCTTGTCCTCAAGCAAGGTCGCGATCCCGACATTGGCCAAGGCGCCGACCGCGCAGGTCGCGCAGAAGCCGAGCCAGCCGCGCATCAGAGCGCTCCAACCCTTCAGCCGCTTGTCGCGATAGGTCAGCCAGTTGTTGAGCCAGAAATTGAAGCTCATCGCCACCAGCACCGCCGCGGTTTGCGCCAGCGCGAAGCCCTCGCCGAATACGAACAGCAACACCGTCAGCACCGCGAAGTGGACGATCACGCCAAGCGCGCCGACCGTTCCGAACAGCGCAAAGCGGGTGGGGACCACCCGCCCGAGTGTCTTGTCGTAAAGCCCTGCGAGAAAGTCGAACACGACGGCGCGGTCCAGCTTGCTTTCGCCCTCGCGGCGGGCGGCGAATTGCAGCGGAAACTCCTTGACCCTGAGCGGCGTATCCGCGGTCGCCAGCAGGTCGAGCAGGATCTTGAAGCCGATCCCCGACAGGCGCGGCACCAGCGCGCGCGCAGTGGCGGCGGGGAGCAGGAAATAGCCGCTCATCGGATCGCTGAGTTCCACGCCGGTCAGGCGGCGGGCAAGACGGTTGGCCAAGGCGGAAAGCCGCTCGCGCTCGGGCGCGGCCCAGTCGTCCATGCTTGCCCCTTCGGCAAAGCGGGTGGCAACGGCGATATCGGCCTCGCTGGCCTTCACCGCGGCAAGCATCGCCGGGAGCAGCGCAGGATCGTGCTGGTGGTCGGCATCCATCACCGCGACAAAGGGCGCGGCGGTGGCGCAAAAGCCCTCGATCGCGGCGCTGGCGAGGCCGCGCCGACCGATGCGTTGGATCACCCGCACGCGCGGATCGGCCAGCGCCAGCGCCCGCGCCTCGTCCGCCGTCCCGTCACGGCTGTCGTCATCAACGATGATCACTTCCCAGCCGATCCCTGCGCCCAATGCCGCCTCGATCCGCGCGACCAGTGGGGCGAGATTGCCACGCTCGTTGAGGGTCGGCAGGATGATCGCCAGGTCGAGCATCGCTCTAGAGGCGCGCGCGCACCGCCTCGCCGATCGCCACGGTGCCGTAGCTGCCGCCAAGATCGCCGCCCAGGATGCCGTCGGCAAGCGTCGCCGCGACGGCATTCTCGATCCGCGCCGCCGCGGCCTCCAGTCCGAAGGAATGACGCAGCATCATCGCCGCCGAGAGAATCGTCGCCATCGGATTGGCCTTGCCCTGCCCGGCGATGTCGGGAGCAGAGCCATGGATCGGTTCATAGAGACCGAAAGTGCCGAAGGCTGTCTCGCGCTCGCCCAGAGAGGCGCTCGGCAAGAGGCCGATCGAGCCGACCGCAGCGCTGGCAAGGTCGGAGAGGATGTCGCCAAACAGATTGCCCGTCAGCACCACGCCGAAGCGCTCGGGGTGGCTCACCACCTGCATCGCCGCATTGTCGACATACATGTGATCGAGCGCCACCTCGGGATAATCGGCGGCGATTTCGATCACCACGTCGCGCCACAGCTGGCTGGTTTCCAGCACATTGGCCTTGTCGACGCTGGTCAGCCGCTGACCGCCCGCCGCCGCGGCGCGGAAGGCGACATGGGCGATGCGCCGCACCTCGTGCTCGGCATAGGACATCGCATCCCAGCCCTCGTGCTCGCCCGTGGCGGAGACGCGCCGGCCCTTGGCGCCGAAATAGACATCGCCGGTAAGCTCGCGCACGATCAGCATGTCGAGCCGGGCGGCGATGTCGGGGCGCAGCGGCGAAAGATGCTCCAGCCCCGCGAACACCCGTGCCGGGCGCAGGTTGGCGAAGAGGCCGAGATGTTTCCTCAGGCCGAGGATCGCCTGTTCGGGCCGCAGATGGCGTTCGAGCGCGTCGCACGACGGATCGCCCACCGCGCCGAACAGGATCGCATCGGCCATACCGGCCAGATCGAGCGTCTCCTGCGGCAGCGGATGGCCGTGGCGCTTGTAGGCGATGCCGCCAACGTCGGCCTCAAACAGGGTAAGGCCCGGAAGCGAAAGGGCTTCGAGCACGCGCACCGCTTCGGCGGTGACTTCCGGGCCGATCCCGTCGCCGGGCAGAATTGCAATCTTCATCGGTTGCGAGGTCTTTCAGATCATGCGCTTGAGCCGCGCGGTGAGCAGCTGCCTCGCGGCCATAACATCGCTCTTGCGGCCTGCAAGCAACGAGTTTGCGAGCGGGCCTTCAAGGCGGGCGAGCGCGGCAAGGAGCGCGGGCAGATCGGTGCCCGGATCGGGCCGCGGCACGCCTTCGCCCATCTCGGCCAGCAGCATTGTCTCGTAGGCGATAAGCCCCGACACCCAGCCGCGCGCCGAAGGGGCAAAGGCGATCGCGCCGAGCAGCGCATCGAGCGCCTGATACAGCGCCGGACAGGGATAACGTTCGGGCAAGGCGGCGGCGGTAAGCGCGCAGACCCAGCCGATCCCGGCCGCCGGCAGCGGCTCGGTCATCAGCGCAGCGCGCGAATGTTCAAGCTCGAGGCGGGCGAAGGGAAGCTGGGTGGCCGAGCGCGCGGCCAGATCGGCGGCAACCCGGTTGCCCGGCAGCATCACCGCGCGCAAGGCCCGACTGCGTCCACCTGCGACATAGGCTGCAACAAGGCCGTGCCCAGGCGTGAGCAACCGGGCAATTGCCCCGGTCTCGCCATGGGCGCGCGATGCGAGGACTATGGCGGGGCTGCGCAGGTTCATGGCCAGCCCTGCCTGCCTTGCCGGCCCTTACTTCTTGTTCGATTTGGCTTCCAGCGCAGCGAGGCGCGCTTCGAGCGCATCGGCCTGTTCACGGGCCTTGCGGGCCATTGCCTTGACCGTCTCGAACTCCTCGCGGCTGACGAAGTCGATGCCGCCCAGCGCCTCGCGCAGCCGCTCGCGCGCGTTCTCGCGGGCTTCGCGGGTCATGCCCGCCATCGTCCCGGCGGCGCTGTTGGCGAGTTTGACAAGGTCGGCGATGATCGGGTTGCGGCTCTGCATGGCGGCTATTTGGAGATTGGCCGCGCCCTTGTCCAGTGCTTCACGCCTTACAATCGCACCCGGGTCTGCGCGCCGCTGGCGTCGCGCGGGCCGCCGTCGGGATTGGCTTGGATGAAGGCGTAGTTGAGCGTGCCGGCGAAGCCCACCCAGGCCAGATAGGGCAGCAGCAGCAGCGCCGCGACGCGCCGGATCCGCCAGAACAGCGCGATCGCCACCAGCAGCAACACCGCCGCCGTGCCGATCACGATCAGCCCGCCCTGCATATCCTGCATCCCGAAAAAGACCGCACTCCAGCTTTGGGTGATCAGGAACTGGACCGCGAAAACCCCCAGCGCGAGCGCGCGTCGGGCCGCACCCCAGGCGCTCGCCACCAGTGCAAGGGCAAGGCCGATCAGCACGAACAGAATGCTCCAAACGATCCCGAACACCGCTGGCGGTGGATAGATTGCAGGCTTCGCCAGGCTCGCAAACCAGGGCGTGTTCGGCCCGCCGAACTGGCCCGCAGTGAAGCCGATCAGCAGCACCAGCGGCACCATGAACAGCGCCCAGCGCAAGAAGCTCGCCCGCAATTGTGCTTTGGAAGCAAGGACGTTCATGCGTTCTCCCGATCCCGGCGCCGATGCGATTCTCGCACCCGATGGCCGTCGCCAGTGTGGATAACAGAGCCGCGCAGTAGCGCCAAACCTCGCGCGGGATCTGACCCGCAATGGTGCAGCGTCCCCGTGCAGCACCGCGGCAATCGGCGATGGCCTGCGCGAGATGCAAGGAAAGGCTTGGGTGAAGGAAAGGCTTGGGTGATTGCCAATCTGTCTGCTATTGGCTGCCACATTCCTGCCGCGATTCGGAAGCGCGTGCGCGGCAGGATCGCATTACGCGCTT
The DNA here is from genome assembly GCF_002155695.1 of Erythrobacter tepidarius. Lineage (GTDB taxonomy): Bacteria > Pseudomonadota > Alphaproteobacteria > Sphingomonadales > Sphingomonadaceae > Erythrobacter > Erythrobacter tepidarius. The sequence continues at coordinate 265,871 of NZ_MUYJ01000003.1, forward strand.
CCGTTTTTCAATGCCCGGCCATCTGGCCTTTCAGGGGAAACAACATGAAGAAGATCGCACTCGTCGCCGTCGCTGGCCTCGCCCTCGCTACCGCCGCTTGCTCGAAGCCGGCTGAAGAAGCTGCTCCGGAAACCGCCGCTGACGAAACCGCTGTTGCTGAAGATGCCATGGCTCCGGAGGCTGCGGCCAGCGAAGCTGCTCCGGCCGACGCCGCTGCCGCTCCGGCTGATGCCGCTGCCGCGCCGGCTGACGCGGCTGCTGCTCCGGCCGACGCTGCTGCCTCGGCCGAAAAGGCTCCGGCTGCCCAGTAAGCTTTGCGGCTTGCCGGTCCCGGCATAATGCTGGGTGACGGACAGAAAGGGCCGGTAGCAACCTTCGGGTTGCCGCCGGTCTTTTCTTTTGTGGCTAGCCCCGGCGCGCGGCGATCAGGAACTCGACATTGCCCTGCGGCCCGGTGATCGGACTGGTGGCGATGCCCTGCACTTGCCAGCCCAGACCCACGAGCCATTGGCGCACCTCGTCGCACACGCGCTGGTGCAGGCCCGGATCGCGCACCACCCCGCCTTTTCCGACCTCATCCCGCCCCACTTCGAATTGCGGCTTGATCAGCGCGACCAGTTGGCACGGCGTGCCCGCCAGTTGCAATGGCACCTCCAACACCTTGGCGAGGCTGATGAAGCTCGCATCGCACACCACCCAGTTGCAGGAGCGATCAATATGCTCGCGGGTCAGCAGCCGGGCGGAAAGCTGTTCGAGCACGGTGACACGCGGGTCTTCGCGCAGTTTCCAGGCGAGCTGGTTGGTGCCGCTGTCGACACAGAACACGTGCTCCGCGCCATGGCTCAGCAGCACGTCGGTAAAGCCGCCGGTCGAGGATCCGATGTCCATCGCCACGGCTCCGGATGGATCGAGCCCGAAATGCTCGAGAGCGTGGGCCAGCTTAATCCCTCCGCGGCTGACCCAGGGATGGTCGCGCCCGCGCACCTCGAGCAGCGCGTCTTCGGGCAGCTGCTGCCCGGGCTTGGCGATCCTCGCGCTCCCCGCGAACACCAGCCCCGCCATCACCAGCGCCTGCGCGCGCGCGCGGCTTTCGGCCAGCCCGCGCGCGACCAGCAGCTGATCGACGCGGCGCTTGGGCGCTTTCGGCGGACGAGGGGAATGGTCAGGCATGGACAAGAGCGGCTCCTAGCGCGCAAAGTACGGGCATGAAAGCTGCTCTGCCCCTCCTCGCCGCGGCGCTCGCCCTGACAGCCTGCGCCTCCGCGGTTCCGCCGCCCGCTCCGGCGCCTGCGCCGATCGCGCGCCCGGCCCCCGCCTCGCGCCCGGCTCCGGTGGCGCAGGCCCCGGTCACCAACAACTGGATGGACAATCCGGCAACCCCCGGCGACTGGCGCTATGCCCCGCGCGGACAAGGCTCCGAGGCGAGCTTCTGGAGCCCCGCGGGTACGCCGGTGGCGCGGCTGCGCTGCTTGGCTGATACCCGCAGCGTTGTGCTCTCGCTGCCGGCGACCGGCGCGCGCGCGCCGCTGGTGACGATCCGCACCGAAACCGCGACCCGCACCCTCGAGGCAACCCCCGCCGATCGCGAGATGACGGTAAGCATCGCCGCCGGCGATCCGCTGCTCGATGCCATGGCCCTATCGAAGGGGCGGTTTGCGGTGGAAAGCGAGGGCCTGCCAGCGCTCTACTTGCCGAGCTGGGCCGAAGTCACGCGGGTGATCGAGGATTGCAGATAGGGGAGAATGGCCCAGGCTTCACTGACGGCGATGGCTTACGGACCCGCAGGGATCGCAACGCGCCGAGGATCTGCCCGCGCCGGCGGACATGCAAACAAAGGCCCCCTCACCCGATTCCATAGATTAATTTCCACAGGCTCGTGCACAGGTAATCCCCGGTCGGCCCACAGATCGGCGCACAAACGCAAAACGCCCGAGGAAAACCCCGGGCGCGCCAGCCGCATTTCTCCACGGCGAAGCGACATTATGACGCGGGAAAAGTTTAAAACAAGTCTTGTCGACGCCCCTGCCTTGATTCACATTAAGCCCTGAGGCCAGCGGCGAACGCGGTCCTCGGCCCCCGGTGAAACGGCTGGGTCTTGGCACACTAGCGCGAAAGGAGGTGATCCGATGTCTCATGGTTCAGCAGAGAGGTCGGCAAGTTTCCGCGCGAGGCACTACCGGTAATTCATTACCCCTAGAGGCTTCGTGAGCGGCACTTCCTGGCCGCTGACCATGAAAGGGCGTTTCCACCGACGGGCTGGAAGCGCCCTTTTCATTTCTTGTATTGCTTCCCCACCTGCGCGCGAAGGCCCTCGGCGCGGGTTGTCCGCTTCGCTCCGCAGCGCCGGCGGACGGGCGATTGCCTGGCCAGTCGGTTCAATGCTTGAAGCCGGCTGCGCGTGAGTTCGGTGCACGACCGATATCCCGCCCTTCAGGGCAGACAGACCCTGCGCAGGATGGCAGAGCGGCGCGCAAGAACGCGCCAACAGCAATCTTGCTCTAATCGGCGCGCAGGATTAGGCGCACCGCATGCACGTCACCCGCCTCCCCCATCCCTCGCCCACACCCGATCACCTCCGCGCGCAGCTGATCGCCGATCCCGGCTTCGGGACGGTGTTCACCGATCACATGGTGGTTGTCGACTATGACGAGGCGCAGGGCGGCTGGCAGACGCCGGTGCTCGGGCCGCGCGAGCCGATCAGCCTCGATCCCGCCGCCAGCGTGCTGCACTACGCGCAGGAAATCTTCGAAGGGCTCAAGGCCTATCGTCACCCTGATGGCAAGCTCGGCCTGTTCCGCCCCGAGGCCAACGCCGCGCGCTTCAACGCCTCGGCCGAGCGGCTCGCCATGCCCGCGCTGCCGGAAGAGACTTTCATCGGCGCGATCCGCGCCCTGCTGGAGGTCGACGGCAACTGGTATCCCGCGATCGAGGGCGGCGCGCTCTACCTCAGGCCTTTCATGATCGCCACCGAGGCCTTCCTCGGCGTGCGTCCGGCGAAGCAGTACAAGTTCATCGTCATCGCAAGTCCGGCTGGCAACTATTTCAAATCGGGCGCAAAGGCGGTGAGCATCTGGATCTCCGACTACACCCGCGCAGCCCCCGGCGGCACCGGCGCGGCCAAGTGCGGCGGCAACTATGCCGCCAGCCTCGTCCCCACCGGACAGGCCTTCGCCATGGGGCATGACCAGGTGCTGTTCCTCGATGCGGTCGAACGCAAGTGGGTCGAGGAACTGGGCGGGATGAACCTGTTCTTCGTCTTTGCCGATGGCACGGTGATCACTCCGCCGCTGACCGGAACGATCCTCCCGGGCATCACCCGCGACAGCCTGATCGCGCTTATCAGGGAGCAGGGAATGAGGGTGTCCGAAGCCCCCTATTCGATCGACCAGTGGCGCGCCGATGCCGCCAGCGGCCACCTTGTCGAGGTGATGGCCTGCGGCACGGCGGCGGTCGTCACCGCGGTCGGCAAGGTCGCAGGGCCGGATGGCGAGTTTACCATCGGCGCCGGCGGCATCGGCCAGACCACCGCGAAACTGCGCGAGTTGCTGGTTGGCATCCAGACCGGCAGGATCGCCGATACCCACGGCTGGGTGATGCGGATGTGATTGCCGTCGCGGCGCTCTACCAGTTCACGCCCTTTCCCGATCCTGAAGCCCTGCGCGAGCGCCTGTTGACGCTTTGCGAAGAGACGGGGATCAAAGGCACGCTGGTGCTCGCGCGCGAGGGCATCAACGGGACGATCGCGGGCACTGACAATGCGCTCGCGGTGGTGCTCGATCGCATCCGCGCGCTGCCGGGCTGCGACAAGCTCGACGTGAAGTTCTCCGCTGCCTGCGCCATGCCCTTCGGCCGGATGAAGGTGCGGGTCAAGCGCGAGATCGTCACCATGGGCGAGCCCGACATCGACCCGCGCCTCAGCGTCGGCACCTATGTCGATCCGCATGACTGGAACGCGCTGATCGCCGATCCCGACACGCTCGTTATCGACACCCGCAACGATTATGAAGTCGCGATCGGCACCTTTGTCGGGGCAATCGATCCCGCCACGGCTTGCTTCCGCGACTTCCCGGCCTGGTTCCGCGCCAACCGCGAGGAACTGCTGGCGGACAAGAAAAGGGTCGCGATGTTCTGCACCGGCGGCATCCGCTGCGAGAAGTCGACCAGCTTCCTGCGCGCAGAAGGCGTTGCGGAGGTCTATCATCTGCGCGGAGGCATTCTCAAATATCTCGAACAAGTGCCCGAAAAACAAAGCCTGTGGCAGGGGGAATGCTTTGTTTTCGACGAGCGCGTGAGCCTCGGCCATGGGTTGGCGCAGGGCACCCATATGCTTTGCCAGCCTTGCGGGCGGCCCTATCCGGCGGGCGCGGCCTGCCCGCTGTGCCGGCCCTAGGCCAGACCCTCCCGGAAGGCATCCACCAGCCAGCGCGCGGCCGGGCCGAGCCGCGTATCGCGCCGCCATAGCGCCGAGAGGCGATAAAGCGCGCCGGGCTTCTCCGGCAGATCGAGTTCGACCAGCGCGCCGCTCGCCAGATCGCCCGCCACCATCGCGCGCGGCATGTTGCCCCAGCCCAGCCCCTCTTTGAGCAGTGCGTGTTTCGCGCCCAGATCCCCCAGACGCCAGGTCAGCGGGGAGAGCACCGAGAATTCGCGTCCCTCGGTCAGGGGCGAGCGGTCGGTCAGCACCAGTTGCAGGTGGCGGCGGCTCTCCCCCGGCGCGATCCCGGGCCGCGCCAGCGGGTGCGAGGGCGCGGCAACCGGGATCAGCTCGATGGCGCCGACCGCCTGCCGCTCCAGCGCAGGCTGATCGCCGATCACCGGGCCGCCGATGGCGAGATCCGAACCGCCGTCGATCACGCAGGCGGCCACCGCGCCCAGGCCTTCGATCCGGAGCGTCAGCGCGCAGGTCGGGAACGTGTGGCGAAACGCGCCCAGCACCTGCGCGGTGACCTCGCCCGGCACCATCACGTCGACCACCAGCGTCAGCGACGGCTCCTGCCCCGCATGGAGCGAGCGCGCCTTGGCAAGCAGCGCATCGACCCCGTCGGCAATCCCGCGCGCCTCCGCCAGCAGCCCCGCGCCCGCCGCCGTCAACACCGGGCGGCGCGATCCTTCGCGCGCGTACAACGCAAGGCCGAGCTGCGCCTCCAATTGCGCGATGCCATAGGAAATCGCCGAGACCGCCCGCCCCATGGCCTTGGCAGCGCCGCCAAAGCTGCCGTGTTCAGCCACGGCGAGGAAGATGCGCAGCTGATCGATTGTGGGTTCGCCGAGTTTCATCGCCAGCATGTTCGGATTTTCCGAACATCTTGACAAGTTTTATCGCACTTATCCGTTCATCATTGCAGGCCTATCTCAGCCGCAACACGAACAAGGAGACAGGCCATGATCGAATTGCGTCCATTCAACACCCTCGGCGCCGCCAGCCACGGCTGGCTCGATGCGCGCCACCACTTCTCCTTCGCGAATTACCACGATCCGACCCGCGTCCAGTGGGGTGCCCTGAGGGTCTGGAACGACGATCGCATCGCACCCGGCACCGGCTTTCCCACCCATCCGCACAGCGACATGGAGATCATCACCTATGTCCGCAGCGGCGCGATCACCCACCGCGATTCAATGGGCAACGTCGGCCGCACCGAAGCGGGTGACGTGCAGGTGATGAGCGCCGGGCGCGGCGTGCGCCATTCGGAATACAACCTCGAAGCCAGCGACACGACGCTGTTCCAGATCTGGATCATCCCCGACGAGCGCGGCGGCGAGCCGAGCTGGGGCGCGCGCCAGTTCCCCAAGGGCGAGCGCGCCGGCGCGTTCGTGCCGCTCGCCAGCGGGGTGGCGGACGACAATGACGCCCTCAAGATCCGCGCCGATGCCCGGGTGCTGGGCGCAACGATCAAGGCCGGCGAGAGCGTGACCTACACGCCCCGCTCGGCTGATCGCCACCTCTATCTGGTGCCTGCCACCGGCAAGGTGCGGATCGAGACGGTGGAAGCCAATGCCCGTGACGGCGTTGCGATCACCAACCTCGCCGAAGTGACCATCACCGCGCTCGAAGACAGCGAAGTGGTGCTGGTCGACGCGGCCTGAGCCTTCCCCCGGAGCCGGCCGGTTCCCCCATCCCCTCTGCACCGGCCGGCTCCTCCCCTCTCCATTCCTCAAGGAAAGCACCTACGATGAGCAACATCCTCTACATCACCGCCAGCATCCGTTCGGACGCCGAGAGTGTCTCGCGCGGGCTCGGCCAGCGGATCGTCGAGCGCCTCGCCGCCAAGACCGGCGCAAGCCTCACCACCCGCGATCTGGCCGCCAATGATCTGCCTTTCGTGAGCGCCGAGCGCTTCGGCGCGAACCTCACGCCCGCTGCCGAGCGCACTCCGGAGCAGGCTGACCTCGCCGCCATCGCCGACACGCTGATCGCCGAATTGCAGGCCGCCGATATCATCGTGATCGCCGCGCCGATCTATAATTTCGGCCCTCCGGCAAGCCTCAAGGCCTGGGCTGACCTCGTCGCCCGCGCCGGCACGACCTTCCGCTATACCGCCAATGGCCCGGAAGGCCTCCTCAAGGGCAAGACAGCCTATCTCGCCATCGCCAGCGGCGGCACAGCGGTGGGCAGCGACATCGATTTCATGAGCCGCTGGCTGACCTTCTTCCTCGGCTTTATCGGCATCACCGATGTCGAGATCATCGCCGCCGACGGCGTCATGGGCGCCGATGGCGAAGCGAAGATCGCTGCCGCGCAGGAAGCGGCGCTCAGGCTCTCGGCCTGAGCATCGGCCACTAGGGGCGCGCCGCAAGACGGCCGCCCCCTTACGACGTTACAGCTTGGGGCGCATCAGCTGCCATTTGAAAATGGTACGGCTTGGGCGGATGACGATGATCGCCACCCCGGCCAGCGCCATCGTTCCACCCACAAGCAGCGGCCAGCCGATCGCATCGCCGGTCAGCCAGGTGCCAAAGGCGATGGTGAGCAGCGGGGTGAGCAGCGTCAGCGGCACTATCAGGTTGGCGTCGTGGGCCTGAAACAGGTGAAAATAGGCGGAGTGCGCACCGACCGAGACCACCACCCCGGCAAACAACACGCAGCCCGCCACCGCCAGTGGCGCGGCCATGAGCGCAGCCCATTGCCCGGTCTCCAGCGCCAATGTGGCAGGCAGCATCACCAGCAGCGAGGCGACCGCCGCCCAGGCCTGCAAGGCCACCGCGCTCACCTCCAACCGCTTGACGAAGACCGAGGCCAAGGCCCCGATGAATACGCCTGCGAAAGCAAAGCCCAGCCCCACCGGATCGCCCGCCTGCGACGGGGCGCCGATCGCAAGGCCGACTCCGCCCAGCGCCAGCGCCATGCCCAAACCGCGCCGCCAGCGCACCTGCTCGCCCAGAAAGATGATCGCGAACAGCACGGTGAGCGGCGCGCCCGAGAGGTTGACGATGCCGACCGCCGATGGGCTGGCCGTCTGCAGGCCGATGAATTGCAACCCGAAACTTCCGCCGGTGATCGCAAAGCCGAGCAGCAGCACCAGTCCCAGGCGTTCGGGCCGCCCGCGCAACAGCAGCGGGAACAGCACCGCCAGCACCGTGGCCGAGCGCAACACGGTGTAGAACAGCGGCGGCAGGCCGAGCGTCGTCACCGCGATCTTGGAGACCACGACATTCAACGCCCAGGCGACATTGCAAAACAGCATGATGCCCAGCGCCGAGAGAGGAAGGCCTTTGGGCATCAGGCGGGAAGGTTTCGCGCCACCGCATCAGGCAGGCGCTCGCGCAGCTCCTCGCGCCACACACCGGCCACCGCATCGGACGGCGCGCGCCATTCGCCGCGCGGGGAGAGCGCGCCGGCCGAGGAGACCTTCGGCCCGTTGGGCAGCGCGGATCGCTTGAACTGCGAAAAACCGAAGAAGCGCGCACAGAACCGGTCGAGCCAGTGCGCGATGACGGCCAGATCATAGGCGTTCCGGCGGCTTTCCGGGAAGCCCGCAGGCCACACTCCGGCCGCGGCATCCTTCCACGCATGCCACGCAAGAAAGGCGACCTTGGAGGGCCGCTGGCCATAGCGGATCACGTGGTGGAGGAAGAAATCGTTAAGCTCGTAAGGCCCCACGAGTGCCTCGGTCGATTGCATCGCCCCGTCCGCGCCGGGCGGCACCAGCTCGGGCGAAATCTCGGTATCGAGGATCGCGGCGAGCACCTCGGCGCAAGCCTCATCGAACTGGTGCGTGGCGATCGCCCAGCGGATCAGATATTGAATCAGCGTCTTGGGCACGCCCGCATTGACCCCGTAATGGCTCATGTGATCGCCCACGCCATAGGTGCACCAGCCGAGCGCGAGCTCGGAAAGGTCGCCCGTGCCGAGGACAAAGCCGCCGTGCTGTCCGGCAAGGCGGAACAGGTAATCGGTTCTGAGGCCCGCCTGCACATTTTCGAAGGTCACGTCATGCACGGGTTCGCCCCGGGCAAAGGCGTGACCAATATCCTCGAGCATCTTGCGCGCGGCGGGACGGATGTCGATCTCTTCCGCGGTGATGCCCATCGCCGCCATCAGCTTGTGAGCGTTCGATCTGGTGCCCTGCGAGGTGGCGAAGCCGGGCATGGTATAGCCGCGGATGGTGGTGCGCGGCAGGCCCAGCCGGTCGCAGGCCTTGGCCGCGACGATCAGCGCGTGGGTGGAGTCCAATCCGCCCGAAATCCCGATCACGAGGCTCCTCGCCCCGGTCGATTCGATCCGTCGCATCAGCGCATCGACCTGGATGTTGAACGCCTCGTAGCAGTCCTCGTCGAGCTTTTCGGGTCGGTCAGGCACGAAGGGGAAGCGCGCCACCGGCCGGTGGAGCCCGATGTCGCCTGCCGCATAGCGATGCTCGAAGTCGATCCGGCGATAGCTGTCCGCCGGGTTGCCCGCCCAATCCGCCGCATCGGCAAAGGTCTGGTTGCGCAGCCGCTCGGCAGCCAGGCGCTCGGTGTCGATATCGACCACGCACAGCTCGCCCGTGCGATCAAAGCGCGCCGATTGGGCAAGAAGATCGCCCATCTCGTAGATCACACCCTGCCCGTCCCACGCGAGATCGGTGGTGCTCTCGCCGTGGCCGCTCGCCGAATAGACATAGGCCGCGATCGCGCGCGAGGCCGAAGAACGGCAGTGCAGGTGGCGATCATCGGCCCGTCCGATGGTGACGGGCGAGGCCGAAAGATTGCACAGGATCAGCGCACCGGCGAGCGCCGCCGTCATCCCCGGCGGGATCGGGGCCCAGAAATCCTCGCAGATTTCCACCCCGAAGCGGAAACCGGGTAGGTTGGCTGCGGCGAAGACCAGATCGGTGCCAAACGGCACCTCCTCGCCCGCCAGAGCGATCCACAGATCGGTGCAGCCGCGCCCGTGGGCGAAGTGGCGTTTTTCGTAGAACTCACGGTAATTCGGCAGAAAGCTCTTGGGCACCACGCCCAGAATCTGCCCGCCCGCGATCACCACCGCACAGTTGTAGAGCTTGTCGGCGCGGCGGAGCGGTGCGCCCAACACCAGCACCGGGCGAAGGTCTGCCGAAGCCGCGACCACCTCGGCCAGCGCCTGCTCGACCCGCTCGATCAGCGCCTGCTGGAGCAGCAGATCGTCGATCGCATAAGCGGACAGTGTCAGTTCCGGAAACACCACCAGATCGACATTGGCCTCATCCGCCTTCCTCGCCTCGGCCAGCACGCCCGCGGTGTTGAAGGCGACATCGGCCGGGCGGATCGCTGGGGTGGCGGTCGCCACGCGCACGAAGCCGTGTTGGTGACAGTCGAAGAAGGGGTGCGAGGTTGCGCTCATGATGCTTCACGCGTTCCGGATGGGCCTGACACAGCCTCTAGCGGCTAATCCTTGCCGTTCCTAGCAGCCGCGCCAAAAGTCCGGCCTAGGCCCGGCCCGGCCGATTTGCGCACACTGGCGCTTGCAGAGCGGCGAACGAGGCTCCAAGTCTTGCCCCATATCATCGAGGAGCCGCAATCATGGCCGACGCACCTTACACCCCGCCCGCTGTGTGGGATCCCAACACCGTCTCGGGCGGGCGCTTTGCCGGGATCAACCGCCCGACCGCCGGGCCTCGCGAGGAGCGCGAATTGCCGGTGGGCGAACATCCCTTCCAGCTCTATTCGCTCGCCACGCCCAATGGGGTGAAGGTGACGATCATGCTCGAGGAACTGCTCGAGGCCGGGCACAGGGGCGCGGAATATGATGCCTGGACGGTGAACATCAGCGCGGGCGAGCAGTTCGGCAGCGGCTTCGTCGCAGTGAACCCCAATTCCAAGATCCCTGCCCTGCTCGATCGCAGCACTCCCGACGCCCCCTTCCGTGTGTTCGAGAGCGGGGCGATCCTTGTCCACCTGGCGGAAAAGTTCGGAATGTTCCTCCCCGCCGATCCGGCCAAGCGCGCCGAGGTACTGAGCTGGTTGTTCTGGCAGGTCGCCAGCGCGCCCTTCATCGGCGGCGGTTTCGGCCATTTCTACGCCTATGCGCCCGAAAAATACGAATATCCCATCAACCGCTATGCGATGGAGACCAAGCGCATCTTCGACGTCGCGGACAAGCGCCTGGCGCAAAGCCGCTTTCTGGCGGGCGACGAATATTCGATCGCTGACATCGCCAACTTCCCCTGGCTCGCCCCCTTCACCGAAGGGACGATCTACAACGATGCCAAGACCTTTCTCAGCATCGACGAATACACCCACGTCGCGCGCTGGGTGGCTGAAATCAAGGCCCGCCCCGCCGTCCGGCGCGGGAGAATCGTCAACAAGGTGTGGGGCGATGAGGACACGCAGTTGAAGGAGCGCCACTCGGCGGCCGATTTCGCCGGCAAGCGGCTCGACTGAGGCACGAAAAAGGTGGCAGGAAGCTGACCTCGCCCCTTCACAAGCCCGATTGAGGCGCTATAGAGCGCGGCTCTTGCTGGGGCGTAGCCAAGCGGTAAGGCAGCGGTTTTTGGTACCGCCATGCGAAGGTTCGAATCCTTCCGCCCCAGCCACGAATATCTTCAGATCCAAACATCTGAAAGATAACGGGTTTCTCTTCGAGTCAAAACCCCGTGGCACCCTGCCGTGGCACCCTCTCGTGGTCCTGATTTCGACATCATGATTCGACTGGATTCCGGGCGCAAGACGGCCATCCGATTTCCGCAGCTTTTCCACCGGCGTGTGCACACGTTTTGCACCGCACTTCAGTGCGGTGCCTGCTGGTCCGCTGGATTCAGATGAGGCTACCGATCAGCTCAATGACTGCGTTTGGGACATTCCTGCCGTCCGACGAAAGCTGCTGAAGGGCAGGTCCCGTCAGGTGCTGCCATGCGAGGTAGCTCGCCTAGTTTGCCCTTCGAGCTCCTCTCGAAGGGAGCTGGCGCAAGGATCGACGCTTGAGCTGACTATCTCTTGAGCACTGACAGGGCGGCCAAACAGGAATCCTTGCGCCACCTTGCAGCCACAATCGCGCAAGAACTTGACCTGCTCCTCGGTCTCGACGCCCTCAGCAACAAGGTCAATCATTAGGGCATCAGCAAGCCCGACCAAGGCTCGCACGATCGATGCGTCACTTTCGTCCTCCAGCATGTCGCTGACAAAGCTCTTGTCGATCTTTATCCCACTAATCGGAAGGCACTTGAGATGGGTCAGGGATGCATAGCCGGTGCCAAAGTCATCCAAGACGATCTTCACTCCAGCATCGCGTAGCTGGCGGATGGCGCCCGCTACTCGCTCGGCGCCACGACCGATCAGGACGCCCTCAGTCACCTCAATCTCCAGCGCGCTGGGCGGAACGTTGGCGCGCGTCAGCGCCTCGAGCACGCGTTGGGGATAGCCAGAGCGGAGCAACTCGGCGCCCGACACATTAACCGCAATCGAACCAAACTCGAAATTCTCTAGGCGCCATTGTCGGATTTGCTCCAGCACGCGGCGCAACATCTCGTCGCCAAGCCTCGTTGCAAGTTCGACGTTCTCGAATGCATGTTCGACGGCGGAAGGAGGCAGAATGCGATCACCGACCTTGAGGCGCAACAAAGCCTCAAACCCAATAAGCGCGCCTGTCTCGAGCGAGACCTTCGGCTGGAAATGCGGGACAACCAGTTTGCTGCCCACCGCTAGCCTTGCAAGATCGAGATGGGCAACCTTACGCTCGACACTGGCCTGAAGATCTGAAGAAAAGAATGCGAATGCCCCGCGCCCAATCTCCTTTGCGCGATACATCGCAAGGTCTGCATTGCGAAGAAGGCTATCCAGCGAAGGCTCGAACTCGCAAGTCACGACCACTCCCACACTGCCGCTGCAATCGAGTTGCCTACCGTGATACTCGAACGGCTGCTTCAGGAGGCTGACAAGGTCATGCAAACGCTGCTCAAGCGCGCTCTGGTCATCCTTGGTTCTCTCAATGAATACGAACTCATCGCCGCCAAGCCGGGCAACACATGAACCTTCGCCGAAAAACCCCTGGAGCCTTCGTGACACTTCGACGATGAGGGCGTCTCCGACAGCGTGCCCGAGCGTATCATTGACCAGTTTCAGATGATCGAGATCTACCAGCCCCACTATCGCCGCGTCCCGCTGGGATCGTGCGCGGCCCAGGATCCCTGCCGCCTGCGTGCGCAGACCTTCTATGTTGAACAGGCCGGTAAGGCCGTCATGGGTCGCATTCCACAGCAAGGCATGTTCGATACTGCGGCGCTCTGAAATGTCTTGGCAAAGGCCGCGCGCCGCGATGATGTTACCTTCACGGTCCCGCTCGGGACGGCCTTCGACCCAGATGGTCCGAAAGGAGAGACCGTCACGCAAGAGTTGAAGCTCGAAACTGGCGGTTTCCCCGAGCAGCATGATGCGATCCAGTGCGTTGCGCGCCGCGCTCAAGGATCGAGCTTCCATCGACTGACGAAGCTGGCCAGCGTGTATCGAGGTAACCTCGCGCGAAATGCCAATCATCGCGCAAACTTCGGCTGAAAAAGAAACTCGTGTCGACCGGACCGGCAATCTCCAGGTTCCTAGCTTTGCGAGGCGCTGTGCCTCTTCGAGATCCCTTGCGTGCTGGGCTAGAGCATCCATGGCCTGGCGGCGCGCAGTGACGTCGCGTTGCACTGAAACCCAGTGAGTATACCAGCCTGTATCGTCGGCAAGAGGACGAACGTTGAGCTCGACCCAGAACGGTGTCCCATCCTTCCGGTAATTGAGCAGTTCCTCGCGAAATGGCTCCCAAGCCGCCAATTTTTGCCTGATCCGGTCCAGAGTTGCGCGACATGTATCACGCCCTTGCAATATGCGGGGCGACTGACCGATGACTTCATGCAGGCTATAGCCCGACATGCGGGTATAGCTTTCGTTTGCATATACAATCCGCGGATGAGGGGAATCTAGGGCCTCAGCTTCAGTGATCAGGATCGCATCGTTTGCGGCTTCCAGCACCGACGAAAGGTATCCATCCGGCGGGGGCCGCCTTGCGCGGGTAGGTAGCGAGCGCTCTTTAGCGTGCTCTTTTGAGCGCGCTTAGGAGTGGTCGATGGGTCAGGTGACGGTATTTTCGGGGCCGGAGCGGCGGCGCCGGTGGAGCGAGGAAGAACGGCTGCGGATCCTTTCCGAGGCGTTCGCGCCTGGCGCCTGCGTTGCCGAGGTGTGTCGGCGGCACGATATCTCCTCGGCGCTGATCTACACTTGGCGGCGCAAGTTGCTCGATGCAGGCGCGGCGCAGGAGGCCGAGGCGCCGGATGCGCTTCCCACGCCGGTATTCGCCGAAGCGGTGATCGACGGGGACGCGGTGCCGGTCAGCGCTGCCGAGCACCCGGCGATGATCATCGACCTGCCACGCGGCAAGCGGCTGAGCGTTTTCGCTGCGGCATCGCCGGCGCTGGTCGCTGCCGCGCTGAAGGCTCTGCGATGATCCCTTCCGGCGCGCGGGTGTGGATCGCGCTGGGCCACACGGATATGAGGAAGGGCATGCAGGGCCTGGCACTGCTGGTGCAGCAGGGCCTGAAGCGTAATCCGCATGGCGGGGATCTGTTCGTATTCCGCGGCCGCGCGGGCTCGCTGATCAAGATCATATGGCACGACGGGATCGGCATGTCGCTCTACGCCAAGCGGCTCGAGAAGGGCCGGTTCGTATGGCCGTCGGCCAAGGAGGGAACGGTGTCGCTGACCCCCTCGCAGCTGGCCTGCCTGCTGGAGGGGATCGACTGGAGGAACCCCCAGTATACGTGGCGGCCGCAGAGCGCAGGATAATCGTCGCAAGGCGGTGTTTTGCCCTTGCGGCAGAGGGTGGAACATGATTCCATCTCTCCTGTGGAAGCCGCCATCTCGCCCCTGCCAGACGACGTTGAAGCGCTCAAGGCGCTGGTGGCGACGATGGCCCGCAGAGCCGAGGAGGCCGAGCAGAACGCTGCCACTGCCACGGCCAAGCTCGCCAACGCCATGGCCCACCAGAGCGCCATCGAGGCGCTGATCGCTCACCTCAAGCTGCAGATCGCCAAGCTGAAGCGCGAGCAGTATGGCCCCAGCGCCGAGCGCAGCCGACGCCTGCTGGGTCAGATGGAGCTGCAGCTCGAAGAGCTCGAGGCTGACGCCACCGAGGACGATCTGATTGCCGAGGAAGCGGCAGCGAAGACCACCACGGTCACTGCCTTCGAGCGCAAGCGCCCGGCAAGGAAGCCGTTCCCCGAGCACCTCCCCCGCGAGCGCGTGGTGGTGCCTGCCCCCTGTTCCTGCCCGGCCTGCGGTGGGGACCGGCTGTCCAAGCTCGGCGAGGACGTCACCGAGACGCTCGAGGTCATCCCGCGCTCGTGGAAGGTGATCCAGACGGTCCGGGAGAAGTTTGCGTGCCGGGACTGCGAGAAGATCGCTCAGGCCCCCGCTCCTTTCCATGTGGTGCCCCGCGGATGGGCCGGGCCCAGCTTTCTCGCCATGCTGCTGTTCGAGAAGTATGGGCAGCATCAGCCCCTCAACCGTCAGGCCGAGCGGTTCGCTCGCGAAGGCGTGCCGCTCAGTCTCTCGACCCTGGCCGATCAGGTCGGCGCCGCTGCTCACGCGCTGATGCCGATCTACAAGCTGATCGAGGCGCACGTTCTGGCTGCAGACCGCATCCACGGCGACGATACCACCGTGCCGGTCATGGCCAAGGGCAAGACCGATGTGGCCCGATTATGGGTCTACGTCCGCGATGATCGGCCGTTCGCCGGGTCTGATCCACCGGCGGCGCTGTTCCACTACTCGCGCGATCGGCGCGGCGAGCACCCGCAAGCCCATCTCGCAGGCTGGTCCGGGATCCTACAGGCCGATGCCTATAGCGGCTACAACGACCTCTATCGCGAAGGACGCGACCCCGGCCCCGTGCTCGAGGCAGGCTGCTTCGCCCATGCGAGGCGCAAGTTCTTCGAGCTGGCC
>NZ_MUYJ01000004.1 GCF_002155695.1 Erythrobacter tepidarius
AGGTCTGGCAGCCGCGCCCCGTCATGGGCGTTGGCCGCGCTGGCATCCCAGGTCCTGATCAGCCCATGCGCCCGGTCGATGCCGATGTGGTTCTTGTAGCCGAACATCGGGATGGCAAGATCGACCGGCTTGAACGCCGCAGGATCAGCACCCTCCTTCACCTTCGCCTTGGAGTATTTGACCGTCCAGCGCGCATCGCGGTCCTTCTGGCGGATCCTGGCGGGCTTCTCCTTCCAGCGCTCCGGGA
Source organism: Erythrobacter tepidarius (assembly GCF_002155695.1). Lineage (GTDB taxonomy): Bacteria > Pseudomonadota > Alphaproteobacteria > Sphingomonadales > Sphingomonadaceae > Erythrobacter > Erythrobacter tepidarius. Next base: position 248 of record NZ_MUYJ01000004.1, read on the forward strand.
TCTTGCCCTCCTTTATCGCGGCCTTTTCCTCATCGCTATTGCGCTGCCTGGGCGCCGGCACCACGGTCGCATCGATGATCTGCCCGCCCATCGCCAGATAGCCGCGATCGGTCAGCACGGCATCGAAGCGCGCAAAGAGCTTGTCGATCGCCTTGGCCTTCACAAGCTGCTCACGAAACAGCCACACCGTGGTGGCATCAGGCACCTTGCCATCGAGCCCTAACCCCAGGAACCGCTGGAACGAGAGCCGGTCCTTGATCTGGAACTCTGCCGCCTCGTCCGAGAGCGAGTAGAGCGCCTGCAGCACCAGGATCTTGAACATCATCACCGGATCGAACGGCGGCCGGCCGCCTTTGCCACGATCGCTCCGCCTCAGCGCCACGATCAGCGGCCCGCGGAACACTTCAAAATCCACCACCCCCGCCAACCGCTCCAGCGGATCGCCCGCCGCGCTCAACGCCGCATACCGATCCGACAAATCAAAGAAACCCGGCTGACCAACCATCATCGCCTCCGCTCATCGCAGCGCAGAGTGAATCAGATCAGCGCATCAAAGGCGAGGGTTTTTCGAGGTGTCCAGTTGATCTCGTCGGGCGCGTAGCCGAAGTGCTCGTCGGAGAGCGCGGCAAGCCGCGCCAGCATGGCGTCGATCTCGGCCTTGCGGGCGATGAAGGCGTCGAGGGCGTTGTCGTTGGTGCAGTCGGTTCTCATGGGCGGGCTCCGTCATTCATCCCGCCCAATGACGCTCCACGGCGCACGGATAGCAACTCGTTTCTGCTGACACAGTGTTGACACGAACCCTCCGCGGATCGGCGCGAGAAGCCATTCGCAGGACAGCGCACGGCCTCGAACGTATTGCGAACATCGCCGGTGCCCGTGTCGCATCCGTGTCGCGCGGAAGAATCGGGAATGGGCGTAAGTGTTTGGAATCTTTCAGGTTCGTGTTGCGTTCGCTTGCAACACGGGCCTCAAAAGAAGAATGGCGCTAAGCCTTTGACTTAGCGCCATAATTTTGGTTGCGGGAGTTGGATTTGAACCAACGACCTTCAGGTTATGAGCCTGACGAGCTACCGGACTGCTCCATCCCGCGACACCGAAGTCGAAGCGTAAAGACGCAAAAGGGGCTGCCCTTGTGGGTCAGCCCTGATGACTCGTGAATGGGTTTTGCCCGCACACCCGCCGGCTGCAATGCCTGGCGACGACCTACTCTTCCGGACCTTAAGGCACAGTACCATCGGCGCTGTCTGGTTTCACGGCCGAGTTCGAGATGGGATCGGGTGGGTCACAGACGCTATGGTCACCAAGCAATGAAGCCGGCGGATGCGCGGAAATCAAATCGATGCGCACTCACGGGAGTGAGCGGTTGGGGCGTATCTGGCTGGAGATGTTCTCCGCCAACGTTTCCTGCGCCGGCAGGACTGTCGTTGACAGTGCAGACTCTCAAGCGCGAAATGAACTATTAGGACCGGTTAGCTCCATACATTACTGCACTTCCACACCCGGCCTATCAACGTGATGGTCTATCACGGTTCAAAGATACCTAATCTTAAGGGAGGCTTCCCGCTTAGATGCTTTCAGCGGTTATCCCGTCCGTGCATAGCTACCCTGCGGCACCCTTGGCAGGATGACAGGTACACCAGAGGCACGTTCACCCCGGTCCTCTCGTACTAGGGGCAACTCCTTTCAAGTATCGACGCCCACGGCAGATAGGGACCAAACTGTCTCGCGACGTTCTGAACCCAGCTCACGTACCACTTTAATTGGCGAACAGCCAAACCCTTGGGACCTGCTCCAGCCCCAGGATGTGATGAGCCGACATCGAGGTGCCAAACGATTCCGTCGATATGAGCTCTTGGGAATCATCAGCCTGTTATCCCCGGCGTACCTTTTATCCGTTGAGCGATGGCCCTTCCACGAGGGACCACCGGATCACTATGACCGACTTTCGTCTCTGCTCGACTCGTCAGTCTCGCAGTCAGGCAGGCTTATGCCATTGCACTCTAACAGACGGTTTCCAACCGTCCTGAGCCTACCATCGCGCGCCTCCGTTACTCTTTAGGAGGCGACCGCCCCAGTCAAACTACCCGCCACAGAGGGTCCCAACACCGGCTAACGGTGCGTGGTTAGACATCAGAAAACAGCAGGGTGGTATTTCACCTACGGCTCCACACCAGCTGGCGCCGGTGCTTCAAAGCCTCCCACCTATGCTACACAACTCTTTCCTAATGCCACTCTGAAGCTGCAGTAAAGGTGCACGGGGTCTTTCCGTCTAACCGCGGGTACTCCGCATCTTCACGGAGAATTCAATTTCGCTGAGCATATCCTGGAGACAGTGGGGAAGTCGTTACGCCATTCGTGCAGGTCGGAACTTACCCGACAAGGAATTTCGCTACCTTAGGACCGTTATAGTTACGGCCGCCGTTTACTGGGGCTTCAATTCGGAGCTTGCACTCCTCCTCTTAACCTTCCAGCACCGGGCAGGCGTCAGACCCTATACGTCGTCTTGAAGCCGACTTAGCAGAGTCCTGTGTTTTTGATAAACAGTCGCTACCCCCTGGCCTGTGCCCCCCACCAAAAGTTGCCTTAAGATGGGGCCTCCTTCTTCCGAAGGTACGGAGGCAATTTGCCGAGTTCCTTCAGGATACTTCTCTCAAGCGCCTTGGTATACTCTACCTGACCACCTGTGTCGGTTTCGGGTACGGTCTATACGGTGGGGCTATTTCCTGGAACCTCTTCACTGCCCAACCAATCCAATAAGGAAGGACAATTTACGAGATCCGTCACACACCACCAGGCCCACGAATATTAACGTGGTTCCCATCGACTACCCCCTTCGGGCTCGTCTTAGGGGCCGGCTCACCCTGCGCCGATTAGCGTTGCGCAGGAACCCTTGGTCTTTCGGCGAGAGGGCATCTCACCCTCTTTGTCGCTACTCATGTCAGCATTCGCACTTCCGATACGTCCAGCGTCGGTTACCCTTCGCCTTCACTCGCTTACGGAACGCTCCGCTACCGCTGCAGTAAACTGCAACCCTAAGCTTCGGTGCATATCTTTAGCCCCGTTACATTTTCGCCGCAGGAACCCTTATTTAGACCAGTGAGCTGTTACGCTTTCTTTAAAGGATGGCTGCTTCTAAGCCAACCTCCTGGTTGTTTTGGGATTCCCACATGCTTTCCCACTTAGATATGACTTGGGGACCTTAGCTGTAGGTTAGGGCTGTTTCCCTTTTGACGACGGACCTTAGCACCCGCCGTCTGTCTGCCAGACAAGACTCGATGGTATTCGGAGTTTGGTTAGGTTTGGTACCGCTCGCGCAGCCCTAGCCCATCCAGTGCTCTACCCCCATCGGCATACATCTGACGCTCTACCTCAATAGATTTCGCGGAGAACCAGCTATTTCCCGGCTTGATTGGCCTTTCACCCCTAAACACAAGTCATCCGAGCATTTTTCAACATGCAACGGTTCGATCCTCCAGTGCGTGTTACCGCACCTTCAATCTGCTCATGCCTAGATCGCCGGGGTTCGGGTCTAATCCAACATACTCAGTCGCCCTATTCAGACTCGCTTTCGCTTCGCCTACACCTAACGGCTTAAGCTCGCATGCTAGATTAAGTCACTGACCCATTATGCAAGAGGTACGCTGTCACCCCCTGTGGGGCTCCAACTGCTTGTAAGCATCCGGTTTCAGGTACTGTTTCACTCCCCTCATCGGGGTGCTTTTCACCTTTCCCTCACGGTACTGTGTTCGCTATCGGTCATGTACGAGTATTTAGGCTTGGAGGGTGGTCCCCCCATGTTCAGACAGGATTTCACGTGTCCCGCCCTACTCAAGTCCTTCATCATCACTTTCGCATACGGGGCTGTCACCCGCTATGGCCACACTTTCCAGAGTGTTCTGCTAGTTGAAATGAAGGCACTGGCCTGGTCCCGGTTCGCTCGCCACTACTACGGGAATCTCTGTTGATGTCTTTTCCTCCGGGTACTGAGATGTTTCAGTTCCCCGGGTTCGCTTCACCAAGCCTATATATTCAGCTCGGTGATACCTTATCCACCTCGCCCGGCCTCCCCGAGGGAAGGCTGGAAGAAATGGTGAAGGTGGGTTTCCCCATTCGGAAATCGCCGGATCAAAGCTTGCTCACAACTCCCCGACGCTTATCGCAGCGTGCCACGTCCTTCATCGCCTGTACATGCCAAGGCATCCACCAAATGCTCTTACCTCACGCTTGAGAATCCACACCATCAACGACAGGCCTGCATTAAAGCCTGAACGCTTGAAGATGGCGGGAGAATTATCTCAGCCAGATAATCAATTTGATTGATTTGTGATGCACAATTGTCGGCACAGGGCGAACCCTGTCCGTTACAATCCATGCGCCACGGCATCGATTTAAAAACCCATTCACAATGTCAAAGACCGGCGACGCTGACTAATCAGCACGATCGCCTGACCTGGCAACCAATCGCTTGGGCCAGAATCCGGTTTCGTTTCATCCATCGGAAGTTTGATGTGCCTGGTGGAGCCTATCGGGATCGAACCGATGACCCCCTGCTTGCAAAGCAGGTGCTCTCCCAGCTGAGCTAAGGCCCCTTGAGCAAATGGTGGGCCTGAGAGGATTTGAACCTCTGACCTCACCCTTATCAGGGGTGCGCTCTAACCAACTGAGCTACAGGCCCACGTCATTACGACCGGCTGCCATTCCATAAAGGAACAGGCTGCCGCAAGGGCGTGAGCCGGCAAAGGCACACAGCGCTGCCGCAAGCGGCGCGCTGTATTCCGATTGATGAAAGGACATGAGGACGACGGCAATGTTCTTTGGAAACCGTGAAGCACTTCCGGAGGCAAGCTCCAGCGCTTTCACGAATATCCTTAGAAAGGAGGTGATCCAGCCGCAGGTTCCCCTACGGCTACCTTGTTACGACTTCACCCCAGTCGCTGAACCCACCGTGGTCAGCTGCCTCCTTGCGGTTAGCGCACTGCCTTCGGGTGAATCCAACTCCCATGGTGTGACGGGCGGTGTGTACAAGGCCTGGGAACGTATTCACCGCGGCATGCTGATCCGCGATTACTAGCGATTCCGCCTTCATGCCCTCGAGTTGCAGAGGACAATCCGAACTGAGACATCTTTTGGAGATTAGCGCATCCTTGCGGAATAGCTGCCCACTGTAGATGCCATTGTAGCACGTGTGTAGCCCAGCCTGTAAGGGCCATGAGGACTTGACGTCATCCCCACCTTCCTCCGGCTTATCACCGGCAGTTTCCTTAAAGTGCCCAACTTAATGATGGCAACTAAGGACGAGGGTTGCGCTCGTTGCGGGACTTAACCCAACATCTCACGACACGAGCTGACGACAGCCATGCAGCACCTGTCACTAGGTCCCCGAAGGGAAGAAATCTGTCTCCAGAAGTCGTCCTAGGATGTCAAAGGCTGGTAAGGTTCTGCGCGTTGCTTCGAATTAAACCACATGCTCCACCGCTTGTGCAGGCCCCCGTCAATTCCTTTGAGTTTTAATCTTGCGACCGTACTCCCCAGGCGGATAACTTAATGCGTTAGCTGCGCCACCCAAGTTCCATGAACCCGGACAGCTAGTTATCATCGTTTACGGCGTGGACTACCAGGGTATCTAATCCTGTTTGCTCCCCACGCTTTCGCACCTCAGCGTCAATACTTGTCCAGCGAGTCGCCTTCGCCACTGGTGTTCTTCCGAATATCTACGAATTTCACCTCTACACTCGGAATTCCACTCGCCTCTCCAAGATTCTAGCTCTCCAGTTTCAAGGGCAGTTCCGGGGTTGAGCCCCGGGATTTCACCCCTGACTTAAAAAGCCGCCTACGTGCGCTTTACGCCCAGTAATTCCGAACAACGCTAGCTCCCTCCGTATTACCGCGGCTGCTGGCACGGAGTTAGCCGGAGCTTATTCTCCAGGTACTGTCATTATCATCCCTGGTAAAAGAGCTTTACAACCCTAAGGCCTTCATCACTCACGCGGCATTGCTGGATCAGGCTTTCGCCCATTGTCCAATATTCCCCACTGCTGCCTCCCGTAGGAGTCTGGGCCGTGTCTCAGTCCCAGTGTGGCTGATCATCCTCTCAGACCAGCTATGGATCGTCGCCTTGGTAGGCCTTTACCCCACCAACTAGCTAATCCAACGCGGGCCCATCCAAAGGCGATAAATCTTTGGTCCGAAGACATTATCCGGTATTAGCTCAAATTTCTCTGAGTTATTCCGAACCTAAGGGCAGGTTCCCACGCGTTACGCACCCGTGCGCCACTAGACCCGAAGGTCTCGTTCGACTTGCATGTGTTAGGCATGCCGCCAGCGTTCGTTCTGAGCCAGGATCAAACTCTCAAGTTGTGTCACACACCAAACCGGCATGGGGATAACCCCATCAGCCAGAGTGACATGAGCTGCAAGGAGCCGATACCTGCACTGTCAAACGTAATGGATACGAATGAACATGCTTGCCATCCGGGCAGGCGTGGTGCCCGCGATCGGATGTGGCGATCGGCTTGAATTAACCGGTTGCCGGAGCCTTGAGACCCCCGGACCGGGCGCCGTCGCCCACATGTCCCTTCATCAAAAACCAACGATGTCAAAGAGCCACCAGACAGAAACGGCGGACAGCGCTTGGTTCCCCGACTTTCACCGGGGGACCGGCTATCCGAATTTGCTGGCGACCGAGCGTTGCGGTGGCGGTGAAAACCGTCAGCGCCGCGTCGGTGAGGGCCATATATGGGGGGTCTCAGATTCGGTCAACGCCTTTTTGCAATTTTATTTCACAGGGGCATCAAAACCCTAGAAATCGGCGATTTTTTCCCAATTCCGAGGCTCTCCAGAGCCTATTTCCGCCCGCGGAATCGGCATCCGAGGCCGCGAATCCGGTGATTGTGCACCCCGCCTGATGGCTGAATCGCGGCTCTGACCAGCCGCACCCGACTCTGCCGCTGTGCTGGCTGGCGCGGGAATCGGCCTGCATTGTCGACACGACACGAATCAGCGGGCGATTTGGGGGTGGGCGGTTTCGATGATAGGCTGCGCCACCGGTACGCGCCCCTGCGAAGGCGCGGCTGCAGGGAGAGACAAATGCAGCGCCATGCGTTCCGCTGGCTGGCCTTGGCCGCCATCCCCGCCATACTTTTCGCCGCGGCCCTGCAAGGCACCGGTCCGGCTATGGCCCGCAGCACCGGCGCCTCGGTCCAGACTTCTGCGAGCGCGTCCGAACCTGCCTTGATTGATCCGCTCGCTGCCGAAGTCATCGCGCTCGAGGAAGATCGCAACCGCCGCATGACCGTGCCAGTGCACATCGATGGCCGCGGCCCCTTTTATTTCATGATCGACACCGGCAGCCAGGCGACCGCCGTAACGCGCGAGATCAATGCGCAGCTCGGCCTGCGTCCGGCGGGCACGGCAACGCTGGTGGGCATGGCCAGCCGCCGCGCGGTCGAACTGGTCGAAATCGACCGGCTGGACATCGGCAGCTACACTGTCACCGATTTCCCAGCCCCGGTGCTGGAACGCGAGCATGTCGGCGCGGACGGGATCATCGGCCTTGATTCGCTGCAGGACTTCCGCGTCCTGCTCGACTTCCGCGCCCAGACCATCGCGCTGGAGGACACCCGCGGCAAACGCGACGCCAGCCGCCGCGGGTTCGAGATCGTGGTGCGCGCCAAGGCGAAGCTCGGCCAGCTGCTGATCACCGAGGCGATTGTCGAAGGCATCCGTGCCACGGTGATCATCGATACCGGGGCGCAGACCAGCCTCGCCAACAACGCCCTGCGCGAACGCATCCGCACCAAGCGCGCATCGGAAGTCACCACCACCGATGTCAACGGGGTCGATCTGGTCGGGCAGATGTCGCTGATGCGGAGCCTGACCATCGAAGGTCTGGCGCTCACCAACGTCCCGCTCACCTTTGCCGACACCCCGGCCTTCGAGGCCCTGGGCCTGTTGGACACGCCCGCGCTTTCGCTCGGAATGCAGCATCTGGCGCTGTTCGACCGGGTGGCGATCGACTTTGCCAGCCGCCGCGTGCTGTTCGACGTGCCACCCGATGTCGCGCGGGCGATGCGCGCAAGCCGCATGAGAGGCTTTCGCGCGCCTCTATAGCGGCAAGACCGACCCTCCGCCTTGCGCGCGCGACCTGCTGCGCCCACATGGGATGCCATGCCGCCCGACAGCCAGCAAGCCGCCGATCCCGAAAAGACAAGCCGCGAGGTGGAAAGCTGGACGACGCTCAAACGCTTCCTGCCCTATCTCTGGCCGCACGATAACCCGCACCTGCGCGCCCGCATCGTCGTGGCGATGGTGTTGGTGCTGGCGGCCAAGGCCGTCACGCTCGCGCTGCCCTTCGCCTACAAGGGTGCCATCGATGCCATGTCGGGCAAGAGATCTCTCGACGAAGGCCTGAGCGTCGCACTGGCGCTGGTGGTCGCCTATGCGCTGGGGCGCTTTGCCGCGGTCGCCTTCGACAACCTCAGGAACATCGCCTTCGAACGGGTCGGACAGGTGGCCACCACCAGGCTCGCCGAGGACGTGTTCCACCGCCTCCACCGCCTGTCCCTGCGCTTCCACCTCGCGCGGCGTACCGGCGAGGTCACCAAGATCATCGAGCGCGGGACCAAGAGCATCGACCAGATGCTCTATTTCCTGCTGTTCAATATCGCGCCAACCATCATCGAATTGGTCGCGGTAGCGGTAATCTTCTGGATCAATTTCGGCCTCGGCCTCGTCGCAGCGACGGCACTGATGGTGGTGGCCTATGTCTGGGTTACGCGCGCGATCACCGAATGGCGCACCAAGCTGCGACGCGAGATGAACGATCTCGACGGCAAGGCGCTGCATCGCGCGGTGGATTCGCTGCTCAATTTCGAGACGGTGAAGTACTTCAATGCAGAGGCCCGCGAGGAGGCCCGCTACGCACAAGCCGCGCGCGCCTATGCCGAAGCGGCGATCAGGTCGGAGAATTCGGTCGGCCTGCTCAACATGGCGCAGGCGAGCATCATGAACCTGCTCATGGGCGGAGCGATGGCCTATACCGTGTGGGGGTGGAGCAAGGGTGAACTCACCACCGGCGACCTCGTCTTCGTCAACACCTACCTCACTCAGCTGTTTCGCCCGCTCGATGTGCTCGGCTGGGTCTATCGCACGATTCGGCAGGGGCTGGTCGACATGGCCGAGCTGTTCCGCCTGATCGATACCGAGATCGAAGTCCGCGACATCCCCGGCGCGCCGGCGCTCGTGGTGCGTACGCCCACCGTGGTATTCGATAATGTCACCTTCGGCTACGAGCCGGGTCGCACCATTCTCAATGGCCTGAGCTTCGAGGTGCCGGCGGGCTCCACCACCGCCATCGTCGGGCCTTCGGGGGCGGGCAAGAGCACCATCGGGCGGCTGCTGTTCCGTTTCTACGATCCGCAAGGCGGGCGGGTGCTGGTAGGAGGGGAGGATATTGCCAAGGTGACGCAAGATTCCCTGCGCGCGGCGATCGGGATCGTCCCGCAGGATAGCGTGCTGTTCAACGAGAGCCTCGCCTATAATATCGCCTATGGTGCCGAAGGCGCGGATATGGACCAGGTGGAACGGGCCGCGCGCGATGCCGCATTGATGCCGCTGGTCAGCCGCCTGCCAGACGGGTTCGACACCATTGTCGGCGAGCGCGGACTGAAGCTCTCAGGCGGGGAGAAACAGCGTGTCGCCATCGCCCGGACACTCGTCAAAAACCCGCCGATCCTCCTGCTCGACGAGGCGACCAGCGCGCTCGACAGCCGCACCGAGCAGGAAATCCTCGGCACCTTGAAGCGTCTGGAAGAAGGACGCACCACCATCGCCATCGCCCACCGTCTCTCGACCATCGCGGACTCGGACACCATTCTCGTGCTCGATCACGGTCGGCTGGCGGAAAGCGGCACCCATAGTGCGCTGCTGGCCAAGGGTGGGCTCTATGCCGAGATGTGGTCGCGTCAGGCAGCCGAACAGCGCGGCGACGATGCGGTTATAACCGAAGCGGCGGAGTAACACCGCCCGGCGGGCCATTGCCCCCGCCCCTGCGGCTGGTTAGTCCTGCTCTCCACGGCCCCGTCAGGGGCGACTTCCCATGGAGAGAGACCGCATGATGCGCCCTGCCCGCCTGCTCGCCGCCCTGCTTGCCACCGCCGCCCTGCCGCTGTCGGCGCAAGGCACGCCCGAAGCGCCCGCCGCAGTGCCGCTGCCCGCCGCGCTGACGGCCGAACAGATGCCGCCCGTGCCGCTGGCGCTCGCCGAGCGGGCGCGGCCCTACCTTGAAGCGCGCGGCGCGGGGTTTGCCGGGTGGGACCCGAACACCCGCGCGGTGCTGATCTCCACCCGCTTCGCCAATGTCAGCCAGCTTCACCGCGTCGCCCAGCCCATGGGCGCGCGCACCCAGATCAGCTTCGAGGCCGAGCCAGTGCGCGGCTCCTATGCGCCGGTGAAGGGCGACGTGATCGTGGTGACGAAGGACAAGGGCGGGGACGAATATTTCCAGATCTATACTCTCAAGCAGGGGCGGCTGACGCTGCTGACCGACGGCAAGAGCCGCAATTCGCTGAATGCCTGGAGCAATGACGGGCAGCTGGTTGGCTTCACCTCAACCCGCCGCAACGGGGTGGATGCGGATGTCTATGTGATGGATCCGCGCGAACCGGCCAGCGTGCGCATGGTGCATGAAAGCAAGGGTGGCGGCTGGGCCTTGGTAGGCTTCGCGCCCGACAAGCGCACCGCCTATCTGGCCGATTTCAAATCGGTGCAGGATACCGACCTCTACGTTCTCGACCTCGCCAGCGGGACGATGACACCGATCGGCGATCCTGCGGTCGAGGCCGCCTTCAGCGGCTTCAAGGTCGGCCCCGACGGCACGATCTGGGCAACCAGCGACATCGGCTCGGACTTCCGCCAGCTCGGTCGCCTCGATCCCGCTACCGGCGCCTTCACCCCGGTCAGCCGCGAGAGATGGGATATCGACGGCTTCGATCTGTCGGCCGACGGCAAAACCATTGCCTATGTCGTCAACGAGGCCGGATTCGATCGCCTGCGCCTGCTCGACGTCGCGAGCGGCAGGGTGACCGGCATCGACAGTCTTCCCGCCGGCGATATCAGCGGGCTGGAGATCGCGCCCTGGGGCGAGATCGGATTCTCGCTCAACAGCGCCAAGAGCGCGGCCGACGTCTGGTCGCTCGACCCCGAAACAATGCAGCTGACCCGCTGGACCCAGAGCGAGACCGGCGGACTGGATCCGAGCGTGAATGTCGAACCGCGTATCGTCACCACCAGAAGCTTCGACGGGCTAGAAGTCTCGGGCCTGCTCTATCAGCCCGATCCGGCCAAGTTTCCGGGCAAGCGGCCGCTGCTCGTGTCGGTCCATGGCGGCCCCGAAGGCCAGAGTACGGCAGGCTTCATGGGACGGCTCAACTTCTACCTCAACGAACTCGGAATCGGGGTGTTCTTTCCCAACGTCCGTGGCTCGACCGGTTATGGCAAGACCTTCGTCAGTCTCGACAACGGCCCCTTCAAGCGCGAGGATTCGGTCAAAGACATGGCCGCGCTGATCGACGCGGTGGCCGCGGACGCGGCGGTTGATGCGACCCGCATCGGGCTGACCGGCGGTTCATACGGCGGCTATATGTGCTATGCGGCGGCGGTGCAGTTGAAGGACAAGCTGACCGCGACCCAATGCACCGTGGCGATCAGCAACTTCGTCAGCTTCCTCGAAAAAACCAACCCCTATCGACAGGATCTGCGGCGGGTGGAGTATGGCGACGAGCGTGATCCGGTGCAACGCGCCAAGCTGATCGAAATCAGCCCGCTGTCCCGCGTGAACGAGATCACCAAGCCGATGTTCGTCATCACCGGCGCAAACGATCCGCGCGTGCCCAAGTCCGAAGCCGACCAGATGGTTGCCGCGATCCGCGCGAACGGAGGCGAGGCATGGCATCTGGTGGCCGCCGACGAAGGCCACGGCTTTGCCAAGAAGGCCAATTCCGACTACGCCTTCCTTGCCCAGTTGATGTTCTGGCAGAAGCATCTCTTGTCCGAATGATCCGCTGCCGCGGTTCGCAGACCGCCTGCTCCGCCTCTCCATCGGGGCGGTCCGGCATCCCGGATTTTTGGTGACCGAATGGGGAGCTTGGGCGCTTGGCCTCAAGGCCTGACGGCAAGGCCCTGCAGCACCGCCAGCGCTTCCTCGCGCCGGTCCCATGGCACGAACAGGTGATCATGGTGGTAGCCGGCCACGAAATTGCAGGCGATCCCTGCCTCGGACAGCGCGCCCGAAACGGCGGCGGTCAGCCCTACGCCCTCAAGCGCGGAGAGCACCGTCAAGGTGATGCGCGCGAACGGCGCGCCTGTGCGCACTCCGGCGACAATCGCGGTGGTGCCCTCGTCCTCGCGGATCACGGCGAAGGCGTCTGGGGGCACCTCGCCCTCGACCACCACGAAGAACCATGCCCGCCCGTCGAGCTCCGGGGCCAGGCCCGCCAGCATCGCAGCGAGCGCGCTGACGGGCTGGCCTTGCGTCACAGGATATACTTGGAAAGGTCGGTATTGCCCGCGAGGCCGGCCAGCCGTTCGTTCACGTAAGCGGCATCGATGGTGATCGTCTCGCCCTTGTGATCTTCGGCCTCGAAACTAATCTCCTCCAAAAGCCGCTCCATCACGGTCTGCAACCGCCGCGCGCCGATGTTCTCGACCGTGGCGTTCACCTGCGCCGCGACCCGCGCGATTTCCCGGATCGCGTCATCGGTGAAGTCGAGCGTCACGTCCTCGGTCCCGAGCAGCGCCTTGTATTGTGTCACGAGATTGGCGCGGGTCTCCGAGAGGATGCGCACGAAATCGGCCTCGGTCAGGGCGCGCAGCTCGACCCGGATCGGCAGGCGCCCCTGCAGCTCGGGCAGCATGTCGCTCGGCTTGGCAACATGGAACGCACCGGACGCGATGAACAGCACATGGTCGGTCTTCATCGGCCCATACTTGGTGGCGACCGTGGTGCCTTCGATCAGCGGCAGCAAATCGCGCTGCACACCCTCGCGGCTGACCGAACCGCCGCGCACGTCGGACACCGCGATCTTGTCGATCTCGTCGAGGAACACGATCCCGTTGGTCTCGGCATTCTGCAGCGCGGCGCGGGCGACATCGTCCTGATCGAGGCGCTTGTCGGCCTCCTCGTCGACCAGCCGGTCCCACGCATCGGGCACGCGCAGTTTCTGCCGCCGGGTTGGCTTGCGCCCGAAGGCCCTGCCCATCATGTCCGACAGGTCGATCATCTGCATCGAGCCGCCGAGATTGCCGATATCGAACGGCACAGAGGGACTATCGCTGACCTCGATCTCGACCTCGACATCGTTCATCGCGTTTTCGACGATGCGCTGGCGGAAGGCCGCGCGGGTCGCCTCGGAGGCATTCTCGCCCACCAGCGCATTGAGCAGCCGGTCCATCGCGGCCTGCGAGGCGACTTCGCGCACCTTCTCGCGGCGGCGTTCCTTCTCCAGCCGGATTGCCTCCTCCACCAGATCGCGGGCGATCTGCTCGACATCGCGCCCTACATAGCCGACTTCGGTGAACTTGGTCGCCTCGACCTTGATAAAGGGCGCTTCGGCAAGCTTGGCCAGGCGGCGGCTGATCTCGGTCTTGCCGCAACCGGTGGGGCCGATCATCAGGATGTTCTTCGGCGTCACCTCGTCGCGCAGATCGGCGCTCAGCCGCTGCCGCCGCCAGCGATTGCGCAGCGCTACCGCGACCGCGCGCTTGGCCTCGGTCTGGCCGATGATGTGTTCGTCGAGTGCGGCGACGATCGCCTTGGGAGTGAGGTTGTCCATCGCTTGTCCGGGCAGAGGGTTCAGACGGTCTCGACCGTCAAATTGCCGTTGGTGAAGACGCAGATCTCGGCGGCGACAGCCATGGCTTTGCGGGCGATGGTCTCGGCATCGGTCTCGTAGTCAGCCAGGGCACGCGCGGCGGCGAGCGCGAAATTGCCGCCCGATCCGATCGCGGCGATATCGCCCGCCGGCTCCAGCACATCGCCATTGCCGGTCAGCACCAGAAGCGTGTCCTTGTCGGCAACGATCATCATCGCTTCGAGATTGCGCAGATACTTGTCGGTGCGCCAGTCCTTGGCGAGTTCGACACTCGCGCGCATCAGCTGGCCCGCGTATTGTTCAAGCTTGCGTTCCAGCCGCTCGAACAGGGTGAAAGCATCCGCAGTCGCCCCGGCGAACCCGGCGATCACGGTGCCGTCCCCGATCCGGCGGACCTTGCGGGCGTTGGGCTTCATCACCGTATTGCCCATAGACACCTGCCCGTCACCGGCGATGACGGTTACGTCGCCGCGCCGGACGCCGATGATGGTGGTGCCGTGCCACGGGACAAGGCCGCGGCGTGCCTGATCATATGTCATACCAGCGAATATGGCGTGCAGGACCACAGGATCAAGCGCGGGCCATGAGCGGCGCTTTACGGCCCGCCAGGGCCGCCTGCGCCCGGCAAGCCGGCCCCGCCGACCTGTCCGATATTGCCGAACAGATCCTCAAGGAAGCCACGCTCACGCCCGAGGGTCGGGGTCTTGTCGCCATCGGGATCGAGAAACACGACCCTGTCCACTCCGGTGCGCTCGACCTCGATCACCTTGCCCGCCGCATCGAAACGCACTGCAAGCACCGAATGCTGGCGGATCCTCGGTCGGGTGAACGGCCGCTGGGCCGTGACGCTGGAGACGTAATACCAGGTCGGCTGGCCAAACTGGCTGACGAAGGTCGGACGGCCCAGCGCGCCTTCGACCGAGCGCTGGTTGTCCAGCCCGGGCCGGACCACGTCCACCAGCAGGGGATCGGCTATGTATCCGCGCGATTCGCGGATCGCCGAGCAGGCCGGCAACAGCGCTGCCACACCCATCACCATCACCGCGCGTGCCCCAGCACGCAGACGGCGGTATTCGGGTTTCATTCTCGCAATCTGCGTCAAACTCTATCCGTCCCGTGTCTCTGTCCGCGGCAAGCGCGCGTGTCATCTGTCTTGGGTCTTGCGCTTTAAGGGGCTAGGCACAAGCTTGCAACGCACCATCTGCGCGCCGCGGTGGAGCAGCGGGCTTGAACCGCGCTTGAACGCATCCGCGCTTGATGCGTTTGGGTAAGAATGCTCTGCCCTGTCCGGCACCCGAAAGGCCCATTTGTCATGTCGTTCCTGTACCGTCTGTTCGGCACCGCCCCCGACCCGCGCGAGCAAGTGCGCCCCCTCTGGCACCGCGTGGTCGAACTCGCGCGCGATCCGGCCTATTACAGCGATTGCGGCGTGGCGGATTCGGTCGCCGGACGGTTCGATCTGATCACCGCGGTATTGAGCGTGGTGATGGTGCGGGTCGAAGCCTCCGAAATGCGCAGCGAGAGCGCCTTGCTCGCCGAATTGTTCGTCGAGGACATGGAGGGTCAATTGCGCGAATTCGGGGTCAACGATGTGGTTGTCGGCAAGCGCGTGGGCCGGCTGATGAGCGTGCTCGGCGGGCGGCTGGGGGCCTATCGCAGCGCGCTCAACGCGGGCGATGTCGAACGGCTGACCGCGGCCGTCCAGCGCAACGTGACCTTTGCTGAAGGGACCGACGAGGCCGCGGGCGCGGCGGCGGTGGCAGACCGGCTGATGAAGCTCTCGCAGCGCCTCGCCCGCTTCAGCGATGCCGAGATGCTCAAGGCGAGCGCGATCTGGTGAGCACCCCCCTGCCCCCGTCCGAACTTGCCCGGATAATCAAGGTTCGCGCGTTGCCGAGCGCACCGGTGGTCATCGAGGCGGACCCCGACGAACGCGCGGCGCTGGCCCGCCGCTTCGGTCTGGGCGCGGTCGAGAGCCTGCGCGCCGAAGTCACGCTCGAACCCAAGCCGCGCGCGATCCGTGCCACCGGTCGGCTGGTCGCCGCGATCATGCAGCCCTGCGCGATCAGCGGCGAGGATTTTCCCGTCACCATCGACGCGCCGATCGACCTGCGCTTCGTCGAGGAAGGCACCCGTGCCCTGCCCGATGACGAGAACGCCGAGATCGAGCTCGACACCGATGACTGCGACGAAATCGACTATGCGGGCGAGATGTTCGATCTCGGCGAGGCGGTGGCCCAGACCCTCGGCCTCGCGATCGACCCCTATGCCCAGGGGCCGAATGCCGATGCCGCCCGGAAGGCCGCCGGCATCCTCCCCGAAGGCCAGCAGGAAGGCCCGCTCGCGGCGATGCTGGCAGCGCTGAAAAAGGGCTGAACCCGCCTCCAGTCTGGCCGCGCGCGGGAAGATCGGCAACCAACCGTCGGGTCGGCGGGTCATGACGCCGGTCTTCAGGCGAGTTGAAAACGGCCCTGATCGCAGGCGGCAGGCTGCTTCCACCATCACCCAGACGGGCTAGCCCATCGCTTAACCCGTCCGGGCGATGGCGCAGACGCGGTAGTTCGGCACACTGGCGGAAGAACGAACTGACGTGAGGAACCGCCCATGACCAAGTCGCCATCATCGTTGCGGACCGCCAGCGCCGCGGCTGTCGCAGCCGCGATCCTGATCCTTCCTGCCCCGGCACTGGCGGGGTGGGAAAGGATCGAAGCGGTTGGCCCTGCCCGGACCAAGGACCAATGCGATACAGTCACGGCGCTGAGGGCATCGGACAATCGGCCGCTACGGCTCGCTGCAGGTTCGACCTTCGAGATCGAGGTGCTGGGCCACGGCATCGATCTGGTCAATAGTGAAGCCATCACCTTCGACGGAGGTGACGTGCGGCTGATCAAGCGCCACGGCGGCCCGGAAAACCTCACGCGCAAGTGCGGTGCGATCGGCTCGGTGAAGCTGCGCCTTACGATCAATCGGGCTTCGCCGGAAAGCGGTGCTCCTGTAGAACGCAACCATATCCTGCAAATCGGTGACGAACGCATTCGCGTGACCGCGATGTTGCCGGCCGATTTTCGCTCCTTCGAGTGGGATCGCCAGAGCTACTCCCAAGGCAGCGGGTCGTCGGCCGGCGCGAGCGGGAGCAGCATCGGCGCTTCCACCCCGATCACGGTCGGATCCGGACAGCCCTGCGCAGGCTCGCAGAGCTGTGGCGGCGGAGGAACCACCGGCGTCATGATCCCCCCGCAGGTCTCGGGCGGAGGTGGCACGGCGGCAAGCGAACTCAGCACCCACCTGCGCGGGTGTATTGCAGCGCGGGGCGGGCACGTCCGTCTGATCGACGACCGGCTCGAGATCCTGCTACCCGATGATCGCAACACGGTGAGTAATTGCATCACCAATGCTACTTTCGCCCGTGTCGCGCAGTTCTACCCGCACCCGCTGGACGTCAGTGCCAGCTTGACGCCCCAGATTCCGGCGATGCGCTACAGCCTGCGCGGCGCGCAGGGAGCCACCGCCCGACCCGGCAGCGATCCGCAAACCGTCCGATTTGCACTGACCCGCGATTTCGCAATGAGCGCGGTGGGTGTCCATGACTTTGAATTGATTGCGACCAGCTTCGCCGGGCGCCAACGCAAGCTCGACGTGCAGGTGAGGTCGGTGGTGCCCTATGGAGTCACCCGGATTGCACGGGTCACCAGCCTGACCGTGCCGATCACCGCCAATGTCGGCTTGATCGAGCGCGAGACATCCGGGCGGGTGGTGCCCACGATCGACTTCGATATCGATCTGGCCCCGTCGGATGCCTCTGCAAGGCCGCTCGTATGGTCGATCCAGGGCGGCAACGGCTGCTTCACGCAGACTTCGGGCCGCTTGACCCCGGCTCCTGGGGAAAGCCGCATCAGGCTGACTGTGCCACGCACCTCGGCCACAGCCTGCAACGGATCGAATATCGGCATCACGATTGCACCGGAAAGCCGGGCGAGCGCGGCGCTCTACACCGCGTCCGCCAGCGTAACCTTGCGCTGATGGCAGCCGCGACGGACTGGCTACAGTGCTTTCCCGGTACCCTTCCCGCAATCTTGTGCTCGTCGCGATCTGCGGCGCTTTCGCTCTCGCCTCCGGTCAGGGCGAGGCGGCAGCGCAGGCCGACGCCGCCGGCGACTTGGGCGTCATGCGGGCCGAACCCGGCCAGCCCACGGTGAGGCTTGCCGCCCTTGCTGCGCGGCCTGACAGGCCCCTGCCTGGTGTTGCTCCGGTCTGCATGGTGGCCAGCCATGACCGTCTGGTGCTGCGCAGCGGACGGGACATCTGCGCGCCGACGCTCAATCGCAGCGGACGTCCGGCAGCCGCCGGCTTCCTGCCGACCGCGTGTCCACGATCCACCGAAATCTACACCATCGACGCAGCCGGCATTGCTGATCGCTGCCTCAATCCGGTTTCCAAGGAGAATTGATGATGTCCCTGCCGCTCCGCCCCGCACTCGCGGCGGTTCTCGCATTGTCGCTGACCATGCCCGCTCCGGCCGAGGCTGGTCGCCAGCGCAAGCCGGAGGCCCCGGCCGATCTGTCGCTGGTGGCGCCCGATGCCCTGCTCGAACAGGGTGTGGCGGCGTTGCGGGCCAATGATCCTGCGGCCGCGGCGCAATCGCTGTCCGAACTGGCGTCACGCCAGCCGCGCAACGCTATGGCGCAGGCCCTGCTCGGACTGTCCTACCAGATCCTCGCTGATCGCGACCCGCAGGCGCTCGACCTTGCACTGGCCGGCTATGACATCGCGATGCGCAGCGAACCCGGGCTGTACTGGCCCGCAGCGATGGCCGGGCGTGCGGCATTCGATCAGGGCAAGTATGACGAGGCGCTGGCCTTCTTCTCGCGCGCCGTACTGCTCCGCCCGAAAGATGCGCCGACCCTGTCGGCGGTAGCAGCGGCAGCCTACATGAGCGGCGATACCGCGCTGGCCAGTCTTGCAGCCGGACGCGCGGCGGCGCTCGATCCGGGTACGCATGGCGAAAACCTGCGGCTGGCGGCATTGGCCGCAGCAGCCAACGGCGAGGCCGGTACCGCGCGCCGCCACCTCGCCGCCCTAGCCGCCAGCTTCCCCGGCGTGGCAGACGGGGCCGCACCACGGGTCGAGGAACTGATCCAGACCGGGGCAATGGACGAATTTTCGTCGGGCACTAATGACGATGCGGTCACCGCCAGCGCCCCGGACCAGATCTCGCTCGATGTGGCGATCATCCTGTCGCAGAACACCCGTCGCGAGCGCACGGGCCTCAACCTGCTTGACGGATTGAGCCTGCAATATGGCAGCTCCCGCACGGCAACACGCACGATCAGCAGCGAAAGCGGTACGCGGGTCGGAAACAGCTACCAGCGGGTGCTGACCGGCTCGATTTCGATCCCGCAGATCAATTACAACCTCAACCTGTTCAATCGCGGAGGGCAATACTACTCGGTCGTCGCCCGCCCACAGCTGACCGCCTATCGGGGCGAACAGAGCGAATTCTTCGTCGGACGCACGCTCAAGGTGGCGATCGGCGGAGTCAATGCCGCGATTCTTGAGCAGGTCGATATCGGGATCGAGTTGAAGGTCACTCCGATTGAGATCACCCCGACCGGCACACGGGTGCGGATCGAGGCAGGGCGCAGCTTCCTGACCTCCGACCCGGCCGGAACCTTCGCCGAGGCGCTCACCACTTTCCGCCAGAAGGTGGTCGCCACCGCCGAGATCGGCTTTGGCGAAACGCTGCTGCTGTCGGGCCTCAACGAGGCCGTAGAGGACCGGACCTTTTCCAAGACCCCGGTGCTCGGGGATATTCCGCTCCTCGGCAACGCCTTCAACGAGCGCAGCGCGGCGCAGCGCAGGGATTCGGTGATGGTGCTGGTCACGCCGGCGCGGCCGATGACCGCACCCGGACGGCCTTGGGCACGCAGCGAAGCCGCCGCGAGGCTGGCACGTTTGTGGAGCGAGGTTATCGATCCGATGAGCAATGCCGAAGCGACCGCCGCAGCGTTGTACCGCAACCGTTTCTTCACCCGGATGCAACGCGGCGATGTGTCAAACACCTTCCCCGCGACCCGCCCGGCGGCCCAGCAGATGATCAGCGAACTGCTCACCCCCGGCGCAACCTAGCGCCTGCCCTCAACCCCGGCGATTGCCGCGAGCAGAGCCGGTTCTGAAGCGGGCTTGAGCAGCAGCCTGCAACCAGTCGCGGCGACCTCGCGCTCGGTCGCGATTGTCGCATCACCACTGATCACCACGATTCTGGCCTCCGGAACGTGGGCGCGAACCATCGCCACGACTGCCGCCCCGCTATCGGCAGGGCCAAGGTGCCAATCGGTGATGACCGCCGCCGGACGCAGACCTTCGGCAAGAGCAGCAGCAACCTCGCCCGAACCGCCGAACGCCGTCACGATGGCCCCGTGCTGGCGCAGCTGTAGCGCGAGCGATTCCCGGGTATCGGGGCGATCCTCGACCAGCAGGATCTCCTGGCCCGAAAGGCGGAACTGCGGCTCGCAAGCAGCGCCGCGCCTTGCGGCAGTCATCGGTTGCGCAGCCGCTGGCAAATCAAGCACGAAAGCGCAGCCCGATGCCCAACGCGCATCGAGCACCAGCCCTCCCTCCATCATGTGCGCCATCTCGCTCGCGATCGCGAGGCCCAGGCCCGAGCCATACCCAAGCCGCTGCGCACCGGTGCCCTGCGTGTAGGGCAAGAACATCGACGGGGCGCTTTCGGCGGCAATGCCCACACCGTCATCGATCACCATGATCGCGATCCTTTCGCGCGTGCGCACCAGAACCCGCACCCGCTGTCCGCGCGAATGCACCAGCGCGTTGGTCACGAGGTTGCGCAGGATGCGGGTGAGCAGCGCTGGATCCGCCAGCACAACGCGGGCTGTCCGCGCAAACCGCAGATCTATCCCGGCGCGCCGGGCCGCCGGGGCCAGTTCGAGGGCCAAAGCGGAGAAGACCTCGTCGAGCGCAACCGGCCGGCAGTCGGCGACAAGTGTCCCGCTTTCGAGGCGGAGATGTTCGGCCATGCCCTCGAGCATGACCATCGCCTCTTCAAGGCCACGCTCGACCCCTTCCTCCGCACGGGCGCGCCGGTCGGGGTCATTGGCCCGCTGCAACTGGCCGAAATAGAGTATCGCTGCCTGCAAGGGCTGGCGCAGATCGTGCGAGGCTGCAGCTATGAAGCGGGTGCGCATGTCACGCTCGGCCTCGGTCTCGGCAAGAGCCAGGGCGAGGTCCTGCGAGATCGCCTCGGCGCGCAGGCCCTGTCTCACCGCCGAACGGATTGCCCGCTTCAGCACCAGCGCCGTGCCGATCATCATCCCGCCGAAGGCCAGCAGGAAGATCGCCAGCGAAGTGGCATAAATGGTTTCGGAATTGAGGAAGAACAGGGCGGCAGAACCGAAAACCGCGATGACCCCGAAGGTGATGGTGCCAATCGATTCTGCGGTCGCGATCACCTGACCGCTGATTGCGGCGCAATAGAAGATCACCATCAGCAATTGCAGCGGTTCGGAGGCATAGGGCAGCAGCACCCAGACACTCGCTGCCACCGCCAGATCGTAGAGTACCGCCACCACCTTACCGATCGGCGACCAGACGCGCGCGATTTCCACAGCGTCGGGCCGACGGCGGAAAAACATCAGCGGCAAGACGATCATCAGCCCGGTGACAAGCGCCATCGCTCCGGTCCACGACCACAGCCTTGCCGTCGGCATCAGCGGCTCGAATAGCGAATGGACATAGGCGAGCGTGCCAGAGATCAGGAGCGCAAACAGCCCGGACAGCCCGAATTCGACGCGGGATTCTGTCGCCCGCACCTCTTGGTGAATAGGGTCGCCAGCCCCGCTCAAATCAGACCTTGCCGCCGCGCGAAATCGACAGCCTGCGTCCGGTTGGTGGCACCCAGCACCAGCAGCACCTGCGCCACGTGGGCCTTGACCGTATAGGGCGATATGCCGAGGGCACGGGCGATCTGCTTGTTGGCTGCGCCGGTGGCCAGCAACTGCAACACCTCGTGCTGGCGTTCCGTCAGCTCGCTGCCGAGGGAAAGCACCGCCTGCAATGCGGGCGCCGTTTCTGCCGATTCTGGCGCAGGCGGGACCGGGCCAAGAGTGTCTGCGAGCGCGAGCGCGCGCACGGCGTCGGGAAGATAGCGCCCTCCCGCCATGACCAGTCGCAGTGCCGCCTCCAGCACCTCAGGGCGCGAGGACTTGGGCAAGAATCCGTTGATATCGAGCTCAAGCGCAAGCCGCAGATACGCAGGATCCTCGCTTCCCGAAAAAACCACGATCGGGGTGTCAGGGCAGGCGGCACGGGCAGCCCGCAGATTTCCGGCAGGATCCTCCCCAGGTATGTGGAGGTCGAGCATGAGCAGATCGAAAGGGCCAGCCACGCGCGCTTCTTCGAGCGCGGCGGCGCAGGTATTTACAACCTGCACCTGCGCATCGAACGCACATTCCAATGTCATCCCGATTGCCGAGGCGACTATCGGATGATCATCGCAGATCAATACCCGCATGATGTGCAGACCTTCCCCCTTCCCCGGTCTCAGGCTATTGAGGTCGATGCACAAACACAAGCCCTCCTGCCCTGCGAAGGGCCGAAGGCGTGGCCGCTGGATCGACAAGGTCTACATCGAACGGCTTCGCCGATTCCTCGGGCACGAAGGCGTCTGCCTGCACGCGTACCAGGCCGGCTCGGAGCCGCGGCTCGGCCTGACGCACTGGATTGGCCATGACAATGCCCACGGGCTGCACACGGGCTTTGCGGGGCGCACCCCGGATGAAACTGTGGCATCCGGGAAACGGCATCGGCGGTGGGGCGCGCCCCGCCCCAAGTATCGCGGCAAATGGCGGCATGAAACAAACCACGGAGGAGCTTAACTCGGCCGCGAAACGGTCCAAGCCAACAAGTCCACTCCACGGGTCGGGCCGCGCAGCCTTGCCTTTTCCACCAGCTGCCCATTCCGTCGTCCCTGGCAGGGACCCGACTATCCGCCGTTCATGATGCACGCAAAAGGGGAACGCCGCGCTTGGGCGTTCCCCCCGACAACCGCAGAAGCGGTCTTAGCCGTTCTTGACCTCGATGCGCTTCACCTTGGCCTGTGCTTCGGGCGTCTGCGGCAGGCGGATCGTCAACACGCCATTCTTGAAGGACGCCTGCGCCTTGTCTCCGTCCACGCCGGGCGGCAACGGGATGGTACGGTAGACTGCGCCGTAACTGCGTTCGGAAAGGTAGTAGCCGCGCTTCTCCTCCTGACGCTCAATGCGCTTTTCGCCCTTCAGGGTCAGCATGTCGTCGGTCACCGTCAATTCGATGTCCTTCATCTCCATGCCGGGCAGTTCGATCGAGATCTCGATGGCGTTGTCGGTCTCGACCATGTCCGAACGCGCCTCGCCGCTGCCCCAGGGCCATTCGAGATGGCCGAAGCGGTTCCAGAAGCTTTCGAAAACCTGGTTCATCTCGCGCTGGAGCGTGGCGATCGGGTTGCCATCACCCGATTTCGACTCAGGTGCGCTGTCCTTGCGCACCCATGGGATCAGGTCTTTGATCTGCATGGTCTCGTCTCCTTTCGGGAATTCCAGTTCCTGTTTCAGGCGCCCTTGACCGCGATCTTCTTCGGCTGGGCCTCAGGCGCCTTGGGCAAGGTCAGGGTGAGCACGCCATCGTGCATCCGGGCTTCGATCCGATCAGGGTCGAAATCCTCGGACAGCGCAAAGGCGCGCTCGAAATCGCCCTCGCCGTATTCGGCATGGGTCAGTTGCAGCTCCTCGGGCCGGGTCAGCGCGACGCGCCCGCGGATCGTCAGCACCCGGTTCTCGAGCGTGATGTCCACGTCTTCGGGTCCCACGCCGGGCATCTCGAGCATCATCGAGACACCCGCATCATGTTCCACGATGTCCGTGAGCGGGCGATAGATGCGGCCGCCGGCGGCGGGCTCGGGAGCCTGCGCCGGGGTCTTGTCGGTGGCATGTGCGATGTCATTGCTCATGGGTCGAACTCCTTTCAGGCCGCCTTGATCTCGATCTTCCGCGGTTTCGTCTCCTCGGGACGGGCGATGACAATCCGCAACACGCCGTTTGTCATCCGCGCCTCGATCTTGTCGTCGGAGGCGGCAAAGGGCAGGCGGATCGCACGCGAGAAGCGGCCAAAGCCGCGCTCGCGACGTTGCCAGCGGGCACCCTCCGAGACCTGCGGGGCCTTGCGCTCGCCCGACAGAACCAGCACGTCGTCCTTGACGGAGATCTCGATGTCACCGGCGTCGATGCCGGGCAGCTCGGCGGTTATGGCGATGGCATCGGCACCTTGCCAGATGTTGACCGCCGGAAAGACGGCGCGATCCGCAGCTGCCCAGAAGTTGCTGTCGAGATCGCGCAGCATGGAGCGCATCAGCGCAAAAGGATCGCTGCGGCGCGTCAAAGTAGGATAGAGCATCGTCGTCCTCCTTTCGGTGCAAAACGTCGCAACCACGATGCCGACCCATCATCCGGCCCAGCCGGATCGGCTGCGGGTTCGACCACAGCTTGCGACGCCGATTCCCTGTAGACTTATTTTATGTTAGCAATATGTATGGTGGCATAATAATGGTTCAAGAGGTGTCGCCCCGGAACCGCTCGTCACAGCAGAAAGAGCCATGATCACCACTGATTCCGCCCTGATTGGGACCACGATCCACCGTGTCGCTAAGCTCATCCAGCGCAGGATCGACGAGGAGGTCCGCGACATCGGCCTCACCCGTCTTTCGTGGATGGCGGCGTCCCAGGTCGGGGCCGCGTCGGGGTTGACGATCGGAGAGCTGGCCAACCAGCTCGAGGTCGGGGCGGCGAGCGCAGGACAGCTGGTCGACCGGATGACCCGCGAGGGTTGGGTCGAACGTAACAACGCCCCAGGAGACCGGCGCGCAGTGATCGTGACCCTGACACCCAAGGCGAAGGCGGCGCTGAGCCAGCTCGACCCGCGGCAGGAAACGCTCGAGCAGGATATCCTGCAGGATCTTTCGGCGGAGGAACGCGCGGTGCTGCTGTCCCTGCTCGAACGGATCCTGCACCGGCTGTCGCGCTGACGGCTCTGCCCGGCGGCGCCATCGTGCAGCAACGTGCTGCACATGGAGGCAGCATCGGCTAAGCAATGGCCTGAGAGTCTGATTCAACACCATCGCGATGGATTTCATGCTCTAGCGGCGCGGCGTGCGAAGAGCTGGATTGAAGCTATGAACAGACAGGCGGTTGCCTAGGCGATGTCCGTCTTTCCGGACACGCAGCACCGGCCTGATTTGACAAATCGGCGATCTGTGATAGCTTTCTGAGTGTCGAGGCAGCCGCTCGGCACTTCCCGAAATTGGAAACCGCAAACGTGAACCCGAGCCTTTGAGCTCTGCCGGTTCACCGCCTGCGGCGCGAAGGCCCGGCGTCTGATGGAGACTGCCGATGCACCCACCACGCACATAGCAAATTCTCGCTCTGGCAGGCACCGTTCGACCTGCCGGTGCGCGGCCAGCGTCATGTCTCGGACGGCACGATGAGCGGGGCGGAAATGGCCTTCCGCCTGAAGCGCGGCGCTGAGGCGAACAGCCGCGAGCTGATCTGGCAATGCCGTGAGAGCTACTGCTTCGCGCCCGAGCCGATCAGCCCCCACGCCGTGCTGCCCGATCGCCTGTTCGACCGCGACATGCTCGACCTCTGCCTGTTCTACCTCCCGTGGTCCAAGCCGTGCTCGGCCTTGCTCAGGGCCTTCTTCGATCCGCAGATGTGCTTGATCGAAGACCAGCGGACCCGTGAGACCCGCCGCTGGCGGAGCTTCGTCGAGAACGAGGTCTTCGCACGCTTCGTCGGCGATCTGTTCGACGACATTATCCAAGACGTGAAGGAAAGGAGTGACCACGAGGATGACGATCATGACTGACACCGCCCGGCTGCTCGCGGCCGCCAGCTTTGCCGCCGACAGGCACCGCGACCAGCGCCGCAAGGACGTGGACGCGACGCCCTACATCAACCACCCGCTCGACGTGGCGCGCATCCTTGGCGAGGCGGGCGTGGACGACGTCGAGGTGCTGATGGCGGCGATCCTGCACGACACGATCGAGGACACCAAGACCACCGCCGATGAACTGACCGAACGTTTCGGTGCGCGGGTCTGCTCCCTGGTGTTGGAGGTGACCGACGACAAGAGCCTCGACAAAATCGAGCGCAAGCGGCTGCAGGTGCTCAAGGCTCCCTGCGCGTCGGACGATGCCAAGCAGATCAAGATGGCGGACAAGATCGCCAACCTGCGCGACCTCAAGACCCCGCCGGTCGGCTGGGACGCCAAGCGCGTGGGCGCCTACATCCAGTTCGCGGAGATGGTTGCCGGCGGGTGCGTCGGAGCTAACCCCACGCTCGATCGCATGTTCGAGGACGCGAGGGCGAGCCTTGGCTAGGGCAAAGCATCGAAGGCACGTCGGCAATCATGGAACATCTCCCGGAGCTTTGCAGGCCTAAGAACCACGTTGCCTTAGCGTAAACCGGGTGGATTGCCGTCAGGATAAGCCGGCTGATAAAGCTGATAAAGTCGCCTATCGGGGAGTGGATTGGGGAACCATTCCCCGCTTGGAATATCTCTCTTTGTTTCTCATCAGTCGGTGGCGGAGACGGAGGGATTCGAACCCTCGGTACCCTGATAGAGTACGGTTCCTTAGCAGGGAACTGGTTTCAGCCACTCACCCACGTCTCCGGGCAACAGCGAGGCTGCGAGGCGCGGCCTATAGTCGCCAAGAACGCCAGCGGCAAGGTGGCTTGGCGAAAAAGCGGCAAATGCCAGCCGCCCCCTTCACCTGCACCAAGCGCCGGTTCGGCAAGGGTTAAGGCGTGCACGGTCAGGTTGGCACGGCTCGTCGCAATTCCGATTCGCTCCGGCGCTACGGGGATTGCACCGGGCGGGAAAGCGGATTCTCCTCGATCGTCGCCCAGCTGCAAGCCAGCGCGAACGCAGACGGGCAGGCGGACATGAAAGACGGCAATATGACCGGGAACATTGGACACACCTTCCACTGGCCGCGCAGGTTCGCCGGGATGGCGGCGGGCCTGATCGCAATGCTCGCCCTTGCCGCCCCGTCTGCGGCGCAGGAGCTTGAGCGTTTCGATCCCGATGCCGCCTACAGCGCGCAGGAGAGCGCGCAGCACAACAGCATCGACGGCGATCTGATCGCACCCGAAGCCCGGCAGGCCCCGCCATCGCCCGCCTCCGATCCGGCATTCGACGAACAGTTCGGCGAATATCATGCGGCCCCCACCGCTCCCGCCGCTCCCGCTTATGCAAACACTCCCCCTCCTGCGGTCGTCAGCAACACTGACAGCGCCGCCAGCACCTATGGGGAGGACGATTTGATCGGCGCGGCCGAGGGCTTGTTCGGCAAGGGCGCCGAAGGGCTCGCCCGGATGATCGAGGACCTGCTGGAAAAGCAGGGCAAGCCCAATGCCTACATCGTCGGGCGCGAGGCGGGCGGCGCCTTCATCGTCGGCGCGCGCTATGGTTCGGGCACCTTGCACCACAAGGTCGAGGGCACGCGACCAGTCTATTGGACCGGTCCGTCGATCGGCTTTGATGCCGGGGCCAATGCGGCCAATACCTTCGTGCTGGTTTACAACCTCCACGACAGCGAAGATCTGTTCAAGCGCTTCCCGGCGGGCGAGGGGCAGGCCTATTTCGTCGGCGGCCTGCACGCCAGCTACCTACGCTGGGGCGACGTGGTGCTGATTCCGATCCGCATGGGCGCAGGCCTGCGGCTCGGCGTCAACGCGGGCTACATGAAGTTTTCGAAAAAGCAGCGCTGGCTGCCATTCTAGAAAATTGCGTGAAAAGCCGGTTGCGGAGTGGTCGATGAACGGCCATTGCCCGCGCCATGATGCTTGACCGACTCAGCCCCCAAGCGCCCGATGCGCTGCTCGCTCTGATCCGTCTCTACGCCGCCGATCCGCGCGCCGACAAAATCGACCTCGGCGTCGGCGTCTACCGCACCGATGCGGGCGAGACTCCTGTCTTCGCCGCGGTCAAGAAGGCCGAGCAGGTGCTGGTCGACACGCAGGACTCCAAGTCCTATCTCGGCCCAGAAGGCGACATGGGCTTTGTCCACGCGCTGATGCCCTATGTCTTCGGCAGCGCCAATCCGACGATGGGCGGGCGCATTTCCGGGATGCAGACCCCGGGCGGCACCGGCGCGGTGCGCCTTGCCCTGGCGCTCGCGCAGAAGGCAGGCGTGAAACGCGTGCACATGGGCGTCCCGAGCTGGCCCAACCATGCGCAGATCCTCGCTGATCTCGGGCTTGAGCTGGTCGCCTTCGATCATGCCAAGGCCGATGGCGCGGCCAATCTCGATGCGGTACTCGCCGCGATTAACGGCGCAGGCGCGGATGAAGCGGTGCTGCTCCACGGCTGCTGCCACAACCCGACCGGCATTGATTACACCGCCGAGCAATGGGCTGCGATCGCCGATGCCTTGGCCGCCAGCGGCGCCTTCCCGATCATCGACGTGGCCTATCAGGGACTCGGCCTGGGGCTGGAGGAAGACGCGGCCGGGCTGCGCAGGGTTCTGGCCAAGGTGCCGGAAGCCTTTGTCGCCTATTCGTGCGACAAGAATTTCGGCCAGTACCGCGACCGCGTTGGCGCGTTCTACATTCTCGGCAAGGATCAGGCCGTGCTCGATACCGCCTTCAGCAACGCCAATGCGCTGGCCCGCGCAGCCTGGTCGATGCCGCCCGATCACGGCGGTGCGGCAGTGCGCATCATCCTGCGCGATCCCGAAATGACGCAGCAATGGCTCGCCGAGCTTGACGACATGCGTGCACGGATGCGGCAGGTGCGCGATTCGCTTGCGGCAGCCGGCAAGGCTGGCCGAATCGATCTGACCCCGCTCGGCACCCAAAACGGGCTGTTCGCGATGCTCCCCGTAACCAAGGAGGAGGTCGCGAAGCTGCGCGAGGAGCACGCCATCTACATGGCCGCTTCGGGCCGGATCAATATCGCCGGGCTGACAGCTGCCAACCTGCCAAAGTTCATCGCTGCCCTCGCGGCGGTGGCCCACTAGAATCCGCGCGCCGAAGCGCGATCGCCAGCTGGCCGTGGCGGACGAAGGCCTGCTGCTACACCCGCCACCGGAGAGCGGGCGCGAGGCGCTGTCCACCATCGCCAGCGGGCAACCGGTGTGGCGATGGAGCCATGCACCCGGCGGCTGGCAGGAGGCTGCCTGATACGTCGGCAAGCGCGGTCAAACTCGGTCAGACCGGCGGCGATGGCAGTCCGGACATGACGCGAAGCGGCCCCGGCGACTGCGTCCAGCCCGATCAGGGTGCATGTTCAAAGTGCCGAGCATCATCCGGCAAGGCTGGCTCAGACCGGCGATCGTCGCGCCGGGCGGAATGCGCACTGTCTCGAACGGTCGCCAGAAGGGCAAACCGCGCGGCAAAGGGCAGCCCGAACCTTTCCTGATTGTCGGGTTTGGCTCGCTTCTTCCAGCACATCGGGCGGCAGGCCGCGTGCCCTGGCTCTGCTGGCCTCGCAGGCCGTTCAGCGCGTCGCCGCGAGGCTCTGCATCCGCTTGAGGTAGCGCGCCAGCACGTCGATCTCGAGGTTGACGCGGTCACCCTCCTTGAGATCCCCCAGCGTCGTCACCTCGGCGGTGTGAGGGATGATGTTGAGCATGAAGTCGCAGGCGCCATCGGACCGGTCGCGCACGTCGTTTACGGTCAGCGACACGCCGTCCACGGTGATCGAGCCCTTTTCGGCAATGAACGGCGACATTTCCGCGCGCGCGCGGACCGCGACATGCCAGCTGCCGCCTTCCTGCCGCACCAGCACCACTTCGCCGACCGAATCGACATGGCCGGTGACGATATGCCCGCCCAGCTCGTCGCCAAGCCGCAGCGAGGGTTCGAGATTGAGCCGCCGGCCGCGCTCCCACATCCCCGGCACGGTGCGGCTGACGGTCTCGCCCGAGACATCGACCTCAAACCACGCATCGCCCGGTGTGCCGCCACGCTCGACCACGGTCAGGCACACGCCCGAGCACGCGATCGAGGCGCCGATGTCGATCCGCGCCGGATCGAGCGGCGCCGTGATCCGCAGGCGCAGGTCGCCCCGCTGATGCGTGCTGTCGATCGTGCCGATCGCGGTGACGATGCCGGTGAACATGGGCCTGCTTGTTCCTCTCTCAGGTTCGGCTGCGCAGATAGGCGGTGAACGCATCGCTGCCAAGCTGGCGGTTTTCGCGCAGTTTCCAGCGGTCATGGGCCGTCGCCAGATCGCTGAGGCCGAGCGCGCCGAGGCTGCGGCGGCCGTCGCCGATCAGGATCGGCGCGCGGTAGAGGTGCAGCTCGTCGACCAAATCGGCGGCGAGGAAGGCGGCCGCCGTCTCGGCCCCACCCTCGACGTAGAGATGAAGCACGCCGTCCAGCCCGGCGATGTCCTGCGGCGCGGCAATCGCGGTGACACCGTCAGGCGCAGGCCTGCGGGTCAACACCACGCGCTGCGGCGAGCGCGCCTCCAATCCGGGCAGGCGGACGTCGAGCCGCGGCCTATCAGCCCGCCAAGTCCCGCCGCCCACAAGGATCGCGTCATGCTGCGCGCGTTGGGCGTGGACATGGGCGCGTGCGGCCTCGCCGGTGATCCAGCGGCTGGTGCCATCGGCAAGCGCGATGCACCCGTCGAGCGACATCGCCAGCTTCAGCGTCACCCACGGGCGACCGAGACGCTGGCGGGTGAGGAAGCCTGTGAGACTGGCGGCTGAGGCAGGGTCATTCAGCAGGCGGGTGGCAATGCCTGCTGCATCAAGCCGCGCCAGACCGGCCCCGCTGGTGCGCGGGTCGGGATCGTGCTGGCCGACCACCACCCGCTGCGGGCGTGCGGCAACGATGAGATCGGCACAGGCCGGCCCGCGCGGCGAGGCATGGGCACAAGGTTCGAGCGTGACGTAGAGCGTCGCTTCGGCCAGCACCTCCGACGCGAGCCTTGCCAGCGCCTGAGCCTCGGCATGAGGGCGTCCGCCGGCCTGCGTCCAGCCGCGGGCGATAACCCTGCCGTGCTGCACCACCAGCGCGGCCACGCCGGGGTTGGGACGCGAACAGGGGCGTGCGCGCCGCGCCAGCCGGGCAGCGGCAGCCATCCAGTCGTGATCGGTTGGCGCGCGCGCAGCTATGGCTGCGAGCCTCCGCCGGGCGCAATGGCGGTGCCAGCCAGCAGTTCGGCCCGGCGCCTTTGCTCGGCAGCCTCCTCGGCTGCGCGGCGCGCCTCGGCCTTGCGCTCGATTTCCTCGACATCCATCCCCGCCGCCGCGCCCAGCGCCTTGTAGAGTTCGCGCTTGCGCCCGGCGATGCGCTCTTCCTCGGCCTGGCGCAGGTTCTTCACCTCCTGATTGGCAAGGTTGGACGCGATGATCTCCGCGTCGGTGCGCGCAGGATCGAAGCTGGTGATGTAGTCGATGGTCGGTCGCTCGGGCGCCTTGTATTCGACCTGACTGCTCGCCCAGTAGAGGATCAAGGCCGCCGGCACCACCGACAGGGCGAGGATCGGCCAGCGATAGGGCCTGGGCCGACGGAGCTCGTTCCAAAGATCGACAAAGCCGGGAACGGGGTTGAAGCGCGACTTGGAAAGCATGGCCGGGCTTATAGGGCGCGACACGGGAGAATCCAAACCGCTCTAGCCGAAACTGGCATAAAGCGCGCGCCCGTGCTCCTTCAGCCAAGCATCGGCAAGCTTGATGTCGGCCTCGTAGATCCGCTGCAGCAGGCGGTGAAAGGCAGGGCTGTGATCGAAATGGACGAGGTGCGCGACCTCGTGTGCAACCACCGAACGGCGCACGAAATCCGGGGCCTGCACCAGCCGCCAGTTGATGCGAATGCGGCTCTTGTCCGAGCACGAACCCCAGCGATGCTGCGCACGGGTGAGGCTGATCGGCACCGGAGCAAGCCCGGCCGCAGCGCAATAGTCGCGCATGTCCGCCGCGGCCAGGCGCAATGCCTCGGCTTCGAGCCAGCGGCGCAGGCGAGCTTGAAGGCCATCTTGCGGCCCGCCGACCCGCAGAATTTCGCCTTCCACCACCGGGCGGCGTGGGGCGCGCGGTTCCCATGCGAGGCGCAGGGCGGTGCCGCGATAGCGCAGCTCGCCACCCGGCACCGGTGCCGTACGCGCGGGCAGCCGGCCGAGCTGCTCTTCGAGCCATGCCTTGCGGGCATGGGCAAAGGCGATCGCCTCGCGGCTTTCGGCCCATTCGGGCAAGGTGATGTGCACCGCGCCACCATCGGGTGCAAGCCGCAGGGTCAACCGCCGCGCTCGGCGCATCCGCCGCAGCACGATCGGCAGCGTGTGCCCGGACACTTCGACCTCCGGTTCCAGTGGCGGGCGGCGCAGCCAGTCGATCACGCGTCCGCCTCCTCGCCCGTGGGTGCCGCGCGGTCGGGACGCGGCGAGGGCCATTCGACGATGTGGTGCTCGATCGGCCCGGCATCGGTCTCGCTCACCACCCGACCGATCACCGAAACGCCGACCCGGCGCACCGCATCGCGATCCCCGCTGACGAGGTAGTGCCAGCCCGGCAGCGGGCGATCATCGGTGCGCAGCCGGTAGGCGCAGGTCGAAGGCAGCCAGCTGACCTGCTCGACGATCCTG
Organism: Erythrobacter tepidarius; assembly: GCF_002155695.1. GTDB lineage: Bacteria > Pseudomonadota > Alphaproteobacteria > Sphingomonadales > Sphingomonadaceae > Erythrobacter > Erythrobacter tepidarius. The sequence continues at coordinate 32,758 of NZ_MUYJ01000004.1, forward strand.
AGCGTCAGGCGCAGGCAATCGGGGACAAAGGCCTTGCGGTTGCGATAGTCGCTGCACTGCGCCGTCTTCGTGTCAAGCAGGCGGCAGGCGACATTGGTGTCGACGATCTCGCCGGTATCGGCATCTTCGATCTTGTGCAGGCAGCAGCGCCCGCAGCCGTCGCACAGCGCCTCCCATTCGGGACGCGTGAGATCCCGCAGGGGAAGCTCCCAGAACCGGTCCCTCAGTTCACCCACTTGGCGATTTCCGCAGCAACGGCTTCGGCGCCCTGATCAACCGGCAGGGTCGCGATCGGTTCGCCTTCGGGGCCGAACAGATAGGCTATATTGGAGTGATCGACGAGGTAGCCGCCGCCCGCCACCGCCTCGCCCTTGGCGTAGAACACCCTGAAGTCCTTGGCCACGGCGGCGATCTGTTCGGGCGTTCCGGTCAGAGCGATGATGTCTGGAGAGAAGGCCGCGGCGAATTCGCCCACGACCTTGGGCGTATCGCGTTCGGGATCGATGGTGATGAAGATCGGCACGATCTTCGCCGCCTTGCCGGAATCGCGCGCCTTGAGCTGTTTCAGACCCTGCGCGACGCGCTGCATGTCGGTGGGACAGATGTCCGGGCAGAAAGTATAGCCGAAGTAAACGATGCGGTATTTGCCGGCAAAGTCGCCCCAGCGCACGATTTCCTCCTTGCTGTTGACGAGCGCGAAATCGCCGCCGATCGCGGCACCCGACAGCGGCGCTTGGGCCTTGGGCGCAGCGGGTTGGCAAGCGGCAAGCAAGAGGAAGGTCGCGGCCAGAGCTGCGAGAATCCCGGGGGAAGGCTTGTTGTTACGGTTCATGGTCTGCTAACTTGGTCCTTGAGAAAGGCGCGCCCATGCGCGTAGCCGCGCATGAGCGAGTGTGGCAGGGAATGCGAAAGGATCAAACCGTGACCCTCGACGTTTTGCGCAAGTTAGGGTCGCTGGGTGCAATTGCCAGTATCTTGGCGCTCGTTCTTGCAGCCCCGGCGGCAGCGCAGTTCCAGTCCGAAGGCTACAAGTTCCTCGAAGCGGTCAAGGACCGCGACGGCAACGTGGCCACAGACATGCTCAACAAGCCCGGCACGCAGGTCGTCAACACCCGCGACATCACCAGCGGCGATACCGGCCTGCATCTGGTGGTGCAGCGCCGCGACCTGCTGTGGATCCGCTTCCTGCTGCAACGCGGGGCCGACCCGAACATCCGCAACAAGAAGGGGCTCACGCCGCTCCAGATTGCCACGACGCTCGGCTTCACCGACGGGGTCGAGGCGCTGGTAAAGGGCGGTGCGAACGTCAATGTCGGCGACCAGACAGGCGAGACCCCGCTGATCGCGGCAGTTCACCAGCGCAATCCCGAACTCGTGCGCGTGCTGCTGGCACTGGGGGCAGACCCGGATCACAATGACAATTCGGGCCGCTCAGCGCGCCAGTACATGGAGCTGATGAGCGGCAACAGCCTGCTCAAGCAGATCTTCCAGGAGGCCGATGACAAGCGCGCCGGCAAGGAACCAAAGCGCCAGTACGGGCCTTCTTTCTGACATGAACACCGCGCCCCCCGATTTCGCCGATATGACCTTGGATGAACTCAGGGTCGCGCTTGCCCCCGACATTGCCGCATCCGCCATCTTCGACGGCTGGAACGAGACCGCGCTCAAGGCCGCCGCGGAAATGGCCGGCTGCGACCCCGATGTGGCGCGGCTGGCGTTTCAGGAAGATGGCAAGCGCGGGCTGCCGATGGCGATGATTGAGGCGTGGATCACCAGCGTCGATCAGGCGATGGAAGCCGAATGGCCGGCCGAACGGCTCGCCACCATGAAGGTGCGCGAGCGCATCCGCACGCTGATCGCCTTCCGGCTCGATGCGGTCGCCGATATCGACGAGGCAGTGCGCCGCGCATTAGCGGTGATGGCACAGCCGCAGAACCTCGCCCACGCGTTGAAGCTCGGGTGGCGCTCGGCCGACATCATGTGGCGGCTCGCGGGCGATACTGCGACCGACTACAACCACTACACCAAGCGCGCCATTCTCGCCGGCATTTATAGCGCCACGCTGGCGGTTTTCGTCAATGACGAGAGCGAGGGCAAGGCCGATACCCACGCCTTCCTCGATCGCCGGATCGACGGGGTGATGAAGTTCGAAAAGGCCAAGGCGCAGTTCCTCGGAAAGAACCGCGAACTGCCGAGCCTGACGCGCTTTCTGGGGCGGCTGCGCTACCCGGCACGTTGAATCGGGGATTAGCCGTCGGCCTCGGTCGCGCCCGGTCTGCGTCTCGCCTATTGTCTGACACGGATTCGCGGGCCATCTTGGCGTTTGCGGGGTCAAGACATTGACGGGAAAGGTATTTCAATGGCGGGTTCGCTCAACAAGGTGATGCTGATCGGCAATCTCGGGGCCGATCCGGAGATTCGCACCTTCCAGAATGGCGGGAAGGTCTGCAACCTGCGCATCGCGACCACCGAAAGCTGGAAGGACCGCAACACCGGCGAGAAGCAGGAGCGGACCGAATGGCACACCGTGGCCATCTTCAATGAAGGCCTAGCAAGCGTGGCCGAACGGTTCCTCAAGAAAGGTTCGAAGGTTTACATCGAAGGCCAGCTCCAGACCCGCAAGTGGCAGGACCAGAACGGCAATGATCGCTACTCGACCGAAGTCGTGCTGCGCGGCCCGAATGCGGTGATGACCATGCTCGACGGCGCGGGTGGCGGCGGCGGTGGCCGCTCAGGCGGCTTTGGCAGCGGGAGCAGCGGCGGCGGCTTTGGCGGCGCGGGCGCCGGTGGCTGGGACCAGGGCGGCGGCATGAGCAGCGGTGGCGGCTACGACGATCTCGACGATGACATTCCGTTCTGACACCCGCGGTTGGCGGGCGCTACCCTGTCACTGACCGCTCACATCCGTTCAGGGTTAGGTGATGTTTGCGCTTTCCATTGCGAGCCTTTGGCCCCCTTATGCTCGCGCCGGCTTCGCGGCAGCAAATGCGGAGAACCTCAGGCGCGGACGCCCCGGCCGGTTGATGTCGCTTTCGCGCTCGACACCAGGGGCGTGGTGATCGAGAACCCGCAATCGGGTGCTGCCCGACGCGCTGACGTGGGCACCTGGAGGCGATCCGATGCGGATCGGGCGCGATGCGATGCGTGAGCACTCAGCCGCGTGGCTGGCGCCCGAACCCGGGCTTGAGGGCCTAACCCGGGGGGATCGAGGACGAGGCCGCCCTCGCTTTCCCGGAGGATACAGGCGCCGATAACCCGCAGGGCGATTTCATTACCCCGCCGATCGGCACGAGGAACCGCATCGCCTTGGGAGCAGGGCGGGCCACCCGCAAGGTCCGCAGCCTGAGCTCATTCGATCAGCACGAAAGGCCCCCAGATCTCCGGGTTGTCGGCCCCGGGCAATCCGCTCTCGCGCCTGAGGCTCCGGATCGCGTGCTGCAACGCCCGCGCCTTGTTGCCATGCGCACGGTAGTAGCGAAGCATTTCGGTGGCGACATAGGCCGCCACATCGTCGCGCACCTGCCAGTGGGTGGCGAGCACGCTGCCCCCGCCGGCAAAGCGGAAGGCGCTGACCAGCCCTGAGAAGGCAGGCACCCCGCCCTCGAACCCCGCAGCGCTATCGCAAGCAGTCAGGATCACCCAGTCCGCCGAAAGATCGAGCCGGGCGATCTCGCTCGCGGTCAACACCCCATCGCCCTGCCCTGTGCCCGGTTGCGAGAGAATCAGCGCCGGCTCGGCAATGCCTTCGAGCTCGCCGGCCACAAGTCCATGGGTGGCAAACAGGAGCACCTCGGCTTCACGCACGCTGGGGTCGGCGAGATTGGCCTCGTTCGCTTGCCCGCCGAGAAACAACCGCACCTTGCCATTGCCGAACTCGCGCGCGATGGCGCGGGCCTCGCGTTCCGAGCCGGGCAGCACCGGGAGCTGCGCCAGCCGCGCCGCATTGACCCCGCCGCGCTCGAAATAGGCAGCCGGGCTGAGCACGGCGGGGCGGCCTGCCTCAGCACCCGCCTGTGCCCCCGCCTCGGCAGCGAACGGTACCGGCGCGGCAAAGGCGACCAGCCCGCCGCCGCGCTGGCCGTCCGCATGGCCGGCATCGCCCAGCGCCGCCACATTCGCCAGCGCGAAGCGATCGGCAAGCCATGTCGGCCCCTGCCCGCGCGCCCCCTCGTCGAGCACCAAAAGCCCGAAGGGCAGCGAAGCGAGCGGCCCGCCCGCCAGCACCCGCAAGGTCTTCACCCGACCCAGTGCCGAGCGGGTCTCGGGCGGCAGCAACACCGCCGCCAGCCGCGCCGCGGCATAGCGGTCAAAGTCGAGCCCGACCGCCCCGTCGCGCACACGAGCTGCCAGCGCCAGCAAATCGGCGCGCGGCAGTTCGAGCCGCCGGAGCAGCACCTGATCGGCGGTCACCACCAGACTATAGGCCCCATCATAGGCCGGCGCGATCGCCAGCAGGGCCTCGTCCTCGGCAAGCCCCGCACGGATCGAGGCGACATCGGCGACATCGGGGCCAAGAAGCTTCCCGGTTGCCGCATCGCGGGCGCTGAGGTCGGCCAGCGCGGCAGTGCGCGCGGCATCGGCTGCTGCCAGTCGCGCACGCGCCGCCTCGACCGGGGTGCCTGCCGCCAGCGCGCGCAGCAACGCGCGGTCGGCGGCGTCAAGTTCGGCGTCGGCCTGCTGCAAGGCCCTCAGCGCGCTTGCCAGCTCCGGATCCCCGGTCGCCAGCCGCTCGGCACGGAAGGCGCTCGCCTGCGCCAGACCCGATCCGGTTGCGAGCGCGATAGCCTGCGCCATGGCGTCTGGCGAACCCGCCGCCACGGCGATCTCCATCACCAGATCGAGCGCGGCGCGGTGCTCGGACATAATCATTCCCGTTCGCCCGCGCGCCCGGTCGCGTCCGAGGAAGGCGATCATCGCCCGCGCCTCGGCCAGCGCGCTTTGCGGCTGTCCAGCGACAATGCTCTGCGCCCAGACATCGACCAGCCGCGCATGACGCAGCGCAAAGGCCTGAGAATTCTCGGTTTCGAGCAGCCGGGCATAGTCGCGCGCGGCAATCCGCGCTGCCTCGGCGGTTTCGCCCGCGCGGATCAGGGCGCGCACCAGATCCGGGCCAATGCGCTTGGCGATCTCGACATCGACCGTATTTGCCTCCATCCGCGCATCGACCGCACGCAGCCGCGCCAGCGCCTCCGGCATTTGCCCAAGCGCGAAAGTCGCCTGCGCCGCATAACCCTGCGCGCCGAGGCCGAAGGGGCTGCCCTCACCCTGATACTTGGCGAAGATCGGCGCGGCTTCCGCGAACAGTGGAAGCGCATCGGCATAGCGTTCGCGCTGGAGGTAGATCGTCCCTAGCAGATGCAGCCCGTAGCCGAAGAAAAGATTGTCCGGCCCCTCGTGCTCGCGCTTGAGTTCGAGGCTGCGCGCCATGTAGCCGGTCGCCTCGACCGGGCGCCCGGTGCGCGACAGGATGATTGCCAGCATCTCCAGCGCACGGGCATAGCTGGTGTGCGAGGGATCGACATGCGCCACCGCCCGCTCGACCGCGATGCGCGCATAGCGTTCGGCCTCGTCCATCTGCCCTGCGCGCCGCAGGATTCCAGCATAACCGTAATAGGACGCAATGGTATCGGGATCGTTCGGCCCGAGAAACCCCTCGCGGGTGTCGAGGCTGGCCTTCTGGAACCGCAGCGCCTCGTCAATCCGGCTCAATTGCTGGAACACCTGCGAGAGCGAGAATTCGAGGTTCGATCGCGCCATTACCACATCATGGTCGATCTCTTCGGCTGGCAGCGCGGCAAAGGCGGCCACGTAGTCGGCATAGCCCTGCTCAAGCGCGGCGACTGCGGCATCGGCTTCGCCCGCGAAGGCAAGCAAGGTGCCGAGCAGGGCGACACCCTCGGCGCGAACAGCCAGGGAATCGGGATCGCCCGCGGGAAGCATGTCCAGCCCGCGTACGACACGCGCCCGGGCCTCGGCGTTGCGACCGAGAACAAAGAGCTGCGAGGCGACGCGGATATCGCTCCGCGCGATCTCCGGGTGATCGGGCGCAATCCGCCGCGCCGCAGCCGCCACTGCCTCCCAGGCTGCCATCATCCGCTCGGCACCCTTGGCGTCGGTCTCCTGCTGCGCGAACAACGCAGAGGCCTCCTCAAGCAGCCGCTCCAGCTCCGCCACGTCCGCGGGATCGGCGGCCAGCAGCGGTGCGGGGGAAGTGGCCAGCGCCAGAGCCAAGGCTATGGCCGTTACACTCCAGCACCTGCCCCGATGGCGTGACGCGATCATGAGCCCCCTCACGTTAGACACCCAATCTTAGGGCGTCGTCAGTCGAAAACGATGTAGAATTCCGACACCTTTGGGCCAGTATTGGCGATTTCGATGCTGTGGCGTTGGGTGTAGAGCGGCACCCAGCGGCATTTGACCGGGCCGTCAGCACCAGATTTGCACACCTGCCGCGCCGACTGGTCGCGCACCACCAGCTTCGGGATCGGTCCGCGCGAGACGCGCAGCACGATCTGGGCGCTGCGTCCACCGAGGAAGGTCTGGTTGAGCTGCGTGGTTGCCCCCGGCTCGAGCGCCGCCGAACGATAGGCCGGACCAAGTGCGCGCCCGCGCATGGGCTGGGCGTCGGCGGGCAGGCTTGCGAGCCAGCGTCCCAGGGCGGCTTCGTCCGCTGCCGTCTCAGGCCTGGCACCGAGTCGTTCGAGCCGGGCGGCGGCCTGCGCCAGCGCGGCGGCATCCTGCGCGCGCTCGGCGCGCTCGGCCATCACCAACGCATCAGCCACGCGCTCGGCGCGGTCGGCAGGAGCAAGCGCCTGCGCCAGCACGGCTGGTTCGCCGGCGACCGGCCCGGCGCAACCGGCAACCAGCGCCAGCACCGCAAGGTATTGAAAGCGGATCATTTGGCCGCCGCGATGCGGAACACCGCGCCTCCCGGCCCGTCCGCGGCGGGTTCCTCCAAGGTCAGCGTCAAGCCGTGGCGTTCGGCAATCGCTCGCGCAAGGGCGAGCCCAAGGCCGCTGCCCGAGGTCTGCTCGCCCTTGCCGCGGCCGCGATAGAAGCGATCGAAGATGCGCTCGCGGTCCTGCGGGTCAACGCCAGGGCCATCGTCAGCTACCACCAGCACCGGACCAGGTTCGAGCGTGATCGCCACATGGCCCCCGCGCGGCACATATTTGAGAGCATTGTCGAGCATGTTGGTCACCAGTCTGCCGAGCTGTCGCTCGTCGCCATTTATCGTCACGCCGGGGGCAATGGTCCAGTCGAGCGCAAGCCCCGCTTCCTCGGCGCTGCCGGCGTAGAGTTCGCAGATTCCCGTCACCAGCGCGCTGAGATCGACCGGCGCAAGCCCGCTCCGGTCGCCGCGATTGGCCTTGCTGGCGGCGATATCCAGCAGCGATTCGAGCGTCTGGACGATCCGTCGGATTTCGCTCCGCGCCTCGGCCAGTTTCTCCGCAATCGCCGGATCGGGTTTCTGCGCGAGCGCCTTTACCAACCGGTTGTCGAGGTGCGAAAGCGGCGTGCGGATTTCGTGCGCGAGCTGTTCTGAGGTGTCCTTGTAGGCTGCCAGCAGATCGTTCACCCGCGCCAGCGCCGCCCCGCTGTGGGCGGTAAGCTCGTCGATCTCGTCGCCATCGATCCGCCCGGCCGCAGCAAGGCCAGCCCCGTCCTGCGGCTCGCGGAAAGCAAGATTGATGCGCTCGATGCGGCGTTGCAGTCCAAGCGCGGCAAACCGCCCGAGCAGCGCCACAAGCGCGATGAACACCACACCGCCACCGGCAAAGGCCATCGCAATGCTGGAAAGCACCGGCGCTTCGATGTCGATCCCCCGCGCCACCACGAGCCGCAGGTTCGGGCCAAGCTGAACCGCCCGGGCAAAGCCGCGCGAATTGGTGCCGATGGTGATGATGCCGCTTTCCGAGACGGCCGGATCCAGTGGCGGCCATTGCGCCAGATCACCGGCGATCCTGCGCCCACTGTCGTCCGCCAGCAAATAGTGCGAGGTGCTGCCCTCCACCGGGGTGAGAGCGATGCGATCGGCAATGCGGGCTTGCAGTTCGGCCGTGCCGCCTGTCGCGTAGATATCGGCAAGGCCAGCAAGATCGACATCGACCTCGGCCCGCGCCGCCTCCTGCAAGGTCGAGCTGACGGTCTGGTGCGTAAGCCACCACAAGCCCGCCAGCAGCACCAGCGAGAGCACAATCGCGCCTGCCACAAGGCGCGAGAAAATCGAGCGGCGCGCTTCGATCACCGCCTCCCGTCGAGCAGGCGGTAGCCTGATCCCAGAATGGTTTCGAGAGCGGGTCGGTCGAACCCGTCTTCCAGCTTGCGCCGCAGGCGGCCGATGTTGACATCGACCACATTGGTCTGCGGGTCGAAATCCATCTTCCACACGTGCCGCAACAGCATCTCACGGGTCACCACTTCGCCGGCATTCTCCATGAAGTAGCGAAACAGCTCGAACTCCTTGGGGCTGAGAGCAAGATGGCGGTTCTCACGGAATGCGGTGCGGGCCTTCAGGTGGCATTCGAACGCACCGTAGATGATCACCGCAGAGTGTTCGCGCCCGGTGGCGCGGCGATGCAGCGCACGCAGACGCGCGACCAGTTCCTCAGGCTCGAACGGCTTGGCGAGGTAATCGTCCGCTCCGCCATCGAGCCCATCGGCGCGGTCCGAACTGCGGCCCAGCGCAGAGAGCATCAGAATCGGGGTGCCGATGCCGCCTTCGCGCAGGCGGCGGGTAATGGTCAACCCGTCGATGTCGCCCAGCATCCGATCAAGGATGATGACGTCGAACGGCTCCATCCCGGCGCGCAGCAGCGCGGCACTGCCATTTTCCTCCCACACCAGCACGTCGCCGCTGGCGGCGAGGATTTCCCCCACCGCTGCGGCCGAGCGCGGGTCGTCCTCGACATAGAGGATCCTCATGGGCATCGTTTCCATCCTTGCAGGCAACAGAACACCGACCGCACAAATCCCCTGAAACCATGTGCTGCCACCGCTTGCCTCGACGTGCAAGCGGGGGCGGACGGTGATAAAGGTGTCCCGATCAGTTCAGGCTCTCGATCGACACCCAGCCGACCGTGCCGAAATTGTCCTTGGCCTCGATGAACAGGCCCTCACGCCGGCCGGTGGGGTTGAGCGTGGTGCCGACCCGCAGGCTGCGCAAGACCTTGGCGCTGGGTTCAGGCGCTTCGAGCATCGCGGTGGCAGAAGCAACCGTCGCAAGATCATTATTGTCGTTGCGTCCGCCTGCCTTGGGCACCGAAGCAATCGTGGCCTTCTGGGCAATCAATTCGTTGAAGGCAAGAATGAAGGCCTCAACCAGCATCTCGCCGTTCTTGTTGCCGGCATAGCCTGCCGCCGCCGCCCCGGCGCTCCAGGCCGACTGGCCGCCAAAGCTGATGGTGGTCTTCTTGACCTCGCCGGTGCCGGTGGCGATAGTCAGGCCGGTCGCCGGGCTGAGCAGCTTGATCCCGGCGGCGTAGCGCTTCTTTTTGCCGCCAAGCCCGCCGAACATGCCAAGCACCGCACCTGCACCAGGGACATTGCCCAGCAGCGAGCTCGCCGCGCCTGAGCGCACCAGCCCTTCCATCGCGGCACCCTTGGCGAGTTCGATCGACTGGTCGACCTCCTCGCTGTCACCCGCGATGATGTTCATCAGGAAGTCCGCCGGCCGCCCGGTTGCCGCACTGTGCGGCGTGAAGCATCCGGACTCGACCGCCAGAGCATTGACCAGCTCGCGCGGCGAGCCAAGGCCGAACTTCGCCCACCCCTGGGTTTCGCCATCTACGACTGCAATCGTGCCAAGGCTTTCGGTGCAGGTAACGAGCTCGACCCGTTCTTTTGCCTTGTCTGCGGCCCGACCCGGAGCCGCGATCAGCGCCGCCGAGACCATCAGGGCGATCGCCAGCGTGCGGGATTTTGTATGCGTCATCGTGAATCTCCCCTGTGCATCTGATGGAGCGAAGATGACCCTCTGCCGGCGCACCAGCCACACACATGCCTTGTCATGGGCATGACAATCGCTGTTAGGTGGCCTCAGCGCAGCTCGCGCGCCGCTTCGCCGAACGTGATCAACCCGCCCATCAGCTGCTCGGCCTGGCGGATCATTGCGGCGCGATCGGTTGACGCAGGGTTGCCCGCAATGCCGACGAGACCGGGCGATACCTTGCCGATGCCCGAAAGCGTCTCGCTATTGGCCGGCAAGCGCCCGCCCGCCGAAAGCCCGCCCGCCCAGCGGCTCCAGTCGACCGGGAGTACGGCGGCAGACGCCGGCATAGCGGCGCGCGCCATAGCCATGCCTGTGGTGGAGGTGGTCGTCGCCAAGCTCGGCACGGTGGTGCCCTCGGGCGCATAGATCACCGCCCCCAGGATACGCGGCAGCGCGAAGTTACCGGGGAAGATCTGGTAGACCAGCCCCAGCCGCTCCTGCGGGTTCTGCCCACCGAAGCCCCCGTAAAAGCTTATGGTGCAGCCCGATCCGGCGCAGCCGCGCCCGGTGCCGGTGACATTGGCCGGCAAGAGCAGGTCGTTCGGCCCTGGCCCGGCGTTGATGATGTTCTGGAACGTGCCCTGATCGAAGCCGGTCGAGGCGAAGGTGTAGGTCACATTGCCGCCGGACTCGGGCATGACTATGCTCCCGCTGGTGCGATATTGCAGCTGCGAGCCGAACCGGATCGAGAGCGAACCGTCGAAAGTGCCAGGCGCTGTCTCGCCCGAGGAGAAGATCGGGTTGGTGGCAGCATAGACGCGGTAGTCGATCTGCCCGCTGGCGGGCAGGCTGCCCACCATCGGCGCCATCACCACATAGGGCAGACCCTGATTTGCCGCATAGTTGCTGGTGTTGTTGCGGAAGGTCGCCGTGCCGCCGGCAAAGCGGCCCAGCACCGCGCGTTCATCGCCTGCAACCTCCACCGCAGACGCGGTTCCGGCGCGGAGATCGCCAGCGGACTGCAAGGCGCCATCGGACCCGACCGCCGCAGCCAGGTTGCCGGGCTGGTTGTAGCCGACATCGGTGGCATAGGCGCGTCCGCTATTGGCCGGGAAGCCACCAAGGTAGCGGGTCAGCCGCGCGCTGCTGCTGCCCCCGCCGCCATTGCCGCCGGTGCTGCGGTTCGGCCCGGCCGCGAAGATTGCGGTCCCGATAATGTGATTCGCCCGATTGGGTACGGCGGCCTCATAGCTGATGCCGATCGTGTCGAGATCGCCGGCAAAGGCCCCGCGCATGTTGAACACGCACAGCGTCGGATTGGCCGTGCAATTGCCCGCATTGTCGCGCCCCGGGATCGCGACGAAGAAGGAGCTATCGCTATTGGCCCCGATGATGGTCTGCGACAGCGAAGGATCAGCAAGGCCGCCTTCGGTTGCAAAGCTGAAGATGTAGGGGTTGCTGCCGGCTGGCATGGTGATCGTGCCCTCCATCGCCAGCCGGTATTCGCTGCCCAGCGCGATCGCCATGCCCGCATCGAACCGGCCAGGCGCAAGCGAGCCGTTGGCGATCGTCGGACGGGTCGCGGCAATCAGATAGTAATCAACGCGGCCCGTCAGCGTGTTGAGGATATTGGCTTCGGCCGGTCGGGTCAGGACGTAGTGGAGCCCCTGGTTCTCGTTGAAGGTGAACGTGTTGGGAATCGAGATGGTGCCGTTGGTCCAGCGCCCGATCACCGCGTCGGCATTGCCGAAGATGTCGGTCTGCTGGGCGGCGCCGCGATTGCGCACCTGTCCACCTGGCTGGCGGGTGTAGGAGGACAGACCCCCATTTGCATCGAGCGTATAGGGCGACGCTCCGAAGCCGAACTCGCCGCCGACAAAGGTGCCGCTGCTGGTGGAGCCACCGAGGATTATGCTGATATTCGCGCTCTCGGGATTAAACCCGCCGGAATAGCCGTTAAGCACCGGTGGAATATTCGGCTCGGGCGGGTTGCCCCCGCCGCCGCCGTTGATCGGCAAGCCGGCGAATTGATCCGGATCGCCGCCGCCCGCGATGAAGATGAAGTAGTCGACAAAGAAGGGATCAAGCCCCTCGATCCCCGCGAGACCGCCCTCGAGCGCGGCCAGTGCGGCGAGATAGGCCGCGATCGTGGCGGCATCCAGCTCGGCATAGCCGCTCGGCAGGCCGCCGCCCTGAAGGAAGGCGTAATAGGCGTTGAGCGCGGCGATGTATTGCGCATAGACTGGCAGGCCGACAAAACCGTCCGGGCTGCCACCGCCCGCGAGATAGGCGAAATAGCGGGTCAGCAGATCGGCATTGTCTCCCAGCAGGCTCGCTAGCTGGCCCGAACGATTGAGCGCCTCGATAAAGCTGCGCAGCCGCGAAAGATCCTCGGCCGTGTAGGCCGACGGCAGCCCGCCCGCCTGCAGGAACGCCGCATAGGCGTTGAGCGCGGCAGCAAAGGCCGGGAAATCGGGCGGCACCGGCAGGCCGTCGAACAGGTCGGGATTGCCCCCGCCGGCAAGATAGACGGCATATGCGCGGTAAAAGCTCGCCAGATCGCCGAGGAAGCTCGACGTCGCCCCGGCTGCTTCGAGCGCGGCGATATAGGCGCGGATCTGCTCTGGGGTGAGCAGGGTATAGGCCGAAGGCACGCCGCCTGCCTCAAGGAACTCGAAGAACGCGCGCAGATCGACGGCATAGCCTGCGAAGATATTGGCCGGCAGGCCTGCGAAACTGTCGAAGTTACCGCCGGCCGCCACGAATGCGGCAAACTGCGCGAAAAAGGCTGCGCGGTCTCCGAGGAAGCGCTCCAGCGCACCCGCCGCCTGCAGTTCTAACAAGTATGCCTGCAAGGTGGCGATGTCGCTGCCGCTGTATTCCGAGGGCAGACGACCGGTCGCGAGGAAGGCGAAATAGGCGTCAAGCTGCGCGGCATAGCCGGCAAAGATGTTCGCAGGCAGCCCGGCGAAGGCATCGATTTGACCACCGGCGCGCAGGAAGGCGAGATAATCGGCATAGAAGGCCGCCTGATCACCCAGCACTGTCGTGAGCAGGCCGGTGTTCGACAACGTCTCGAGATAGGCGCGCAAGGTCGCCTGATCGAGCGCGGTATAGCTGCTCGGCAGACGGCCGCTGGCGAGGAATGCGAAATAGTCGCCCAGCGCGGCCCGGTACTGCGCGGCGAAGGCCAGCCCGCCATTGGCAAGAAAGGCCTCTACCAGCGCGCGATCGGCCGCGCTCAGCTGTACCACCAGCCCGCTGTCGCGCAGGAAGGCGATGGTCTGGGCCAATACCGCCTGGCTGGCACCTGTGAAGGCCGCCGGATCCCCGCCGCCCCGCACGAAGGTGAAATAGGCGATGGTGAGATCGGTGAAGGAACGCGCGAAAGCGTCGCGGTTGCCGCCGCTGGCAAGAAAGTTGAGATAGGCCTCGGCCAGTACTCGGTCACGCGCGGCGAGGTTGGTGAATTCTCCCGTGCGCCGGATATAGGCAAGGAAGGCCTCGACATCGCCTGGGCTGGCCGAGGCAAAGCCGCTCGGCAGGCCGCCCGAACGGATCAGATCGAGGTAGTTGACGACAAAGCCGCTATAGGTGGCAAGGAAGCTGTTGCCCGAGCCGCCCCCCGCCAGAAAGCGCAGATAGGCGCGAATGATGTCGGCCTGCGCTGCGGGGAAGGGGGTGCCGCCATAGGCCCCTTCGAGCTGCGCGGCGGCTGCCACCAGAAGCGAGAAATCGCCGCTCGGGAAAGTGTCGAGCGAGGGGTTGCCGACCACCGCCTCGATCCGCCGCGCGGCGGCGATGATGTCGCCCGATGCGCCCGCCGCAGCGAGCTGGTCACCCAAGCCGACCGGAATGCCGTTGATCGCGGCCGCCACCGGGCCGGCATCGCCACCGATCGGAACGACGCTGGCCGCCTGTCGCTGCCGCGACAGGAGCGGATCGTTTCGATCACCGCCACCGCCCTCGACTGGCTGCACCTGCGGCGCGTTGGCTATGACGCGCTTCACCCCGCCCTCGCCGCGCGAGCGCCACATCTCGCCCGCCTTGAAGTTCTCCAGCTTGTCCGGCCGTCCGACCCGCACGGCTCCGGTCAGCGCATGGCCGCTAGCCTCACCGTTGGCGCGAACCACGAAATTGCCCGCCGATCCTGCCCCGCCAACCCGGCCTTCGAGGCCTTCGGGCATCCGCACCACGACCTCGCCCGAAGATCCCGCGGCAACCGTGATCGCGCCCTCGTAGAGATCGATCGAGCCGTCGGCATTGAGTCGGTAATTGGCCGCATCGACGATCGAAACCACGCCACCACCGGTCAGCGCAATCTGGGTGAGGCCACTGCGCTGCTCAGTCCGCTGGCCGGTTTCAAGCCGCGCATCGCTCGTGGTGAACAGCAACTGGTTGGCCGCCAGTGGTGCGCCAAGCGCGAGGCACGAGGCACCCACCAGCAGCAGGCGGGCCGAACGCACGAGGGTCTTCGAAGGCGAGATGGTCAGAATGGCAGTCATGTGATGGCCTCCCCCGATAGGATCAGAATTCGAAGCGCGCCCCGACCGAGACGGTCCAGCGCTCGAAGTCGAACAGGGCGATGTTGCTCCAGTTGCGCGAATAGGTCGCAGTCGGCTGAAGGAAGAGCCGGTCGAGGATCGCGAGTTTGAATCCGGCGGTGAGATCGAGCCGCTCGTCCTCGCGGCTGACGAGGAACAGCGGGTCAGGCGCGTCGTGGCGGCGCAGATCGAAGGCGATGCCGCCGACCACCGCAAGGGTCTTGGCCAGCGGCACCTCGGCGCCGAAGCTGGCCCCGACGAAATCGAACGAGAGATGATCGCCGGGCTGGCGCAGCGTTTCCTCGGTCCCGGCGTTGATATTGGCGGCAAAGAACTTGCCCACAAATCCCACGCCGAGCGCGAAGCGATTGGCATCGCGCAGCGGGTCGCCATCGAATTCGAGCCGGTTCCATTGGCCCGAAACGGTTAGCGCCTTCCCGCCCTTGAGCGGCTTGGTGTATTGCGTCGCCAGCCCCCAGGCGGTGCGGAAACCCGCGTCGTCGAGCCAGAACTTCTGCACCTGTCCCGACAGCGAGATCACATCCTGATTGGCAAAGCTGTGCGCATAGCCTGCGGTCGCGGTGAGCGCGGCCTGATCGAACATGCTGGTGTCGAGATTGTCGCGCCAATTGCCCAGCACCGAGGCGAACAGCCGATCCTGACGCCCGATCGCAGTGACCCCGGAAACGCCCGCGGTGATATCGTAGAACTCGTCCGACTGCGCCACCGCCCCTGCCCCGAGCTGACCCGGCCCAAGGAAGCTGAACAGCGGAATGACGATCGCGTTCTGCTCGGTCGCGCTATTGATGTTGCTATCATGCCCGAAGCGCGCATCGACAAAGCCACTGATGTCCGAGCCGCCGCCTTTGATCTGCTTGTCGAACTGGCGCACGAAACCGGTAAAGCGCTGACGCACCGGATCGGGCAGGCTGGGATCATCGACCACCGTGGCGAACTGCTCGCGCGCGGTGTCTATATCGCCGGCCAGCGCATAGGCCCGGGCAAGCTCGGCGCGGGCGGCGGCGTTATCGGGCTGAACCGCGAGCACGCGCTGAAAGGCGATGATGGCCTCGCCGTAACGGCCGGAATCGATCGCCGCGATGCCGAGCGCATAGTCGAAGGCCGGATCGCCCGCGCGCTGGCCAATCTGGGCCGACAGCGCGCGGTAGTCGGCCTCGGCCTTTTCGCGCGCGGCCTTGGCGGCAGCAGGATCGGACTCGACCGGCTGCTGCGCCAGCGCCGGCTCGGCGATGACGGCGGACGCGATGAGCGAGGTCGCCCCGAGCATCGCTGCACGCAGGCCGAATGCAGATATCCCTTTCACAGTTAGCCAGCCCCCACGATCTGTCTGAGTGGGCACCAGCAATGACTCAGCCCGCTTGCCAACCCCACTGACAAGCGATGTCAGGGGCATGACAAATACCGTTAGGAGCCACAATTGCCCCTGCGACAACAAGGAGAGGTATCAGCCGCGGCGCTTGAGGATGAGATAGAGCGCGCCCTCGCCGCCGTGGCGGATATGCGCACGGCGCACCGCTGCGATACTGCCGGAATGGCGGCTGGCGGCGAGCCAGTCGATCAGCTTGGCGCGGATCGCCCCGCGTCGATCCATCCGATCGGCCGGATCGACCGGTCGCTCGCGCCCGGCAATCACCAGCACGACCCTTGCGCCCATCATCCGCGCCTGATCGAGCCCGGCCATGATCCGCTCGTAGGCGCTATCGAGCGTGTGGCCATGCAGATCGAGTGTGAGATCGGGATCGATCCGCCCAGCCTTCATCCGCCGCTCCCAGTGCGAATCGAGCGCGCCGGGGATGGCGGGCGGCGGCGGAGCCTTGTTCGCAGGCTTGGCCGGTTTGAAGAATTTGGCCGGCGGCGCGGGAACGGCGATCTTGCTCACCCCTCCACCAACCTTCGGCTGATCCGCTTCGGCTTTGCGGGGAGGAACGGGCAGCTTCTTGTCCGGCAGCGGCTTGACGCTCGCGGCAAGGTGCGCCCAGGCCGCCTGCTCGCTCACAGTCAGCCCGCGCGGCGGTCTCATTGCGCGATCGCCCCGAGCCGCGCGGCCGCCTCGCGCGGCAGCAGCACCAGCGCGCGCCCGCGAGCGCTCATCCCGCCCGCGATCACCCGCGCGTCCTCGCCTGCACCCCAAAAGGTATCGAACCGGTTGGCGCCCTTGATCGCCCCGCCGGTGTCCTGCGCGATCCACAAACCGTTGGCCTCGTGCCGGTCAAGTTCGAGCCACACCGGCGCACCCAGCGGCACGAAGGCCGGATCAGCGGCAACCGAGCTTTCGCGCCGCACCGGCACGCCCAGCGCGCCGAGCGGGCCATCGCCTTTCAGCTCGGTGAAGAAGATCCAGCTCTTGTTGAGCCGCATCAGTTGGCGGCCTTGCTCCGGGTTGTCGCGAAGATAGGCCATGATCCCCTGCATCGAGGCGGGATATTGTCCCGGCCCGCTGCCCAGCAGGCCGCGTTCGCGCATCACCCCGCCGATTCCGGTGTATTCGCGCCCGTTCTGCCCGGCATAGCCGATGCGGATCACCTCGCCCTCAGGCGTGATGAGACGCCCCGAACCCTGAATCTGGAGGAAGAAGAACTCGACTGGATCGGCCGCCCAAGCGATCACCTGCGCCTTGCCCTCGAGCGCCCCGTCCTCGATCTCGGCGCGATCGTGATAGGGCACGAAGCGGCCCTCTTGGTCATAGCGCCCGAGCGGCGGGCGGCCGGTGCGCTGGGCTTCAGGCACATCTTCGGGCCAGCCCCGCACCAGATCGGTCGGCATGGCATAGACCGGCACCGCAAATCCCGGGCGCCGGGTGCGGCTGCCCGCAATCTCGGGCTCGAAATAGCCGGTGACGAAAGCCTTGCCGTCACCGACCTGCACGGCGGCGAAATGTTCGAAAAAAAAGGCGCGCGCGCGGGCTCGCGGCCAGCTGCGGGCGGCAGCGCAGGACGGGCGCCAGTCATCGGCGCGGGTAAGGCCGCTCGCATCCTCGCGGGCTAGCAGCTTGGGGCAGGACTCGACAAAGCTTGCCAGCGCGCTCGCGGCGTCGGTCTCATCCAGCGCCAGCGCGGCAAGCGACGGGCCGAGCGCGACGCCCGCCAGCACTGCGTTGGCGAGGACCGGTGCTGGCGGAAGCGGTGTCGCGGGCGCGGCGGGCGAGGGTGCGGCGGACGAGGGCGCGGCGGACGAGGGCGCGGGCAGGCGGCCTTCGGGGACGATCCTCCCGCAGCCCGCCAGCGCCAGCATCAGGGCCAAAGCCAGCACCGCTCGCATCGACGCCTCCTGTTGGGTAAAGCAGGCCTTGGCCTCTTTCCGGTCAGCCCTCGTCGGTCTCGTCGAGCAGCCAGTTCGGATCGCGCGAGGAGATGTTGCGCGAGAAGGTCCAGACGTCGCGGCTCTCAACCGCATCGTCGAGCGATCCGGCAATGACATTGCCAGACTTGTCGCGGGTGACAGCGGCAATATCGGCCACGAACAGCACCGCGATGCGCGCCGTGCGCCCCTCGAGCGAGGCCGATTGGATGCGGGTTTCCTCGATCCGGATCAACGTGTTGTCGAGCGTTTCGCCAGCGGCCTCGCGCGCATCGAGCGCGGCGATGAAGCTGGCATAGACGGCATCGTCGCACAGCTCGCGCAGGGTCTCGCGGTCACCCTTCCAGAAGGCCTCGAGCACCATCCGATAGGCACCGCGTGCACCTTCGAGGAACTGGGCGATGTTGAACCGGCTGTCGGCGGCGGCAATCTCGCGCAGGCCGCGTTCGACCGCTGGCATCACCCCTTCAAGCTCCATCGAACGCGCCGGCGCGACAGGCGCGGCAGGAAGCGGGCGCGGGATACCAGCCGGCTTGTCCTCGGAATCGAAGCGCTGCGGCACCGATTCCTCCTCATGCTCCGCCCGGCGGCCGAGCACCGAATAGAGGCGCAGGCCCAGAAAGGCGGCGACCATGGCGAGGAGAACGATTTCAAGCACTGGACAATTCCGATCGTCGAACGGGCGAACAGCCGCCGCGTGCGGGCGACAATCGCCGGAGAAACCCTACCCTGCCTTAAATAGGCACGCATTACAATTCGCCAACTCCCGATAGATGATGCTATCGGACGCTGCCGTGCTCGGGGACTGGGTATTTACGGACGCACCGCAGCAATGGTTGCGCCGCGCTGTTGCGGGCGGGGCCTGCGCCTGCTAGGCGCGCCTTTCAGCTCCGGGCGTGCTCGTATGATGCGCCCGGCGCAGTTTGTGTTACCCGATGCGAAAGACAACCGATCCATGGCCGACGAAGAAGGCGTGCTCACCAATCTCGACAATAGCGGCCAGGCCCAGCCCAACGGCGCAGACACCCAGCCAGCGATCGGCCTGCTGACCCAATATGTGAAGGACCTTTCGGTCGAGAACCCCAACGCGCCCAACGTGTTTCAGTGGCCCGAACCGCCGCAGATCGACGTGCAGTTCAACATCGGCGCCGAAAGCATCGGCAACGACGTTCACGAAGTGATGCTCAAGATCACCATCACCGCATCCTCGCAGCGCGGGAAGGCCTACCTCGTGGATCTCGCCTATTGTGGCCTCGTGGGGATGCGCAACCTGCCCGAGGAACAGGCCCATGCCTTCCTCTACGCCGAAGCTCCGCGGCTGCTGTTCCCCTTCGCGCGCCGGGTGGTGGCCGATGCCGTGCGCGACGCGGGCTTCCCGCCGCTGATGCTCGATCCGGTCGACTTCAACGGACTTTACCTCCAGCGCCTGCAGGCACGCCGCGCTGAGGAAGCCGCCGGCGGGGAACCTATCGCCCCGGTCACCGGCAAAGCCTGATCAAGGTCGATTTGCGGGCGCGAAACCCGATGAGCCTGATTACCCCATGAGCCTGCTGCGAAATGTCAGCACCATCGGCGGACTGACGCTGGTCAGCCGGCTGTTCGGTTTTGCCCGCGACATCCTGCTCGCCCGCGTGCTTGGCGCGGGCGGAGTGGCAGATGCCTGGCAACTCGCATTCCAGTTGCCCAACCTGTTCCGCCGCCTGTTCGCCGAAGGGGCCTTTGCCTCGGCCTTCGTGCCGCTCTTCAACCGCCACATGACCGAAGGCGAGAGCGAGGCGAAGCGGTTCGCGGGCGAGGTGCTTGCCATTCTGCTGCCGATCCTCGTGGTGTTCGGCGCAGCGATGATGCTGGCGATGCCCTGGGTGCTGTGGGCCTTCGCCAATGAAGACCTGCGCGGCGATGCTGCAACCTACGATCTCGCGGTCATGATGGGCCGGATCGCCTTTCCCTATCTGATGTTCATGAGCTTGGCGACGCTGGTCGCCGCGATCCTCAATTCGCTGTCGCGCTTCGCGGCAGCGGCGGCGGCGCCGATCCTGCTGAACATCTGTCTGCTGACCGCGCTGGTGTGGGGCGCGCTCCAGCCCGGCAGCGACTGGGCCCGCGCTGCGACAGGCGTGGGTCTCGCGATCGCCGTGTCGGTCAGCGGGCTGTTGCAACTGCTGTGGCTTTACTGGTTCATGCGCCGCGCGGGCTTTCGGATCCCGCGCCAGCGCCCGCGGATCACCAGCCGCGTCAAGGCAATGGGCGTGCTGATCGTGCCGGCCGTCTTCGGCGCGGGGGTTTACCAGATCAGCCGTTTCATCGACCTCGCCTTCATCCGCGGCCTGCCGGACGGCAGTCTGACCTACATGGCAATGGCCGATCGCTGGAACCAGCTCCCGCTCGGGATCATCGGCATTGCGCTCGGCACCGCGATCCTGCCAGCACTTTCGCGCTACATCAGCCGCAACGAAGACGGGGAAGCGGTTCGCCTGCAATCCAATGCGATCGAACTGGCGATGCTGCTCACTCTGCCCTGCGCGGTGGCGCTGTCCATTACGGGCTTTGCCTTCGTGAAGGCCTTTATGGAAGGCCAGGCCTTCACCGCCGAAGACGCGCGCACCACCGGCATGGTCACTTCTGCGCTGGTGGTCGGCCTGCCCGCCTATGTGCTGGTCAAGGTGCTGACCCCCAACTTTTTCGCGCGCCGCGACACCATGACCCCGGTCTATACGGCCGGTGCCTCGCTGGTCGTGACTGTTGGCCTCAATTTCGTGCTTGTGCCGCTGCTCGGCGTCGTCGGTCTTGCGCTCGCGGGGGCGATCGGAGCCTGGGTCAACATCACGCTGCTCGGCCTCATCCTCGCCCGGCGTGGCTATTTCCGCCTGCCGGCACGGGTGCTTGGGCGGATCGGCCGGATCGTGCTGGCATCGGCTCTGATGGGAGCAGCACTATGGGCGCTGATGCAGGCTCTGGCGGCGTGGCTCGACGGCACCTTCCTGCTGCGCCTCGCAGCGATCGGCGCGATCCTTGCCACCAGCCTCGTCACCTATGGCACCGCCACCGTGGCTCTGGGGGTGCTCGACAAGGCGACCATCCAGCGCCTAATGCGTCGCCAGAGCTAAGCAAGCAGGACCTCTCATGCGCGTCGTCTCCGGCATCCAGCCCACCGGCAAACCCCATCTGGGCAATTATCTCGGCGCGATCCGCAACTATGTCAAACTCCAGGACGATGCGCACGCGGTGGGTGGCGAGTGCCTGATCTTCATCGCCGATCTTCACGCATTGTCGATGCCGCACGATCCGGCCGAGCTCAGATCCTCCACCCTCGAACTGGTGGCGACGCTGGTCGCCTGCGGATTGGACCCGGACAAGGCGATCCTGTTCAATCAGGCGCAGGTGCCGCAGCATTGCGAGCTGCAATGGCTCCTGAACGGCACCGCCCGCATGGGCTGGCTGAACCGGATGACTCAGTGGAAGGACAAGGCCGGCAAGAACCGCGAAGGCCAATCGGTCGCACTCTTTACCTATCCCGTGCTGCAAGCCGCCGATGTGCTGCTCTATCAGGCGACCCACGTGCCGGTGGGCGAGGATCAGAAGCAGCACCTCGAACTCGCCCGCGACATCGCGCAGAAATTCAACAACGATTTCGGCACCGAGGAGGCACCGGTCTTCACCTTGCCCGAACCGATCATTCCGGCCGAGGCCGCGCGGATCATGAGCCTGCGCGACGGCAGCGCCAAGATGTCCAAGTCGGACCCGTCCGACATGAGCCGCATCAACCTGTCGGACGATGCCGATACCATGGCGCAAAAGGTGAAGAAGGCAAAGACGGATCCCGAGCCGCTGCCCTCGGAAGAGGCCGGTCTCGCTGAGCGCCCGGAGGCCAAGAACCTCGTCGGCATCTATGCCGCACTTTCGGGCGAGCCGATCGAGGCGGTGCTGCGCCAGTTCGGCGGTCGGGGTTTCGGCGCGTTCAAACCGGCGCTGGCCGATCTGCTGGTCGCCAAACTCGGCCCGATTCGGGACCGGTTTGTAGCGCTCAAGGACGATGGCGAAGCGCTCGACGCGATCCTCGCCCGCGGGGCGGCCAAAGCGCGTGAACGCGGTGCGCCGACACTCACCGCCGCCTATCGTGCGCTAGGGCTGGTCCGGCACTGATCAGGCCAGCCGCTGCGACCAAGTGGTGCCCCTGCGCGGTGAATGTTCAATCCCCGTTCAGACCGCGAGGATATATAGTCTTGCGCACAAACACCATTGCCATTGTCGCACTGGTGACAGCACAAAGGTTGTGTCATGCTGATTGCCATGTCTTCGTTGAAGTCTCTCCGTCGCTTCGCGCTGCCGCTGGCGCTTGCCGCAGGCCTCGCCGGCTGCACCTCGCCCTCGTTCAAGGCCGACGTGTCGCGCTTCGCCGTGCCGCTGCCAGCGCCTTCGGGCCAGACCTTCGCGGTGGTGCCGGAAGATCCCAAGCTGGCTGGCGGACTCGAATTCGCCACCTATGCCAATTCGGTCGCCGCCGAGATGGAGCAACTGGGCTATGTCCGCGCCCCCGCGCCGGAACGCGCCGATCTGCTGGTGCGGTTCGATTACCGGGTCGATGGCGGGCGTGAACGGGTGCGCACCGATCTCAGTGGCGCCGGTTTCGCTGCCGGACCATGGGGTCCATGGGGCCCATGGGGCGGTGGTTTTGGCCGCTGGGGCTGGGGCTTCTACGACCCGTGGCTGGCCGGCCCCAATGTCCGCAGCTACACCGTCTATACCAGTGGGATCGATCTGAAGATCGATCGCGCCGCAGACGGCCAGCGCCTGTTTGAAGGCAAGGCCGAGGCGGTCTCGCGCTCGAACCGCCTGCCGCGCCTCGTGCCCAATCTGGTGGATGCCCTGTTCACCGGTTTCCCCGGCAATTCGGGCGAAACCGTGCGCATCACCATCCGCGACGACGAAAAGACCGTGCGCACTGTCGATTGATGGTGTAGGAACCTTTTCAAGAAACCCTTGGACGGGAACGAAGAAAGGCGGCGCAGGGGATCGCGCCGCCTTTTTTGTCTTTTCCCGGCACGCGCTGCGCGGCCTAACCGGCTCTGTGCCTAGCGGTGTGATAGCCCTTGCTGCCCCCACGGTGGCATGCGCGCAATCCACGTCCGCGATCCAGCCCTCGACCCATCAAAGCTTTGCGTGCCCTCCGGTGGAGCCGAACCCGCCCTCGCCCCTATCGGTGGCATCCAGTTCCCCGACCTCGTTCCACGCCGCCTGCACCACAGGGGCCAGCACCAGCTGAGCGATGCGATCGCCGCGCGCGATGGCGAAGGGTTCGCTGCCGAGGTTGATGAGGATCACCTTCAGCTCGCCGCGATAGTCGCTATCGATCGTGCCAGGGGTGTTGGGCACCGAGATGCCATGCTTCAGGGCAAGGCCCGAGCGCGGACGCACTTGGATTTCATAGCCCTGTGGGATCGCCAGCGCGAGGCCGGTCGCCACCGCGTGGCGCGCACCGGGCGCGATGGTTACCTCTTCGGCGCTGACCACGTCCATCCCCGCCGCGCCGCTGGTGGCATAGGCCGGAAGCGGCAGGCCCGCACCGTGCGGCAGGCGCTTCACCTTAACGGGAACGATCACTCGGCCGCGTCCGCCTTGAGGCTCGCGGCGATCCGTTCGACCAGCGCCATCGCCACCGCACTCTTGGGCATTTCCTCGAGCGTTTCGATCCCGTCACCGGCAACGATGGTGACCCGGTTGCTATCGCCCCCCATCACATCGCCACTCACATCATTGGCGACGATCCAGTCACAGCCCTTGCGCTTGCGCTTGGCCTTGGCGTGCTCGATCA
The DNA here is from genome assembly GCF_002155695.1 of Erythrobacter tepidarius. Classification (GTDB taxonomy): domain Bacteria; phylum Pseudomonadota; class Alphaproteobacteria; order Sphingomonadales; family Sphingomonadaceae; genus Erythrobacter; species Erythrobacter tepidarius. Next base: position 56,363 of record NZ_MUYJ01000004.1, read on the forward strand.
CGTTCTCGGTTTCAGCGGCAAAGCCGATCACCAGTCCGGGACGCTTGGTTCCACCGGCGATGTTGGAAAGGATGTCGGGATTTTCGGTCAGCACCAGCGCCGGGGGCGCATCGCCGCGCTTCTTGATTTTCTGACCGCGATATTCCTTGGGCCGCCAGTCGGCCACCGCCGCCACCATCACTGCGACATCGGCGGGCAGCGCATGCTTGACCGCTTTGGCCATCTCCTGCGCGCTTTCGACATCGACGCGCTTGACCCCGGCAGGGGTCTTGAGCGCAACCGGCCCCGCCACCAGGGTTACCCTCGCACCGAGCGCGGCGGCGGCAGCGGCAATCGCGAAGCCCTGCTTTCCGCTCGAACGATTGGCGATATAGCGCACCGGGTCGATCGCTTCCCAGGTCGGCCCGGCGGTCACCAGCACGTGCCGGCCCGACAAGGGACGATGATCGGCCGCGACGCCGAAATCGGCGCCTTCGGGCACCTCACCGAGCAAGGTCTCGATCTCGTCGGGCACGACGGGAGCAAGCACTTCGGGCGCGCTCTTGCGGGGATCGACCTCGTGATTGATCGCGCCGGCATCGACCGGCGGAGCGGCGCCCGCCTGACCCTTTTTCGCCAGCAGCGGACCGCTGAAATCGGGGGCGAATTCTGGCGCTGGCTCCTCGGGCAGAGGTTCGCCCTCCGGCGGTTCGGGCAGATCGAGATATTCGGCCTCGATCTCGGCATGGGTGCGTCTGGCGGTCGAGCGCGGGATGATCCGCGCGAGCAGACCGCCCAGCCCGCTCGTCACAGTGCTTTTGTCGTCCTCGTCTTCGGGTTCGATCGCCTCCACTTCAATCGCGGCGCGATCGTGGGCGGCGATCCGGGCGGGCTGCGCCTCGGGCACGGCCATGCCGAAATGCGCGGCGATGACGCGCCAGATCGCCTCGGGCTCGGGCAGCCGGCCATAGCCGAATTCGCCGCAGGCCATCGGGCCTTCGTCGGGATGAAGCACGGTGACCCCGGCCGCGGCGAGCAGCGCGACATTGCGTTGCGTCGCTTCGTGCTCCCACATCCGCACGTTCATCGCGGGAACGGCAATCACCGGCTTGTCGGTGGCGAGGATCAGCGTGGTTGCCAGATCATCGGCGATCCCCGCTGCCATCTTCGCCAGCAGATCGGCCGTGGCCGGGCAGACCACAACCAGATCGGCCTCGCGGCTCAATTGGATGTGGCCCATCTCGGCCTCGTTCTTGAGGTCGAACAGATTGGTGTAGACTTGGTTCTCGGACAGCGCGGCAAGCGCCATCGGGGTGACGAACTGCTGGCCGCCCTTGGTGACGACGCAGGTGACATCGCCGCCGCCCTTGCGGATCAGGCGCACCAGTTCGCAGGCCTTGTAGGCTGCGATGCCGCCGCCCACGACCAGCAGGATGCGCGGGGCCTTGCCCGTCATCGCCCTTTCCCGCTCTGCACGCCGATCAATGCCATCGGTTCCCAATAACTCCGTCGAAGCGCTGCCAGCCCACCCTTCTAGCCGCGCCCTGCCGCTGCGCCAAGCAGCGCACCGGCAGTCGTGCGGCGCACACTGGCCGTGCCGTGGTTAAGATTGCGCTTACGAGGGCGCAACCGCTTTCGCCGATTTTGTACGGATTCGGCGACGCGGCTTGCCCGCAAGTGAGGCGATTCCACCGCCTTCTTCTGACTGCCGGGCGGAATGCGGACGTTCGGCCGCCGCGACTAACCGATCCAGCCCGCCGCCAGCGCGGCCCAGGCCGCACCCGCGCCGACTAGCCCGGCGAGGACATAGCCGAACCACCCGCGTCCTTCGTGGCTGCCGGTGATCAACGGGATCTCCGGCAGCGGTGGGGGCTCGGGCGCGCCGCCCTTGGGCGGAAACATCTCTTCCACCCGGCGGATCAGGCCGGGCAGACGCAGCAGGGTTTTGGTATCCTGCTTGATCCGGTCGGCGAGCGCGGCTTCCGGCCCCAGCTCGTCACGCAGCCAGCTGCGCACATAGGGCGCGGCAGTGTCCCACATGTTGATATCGGGATTGAGCTGGGTGGCGATGCCCTCGACCATCACCATGGTCTTTTGCAGCAGCAGCAGGTGCGGCTGGGTCTGCATGTCGAAATCGCGGGTGATCGCGAACAGCCCGTCGAGCATCTGGCCGACGGAAAGCTCCTTGACCGGTTTGCCGCGCATCGGCTCGCCCACGGCGCGCAGTGCGGTGGCGAATTCGCCGACCGAGTGATAGGAGGGCACATATCGTGCCTCGAAGTGAATTTCGGCGACACGCTGGTAATTGCCGGTCGTCAGCCCGTAGAGGATCTCCGCCAGCCATTGTCGTGCACGCCGGTCGATCCGCCCCATGATCCCGAAATCGATTGCGACAATCGTGCCGTCGTCCTCCACGAACAGGTTGCCCTGGTGCATGTCGGCATGGAAGAAGCCCGCGCTGATCGCCTGGGTGAGAAAACTGATCACGAGCCGTTCCGAAATCGCTTTCAGGTCATGATCGCGCGCGCGCAACTCCTCGACCCGGCTGATCTTGATCCCGTCGATCCACTCGATGGTCATCACCCGGCCATTGGTGCGATCCCAGTCGACCGCAGGAATGCGATAGCCGGGGACGCCGGCCATCTGTTCAGCCAGTTCGCTGGCCGAAGCGGCCTCGCGCCTGAGATCGAGCTCGGAATTGGTCCAGCGCTTGAAATTGGCGATGGTGAGCCGCGGGCGCAGGCGCGCCGCCTCGCCGCCCATCGCCTCGATATGCGCCGCAGCCCATTCATAGGTCTGGATGTCGCGTGCGAATTTCTCGCGGATGCCCGGTCGGAGCACCTTGATCGCCACCTTGCGGCCATCGGTGGTAATGCCCTTGTGCACCTGCGCGATCGAGGCCGCGCCAACCGGATCGGGATCGATATCGGCAAACAGCGCCGCGATCGGCTGGCCGAAGCTCGATTCGATCACCTGACGGATCTCGGGAAAGGGCACCGGCGGCAGGCTGTCCTGCAACGACAGGAGATTGTTCGCCGCCTCTTCGCCGACGAGGTCGGGACGGGTGGCGAGCGACTGGCCGAGCTTGATCGCCGCCGGGCCAATGGCACGAAAGGCGCCCGCATAGTCGCGCGTGCCGCTCTTGCCCGTCAGCGTCGCCAACCGTGCAAGGCGCACCAGCTGGCGCAGCGCCGTAGGCGCATTGGGATCATTCTCGATCCCCACCAACGCGCGCCGGCGCGCCAGCGTCACGCCCCAGCGGGCGAGGCGGAACAGATGCGTGGCGGGAGAAGGCACCGGGCTAGATCTTCCACCCCGAATGGATCGCAACGAGACCGCCCATGATCGGTTCGACCCTGGTGTTTGCAAAGCCTGCCGCGCGGATCATCTGCTCGAAAGCCGACATCGGCGGGAACTTGCGGATCGATTCGACCAGGTAGCGATAGGAATCGGCATCGCCCGCGATCACCTGCCCCATGCGCGGCAGGAGGTGCTCGGAATAGAGGTCATAGGCCTGTTTCAGCCCCGCCCATTCGACGGTCGAGAATTCGAGGCAGAAGAACCGCCCGCCGGGCCGCAGCACCCGCAGCGCCTCGGCCAGCGCGCGGTCAATACGCGTCACGTTGCGGATGCCGAAGGCGATGGTGTAGGCATCGAAGCTGTTGCTGGCGAAGCTGACCTGCTCGGCATTCTGGCAGGTGAAGACGAGACTGCCGTCCTCCTCGTCGAAACCCCGTGCCAGCGCGCGCTCGGCACCGACATCGAGCATGTCCTGATTGATGTCGGCCACCGTGACATGCGCCCCGCGGGCCGCCATACGAAAGGCAATGTCGCCAGTGCCGCCCGCCATGTCGAGGATCTGCTCGCCCGGCTGCGGCTTCACGCGCTTGACGAAACGATCCTTCCACAGCCGGTGCATCCCGCCCGACATGGCGTCGTTCATGATGTCATACTTGCGCGCGACGCTGGAAAAGACCTCGCCAACCATGCGGGTCTTTTCCTGCGGGGTAACCTGCTGGTAGCCGAAGGAGACGGTTTCGTCGGTGATCTCGCTCATGCGGCGATCCCTAGAGGCAATTGCCGTCAAGGCAAAGGGTGTTAGGGGCGTCATTTGTTGCGTTTGCCGGGCCGCCCGCTCCCCCGCCCTTCCACCCGGAGCCTACCGGAATATCATCCGGGTGGAAGGGCGGGGGAGCGGGCGGCCCGACCCAGTGAGCGAAAGCGAACACAAAGAGCCATGCCTGAATTACCCGAAGTCGAAACCACCGTCCGCGGCCTTGCCGCCTTCCTCGAAGGCGAGCGGATCACGCGCGTAACATTGAACCGGCCTGACCTGCGCCGCCCCTTCCCCGCCGATCTGGTGCAGGTGATGACCGGCGCGAGGGTCAGCGCCTTGTCGCGCCGCGCCAAATATGGCCTGATGCACCTCGATCGCGGCGCGACGATGATCTTCCATCTCGGTATGAGCGGGCGCTGGCGGATCGATCCGGTAGTGCCCGACACCCACGATCACCTGCTGCTGGAGACCGCCCGCCACCGCTTCGCCCTGTGCGATCCGCGCCGCTTCGGCTCGGTCGATCTGGTGGGTACGGACGCGCTCGATTCCTGGCCGCGGTTCGCCGCCCTTGGCCCGGAGCCACTCGGACCAGGGCTGAGCGTGGCGCATCTCAAGACGGCGCTCAAGGGCAAGACCCAGTCGATCAAGCTGTGCCTGCTCGATCAGCGGATCGTGGCCGGCCTCGGCAATATCTATGTCTGCGAGGCACTGTGGCGCGCCGGGATCCGCCCGACCAAGCCTGCCGGCAAGGTGACCGGGTCACAGTTGGCCCGGCTGGTGCCAGCGATCGTCGCTGTGCTGGAAGCCTCGATCCGCGACGGCGGCTCGACACTACGCGACTTTGCGCGTCCTGACGGGGAACTGGGCTATTTCGCCAGTTCTTTCGACGCCTATGGTCGGGAGGGAAAGGCCTGCCGCAGGGATGACGGCGGAGTCATCCGGAAAATCGCCCAAGGCGGCAGAAGCTCGTGGTTCTGCCCGGTCTGCCAAAGCTGAATGCGTGCCCGCCTCGACTGCCGCCTCATGAGCCCAGCTCGTCGGCTGCGCTTGGGACGCCTGCGGGCGGCTGAGCAGGTGAACTTGACACTGCGCGCCTGCGGCCCCGCGCCCGCCCCCTACACGAGGCTTGGCCGCCGTGCGGGAGAATCGTTGACCTTGCGGGCGTGTCCGATTATGTGCGCCGCTTTCCGGCGGTCGGACCATGCGTCCGCTCGCCCATTTCGAGCACACCCACGGATTTTCCTCAAGCCGCAGATCCCGGCCTGAACCAAACGCGAGACAGACACGAATTATGGCCAATACGCCGCAAGCCAAGAAGCGCATCCGTCGCAACGCCGCCCGTGCCAAAATCAATGGGGCGCGCCTGAGCCGCATCCGCAGCTTCATCAAGAAGGTCGAATCGGCGTGTGAAGCCGGCGACAAGGAAGCCGCGGCGGCCGCGCTCAAGGCGGCCCAGCCGGAAATGGCCCGCGGCGTGGCCCGCGGTGTGCTGCACAAGAACACCGTGGCCCGCAAGCTCTCGCGCCTGACCCGCCGAGTCGCCACGCTCTGATTCGTTTTTCATCCGATCCGTGACACCGCTGAGCGGGCGGTGACGGGTTGTCGAAGGCGGAAAATCCCGAAGAGGTCGCGCTGGTGCAGCGCGGCCTCTTTCATTTGCGACAAGTGCGACCCGTGCAAGCACGACAAATGTCAGGATTCCCCGCGATTCGCGTGATCCGGCAACTACTTTTCCCATAAAAACAGACACATCAACGCAAGTCTGCGGGATGCGGGCGAGTCAACAGGATTATTTCATTTTTTTTAAATCTGAGTGCTTGCGCAAAAGGCCGCAGCGTTCTTTATTCGCTTCTCACCCGGGGCGGGACAGCCCGGGTTCTTACAAACCGGCCGATGGGGGGCGCTTCGGGAATCCGATTTCCGGAGACGGGGTGGTCTTTGCCTGTCGCAAAAACAAGTAAGCGCCTGTGGACAGCTAGGCCGCAGGGACCGAGCATATTGGGGATGAGCTTGTGCAAAGGATCGACAAGTCGCGAAACCCGCGCCGACCTGCGGATGACGATTTGATGGAAGATGCCGAAGCCGTGAATCTGGCCGCTGACTGGTCGGACATCAGCCAGGGCCTGCGCAAGGATCTGGGCCATCAGCTGCACAGCCAGTGGATCAAGCCGATCCAGGTCGGCAGTCTGAACCGCGATACGGGGACGCTCGATCTCTATCTCCCGACCGAATTTTCGGCCAACTGGGTGCGCGACCGGTTCCATGATCGGCTGCAGCTGGCGTGGAAGATCGCCCGGAGCGAAGTGCGTCAGGTCAATATCATGGTGCACCCGGGCCGCCGCCACCTGCCCGACCTGCGCCTCGATGATGGCCGCCGCCCTGCCAATGATGGCGCGAGCGCGATCGCGGTTGCTGCGGGCACCATGTCGGACGCGAACTTCACCTCCTCAGTGGGTCTCGATCCCTCGCTGACCTTCGCCGCCTTCGTCACCGGCGAGGCCAACATCCTTGCCTGCAACGCGGCGCAGCGCATGGCCGCGCTCGAACAGCCGCAGTTCTCGCCGCTCTACCTCAAGGCTGCAACCGGCCAGGGCAAGACCCACCTGCTGCACGCAATTGGCCACGGCTATCTCCAGGTTCACCCGCGCGCACGGATCTTCTACTGCTCGGCCGAGCGTTTCATGGTCGAATTCGTGCAGGCGCTCAAGGCGAGCCAGACGATCGAGTTCAAGGCCCGTCTGCGCAGCTTCGATCTGCTGCTGGTGGACGACATCCAGTTCATCATCGGCAAGGCGAGCGCGCAGGAGGAACTGCTCTACACGATCGACGCGCTCCTCGCGGAGGGCAAGCGGCTGGTGTTCGCCGCCGACCGCGCCCCGCAGGCGCTCGACGGGGTCGAACCGCGCCTGCTCTCGCGCCTGTCAATGGGCCTTGTCGCCGACATCCAGCCCGCCGATATCGAGCTGCGCAAAAAGATCCTCGTCTCCAAGCTCTCGCGCTTCGCGCCACTCGCGGTGCCCGAGGACGTGATTGATTTCCTCGCCCGCACCATCACCCGCAACGTGCGCGAACTGGTCGGCGGCCTCAACAAGCTGATCGCCTATGCCCAGCTGACGGGACAGGAAGTCTCGCTCCAGTTGGCCGAGGAACAGCTCACCGACATTCTCTCGGCTAACCGCCGCCGGATCACCATCGACGAGATCCAGCGCACCGTGTGCCAGTTCTATCGCATCGACCGCGCAGAAATGAGCAGCAAGCGCCGTGCGCGGGCTGTCGTGCGGCCGCGGCAGGTGGCGATGTATCTCTCCAAGGTTCTCACCCCGCGCTCCTATCCCGAAATCGGGCGTAAGTTCGGTGGGCGGGATCATTCGACCGTAATCCACGCGGTGCGGCTGATCGAGGACCTGCGCCAGCGCGATGCCGACATGGACGGCGATGTGCGCAGTCTGCTGCGCCAGCTCGAAAGCTGATCCGGACGGAGGATGTTCCCACCAGGTATCCGCAAGCATGTCACCGCCATTCCGACAGGCTGATCCACAAGCCTGTCGACAGGCGTTGCCCAGGCTGTAAACAGCTTCTCCATGCCTTCTCAGCGCCTTTCTCCCGACCAGATCGACCTGCCTGCCGGGTGGATTCCCGCGCTCGTCCGAGGGGCCAAGGGCAAGTGCCCGCGCTGCGGTCAAGCCGCGCTGTTCGCCAAGTGGCTCAAGCCTGTCGATCGCTGTCCGCATTGCAAGCAGGACTGGGCGGTTCAGCAGGCCGATGACTTCCCGGCCTATATCGGCATCTTCGTGGTCGGCCACCTGCTCGCGCCGGTGGTGATCGCGATGATTTCCGGCGGCATTTCGCCATGGCTGACACTCGCGGTCATGCTGCCGGTCGCGGTGGTGATGCTGATTGCGATGCTCCAGCCGACCAAGGGCGCGGTGATCGGCTTCCTGTGGTGGCACGGCGTCGGCGCCTTCCGGCAAGAGCGCCGGCCGCCGGACGACCAGCGATGAGCCTATCGGCTGCCAGGCTCGACCGCTTTGCCCGCCATATCGTCCTGCCCGAAGTCGGCGGGGCGGGACAGGTGAAGCTTGGCGAATCGCACGTGGCGGTGATCGGGCTCGGCGGGATCGGCTCGCCGGCGCTGCAATATCTCGCCGCCAGCGGGATCGGACGACTGACGCTGGTCGATGATGATGTGGTCGACGTCTCGAACCTCCAGCGCCAGACGATCTTCACCACCCGCGATGTCGGCCATGGCAAGGCGGTTTCAGCGCGGCGCTGGCTCGCGAATTTCGATGATGGCTTGCAGATCGAAGTGTCCGATGCACGCATCACGCCCGAAAATGCTGCGGGCCTGATCGCCGGCGCGGATCTGGTGCTCGACGGGACCGACAATTTTGCCACCCGCCTCGCCGTCTCGGACGCCTGTGTTGCGGCGGGCATTCCGCTCATGTCGGCGGCGGTCGGGCGCTTTCAGGGACAGGTGGCGGCCTTCGCCGGGCACTTGCCAGGCGAAGCCTGCTACCGCTGCTTCGTCGGTGATGCCTTCGACGCCGAAGACTGCGATACCTGCGCCGATGAGGGAATGCTCGGCGCGATGGCCGGGTGGGTGGGCACCTTTGCCGCGCTGCAAGCAGTCAAGGTGCTGCTGGCCGGCACTGCGGCGCTGGGCGATCCAGCCTGGGGCAAGCTCCACATCCTCGACGGCCTCGCACCCGCAATGCGCACGATCCGCATTGCGAAGGACCCAGGCTGCACGGCCTGCGGCTCAGCCGCCTAGCACCTCCTCTACCCATTGCGGCACCAGCACGCTCGCCGGGCCGTGGCGGGATTCGTCGAACAAGTGGCTGCCCTCGCTCGGCTCGAGATTGAGTTCGAGGCAGCGCGCGCCGTTCGCCCGGGCCTCCTGCACGAAACCTGCCGCAGGATAGACCGCGCCTGACGTTCCGATCGAAACGAACAGGTCGCAGGCCTCAAGCGCCTGATAGATGCGTCCCATCTGGTAGGGCATCTCGCCGAACCACACGACGTCGGGCCGCAAGGTCGGCGCGCGGCAGGCGGGGCACGGCGGGCGGTCGATCAGGGGGCCAAACCACGGGGAGCGCGTCTCGCAGGACGTGCACAGCGCGCTCTTCAATTCGCCATGCATGTGCAGCACGCGGGCCGATCCGCCGCGCTCGTGCAGGTCATCGACGTTCTGCGTGACGAGCAGCAGCTCGCCGGAAAACTCCCGCTCCAGCCGCGCCAGCGCCATGTGCGCCGGATTGGGCACGACATTGGCGAGCGCGGCGCGACGCATATCGTAGAAGTTGAGCACCAGATCGGGGTTCCGGGCAAAACCCTCGGGCGTGGCGACATCCTCGACCCGGTGCTGCTCCCACAGCCCCCCGGCGCTGCGAAAGGTATCGATCCCGCTTTCGGCGGAAATCCCCGCGCCGGTGAGGATGACGATGCGTTTAATCTCTGCCATGAGGCCTTCAAGCATGGAGCATAGAGGCACGCAATGGCGCAGCTGCAATTTGGAGTGATTGGGCACAAGGGTCGAATGGGTCAAGCGCTGGAAGTGGCGATTGCCGACGCGAGCCATGCGCTGTTCGCGGGGGTCGATGCCGGCGGGAGCATAGGCCCATTTGCCTCGCAGTGCGACGTGCTGGTCGATTTCTCCGCGCCCGATGCGCTGGCGGCGAACCTCGGCGCGGCAAGGGTGGCGGGCAAGCCGATCGTGATCGGCACCACCGGGCTGGAGGAGCCGCATTTCGTCATGCTCGCCGAGGCCGCGCGCGCGGTGCCGGTGTTGCAATCGGGCAATTTCTCACTCGGGATCACGCTCATGGCGCATCTGGTGCGCGAGGCGGCAGCACGACTCGGGCCGGACTGGGATATCGAGGTGCTGGAGATGCACCACCGCATGAAGGTCGACGCGCCGAGCGGCACCGCAAAGCTGCTGGGCGAGGCGGCAGCGAAAGGACGCGGGATCGTGCTCGCCGACAATATGGAAAGCGGCCGCCACGGGATGACCGGCGCACGCCGGGAAGGCGCGATCGGCTTTGCCACGCTGCGCGGCGGCACCGTGGCGGGCGAGCATTCGGTGATCTTCGCCGGGAGCGAGGAGCGCCTCACCCTCTCGCACTCGGCCGAGAACCGCATGATCTTCGCCCGCGGCGCGGTGAAGGCAGCGGAATGGCTGGTGGGCAAACCGGCGGGCCGCTACACCATGAACGACGTGCTAGGGCTGTGATCAGCCTGCCATGAACAAAGCCCAGATCTTCGAATTCTTCCGCCGGCTGGCCGAGGACGATCCCGCTCCGCGCACCGAGCTCGCATATGGCAATGCCTATCAGCTGTTGGTGGCCGTCGCCCTGTCGGCGCAGGCGACCGACGTGGGGGTCAACAAGGCCACCCGTGCGCTGTTCGCCAAGGTTCAGACTCCGCAGCAGATGCTCGATCTGGGCGAGGACGGTCTCAAGGAGCACATCAAGACCATCGGCCTGTTCAACTCCAAGGCCAAGAACGTGATGGCCCTGTCGCAGATGCTGGTCGAGGACTATGGCGGCAAGGTGCCGGACACCCGCGAGGAGCTGGTGAAGCTGCCTGGCGTGGGGCGCAAGACCGCCAATGTCGTGCTCAATTGCTGGTTCGGGCAGGAAACCTTCGCGGTCGACACCCATATCTTCCGTGTCTGCAACCGCACCGGCATGGCCAAGGGCAAGACGCCAGAGCAGGTCGAGGCCAAGCTCGAAAAACGCGTGCCCCCGCCCTTTCGCCTGCACGCGCACCACTGGCTGATCCTGCACGGCCGCTATGTCTGCAAGGCGAGGCAAGCCGAATGCTGGCGCTGCAAGGTGATCGATCTGTGCAGCTTCCGCAAGAAGGTGCTGACGTCGCCCAAGGGGCGGAGCAAGCAGCCCGATTAAGCCGCGGTTCAAGCGCGCCAGCAAGAGTGGTAAGTCCACCCGTGGAGGAACCATGCCATGACCATCCGTCTCGATGTCCGTGCCCTGCTCCCCGTTCTGGCCCTGCAGCTTCTGGCGACAGCCTGCACCAGCGAGCGCGAGCGCCCCAGCGATGCCAATCCCACCGCCGGCGCCCCGCCCGTGATCGTCAAGGGCGAGCCGGTGAGCTGCATCAACCGCAGCCAAGTCCGTAACACGGTTGTGCGCAGCGACCGCGTGATCGATTTCGAGATGCAGGGCGGCAAGGTCTATCGCAACACGCTGACCAGCAATTGCCCCGGCCTCGGAATGGACCGCGCGATCACCTACAACACCTCGACCGACCAGCTGTGCACGCCGCAGATCGTCTATGTGCTGCAGAACGTCGGCGGCCAGCCGCGGCAAGGCGCGGGCTGCGGCCTCGGCAAGTTTGTGCCGGTGGAGTACGAGCGCAAGGCCAAGGCCGAAAACTGAGCGGCCTCAACCGTCCTGCTCGAAATTGCTCGGATCCAGCTCCAGCCCCGCACGGCCATCGGCGGCGGTGTGGGCGGGGGCGCGAGGATGCTCGACAAAATCGGGCTCCTCCACCTCCAGCATCCCTTCCCACCGGGTGATCACCGCCGTGGCGACGGCATTGCCGACCACGTTGGTCGCGGTGCGGCCCATGTCGAGGAACTGGTCGATAGCCAGGATGATCGCCACTCCTTCCACCGGCAGACCGAACATCGCCAGCGTGCCGGTGATCACCACGAGGCTGGCGCGCGGCACAGCGGCAATGCCCTTAGACGAGATCATCAGCGTCAGCAGGATCATGATCTGCGTGCCGATGCTGAGGTCGATGCCATAGGCCTGGGCGATGAAAATCGTCGCGAAGCTCATGTACATCATCGAGCCGTCGAGATTGAACGAATAGCCCAGTGGCAGCATGAAGCCCGAAATCCGGCGCGGCACGCCAAAGCGGTCTAGCTGTTCGAACAGCTTGGGCAGCGCAGCTTCCGACGAGGCGGTCGAGAAGGCGATCATCAAGGGCTGGCGGATGTAGCGAATCAGCGCGAAGATGCGCTGCCCAAGGAACAACGCCCCCGCGCTCAGCAGGATGAGCCAAAGCAGGACAAGCGAGAAATAGAACTCGGTCAACAGCGTGAGATAGGTGCCTAGGATCGCCAGACCGCTTGCGGCCACGACGTTGGCAAGCGCGCCGAACACCGCGATCGGTGCATAGCGCATGACATAGCCGGTGACTTGCAGCATCATCTCCGCCAGCGCGTCGGCACCCTTGACCAGCGCCTGCCCGCGCTCGCCGATTGCCGAAAGCGCCACCCCGGCAAAGATCGAGAAGACGAGGATTTGCAGGATGTTGTTGGTCGCCAGCGCCTCGACCGCGTTCTTGGGGAAGATCGAGAGAATGAAGTCGGTCGCTTTCAGCTCCTTGACCTCACCGACCGCGGCGGTGGCGGCAGCGACATCGGGGATCGGCGCACCGATGCCGGGCTGGAACAGGTTGACCATCAACAGGCCGAGACCGATCGACACCAGGCTGGCGGTGATGAACCAGATCAACGCCCGCACACCGATACGCCCCAGCGCCGCGCTGTCGCCCATGTGGGCGATACCGACAACGATGGTCGACAGCACCAGCGGAGCGACCAGCATCTTGATAAGGTTAAGGAAGATGTCCGAAAGCAGCTTGAACCAGGGCGCGATCGAACCCTTGATCACCGCCGCATCCACTGTCTGGTTGAGCACCTGACCGACCACCACGCCGAGCACCATGCCGAGCAGGATGTAGAAGGTAAGCTTGCGATCCATGGTGTCTTGTCTCTCCCGGAATGTGGTTGGCGTTACGCCGCGGCTGCGTCCAGCGCCAGCGCCTGCGCAGCGATGCGGGCATAGATCCGCGCCAGCACGGCGAGATCGGGAATGGCGACGGCCTCGTCGCGCTTGTGCATGGTCGCGTTGCACAGGCCGAATTCGATCACCGGGCACAGCGCGCGCAGGAAGCGTGCGTCGGATGTGCCCCCGGTAGTGCTGAGTTCGGGCACCAGCCCGGTCTCGGCTTGGATTGCCGCGCTCACCAGCGCCGAAAAGGCGCCCGGCTCGGTCAGGAAGGGTTCGCCCGAGATCACCGGGCGCGCCGTGCCGCCATGCCTTGCGGCGATCGCCATAACCCGTTCGGACAGGCTTTTGCCAGTATGCAGATCGTTGAAGCGGATCGAGATGCGCGCCTCGCCTTTTGCAGGGATGACATTGTGCGCCTTGTTGCCGACATTGATGTCGGTGATCTCGAGGTTCGAGGGCTGGAACCACGCGGTGCCGGTATCGAGCGTGAGCGCATCGAGTTCGGCGAGGATTGCCACCAGCCGCGGCAGCGGATTGTCGGCGAGGTGCGGATAGGCGACGTGGCCCTGCGTGCCTTCGACCGTGATGAAGATGTTGACCGAGCCGCGCCGCCCAATCTTCACCATATCGCCGAGCCGGTTGACCGAGGTTGGCTCACCCACGAGGCACAGGTCGGGCCGGATGCCTTCTGCCGCCATGTAATCGATCAGTGCGCGGGTGCCGTGGAGCGCGGGGCCTTCCTCGTCGCCGGTGATGATGAAGCTGATGGTGCCCGCTTGCTGCGGCACTTCGGCGACAGCGGCGACCATCGCCGCGATCGCGCCCTTCATGTCGACCGCGCCGCGCCCGTGCAGCAATTGCCCTCGCACTTGCGGCGCGAACGGATCGCTCGCCCAGCCCTCGCCCGGCGGGACGACATCGAGGTGGCCGGCAAAGGCGAAATGGCTTGAACCTTCAGGCCCATGGCGGATGGCAAAGAGATTTTCGACCGGGGCCTGTTCGGACCCGTCCGGCCCCTCCCCGCGCGTGAAGCGATGGACCGCAAAGCCGAGCGGCACCAGCATCGCCTCGAGCGCGGCAAACACCGCGCCTCGGGCGGGGGTCACCGAGGGAGCGGCAATCAGGCGCTTGGCAAGATCGAGTACGTCGCTCATCCTGCGGGGCCTAGCAGGAGTTGCCGAGAATGCCCAAGCTCGATCTTGACGCGATCCCCCAGACCAATGCCACCGGCTACCCACCGCCCTTCGATGCGATGGTGGAGGGCCGCTGGTATCGCCGCCTGGCGCCGGCTGCGGGGCTGACGCTGATGGGGGCAAGCCATGTGACGCTCGCGCCCGGCGGCTATTCCTCGCAGCGCCACTGGCACCGCGGGCAGGACGAGCTGGTGGTGATGATCGCGGGCGAGGCGGTGCTGATCGACGATCATGGGGAGACTCCGGTTGGCCCCGGCGACGTGCTCGCCTTCCCGGCCGGAGAGGCCAACGGCCATCATCTGCACAACCGCTCGGACAGCCCCTGCGTCTTCGTCGCCATCAGCGCAGGCGGGCGCGAGGCCGACAGCGGGGTCTATTCCGATATCGACATGGTGTTCGATGCCCAAGGCTATGCCCGCAAGGACGGCACCCGATACGACGCGCGCCGCGCCCCCTGACCGAACCCGGAAGCGCCGTCGCCGGAGGCCGCCTCGCGCTGCTGCCGCCCACGGTGATCGCGGCGGTCTGGCGGTGGGCATGGTCACCTCGCTCACCTGGCGGCACCGGGCCAGCAGCAGCGCCAGCAACGCGCTGCCGTCACCGCCAGCTTCACCGCACCAGCTCGAACTGTTCGATCACCCATTGCTCTTCTTCGGCCGCGCCAATCCATTCGCGCATCCATTCGTGCCCGGTGATCGCTTCCATATAGGCCTGCGCGAAGCCGGGAACCCCGATCCCGTAGGTCACGAAACGTGTCACGACCGGGGCATAGAAGATGTCCGCCGCCCCGAAGGTGCCGAACAGATAGGGCCCGCTGCGGCCATGGCGCGCGCGGGCTTCGGCCCACAGGGTGAGGATGCGCAAGATATCGTGCTTGGTCTGCTCGGACAGGCCCGCCAGCGCGGTCCGGCGGCGGATGTTCATCGGCAGTTCCTTGCGCAAGGACTGGTAGGACGAATGCATCTCGGCCACCATTGCCCGGGCCATGGCGCGCGCGGTGTCATCCTTGGGCCAGAACCGCTCGCGCCCGACCTTGTCGGCAAGATATTCCATGATCGCGAGGCTATCCCACACCACCGCCTCGCCGTCCCACAGGATCGGCACCTTGCCGCTGGACGGCTGGACCTCGCCCATGTCGTGCTTCAGCCGGTCCCACTCCTCGCCCATGATCGGCACGGTCAGTTCCTCGAAGTGCAGCCCCGACTGCTTGACCGCCAGCCAGCCGCGCAGCGACCAGCTCGAATAGTTCTTGTTGCCGATGATGATCTTCATTGCGCCGCGTGCTCCACCTTGCCGGGCCGGTTTTGCGCCTCCCCCTAAGCGTTCATCCCTGAGCTGTCGATGCTGAACGGGGAGACAATTGAGACACTGTCCTGAAACGGAAACCGGGCCAGCGCGCAGTCGGTCAACTTCGGCTTCGAATTGCGCGCGGCGCATCGGTCTGGCCATGGCGCGCAGGACGTTGCCGGTGAGGTAGCGGCGCATGGGCGCAAGGCTGGCAGGCTGGATGGCCGTAGGAAAACCCTTTCCTGCCGATGCACCTGCACGCTATTTCGGGCCGCATGTCGCTGCCCCGGTTTCACCTTGCCTTTCCCGTTGACGATCTCGCCGCAGCGCGCGCCTTCTATGGCGAGGTGCTGGGCTGCGCGGAAGGGCGATCGAGCGATGAATGGGTCGATTTCGACTTCCACGGCCACCAGATCGTCGCCCACCTCGCGCCGGGTCAGGCGGGCGACCGTGCCAGCAACCATGTCGACGGCCACGGCGTGCCGGTGCCGCATTTCGGGCTGGTGCTGTCGATGGCGGAATGGGAAGCGCTGGCCGAGCGCCTGCGCGCGGCGGGCACGCCCTTCGTGATCGCGCCGACGATCCGCTTCAAGGGCGAGCCGGGCGAACAGGCAACGATGTTCCTACGTGATCCCTCGGGCAATGCGCTCGAGTTCAAGGCCTTCGCCGACATCGGCAAGCTGTTCGCCAAGTAATCCGCGGCGCGGGGCACGCGGCAAAATTGCGAGTTGCCGCATCCGGTTCACTGCGCCAGCCTCGCGGGTCTGCCGCGGGGAGAGCTGCCGGAACATGAACGGGCCGTTTGTCTATGTCCTGATCGTCAGCGCGCTGGCGCTGCTGGCCTATTATTTCACCCTGCTGATGGCGGGCCTGGCGCGCGTCAAGTTCAAGATACCCGCGCCTTCGCATGACGGGCCGGAGGACTATCTGCGCCAGGTCCGCGCACACCAGAATACGCTAGAGCATCTGGTGCTGTTTCTGCCGGGGATGTGGCTCTTCGCCTATGCGGTAAGCCCATTGTGGGCGGCGGCGATCGGCTGCATCTGGCCGCCGATGCGGGTGCTCTATGCGCTGGGCTATCGCAAGGCCGCCGAGAAACGCCTGCTGCCGCTCTATATCTCGATGCCGCCGATCTATATCTTCGTGCTCGGTTCGCTGATCGGGGGGATCATCAAACTGGTGGAAGGAGCCTGAGGCATGGCCGATTATGATTGGGTCATCCGCCGCGGCACGATTGCCGATGGCACCGGGGGCGATCTGATCGAGGGTGACCTTGCCATCGCCGACGGGCGGATCGCCGCCATCGGGCAGGTTTCGGGCAAGGGGCGCGAGGAAATCGACGCGAAGGGGCGCATCCTTACCCCCGGCTTCATCGATGTCCACACCCATTACGATGGCCAGTGCATCTGGGCCGAGGAACTCGCGCCCTCCTCCTCGCATGGGGTTACCACCGCGGTGATGGGCAATTGCGGGGTGGGCTTTGCCCCCTGCCGCCAGGCCGATCACGACATGCTGATTAATGTCATGGAAGGGGTTGAGGACATTCCCGGCGTGGTGATGGCCGAGGGGCTGGACTGGGACTGGGAGACCTTCCCCGAATATCTCGACAAGGTCGCCGCCGGCAAGCGCGACATCGATGTCGCCGCCTACCTGCCGCACTCGCCCTTGCGGGTCTATGCCATGGGTGAACGCGGCGCAGCGCGCGAAGTGGCAAGCGAGGACGATCTCGCGCTGATGCGCCGTCTCGCCGCCGAAGCCATACGCGCTGGCGCGATCGGATTTGCCACTTCGCGGCTGAGCATCCACAAGACCGCCGACGGCGATGCGATCCCGACCTTCGATACCGACATCGCCGAGCTGGAAGCCATCACCCGCGGCATGGCCGATGCCGGGGCGGGGACGTTTCAGGTGGTGCTCGATGCCTTTGTCGGGTGGGACAAGGAATACGAGGTAATCGAGCGGGTGATCGCCGCCAGCGGACGCCCGGCGACCTTTACCCTCGCCTCGGGCAATGACGCGCCGCCGCGCTGGCGGCGGGTGCTGGAGATGCTGGAGCGCACCAATGCCGGTGGCAGGGTCGCGACCGCGCAGGTCATGCCGCGCCCGATCGGGCTGATTGCGGGACTGGAGCTGACGGTGCATCCCTTCGTGCTGTGCCCGAGCTGGCAGAAGATCGCCCACCTTTCGATTCCCGAACAGGTCGCCGCGATGCGCGATCCGGCGCTGCGCGCGGCGCTGCTTGCCGAAGATTTCACCCCCGGCCATCCCTTCAACGAATTGGCGCGCAACTGGCGCTGGCTGTTCCCGCTCGACGATCCGCCCGACTATGCCCCGCCCGCACACATGAGCATGGCAGGGCAAGCGGCGGCGCGCGGCTGCACCCCGCAGGAGGTGGCCTATGACCGCATTCTCGCCACCGAGGGGCGCGGGCTGTTCCTCGCCGCGCTTGGCAATTACGAGAACGCGACGCTCGAATCGGCCCATGAAATGCTGCGGCACCCGCATTGCGTGCCCGGCCTGGGCGATGGCGGGGCGCATTATGGGGCGATCTGCGATGCAAGCTATTCGACCTATCTGCTGACCCAGTTCGTCAAGGGTGAAGGCCCGCTGAGGCTGGGACTGGCCGAGGCGGTGCATATGCTGGGGCAGAAGGCCGCGCGGGCGGTGGGCCTCGATGATCGCGGGACACTCATGGTTGGCGGACGGGCCGATCTCAACGTCATCGACCTCGATGCCCTGACCCTGCACCTGCCCGAAGTGGTTCGCGATCTGCCCGCGGGCGGCCGCCGTTTGCACCAGCGCGCCACCGGCTATGTCGCAACCTTCGTCGCGGGCCAAATGATCCGCCGCTGCGATGAAAGCAGCGGCGCGCGCCCGGGCCAGCTGATCCGCGGCGCGGGTTACCGGGCGGCGGCTTGAGAGGCTCCTTCAGGGGCCGCAGGATCGAGGTGAGGTCTCGTTAACGCACGGGACGTAGGATCGCACCCATGCTCAAGTCCCGCATTCTCGCTGTGCTTGCCGCCACGGTCAGCATCCCGGCGCAGGCCAACATCATCGCCGGGCCAGCCAGCGTCATCGATGGCGATACGCTCGACATGACCGGAACGCGTATCCGGCTGTTCGGAATCGACGCGCCGGAAAGCGCGCAGTCCTGCACCCGCGAAGGCCAACCCTGGGCCTGCGGAGAGGAAGCGACAGCCAACTTGCGCGAGATCGTCGCTTCGCAGCAACTCGATTGCCGAGCGCTTGGCACCGACGCCTACGGGCGGACGCTGGCAATGTGCAGGACGCCGGTGTTCGATGTGGGCCAAGAGATGGTGCGGCGCGGAATGGCCGTGGCCAGCCGTGATGCGCCGGCTGAATACGAAGCGGCCACCCAAATCGCGCAGCGGATGCGCTTCGGTCTGTGGCGCGGCGAATTCCAGCGGCCGGACGAATGGCGCGCCGCCAATCCGCAGGCCACGGCGCCCTTGGCGCAGGCCGAATTCCGGATCGCGTCGCCGCGCGTGGCGCCATCCCGCCCTGCGCCCGAGCGGCGCTACACCAATGCCTTCGGCTGCGCGATCAAGGGCAACCACAGTCGCCATGGCGATTTCATCTACCACCTGCCGGGGCAGCGCTATTACGACGAAACCCGTCCCGAGGCGCTGTTCTGCACCGAGCGCGAGGCGCAGGCCGCAGGCTTCCGCCGCGCGAAGGAGTAGCCGCTAGCCCATCCACCCCTCGCCGAGCGCGTCGTCCAGCACCGCGGCGCGCAGGCGCGCGATGCCCATGCCCTTCTCGGCGCTGGTCTGGTGGATTTCGGGGTGCGCGGCGACGTGCTGGCGCGCTTCGGCAGCGGTCTTTTCCGTTACCGCCGCCAGTTCGCTCGCCTTGATCTTGTCGGTCTTAGTCAGGACGATGCGGTAGCCGACCGCGGCTTGATCGAGCATCGACATCATCTCCCGATCGACTTGCTTGAGACCGTGGCGACTGTCGACCAGCACCAGCGTGCGGGCCAGCACCGGCCGCCCACGCAGGTAGGAATTGACCAGCGCCTTCCACTTCTCGACCACCTTGACCGGGGCCTTGGCAAAGCCATAGCCGGGCATGTCGACCAGCCGGAACAACGGCAATGCGCCCTCCTGCCTCGGCCGGCCCACGTCGAAGAAATTCAATTCCTGCGTGCGCCCCGGCGTCACCGAGGCGCGCGCGATCGCCTTGCGCCCCGTAAGCGCGTTGAGCAGCGAGGACTTGCCGACGTTAGAGCGCCCGCAAAAGGCGATTTCCGGCACCAGCGGATCGGGCAGGAACTTCAGTTGCGGCACGGACAGCAGGAAGTCGACCGGGCCGGAAAACAGCTTCGCTGCCGCTTCCTCGCACCTTGCCTGATCGTCCGGATCGTTCACCGGCCTAGCCCTGAGTCTTCTTGCGCCCGGCGTCCTCTTTTTCCTTGGCTGCCGCCGCCTTCAGTTGCGGGTGCTTGGAATAGAGATAGCTTTGCTGCGCCAGCGTCAGGATGTTCGAGGTGACCCAGTAGAGCAGCAGGCCCGCAGCAAAGGGCGCCATCACGAACATCAGGATCCACGGCATGATCGCGAAGACCTGCTGCTGCACCGGATCCATCGCCGCCGGGTTGAGCTTGAAGGTCAGCCACATGGTGATCCCCAGCAGCACCGCGAGCGGCCCGATCGCGAGGAAGCCGGCTGGCACATCGTAGGGCAGCAGCCCGAACAGGTTGAGGATATGCGCCGGGTCAGGAGCCGAAAGGTCCTTGATCCACAGCACGAAGGGTTCGTGCCGCATCTCGATGGCGAGCACCAGCACCTTGTAGAGCGCAAAGAAGATCGGGATTTGCAGCACGAGCGGCAAACACCCGGCCAGCGGATTCACCTTCTCTTCCTTGTAGAGCTTCATGATTTCCTGCTGCTGGCGCTGCCTGTCATCCTTGAAGCGCTCCTGGATTTCCTTCATCCGCGGCTGCACCGCGCGCATCGCCGCCATGCTGGCGAATTGCTTCTGCGCGATCGGGAACATCAGCCCGCGCACGATCACCGTCATCAGGATGATCGCCACGCCGAAATTGCCGACCAGGCCGTTCAATGTGCGCAGCAGCCACAAGAACGGCTTTTCGAAGAACCAGAACCAGCCCCAGGTGATCGCACGGCCGAACTGCGCGATGCCGCTGTCCTCGTAGGAGTCGAGCAGTGTGCTTTCCTTGGCTCCGGCAAACAGGCGGGTCGACCGGGTGAGCGACTTGCCCGCAGGCACCGTCGCCGCCTCATAGAGCACATCAGCGCGGAACAGCTTGTCGCCAACCGCGCGGAATTCCGCACTCGCCACGCCCTTGCCGGGCACCAAGGCGGAAAACCAGTATTGATCGGTAAAGCCGAGCCAGTCGGCCTTGCCCTCGATCTTGTAGAGCTTGTCCTCGCTCAGATCGATGCAGGTGCTCAGCAGGGTCCAGCCGCATTCGTAGCCGACATCGTAATTGGCCACCGCGTCGGCGGCAAAGACCGGGCCGGAATGGGCGATCCACTGGCTCAGGCTGGCATTGGCGCTGGTGCGCTTGATCAGCGCGAAGGGCTGGATGATTGCCGCCGCCGCGCCGGCATTGGTGGCGCTCTGGGTAGCGGTGATCATGAAGTTCTCGTCGACCGCAAAGCGGATGCGGTAGGTGATCCCGGCTGCATCGGTGCGGGTCAGGGTGACGGGGGTTTCGGGGGTGAGACGCTGGCCGTCCGCCTGCCACAGCGCATTGGCGGGCTGACGCACGCCGCCGGTGAGGAAACCGAATTCGGCAAAATACTGTTCCGGGGTTCCCTCGGGCGCAAGCAGGCGCACCGGCCCCGAATCCTTCTTCACCGTCTGGCGGTAATCCTTGAGCACCACGTCATCGATCCGCGCGCCGAGGAGATTGATCGAACCGGCAAGGCGCGGGGTGTCGATCACGACACGGCCACCGCTGGCCAGCGCGGTTTTGAGATCGACCTTGCCCGTCGCCGCGACATCCGCGCCAAGACCGGCAGCGGGAGCAGCGCTGGCATCGGCACGGGCAGCTGCGGCCGTCCGCGCAGGCGGCGGCGTCGCGGCCTCGGGATAGAAATACCGCATGCCGATGTCCCAGCCGAGGATGAGCAGGCCCGAAAGCACCACGGCGAGCAGAAGATTGCGATTGTCCAAGATTTTACCCCGAGAGAATGCGACGAGAAGTGTATTATTGGCGTAAAACGGCGCCGTTTAAACCCTGCGTTTCGGCCCTAGGGAACCGGATCATGGCCATGACCGCCCCACGGGTGGCAGCGCATTAGCCGCTTGAACGCCATCCATCCACCCTTGAACGCACCATACTTGCCGATTGCCTGGATCGCATATTCGCTGCACGAGGGCGCATAGCGGCAGGTGGGTGGTATCAGGCGCGAGGGGCCGATCTGCCAGAACCGAGCGATCAGGATCAGGAGGTGCTTCATCGCTGGCAATTCCCCTTGCGCGGACGGCGTCCGCCAGGCGAATCCCCTCGCCCCTGCCGCGCCCGTTCGAGCGCATCGCCCAGCTCCTTGGCCATCAGGCGGAAATCCCGCTCGATCCCGCCCACTCGTCCGATCAGCACGTGATCGTGATCGGCCAGGCCCTGCACCGGCAGCGCGGCGCGCAGCAGCGCACGAAACCGGCGCTTCATGCGGTTGCGCACCACGGCCTTGCCAATCTTCCGGCTAACGGTGATCCCGTAGCGGATGCCCTGCCCGCCATTGGGCCGGGTCAGCAACACGAAGCCGGGTCGCGCATTGCGCAGACCCGCATTGGCCGCAAGAAAATCCGCGCGCTTGGTAAGAACCGAAATCACAGGGGTCACCATATGACAAACGGGCTCCCGAAGGGAGCCCGCAAGGGCGACTGCCCGTCGCGGCCTATGCTGCGAAAGCCAAGCGGGCCGGATGACCCGCGCCCCGCGCCTGAGCGCGCCAGAAAATTACGCGCAGAGCTTCTTGCGGCCGCGGGCGCGGCGGGCGCGCAGCACCTTCCGACCACCCGGGGTCGCCTTGCGGGCAAAGAAGCCGTGGCGACGGGCACGCACGAGATTGCTGGGCTGGAACGTACGCTTCATATCATCCTCGAAAACTGGGCCGGCAAAGCGGCAGAGCGCGGCCACAAGGGCAGCGCAGATCAGGCCGCGGCGCTTATGGGAAAGCCTGGCCAGAGTCAAGCAGAGCCAGCGGCTGGGGAATCGCCCCGTCAACCAGGCCGAGATTGGCATAGGCAAGGTGCGGAAGGGCGTATGGGCGCACCCCGGCGAGCGCCAGCACCAGCGCGGCCCGGGCGGACATGCCCGTCAGGCCCGTCGCTGGCGGCGCGGCCAGCAGCGCCGGCGCGGGCAGGGCCAGCGCAGAGCGGCTGCGCGGCGCCGTATCGATCCCGGCCGCGGGCGCGATCCAGCGCGTCATCTCGGCGCCGCGCAGCCAAAGGGCACCGTGATGCGGAACCGAATTGGTCATCGCATAGAACGCCCGCGCTTGTTCGCGGCTCATGCCCATTTCGGCGTAGTAGTCGAGATAGAGCCGGTTCTCCGGCGCGTCAGGAGCGAAGTCGGACGGCTCGCGCCCCATCGCATCGCGCCACGAATGCACCGCGAACAGTGCGCCCGGATCCATGCTGCGGCGGGTTCCTGCAAGGAACAGCTCGACCGCGCCAGAGCGCGCCGAGCCGCCAGCGGGGACATGGGTGGCAAGGCCGGCAGCGCGGATCATCCGCCCGAGTCGGAGATTGGCGATGTCGTTGCTGGTGCCCGGTGCGTCACGGAACTCGAGCACCCTGAGGCCCGGATAGGCGGCGAGCATCGCCTGGAAGGCGGCCGGGCTGGCCGCATCGGTGCCGGCGACCAGCGCCGCGCGCTCCTCGTCAAGCACGCGGAACGGGCCGAATCGCGCAATCCCGCCGTCAGCGCCCGATCCGCGCAGGGGTGCAGCGATGAAGCGCATCGGCTCCTCGATCACGATATCGCTGATGGTGGTTTCGCCGGCCCGCGAGAAGGTGGCGGCGCTGCGCTGGGCGGCGGGACCAAGCATGGCCGGGCTATCCCCGACCCGCACCCAGGCCTGGGTGACGGGATCCCATTCCTCGACCCAACTGGTGGTCGCCACCACCCGCGCTCCGGCCTCGGCATGGATCTGCGCCAGCGCCGGCGTTGCGGGCAGCAGCAGCGCAAGAGCAGCAAGCAGGAGAGCGAGAGCGCGGTCCATGCCCGCCACAATCGCCGCGCATGCCTTCCGAAATCGCCAAGAATTATGCTTTAGAAAACCCTGAACACCCTTCCCAAGGCGCTCGACAAGTCTCTCTAAAAGCTGCACTATCCCCAACAGCACGGGCTAGGGGGCAAAGATGGTCGCGCTGGTGAGAACGGTCGCCTATCTCGGGCTGGAGGCACGCGCCGTCGAGGTGCAGTGCCACATCGGCCCCGGCCTGCCGCGCTTCAATGTCGTCGGCCTGCCCGACAAGGCGGTGAGCGAAAGCCGCGAGCGGGTGCAGGCGGCGCTGGCGGCGATGGGCCTCGCGCTGCCGCCCAAGCGAATCACCGTCAATCTTTCGCCCGCCGATCTTCCCAAGGACGGATCGCATTACGACCTGCCGATCGCGCTGGCGCTGCTGGCCGCGATGGGCGTGACCGATGCCGAGCAGCTGGGCGACTGGATCGCGGTGGGCGAGCTGGCGCTGGATGGCCGGGTGGTCGCCAGTCCTGGCGTGCTGATTGCCGCGCTCCACGCCAGCGCGCAGGGTGCCGGGCTGATCTGCCCCGCCGAACAGGGCCCCGAGGCGCGCTGGGCGAGCGGCGTGCCGGTGCTCGCGCCGCGCGATCTGGTGAGCCTCCTGGGCCATCTCAAGGGCAGCCTCGTCCTGCCCGAACCGCCGCGGGGCAGCGTGGCCGAGGCAGCAGGCGGCAATGATCTGAAGCAGGTCAAGGGGCAGGAGAGCGCCAAGCGCGCGCTGGAGATCGCAGCGGCCGGTGGGCACAATCTGCTGATGGTCGGCCCGCCCGGATCGGGCAAGAGCCTGCTGGCGAGCTGTCTGCCCGGCATCCTGCCCGATCTCACCCCGGCAGAGGCGCTCGAGGTGTCGATGGTGCAGTCGGTCGCGGGGATGCTCGAGGCCGGGCGCATCAGCCGCGCCCGTCCGTTCCGCGCGCCGCACCATTCGGCGAGCATGGCCGCGCTCACCGGCGGTGGGCTGAAGGTGCGCCCGGGGGAGGTCAGCCTCGCGCATCTGGGCGTGCTGTTCCTCGACGAATTGCCCGAATTCCAGCGTCCGGTGCTCGATTCGCTGCGCCAGCCGCTGGAAACCGGGCAGATCGATGTCGCGCGCGCCAATGCCCATGTCACCTTCCCGGCACGCGTTCAGCTGGTCGCGGCGATGAACCCGTGCCGCTGCGGCTATGCCGGCGATCCGGCGCGCAATTGCAACAAGTATCCGCGCTGCATCGGCGAATATCAGGGGCGCCTGTCCGGCCCCTTGCTCGACCGGATCGATCTGCACGTCCATGTCGGGGCGGTGAGCGCATTGGACATGACCTTGCCCCCGCCCGCCGAGGGCAGCGCCGAAGTCGCCGCCCGGGTTGCCGCCGCCCGCGACCGCCAGACCGCGCGCGGCGTGCGCTCCAATGCCGAGCTGGAGGGCGCGAAGCTCGAAACCTTCGCCACTCCCGACGAGGCCGGGCGCAAGCTGCTGATGCAGGCGGCCGAGAAGCTGCGCCTTTCGGCACGCGGCTATACGCGGATGCTGCGGGTGGCGCGCACCATTGCCGATCTTGCCGGGGCCGAGAACGTCGGACGCATCCACATCGCCGAAGCGCTATCCTATCGGCTGATGACAGGTTAAGGCGTGCGGTATGGCCGGTTCCCCCTCCCCCGGCCAATCCAAGGGCGCAGTGGCACTTCCGGACGAACACCCAGCCTTGCTGACCGAGCGGCGCGCGCGGCCGGCCCGAGCGCGTTGGGGCGCCAAGCCCCGCCAGCGCTGGTTCAGCCTCGCCATCGCGCTCGCCATCGAGGGGTTGATCGTGCTGCTGCTGCTGACCCTCGGCGTGACGGTCATGGGCGAGAAGGACGAGGAAGTGAAAGTCCTCACCCGGTTCACCGCGCGGGACTTCACGCCGCCGGCCGAACCCCAGCCGGAACAGCCGGCCGAGGCGCAGCCCGAGGAGAGCACCACGCCACTCGCAGTCCCGCCCGCGGCCGCGCGCCCGCCACCGCGCGATCTGCCCAAGCCCGAGCGACCCAAGCCGCCGATCATCGCCAACCCGACAACCGTCCCACCCCCGCCGCCACCGCCGCCCCAGGCCGAACCAGCCCCGCGCGCCTCGCCCACGATTGCGGCGAGGATCAATCCGAACAGCACCTACGGCCCGGTCGATTCGGGCCCGCCGCGCACCAGCATGGACACCGAGCGCGTCGGCACTGCCCCCAATGGCGAGCCGCTCTATGCCGCGCGCTGGTATCGCGAGCCGACCGATCAGGAGCTGGCGGGTTATCTCTCGACCGCCAGCAGCCCGGGTGTCGCGCTGATCGCCTGCAAGACTGTGGCAGGCTATTATGTCGAGGATTGCACGCTGCTGAGCGAAAGTCCGCAAGGCGCTGGGCTGGGCCGGGCAGTGCTGGCGGCTGCGTGGCAGTTCCGGGTGCGCCCGGCGCGGCTCGGCGGGCGCGAGCAGTTCGGGTCATGGGTGCGGATCAGGATCACCTATTCGCAAAGCCGTGTGTCGCGGTGATTCTCGTGGCAGACCCCCCGCCCCGCCTCCCCGCCCGACCACCACAGAGTGGTACTATTGGGGGCCGGGCGGGGAGGCGGGGCGGGGGGTCTGCCGATTCGCGCAAGCGAATCGCGTATCAGGAACGCAGGTGCTCACGCACCACGGCGATAAAATCCGGCCCCCAGGTTTCCAGCTTCTTCGCCCCCACACCCGCGATCGTGCCGAGTTCAGCCAGCGTTTCGGGACAATGGAGGGCCATGTCCCGCAGGACCGAATCATGGAAGATGACATAGGCGGGAAGCCCATGTTCGGCGGCGAGCGCTCTGCGCTTGGCCCGCAGCGCCTCGAACAGGCTATTGCCGACCGGGTTGGCCGCCGCCTCGCTGCCGCGGGTGCGGCGTTGGCGGAGCGGCGGCTCGGCGATCATCACCGCGGTCTCGCCCTTGAACACGCCCCGCGCCTCCGGCCCCAGCATCAAGCCGCCATGCTCGGTTGCTACCAGCATCCCGCGCGCGACCAGAGTGCGCGCCAGCGGCCGCAGCAGCCGTACCTCATGCGGGACGACGATGCCGAACACCGACAGCCGGTCATGCCCGCGCGCGGCGATTCGCTCGTCGTTCTGGCCGGTCAGCACCTTTTCGATATGGCCGATGCCGAAACTCTGCCCGGTGCGGTAGACCGCCGAGAGCAATTTGCGTGCGAGTTCGCTCGCCTCGACCACGCGGGGCGGATCGAGACAATTATCGCAATTGCCGCAGACATCAGGTGGATGTTCGCCGAAATGGCGGAGCAGGATCGCCCGGCGGCAGATCGAGGCCTCGACCAGCGCCGCCAGCGCATCGAGCCGCGCGTTCTCGGCAGGCAGGCGTTCGGGCTCGAGCTGGCCGAGCCACTGCCTTGCACGGGCGAAATCGGACGCGCCCCAGAACAGGTGCGCCTCGGCCGGATCGCCATCACGGCCCGCACGGCCGGTTTCCTGATAATAAGCCTCGATCGATTTCGGCAGCCCGGCATGGATCACGAAACGCACATCGGGCTTGTCGATGCCCATGCCGAAAGCAATGGTGGCGACCATCACCATGCTTTCCGAAGTGACGAATTCCGCCTGCACCTTGGCCCGGCGATCTGGGTCGAGGCCGGCGTGGTAGAACCCCGCTTGGCGGCCCGTGCGGGCGATGGCGGCGGCGAGATCCTCGGCCTGCTTGCGACTCGGGGCATAGACGATCCCCGCCCCGTTGAGCCGCTGAAGCAGTGCGACGATCTGGCGCGTCCCCGAATCACGCGGGGTGATGGCATAGCGGATATTGGGCCGGTCGAACCCGGCGACGATCAGGCCCCCGAGCGGGATGCCGAGCTGCCGCAGAATGTCCGCGCGGGTCGCCTGATCGGCAGTGGCGGTGAGCGCCAGGCGGGGAACATCGGGAAAGCGGTCGAGCAGCGGGCGCAGCATCCGGTAGTCGGGGCGGAAATCGTGCCCCCATTCGGACACGCAATGCGCCTCGTCGATGGCGAAGAGCGCGATTCGCGTATGTTCCAGCAGGCGTTGAAACCCGGCGGTCGAGGCGCGTTCGGGGGCGACATAGAGCAGATCCAGCGCGCCGTCGCGCAGCGCCTGCGCGGTCACGGCATTGCCGCTGTCGGCTGAGGTCATCGACGCCGCACGGATCCCGGCCGCACTGGCCGAACGGATCTGGTCATGCATCAGCGCGATCAGCGGGGAGATGACGATCGCGGTGCCGGCCCGCGCGAGCGCGGGGATCTGGTAGCACAGGCTCTTGCCCGCCCCGGTCGGCATCAGCGCCAGCGTATGCGCGCCCGCCATCACCCGGGCGATCACCGCCTCTTGCTGGCCGCGAAACGCGGTGTAGCCGAAGGTGCGGCGCAGAATATCGTGGAGTTCGGAACCGAGGGGCGCGTGCATGAGGCGGCCCTAGCCCATGGCTCAGGCCGAAAGCACCCAAGCCGGCGGCGCTATCGACGGATTATCCCGCAGCAGCGGCTTTCGCGGCGGCAAGATCGACCACATCGCCCTTGCCAAGCGCTGTGCCCGGGGTAGCGATGGTGCCGTCGGCGCGGCGGCCAAGATCGGCGGGACGGGTCAGCCACAGGTCCTGCGGGCCGAGAATGCGTCCGTCATGCGCGAGTATCGAGACCGGGCCGATCGGCAGCCGATCTCGCTCGTCGACCAGCACCGGATCCTCGACCACTTGCTCGCTGCTGTATTTCTGGCCCCACTGGCGCAGCGCCACCATGGCGGGCAGCAGGTCGAGACCCTTTTCGGTCAGACGATATTCGATCTTGCGGCGATCATCGGCGCAAGGCTCGCGCTTGAGGATGCCATGCTCCACCAGCTTGGCGAGACGGTTGGACAGGATGTTGCGGGCAATGCCGAGCTCGCTGAGAAATTCCTCGAAATGCTTGAGACCGTTGAAACTCGCGCGCAGGATCATGAACGACCAGCGTTCCCCCATCACATCGAGCGCCTGAGGCAGCCCGCATTCGATCAGATCCTTGAGCGGTTCTCTCAACTCACCCATAGCTACCGTCCCTTCCCTTGCGGGGTGATATGTAACCGCATTTTCGGGCTGTCACAAAAAAAATCCCGTTTTCGGTTGCAACTCGCAACCTAGATTGTTAAGTAGCGAATAGCAACTGGTTTCGAATCGAAATGTTGCATTGCAAAATGCAAGGATAGAGACCACAGGGCGATCGCCCCTCAAGACCACAAAGCAAAGGACAAAGCGATGACGAACACCCTCTCCCTCCCCCGCTCCGGCAAACTCGCGATCCTCGCCTCGGCTGTGCTCTACACCGGGCTGGCCTTCGGCGTGGTTACCTCGACCACCCCGGCCAACGCCGCTGGCGGCGCCTATTACAGCGCCACGCTCGCCGCGCCGGCGGGCGAAACGACCGCGGTTGCCGGCGGCGTCGCCTGGACCTGCGCGGGCACTACCTGCGTCGCCAACAAGGCGAGCGCCCGCCCGCTGCGCGTCTGCCGCGGCCTGAACCGCAAGTTCGGCGAAATCGCCGCCTTCCGCGTCGATGGTGCAGAACTGGCCGCCGACGAACTGGCCAAGTGCAACGCCTGATCAAGCACCGCACCTGATCCCCGCCGTCCGGCCCCCTCTCCAGCCCGGACGGCGCTGCACAGCCCCCGGAACGCCTGTCCCCCCGATGCCGCGTTCCGGGGGCGTGTTTTGCGGTTTTTCGCACCCGCCTGCGCGGGCGTCTCTTCGCCGCGGTTTCTGCCGAAGCGCGGCGAGCTTGTTCCACCAGCCCCGCGGATCGGGTTTCAGCGCGCTTCGGATCGCAAGGACGAGAGCAGCCCGGCCTCAACCAGCGCCGCCTCCAGCCCCGCTGCATCGGTGAACAGGTGCGTGTTCCAGCCGCGCGCCTTGGCGGCGGCGATGTTGGCGGGATTGTCGTCGGTGAAGAACAGCTGCGCTCCGGTGCGGCGGCTGCGCGCCTCGAGGATCTCGTAGATTCGCGGCTCGGGCTTGGCGACTTTCTCGACGCCAGAGACGATGATGTCCGCAAAGTGGTCAAAGATCGGCTGGGTCGGACGGAACGCCTGCCAGAACCTGTCACCGAAATTGGTCAGGCAGTAGAGCGGGACGCCCGCGGCCGCCAGCCGCTCGACGATTTCATGCGAACCCTCGACCGGGCCGGGCACGGTTTCGTTGAAACGGGTGGCATAGGCGCGGATATGCGCCTCGTATTGCGGGAAGCGGGCGATCCGTTCGGGCACCATGTCGGCCAGCGCGCGGCCGCGGTCATGCTCGAAATGCCATTCCTCGGTCACGACGTTGGCAAGGAACCATTCAAGCTCCTCGCGGTCATCGATCAGCTTCTCGAACAGGGCGGAAAGCTGCCACTGGAACAGCACCCGCCCGACATCGAACACGACTGCGGTCTGCACGCCCGCTACGCTCCTCAAACGATTTCGGCCCGCGCTCCGACAAGGAGGCGGGCCGTGCATGTCATCAGCCACCCCTGCGGGCAGCCGCGCCGGTTCAGCCCTGGCGGGCCTTGAAGCGACGATTGGTCTTGTTGATCACATAGGTGCGGCCACGACGACGGATCACGCGGTTATCGCGATGGCGGCCCTTCAGCGACTTGAGGCTGTTGACGATCTTCATGGCTCTTACGCTTTCAAATGCAAAGCGCGCCGGAAGCGGTCCGACGCGCGGAAATCGAAGCGAGCCGTTAGCGCCGCCCGCCCTGCGCGTCAATGCGAGTCTGTCAGGCAGCCTCGCGCAAATCGGCCAGTTTCCGTTCCCAGGCCAACGCATGGGCAATGATCGTGTCGAGATCGGCGTACCGCGGCTCCCAGCCGAGCGTTTCGCGAAGGCGGCGCGAATCGGCAATCAGCGAATCGGGATCGCCCGCGCGGCGGCCCTCGATGCGGCGCACGAGCCTGCGGTTCGTCACACGATCGACGGCATCAAGCACCTCGCGCACCGAAAAGCCCCGGCCATAGCCGCAGTTCAACGTCAGCGAGCGCGAAGGCGCGGCCATCAGCGCCTCCAGCGTCAGCACGTGCGCGGCGGCAAGGTCGCTGACGTGGATATAGTCGCGCACCCCGGTGCCGTCGGGCGTGGCGTAATCGGTGCCGAACACGCTGACCGATTCGCGCAGGCCCAGCGCCGCCTCGATCGCCACCTTGATCAGATGCGTCGCCCCGGTGGTCGATTGCCCGCTGCGCGCCAGCGGATCGGCCCCCGCAACATTGAAGTAGCGCAGCACTCCGACATTGAGCGGGTGGGCCGCCGCGACATGGCGAAGCATCTGCTCGGTCATCAGCTTCGAAAAGCCATAGGGGTTGATCGGACGCTGCGGCGTGTCCTCCGACACAGCCGCGACATCGGGAATGCCGTAAGTCGCTGCGGTGGAGGAGAAAATGAAATGCGGCACCCCGGCCTTCACCGCCGCCTCGATCAGCACCCGGCTCTTGGCGGTGTTGTTGTGATAATATTTGAGCGGATCGGCGACGCTTTCGGGCACCACCACCGAACCGGCGAAGTGCATGATCGCCCCGCGCCCTTCGCCCATGCCCTGTTCGGCGAAGATCCGCGCCAGCAGCGCCGCGTCCTCGATATCGCCATGATAGAAGGGCACGCCGGCAGGCACGGCAAATCGGAAGCCGGTCACCAGATTGTCGATCACCGCCACCGGCCAGCCGGCATCGCGCAGCGCCAGCACCGCGTGGCTGCCGATATAGCCCGCCCCGCCGGTGACGAGCACGCAAGGTTTGCCGCAAAATGTCATGCAACGTGCCCTAGCACGCAGAGTGTTTGGAAAACGTCAACCGCCCCGCGGCCACAGCAGGCCTGTGCATGGCTCCGTGCTAGGCTTATAGGCTTCGGGGCCACCAAAAGGAATTGCTGCCATGCGTAAGATCCGCCTGCTTGTCCCTGTCATCGCTGCCGCGGGGCTGGCCCTGTCGGCCTGCGCGACCACGCCCTATACTGGCCCGGTCGAAGTCACCCGCTTTGTAGCCGAACAGCCGGCGGGGCTGGGACAGGGAACCATCGCGATCACCTTCCCCGACGCAATGGACAACATGGCCGCGCGCTCGGCCTTTGCCGCCGCGGTCAGCGCAGAGCTGGCGCGGCTCGGCTACACCGTCGTTCCCGAAGGCAGCCCCGCTGGCCAGACCGCCGCGATCCGCACCACCCGCAATGCCATCGCCGCCGCCGACCAGAGCCGCCCTGGCCCGGTCAGCGTCGGGGTCGGCGGATCGACTGGCAGCTATGGCTCGGGCCTCGGCGTGGGGGTGGGCATCAACCTTGGTGGCGGGCGCGAGAGTCCGAGCGTGATGACCGTTCTTTCGGTGCGCATCACCCGCGCCGACGGGGTCACCCTATGGGAAGGCCGCGCACAGATCGCGACGGGGGTGAAGTCGCCCTTCTCGCAGACCAACACCAGCGCAAAGACGCTGGCGGCGGGCTTGTTCAGGGACTTTCCGGGTGGCAATGGCGAAACCGTGACGATCAGTGTCAAAAAGCTCCAAGGAAAGTGATGACCTGCCTTGCCATCGATGCCGCCTTCGACAGCGGCAACATCGAAGTGCTGTCGATCGAAGGCCGCACCGCCCGCCTTGCAATCCGCCGCGACAACGAATCCGCATTCTTCCAGTGGTTTCACTTCCGCGTCGCCGGCAAGGCGGGCGAGGAGGTGGTGCTCAAGCTCACCGGTCTCAACGCCAGCGCCTATCCGGGCGGTTGGCCGGACTACAATGCCTGCGTGACCGAAGATCGCGAATACTGGCGGCGCGCAGCGTCGAGCTTCGACAAGGACGAGGACGGCGGCACGCTGACCATCCGCTACCGGCCCGCCACCGATCTGTTCTGGTGCGCCTATTTCGCGCCCTATTCGATGGAGCGGCATCACGATCTCATCGCCGATGCCGCCGCCTGCGAGGGGGTGGACTACGTCCGGCTCGGCACCACGCTCGATGGCCAGCCGATCGATTGCCTCGAAATGGGCGAGGGTAAGACGCAGGTTTGGCTCTATGCCCGCCAGCACCCGGGCGAGACCCAGGCGGAATGGTGGATGGAAGGCGCGCTCGAATGCCTGACCGACCCCGCCGACCCGGTAGCGCGGGCGCTGCGCAAGAATTGCCGCCTGCACATCGTCCCCAATTGCAACCCCGATGGATCACGCCGTGGGCATTTGCGAACCAACGCGGTTGGCACCAACCTCAACCGCGAATGGGCCAACCCGAGTGCGGAGAAATCCCCCGAAGTGCTCGCGATCCGCAATCGGATGGATCAGACGGGCGTTGACTTTGCGATGGATGTCCATGCCGACGAGGCAATCCCGGCGGTGTTCCTCGCCGGGTTCGAGGGGATCCCCTCGTGGAAGGAAGAACAAGGCCAGGGCTTTTACCGTTACCAGCGCATCCTTGACCGCCGCACCCCCGACTTCCAGACCAGGCTCGGCTACCCCAAGGCAGCCAGCGGGAAGGCCAACCTGTCGATGAGCACGAACCAGCTCGCCGAGCGGTTCGGTGCGGTCGCGATGACGCTGGAGATGCCCTACAAGGACCTTGCCGATTTCCCCGAGCCGGAACAGGGCTGGTCGCCCGAACGCTGCAAGCTCCTGGGTCGCGAATGTCTGGCGGCGCTGGTCGAGTGGCTGGAAGGGCGGGAGGGCTAGGCGAGATGCGCCGGGCCGAAAGCGTGCGGGAGCAGGGCGGATAGCAAGACGCGCCGGACATCCTGCTTGCTGGCGCACAGCACCAGCGGATCGGTGCCGCCCAGCGCCGCGATTTCGTTGAGCACCTGGCGGCAGCGCCCGCACGGCGTGATCGGCTCGGCATCGGCCTTGAGCCCCGCCACCGCCACCGCCACCAAGCCGCCGCGCCGTCCGGCCTCAAACGCCTTGGCGACCGCCACCGTCTCGGCGCACAGCGCAAGGCCGTAGCTCGCGTTCTCGACATTGCAGCCAGCCACGATCGCGCCGTCTTCAAACAGCAGGGCAGCACCCACCGGATAGGCGGAATAGGGCGCATAGGCCTGCGCCGCCGCGGCAAAGGCGGCGTCGATCAACGCCTGCTCGGCGGCGGCATCGAGCTTCATTTCTGCACCACCACCCATTCGATCGGCTCCTCACTCGCCGCGGTCACCAGCGCGGAATTGGCACTCCATAGCAACCAAGGGCGCCCGGCATAATCCGGCCTTGCGCGATCGCGCATCAGCCACAGATCGCGGCTGAGCGCGGTGGCGGCGTTGTAACGTTGCGCGAAGGCTGGCGCGAGCCGCAGGATAGCCGCCGCACCGGCGTGCATCTCGATCTGGTTGATCAGCGTCATCAGCTCGCTTTCGACCGCCGCATCGCTCACCGGCGGATCGCATTCATCCGCCAGCCGCACCAGTCCGATTGCGGGCGGCAGCAGGCGCGGATCGCGCGGCACCATCTGCGCGAACAGCCCGCTCTGGCGATCGGCGGGCAGGCAGGGGTCAAATACGAGCATTGCGCCAACCTCAAGTCCCGCCGCGCGCGCCTTGGCGAATCGCTCGGCAAAAGCAGCCGGCGAGGTGTCCGTGTCGAGTGGAAGATAGACGAAACGCGCACCGATCGCCTTCAGCGTCTCGAACCGCACCGCGCCGCTCCCGGCGGGCAGCAACGCCCCCTGTTCGGGATAGAGCGTCTCGTCCGGACGCCACTCGCGCATGTCCCACCACAGCCAGCCCGCGAAGGCGAGCCCAATCAGCACCGCCAGCGCCACCAGCCGCAGCAACCATCGATGGGCGCCCTTGCGCCCCGCATTCCGGCGACCCTTGGCCATGCGCCCCTTGTTCTTGCCTTAGCCCTTGATGTGCAGCACGCAGATCAGCGTAAACAGCCGCCGCGCCGTGGCAAAATCGGTGTCGACCTTGCCTTCAAGCCGTTCGAGCAGCAGTTCAGCGGCATTGTTGTGGATGCCGCGGCGCGCCATGTCGATCGTCTCGATCTCGGCCGGGGTCGCCTTGCGAATTGCCTGGTAATAGCTGTCGCAGATCGCGAAATATTCGCGGATCGGGCGACGGAAACGGGCCATGCCGATCAGCAGGGTTTCGAGCAGCTGCCCGCCCTCGTCGCTGATGTCCATCGCCAGCCGGCCGTCATTGACCGACAGGTGGAGGTGATAGGGCCCGCGCGCTCCACGTTCGGCGCTACGCAGCGGCTTGAACGTGTTTTCCTCAATCAGATCGTAGATTGCGACGCGGCGTTCCTGCTCGACATCGGCGTTACGCCACAGGATCGTTGCCTCGTCGAGCGTGATCCGGGCGATGCGATAGGTGCCCGCGCCACCGGCGGCGGGAGAAATCGGCAGGGAATCGGGCGGCGTATCGGCCATGAGGCGTGCCTTCGCAGATGCAGGGGCCGCACTTCAAGCACTTCGATCAAATCTCCCCGCTATCCACAACCGCGCGAAAGAATATTGTCGGCTTTCGCACTTGCCTGATCCCCCCCGCCAGGCGCATCAGACCGGCATGGCCGAACCGGAAAAAGTCACCCCGATCAGCGTCGCCGCCTCCGCGCCGGACGCGCCCCTGCGCAAACTGCCCGCCAATCTCGAGGCCGAGGCAGCGTTCCTGGGCGCGGTGCTGATCGACAACCGGGTGATCGAGGAGCTTCAGGTTCCCATCCGCCCGGAACACTTCTTCGAGCCGTTGCACCAGCGCATCTACGCGCGTGTGCTGGTGCTGATCGAGCGCAATGCCACCGCCTCGCCGGTTAGCCTGCGCCCCTATTTCGAGGCCGACGAGGCGCTCAAGGAGCTGGGCGGCACCTCCTATCTCGCGCAGCTGACGGCCAATGGCGCAGGCCTGCTCGCCCCGCGCGAGCTGGCCCAGCAAATCTACGATCTCGCGCTGCTGCGCGAGCTGGTGAGCGTCGGGCGCGGGCTGATCGAAGGCGCGCTCGACACCTCGCAGGACATCTCGCCGATGGAACGCATCACCCAGGCCGAGGCCGATCTGTTCCGTGTCGCCGAGGGCGCTTCGACGGGCCGCGAGGCATCGACCTTCCGCGATGCCGCGCTGACCGCAATCAAGATGGTCGAAGCGGCGATGAAATCAGGCGGCGGCCTGTCGGGCAAGACCACCGGGCTGGATGCGATTGACCGCAAGACCAGCGGCCTGCACGATTCCGATCTCATCATCCTCGCCGGCCGGCCGGGCATGGGCAAGACTTCGCTCGCCACCAACATCGCCTACAACTGTGCCGAAAAGCATCTCGAATGGCAGCGCGACGGGGGGGAATTCAACTATGGCGCGCCGGTCGCCTTCTTCAGTCTTGAAATGAGCGCCGACCAGCTCGCCACCCGCATCCTTGCCGAACAGGCCGAGATTTCCTCCGAAAGCCTGCGCAGCGGCAAGCTCAGCCGCGAGGAATTCCAGAAGCTGTCCTTCGCCAGCCAGCGCCTTTCCGAACTGCCGCTCTACATCGACGATACACCCGCGCTCACCATCGCCGCCCTGCGCACCCGCGCGCGGCGGATGAAGCGACGCCACGATGTCGGCCTCATCATCGTCGACTATCTCCAGCTGCTGCAAGGCTCCGGTCGGGCGAACGACAACCGGGTCAACGAAATCTCGGAAATCAGCCGCGGATTGAAAACCCTGGCCAAGGAATTGCAGGTGCCGGTGATCGCGCTCTCGCAGCTCTCCCGCGCGGTCGAAAGCCGCGAGGACAAGCGCCCGCAATTGTCGGACCTGCGCGAATCCGGATCGATCGAGCAGGACGCGGACATGGTCTGGTTCATCTACCGCGGCGATTACTATCACCTGCTGGTCAAGCCCGACACGCCCGATGCCTCCTCACCGCCCGACGTGCAGGAGAAATACCGTGCGTGGGAGGAAAAGTTCGAAGGACTGGTGGGCAAGGCCACGCTGATCATTGCCAAGCAGCGTCACGGTTCGACCGGCAACGTGCCGCTCCACTTCCAGAGCGACATCACCAAGTTCACCTCGCCCAACTACAAGGACTATTCGGACTACGGATTCGAATAGCCCGCAACTTCCCGCAGCGATCGGGAGCCAAGCGGCGGCAACCGCGCCGATCGCGGCAATGCCCCCAACCTACCCTAGCCCCCTGCGCGCCGGATTCCAGCGCAGGCGCGCCTCACCGCGCCCCCAGCCGGCTCACGCGATAATCGGCCAGGCTCATCCAGTATGCCAGCCGCCAGCGCATCCGCGCCAGCAGGGTTGACTGGCGGCGATACCACTGCGGGGTCACGGCGATGCTCGCGGCCTGCATATGATCGACCAGACGGCGTAGCGCAGCAGCCACCCCGGCATCCTCGATCCGCACCATCAGCTCGACATTGATACGAAAGCTGCGCTTGTCGAGATTGGCGCTGCCGACATAGCTGACATCATCGGCCACCAGCAGCTTCATGTGCAGCTTGCTGGGCTGGAACTCGAAGATCCGCACCCCCGCCGCCAGCAGCCGCTTGTAGAGCAACCGGGCGATGTCGATCGCCACGCCGATATCGGACTTGCCGGGCATGATCATCC
Source organism: Erythrobacter tepidarius (assembly GCF_002155695.1). GTDB lineage: Bacteria > Pseudomonadota > Alphaproteobacteria > Sphingomonadales > Sphingomonadaceae > Erythrobacter > Erythrobacter tepidarius. Next base: position 93,367 of record NZ_MUYJ01000004.1, read on the forward strand.
GCACCTTCCCGCGTCGCGCGACCTTGGCGAACTGGCGGCGGAAGCTCCTTGGCGGGGAGAAATAGGCCGAAACCGTATCGAGCCGCCGCGCCGTGACCAGATCCTTGCGCAGCCACCACGCCCAGTGCCCACGCCGCACCAGCGGGCCGCCGACCAGCAGGCGCACCGCGCCCGCGCTCCCGCGGGCCTCGCCGTCCCAGTCGCGCACGATCTCGCGCAAGCGGCTGAGTTGCTCGACCCGCCCCTGCTCCTCGCTCTCGACCCAGCGGTCGAGCAGCGCAAACCACGCGCAGAAACGCTCGACCACCGGCCCCTCGATCAGCACGGCCAGATCGCACCAGCCGTTCTCGACCGGAGGCTTGAAATAGTGGTCAGAAACGTTGGCTCCGCCGGTAATCACCCGCCGCTCATCGGCGATTGCGATCTTCTGATGGTTGCGCACGAAATAGCGGCTGTTCCAGCGCGAGGAGAAGACCGCGAAGCTGCCCCCTGCCTCGCGCAGCGGCGCAAAGAAGGCGCGCCCTGCGTCATTGCCGAAATCATCGACGATCAGCCGCACTGCCACCCCGCGGCGGACGGCGGCGATCAGCGCGTCACGCACCGCGGTTCCCGAAAGGTCGTCGTCGAACAGGTAGTAGAACAGCCGGAGCGATGTCTGCGCGCCCGCAATCAACCCGATCAGCGCGGCGAGGCGATCTGCCCCGCCCGGCAGGAAGGTGAAGTCGTGCCCTTGCGCCGCGATCCGGAACGGCGCGGGATCGACGTAGAGCCGCGGCTCCGGCGAAGCGGCCACGCTGGAGGTCTGCCCGTCCATGGCACCAGCATAGCCCGATGCGACGCCAGCACCAGCCCCAATCACAGGACGAAGCTGGTCGCGGAATGCGCATTTTCTTGACTTGCGCGCTCGCCATCCCTAGCTGCGAGGCCTTCCCCCATTCTTGCGAATCCGAAAAGGCCGCCCATGGCACGCGTTACCGTTGAAGATTGCGTCGACAAGGTTCCCAACCGGTTCGACCTCGTCCTGCTCGCCGCCCAGCGCGCGCGCGAAATCTCCGGTGGCAGCGAACTTACCGTCGACCGCGATCGCGACAAGAACCCGGTTGTTGCCTTGCGCGAAATCGCCGAGCAGACGATCCGTCCGGACGATCTGCGCGAAGCTCTGGTGACGAGCTTGCAGAAGATCTTGCCCGACGACGAGGACGAGGCTGACGAGATCGGTTCGCTCAGCCAATCGGCTGAAGCCCTGCGCATCACCGCCTCGGCCCCGGCCCGCACCAGTTCGCTCGGCGGGGATTACGACGGCTGATCGCAACCGGCTGTCCGCAGCGCGAATCAGGCTTGCACCGGTCGCCCCTTTTGCAGGGTTATTGTCGGTTGCTTGCGATGTCATTGTCGCGCTCCAGCTGCGTTTGACCGGTTCATAACCGGCATCCGCTGCGCTTGTCATCGCTCTCTGGCAAGCTATCCCCTTGCGCTGTAATATTGGCGTAACATGAAGGGCAGCATGGCTTCGATTGCGGTCTACAGCGTCAAGGGCGGGGTCGGAAAGACGACTTTGGCCGTCAACCTCGCCTGGTGTTCGGCCACCATCTCGCGCCGCAAGACGCTGTTGTGGGATCTCGACGCGGCCAATGGCTCGGGCTTTCTTCTCGGCATTGATCCGAAGAAAAAACGCAGCGCGGACAGCGCTTTCACGGAAGGGACCGATCTGCTGAAACTGGTCCAGGCGACCGCCTATCCCAATCTCGATCTCCTCCCGGCGGACGAAAGCATCCGCTCGCTCGACCGCTATCTTGACCGGCTGGGCAAGAAGAAGCGGCTCGCCAAACTGGTGGAAGGGCTCGCCAAGCATTACGACCGGATCGTCTTTGATTGCCCCCCGGTATTGAACGAAGTCAGCGCCCAGGTGATGCGCGCTGCCGATCTGGTGATCGTCCCCCTGCCGCCCTCCCCGCTGTCAGCCCGCGCCTTCGAGGTGGTGGTCGAGGAAGTGCGTGGCAGCGGCAAGAGCCATCCGCCGATTTTGCCTGTCTTATCAATGCTCGATCTGCGCCGAAGCCTGCACAGGCAAGCGCGCGAGGCGAACCCGAATTGGCCCGCGATCCCGCTCGCCAGCGCGGTTGAGCAATGCGCGGTCGAAAGGAAGCCGATCGGCGCCTTCGCTCCGCGCTCCCCAGCGGCGCGCGCCATCGCTCAACTGTGGACCGCGATCGAACGCAAGCTCGCCACCCGCTGAGGCGGCGCGACAAGCCACTGGTAACGCCTGCGATTGCCCGCCATATTCGCACGCCGGGGCAGGCCAAGGGCGCGATGCAATGAACGGAATCGGCGAAGGCATTGGTGCGGCGATCGAAGGCGGTCTCCTGTCCCGAGCGGTCGAGCCGGGACACGGCGAAGCGACAGGCACGCCGCATGCACTGGTAACCTGTGCCAACTGCGGCGCCACCGTCACCGGTCATTATTGCGGCCACTGCGGCCAGAAGGCGCATATCCACCGCAGCCTTGCCGCGATCGGGCATGACATCATGCACGCGGTGCTGCATCTCGACGGCAAGCTGTGGAACACCCTGCCGCTGCTCGTCTTCAAGCCGGGCGCACTCACGCGCCGCTTCATCGCCGGCGAACGCGCCAAGTTCGTCAGCCCGATGGCGATGTTCCTGTTCACGGTCTTTGCGATGTTCGCGGTGTTCCAGATGGTGGGCATCTCACCGACCGATGACCTCGCCCAAGAAATCGCCAGCAACAAGGACGAGAATGCCGGGCAATCGGTGTTCCGCAGCAAGGTGCGCGAACAGATCATCACGCTCGAACAGGAACGCGACAAACTGCCCAAGGGCGATCCGCGCCGCGCTGAAATTGCTGACCAGATCAAGGGTCTGAACATGGTGCTCGACGCCAAGCCGACGGAGATGAACCAGGCCGAGGATCCCCCATTCTCTGTTACGGGGCTCACATGGCTGGACGAGGGCATCGTCAGAAAGTGGGAAAAGAACCCCGGGCTGATGCTCTATAAGCTGCAGTCGAACGGCTACAAGTTCAGCTGGCTGCTGATCCCGCTGTCGATCCCCTTCATGTGGCTGCTGTTCGCATGGCGGCGCAAGTTCAATGCCTATGATCACGCGGTGTTCGTCACCTATTCGCTGGCCTTCATGTCGCTGCTGTTCATCGCGGTGTCGATCCTCGGCGCAATACCGGGCGGAGGGGATTGGGCGGCACTGCTGTTCCTGATCGCTGCGCCGCTGCATCTCTACAAGCAGCTCAGGTGTGCCTATGGGCTAACCCGCTTTTCCGCGCTGTGGCGGTTCTTCGTGCTGCTATTCCTGATCGTACTCGTCCTGATCCTCTTTCTCCAGGCCTTGCTGGTGCTCGGCGCTTTCTGAGCCGGCGTCACGGGCAGGGATAGGTCTTCGCAATAAGCTCGGCAAAGGCGGCATCGACACTCATGGCATCGCGTTGCGGCGCGGCATAGCTGCGCAGATGGACAATCAGCACGTCGGTGGTGATTTCGGTCTCGCCTTCAGGAAGGCAGCTGTGCGGTGCCTTGCCCGCGGCACGATCGGCCCCGATGCGAGCACGATAGGCAAGCGCAATCTGGCGCATCTGGCCAGCGGCGCGGGCGGGCGCCAAAGCGTTGAGTGCGAGGGACAAGCCGGCAAACAGCACTGGGCGCATGAAAAACCTCCCGGCGAATGCTCAACGAGCTAAGCGCCGGGAGACTGAACGATGGGTGCATTCGTGCCTTACCAGCGACGGATCAGGCGCCTTGCGGGGCCTCGTCGGCCTTGCCGCTGAACCGCCTGCCGGCCTTCGGAATCGCCGAGCCACGCACCGGGGCGGGAATCGACGGGCCACGCGGCGCATCTGGACGGTCGATCTTGCCGGTTTCGAGCAGCTGGTTGATCTCCTCGCCCGTCAGCGTCTCGTATTCGAGCAGCGCCTGAGCGAGCAGGTGGAGCTGGTCCTCGTGGGTCTTGAGAATGTCGGTGGCCCGCTTGTGCGCGCCTTCGACCAGCGCCTTGATCTCGGCATCGATCAGCTTGTTGGTCTCGTCCGAGGCCATGGTCCGCATCGTCTGGCCCATGCCGAGATAGCCGTCCTGACTGGTCTCGTACTGGAGCGGGCCGAGCTTTTCGCTCATCCCCCAGCGGGTCACCATGTTGCGCGCCAGATCGGTCGCGTACTGGATGTCGGACGAGGCCCCCGAGGACACTTTGTCGTATCCGAAGATGAGCTCCTCCGCTACGCGCCCGCCCATCGAGACCGAGAGGTTCGCGTGCATCTTGTCGCGGTGATAGGAATAGCTGTCGCGCTCCGGCAGGCGCATCACCATGCCCAGCGCACGGCCGCGCGGAATGATGGTGGCCTTGTGGATCGGATCCGAGGCCGGCTCGTGTACCGAGACGATCGCGTGGCCGGCCTCGTGATAGGCGGTCATCCGCTTTTCGTCCTCGGTCATCACCATCGAGCGGCGCTCGGCCCCCATCATGACCTTGTCCTTGGCGTCCTCGAATTCCTGCATCGCCACCAGCCGCTTGTTGCGGCGCGCGGCCAGCAGGGCTGCTTCGTTGACGAGATTGGCAAGGTCGGCCCCCGAGAAACCCGGCGTGCCGCGCGCAATCACGCGCGGGTTCACGTCGGGGGCGAGCGGCACCTTCTTCATATGCACGCGGAGGATCTTCTCGCGCCCGTCAATATCGGGGATCGGCACCACGACCTGACGGTCGAAGCGGCCTGGACGCAGCAGCGCGGGGTCAAGCACGTCGGGGCGGTTGGTGGCGGCGATGATGATGATGCCTTCGTTGGCCTCAAAACCGTCCATCTCGACAAGCAGCTGGTTGAGCGTCTGCTCGCGCTCGTCATTCGAATTGCCCAAGCCATGGCCGCGCGAACGGCCGACAGCGTCGATCTCGTCGATGAAGACGATGCAGGGCGCATTCTTCTTGGCCTGTTCGAACATGTCGCGCACCCGAGATGCCCCGACACCGACGAACATCTCGACGAAGTCCGAACCCGAAATGGTGAAGAACGGCACGCCCGCTTCGCCGGCGATCGCGCGGGCCAGAAGCGTCTTGCCGGTGCCGGGCGAGCCGACCAGCAGCGCGCCCTTGGGGATCTGGCCGCCAAGCTTGGAGAAGCGCTGCGGATCACGCAGGAACTCGACGATCTCCTGAAGCTCCTCGCGCGCCTCGTCGATGCCGGCGACATCGTCAAAGGTCACGCGGCCCGAACGTTCGGTCAGCAGCTTGGCCTTGGACTTGCCGAAGCCCATCGCGCCGCCGCCGCCGCCCTTCTGCATCTGGCGCAGCGCGAAGACGGCAATCCCGAGGATCAGCAGGAAGGGCAGCGACTGGAGCAGGATGAACAGCAGCATGCTCTGCTGCTCGCGCGGCTTGCCGGTGAACTGCACCCCGTTCTCTTCCATGAGCCGGGTGATTTCGATGTCATTGGGCACGGGAACGGTGGAGAAGCTGTCACCGTTCTTGAGCTTGCCGGTGATCAGCTCCTCGCTCAGCTGCACGTCCTGCACTTCGCCCCGGGCGACAGCCTCGCGGAAGTCGGAATAGCGGATCGAGGTGCCCGGACTCTGCCCGGCATTGCTGAACATCGTGACGACCAGCAGCAGCGCCAGAAAGATGCCGCCCCAGATCATCAACTGTCTGACCCAAGGGTTCGGGCCGTCCGGCTGCTGGTTGGGGTCGTGCTGCTCGCTCATCGGGTGGATTCCTTTTCTCGCGGGTAATGTAGGGCGCGCAAGGTGAATGGCAAGCTAAAGCGCAAGGATGCGGATCGTGCCAATTTTCGAACAGCGTGATGAGAATTATCGATCTTCGGCCCCACCCTCGGCCGTGCCGTAGGCGGCGAGGAACATCTCGACCGCCCCATCGATGCGCCTGCGCACCATTTCCGGTGCGATCTCCGCCCCGAAGCGCCGCTCAAGATCGCCCATCCCCTTACACAGCGCCACAAATTGCTCAGCCGCGAGCAAAGGGTCGGCAATTGCCAGTTCGCCGGCTTCGACTTCTTGACGAAGATAGGCCGCAAAAGCGTGCTTCATGCGCCATGGTCCGGCTGACAGGAAGGCAATTCCGATGGCGGGTTCATTCTCGGTTTCCGCCGAGATCCGGCGATCGAAGCGGATCATCTCCGGTCGGGACAGGAAAGCGACCACTGCCTCGCCAATCGCGGCAAGACGTTCGCGTATCGTGCCAGTCGGCATGGCATCGAGGGTGAAATAGTCCCCCATCTTCTCGCATTCGTGCGCAACCGCAGCGGCGAACAAGGCGCGCTTGTCGCCGAACTGGTTGTAGATCGTGACCTTGGACACGCCGGCATCCGCGGCGATCTGTTCGATCGAGGTTGCGGCAAAGCCATGGTGGAAGAAGTGGTGCGCAGCGGTGTCGATGATCATCAGGTGCTTGGCCGCATCAAGCGGACGGCCTGCGCGACGGCGACCGGAAAATCCTGATTTCTTCGGCGAACACCCGATTGACAAAGTGAACGGCTCCGTTCAATTAAACGATACCGTTCAATAATGCGTTGATTCGCCCCTCCGCGCAACCCTGTCCTCTCGCAAAGGTTCTCCCGCGTGCTCTGGATCGCCATCAGGATGCTCACCGGTGATGCCCAGAAGTTCTACGGGCTCCTGTTCGGCATTGCCTTTTCCACTCTGCTCATCACCCAGCAGATGACGATCTTCGTCAACCTGGTGCAGCGCGGGGCGAGCGGGGTCTTCAACGCGCCCGAGGCCGAGGTGTGGGTGATGGATCCGGTCAGCCGCACCACCGATGTCAGCTATGCCATGCCGGCCACCGCGCTCGATAAGGTGCGCTCGGTTCCGGGCGTGGAATGGGCCGTGCCGCACCTGCGTGCGGTTGCCAATGTGCGCACGGCGGAAGGCGATCTGGAAGGCGTTGCGGTGATTGGGGTGGACGACGCCACTCTGATCGGCCTGCCCCGGCGCATGGCCCAGGGCGACAAGTCGGTGCTGTTCGCGCCGGATGCGGTTGCGATTGACGATACCGGCGCGCAGCGCTTCTTCCCGGCCGGCGCCAGCCCGATCGGCGCGCGGCTCGAACTCAACGATCAGCGCGCGGTAATCCGCGGCATTGCCGATGCCATCCCGAGCTTTACCAGCACCGTGGTGCTCTACACCCGCTATTCCAACGCGCTGAATTTCGTCCCCGGCACGCGTAACCGCCTGTCCTTCGTGCTGGTGGGCGTGAGCGAGGGCCAGACCCCGGAACAAGTGGCCGACCGGATCGAGGCGGAAACCGGCCTCAAGGCCAAGACCCGCGATGAATTCGCTCAGGCGGGCATCGACTTCATCATCGAAAACACCGGCATTCCAACCAATTTCGGGATCACGGTGTTCCTTGGTTTCGTCGTCGGCGTGGCGATTGTCGGCCTGACCTTCAGCCTGTTCATCCGCGACAACATCAAGCAGTTCGGGGCCTTGAAGGCGATCGGGGTGACCAACGGCAAGATCGTCCGGATGGTTGCCGCGCAGGCCGGCCTCGTCGGCATGATCGGCTACGCGCTGGGTGTCGTGGGTACGGTGCTGTTCATCTACGGCTTTTCCGCCAATCCGTTCTTCAAGGGCTTTTACATTCCCTGGCAGGTGCCGCTCATCAGCCTGGTGGCGGTCGTGATCATTCTCGCCATCACCGGGCTGATCGCAATTCGCTCGGTGCTCAGGACCGAACCGGCGGCGGTGTTCCGGTGAGCCAAACGACCATGACCATCCCCGCCAGCCCCCCGTGCGAGGCCGAAGCCGCGATCTGCGCGCGCGGTATTATCCGCGATTTCGAGGCGGGGCAGACCACCATCCGCGTGCTCCACGGCATCGATGCCGAGATCCGCTCGGGCGAGATGACCTATGTCGTGGGCGAGAGCGGCTCGGGCAAGACCACGCTGATCTCGATCATGTGCGGGATCCTCTGGCCCACCGCGGGCGAAGTGAAGGTGTTCGGCACCGACATCTACAAGCTGTCGGACACCGAACTGGTGAACTTTCGACTCAACAATATCGGCTTCATCTTCCAGCAGTACAACCTGATCCCCTCGATCGACGCCGCCGCCAATGCCGCGGTGCCGCTGATCGCCAAGGGCATGCCGGTCGAAGAGGCGCGGGAAAAAGCCAAGGTGCTGCTCGACAAGCTCAACATCGGCAATCAGGCTGACAAGCTCCCGCGCCAGCTTTCGGGCGGGCAGCAACAGCGGGTCGCAATCGCCCGGGCGCTGGTGCACGAACCGCGGCTGGTGGTATGCGACGAGCCGACGGCCGCGCTCGATGCGCGCTCGGGCCGGCGCGTGATGGACCTGCTGCGCGAAGTGGCGGTGGCGCCCGATCGCGCCTGCATCATCGTCACCCACGACAACCGCATCTTCGATCTCGCCGACCGCATCATCGTGCTCGAGGACGGGCGCATTACCCATGACGGCAAGGAAATGCCCGATGGCCACTGATGCCGCAGTCCCTTCTTTCCCCTGCCACCCGAGGACACTATGGCTCTTCTGCCCCGCAACCTGAGTTTCTCGCGCCAGCTTCTGCCGGTCATCGCGGTCATCGGGATGGTGGTCGCCGCATGGTACATTGTCGGCAGCCTGCCCGACCGCACGACCATCGCGCCGGCGGAGCAGCCGCCCAAGCCGGTGGGCGAACTCGCCAACGCACCGCGCGTGGCGGGCGCAGGGATCGTCGAGCCGGCGAGCGAGGTAATCGACATCGGCTCGGCGTTGTCGGGGCTCGTCACCGATGTGCGGGTGAAGCCGGGCGACAAGGTCGCTGCGGGCGAGGTGCTGTTCCTTGTCGATGCCCGCGCCGCGCGCGCCAATCTCGCGCAGGCCACCGCTGCGATCCGCGAGGCGCGCGCGGCCATCGTCGAGGCCGAGACCGCGCAACGCACCGCGCGCCAGCAGCTTGCTCTCTATCGCAGCCTGACTGACCCGGCCGCCGTAAGCCGCTCCGAAGTGATCCGCGCCGAGGGTGAAGAAGCCGCCGCCACCACCCGGCTCGGCCTTGCCCGTGCGCGCTTGGCCGCGGCCGAAGCCGCTGCTGCCGCCTCGCGCACCGAGATCGAACGCCTTACCGTGCGCGCGCCGATCGCGGGCGAAATCCTCGCAGTCAACATTCACCCCGGCGAATTCGTCGCCACCCAGGGCGGCAGCTCGCAACCCTTCATCCAGATGGGCAACACCGATCCGCTGCATGTGCGCATCGACATCGACGAGAACGAAGCGGTGCGCGTCAAGCTCGGCGCGCCGGCTGTGGTCAGTCCGCGCGGGGCGGCCGAACTCCACGTCACCGCCACCTTCGTGCGCGCCGAGCCGCAGGTGGTGCCCAAGCGCTCGCTCACCAACAGCGCCGCCGAGCGCGTCGATGTGCGGGTGCTCCAGCTGATCTATGCCCTGCCAAAGACCGACCGCTTCCGGGTCGGCCAGCAGGTCGATGCCTTCATTCCGGCCAAGAGCGCTCCGGCGGGCGGGGGGAACTGAGCCATGCGGCGCGCTGCCCTTCCCTTTGCGGCGCTGCTGCCGCTCGCCTTGGGGGCCTGCGTGATGCAGCCAGCCCCGGAGATTGCGACGCCGGTGCCAGATCTGCCCGCGGCATTCTTCTACACCCCTGCCAGCGCCGAGCAAAGCGGCCTTGCCGCGCTGATGCCGAGCGCGGATCCGGCCTATGTCGCCCTGTCGCAAGCCGCGCTGGCCAAGGCGCCGAGCCTTGCCGAAGCCGCCGCGCGGATCGACGCCGCCCGCGCCGGCACGCGCCATGCCGGGGCCGAACGCCTGCCCAACATCACCGCCGATGCCGACGTCACCCGCAACCGTATCAACCCCGCGCAGTTCGGCGCAGCGGGCCAGCAGGGCTTCATCCCGCGCGAGCAGACTTCCTATGGCGCGAACATCGTCGCCAGCTGGGACCCGGACATTTTCGGGCGGCTCAAGGCGCAGGAACGCGCCGCTCTTGCCCGGATCGATGCCGCCAGCGCGCAGGCACAGGGCGTGCGGACTGCGCTGCTGGCGGAGATCGCTGCCAGCGTGATCGACTGGCGCACGCTCGATTCCCGCGCTGCTGCCATCGAGGAAGATGTCGCCGCCGCGCAGACCCTCGCACGGCTGGCGAAGGTGCGTGAGGATGCAGGTATCGCGCCCGGTTTCGATCGGGTGCGGGCCGAGGCGACCGCGCGCTCCTCGCAGGTGCGCCTCGCCGCCCTGGAGAGCGAACGCGCGCGTCTGATCGGGCGGCTGGTGACGCTGACCGGGCAGGACGCGGCGAGCGTGCGCGCAGCGCTGGCCGCTCCGGTGACGCTGCTGACGCCAGCCGCCCCCCCTGCCGCACTGCCGTCCGACCTGCTGGCGAACCGGCCCGATGTCGCCGCCGCTGCCGCCAATCTTGCTGCCAGCGATGCCGATCTTGCTGCCGCCGCCCGCGCCCGCTTTCCGCGGATCACCTTGTCCGGGGTGATCGGCCTGCTCGCCTTCGATCCCGCGGAATTCTTCAACGATTCCATCATCGGCAACCTGAGCGCCGGGGTCGCCGGGCCACTGCTCGATTTCGGGCGCGTCGGAGCCGGGATCGATGCTGCCGCCGCCGAAAAGCGCGCCGCCTTTGCCGCCTATCGCGGGGCGGTGTTTCAAGCGCTGGGCGATGCGGAAGGCGCCTACGGCACTGTCGCTGCCGCGGATGCCGAGAGCCGGCTCGCGGTGGATGAACACGGCCAGCTCACCCGCGCGGCGAGCCTTGCCGAGACGCGCTACAAGGCCGGGCTTGCCAGCTTCCTCGACGTGCTCGAAGCGCGCCGGGCTGCCGATGCCAGCGGCGAACGCGCGGCAGCGGCGATGGGCCGGGCGCTGCGGGCGCGCGTGCTGCTGTGGCAGGCGCTGGGCGGCGATGCTCCGGCCAAGGCGGGCAGCTAGCCGAGCGCCCGCACGGTCGGCCAGAAGCTTGCTACCAGGCCTCTCGCATCGTCAGCGCGAGGCAAGGCCGCGGCCTCGGCCTTGGCCATCAGGTGGCGCGGTTCCTCCAGCAGCGCCCTGCTCGCGCCATCGGCCGTCGCTGGCGCTATCAGGCGCGCCATGCCGGCCCCTTGCGTCTCCTGCGCATGGGACGCCCCCTCGTCTCTCCGCCGGGACTGTGCCGGGGCCGTGCCGCTTTGGTCAAGCGACGGGGGTGCGGTGGAGCAGCGCCGAACGCTCGCAGCGGCACACCAGCTCACCGCGCTGATTGTGCATTTCGTGGATGAAGGTGACGATCCCGGCATCGGGGCGCGAATTGCTGGCCCGCAGTTGCTTGACCTCGCTCGAAGCCCGCAAGGTATCGCCGATGAACACCGGGTTGGGCGTCACCACCTTGTCGAACCCGAGATTGGCGACCAGCGTTCCCAAGGTCGTATCCCCAACCGACAGCCCGACCAGCAGGCTGAAGGTGAAGGTCGAATTGACGAGGATCTGCCCGAATCCGCTGGCCTTGGCCGCTTCGACATCGAGGTGCAGCGGCTGGGGATTGTGGGTCATGGTCGAAAACAGCAGGTTGTCAGTCTCCGTAACGGTGCGCCGGATCGCGTGTTCGATCCGGTCACCCACCTGCCATTGGTCGAAATAGCGGCCCGCCATCACGCACCCGCCGTCCAGCGCGCGACCACCGCATCCCCGTCATCCGCGCTCGAGCGCACCGCGCCTGGGGTGCGGCTGAACCGCGGCGCGGGGGCAGTGTGCCATTCGCCCTCGTGCTCGATATAGGCCCCGCGCGCCTTCATGTGCGGATGCTCGCGCGCTTCTTCGAGTTCGAGCACGGGGGCGAAGCAGGCGTCCGAGCCTTCGAGCAGAGCGCACCATTCGGCTTGCGTCTTCGTCGCGAACAACGCGGCAAGCTTTTCGGCGTAGGCCTCCCAGTTGGCGGGGTTCATTTGCCCTTCGGCGAGCTCGGCCGGCGCACCGGCCTTGGCGAGCATTTCCGCATAGAACTGCGGCTCGATCGCACCCAGCGCGATCTCCCTGCCATCAGCGCATTTGAAGCAGCGGTAGAAATGCGCCGCTCCCCCGAGCATGCCCTTGCCCCGCTCGGTGGTGATGAAGGGCCGGCCGCGTACGCCGAAGAAGAAGCTCATCAGGCTGGTCGCGCCATCGACGATCGCGGCATCGACCACCTGACCGCGTCCCGAACGCTCGCGCTCGTAAAGCGCGGCCATGATCCCGAAGGCGCAATAGAGCGAGCCGCCTCCGAAATCGCCGACGAGGTTCTGCGGCGGCGTCGCGGTCTCGCCGGCCTTGCCAATCGCCGACAAGGCGCCGGTGATAGCGATATAGTTGATGTCGTGGCCCGCCGCATGGGCCAATGGCCCTTCCTGACCCCAGCCGGTCATGCGGGCATAGACAAGGCGCGGATTTGCCCTGAGCAGCGTGTCCGGCCCCAGTCCCAGCCGCTCCATCACACCTGGACGGAAACCCTCGATCAGCACGTCGGCGCTGGCCGCGGCCTTGCGACAAAAGGCTTTGCCTTCCTCGCTCTTGAGATCGATGCCGATGCGGTGCCGCCCGCGCTCAACGACCGGGTTGGAAACCCCCGCGCCGGGCCGGTCGATCCGCACCACTTCGGCGCCAAGATCGGCCAGCAGCATGGCGACGTGCGGCCCCGGGCCGATACCGCTGAACTCGATCACGCGAAGGCCACTCAAGGGTCCTGATGGTTGGTTCATCGCTCTCTCCTTCGCGCGGGCTCTATCGTGGGGCAGGCAAGGCTGGCAAGTCTTCGGAAAGAGGCATTGTTAGGCCTTGATCATGCCGATAGGCTGCGGCCTAGGTGAAACTTGATTCGCCTGATCGCAGCCTTGGAAGCCCTGTTGATGTCTCTCATCAAAGCAAGATTGCGCCAATTGCGGTCCGACGGCCATCTGGTCGGGCCAATCAATTTTCTTGCGAGCATGAATTATCGGCTGCGTTCTGCCCGCGATTATCTGAACAGGCAGAAGGTGCGGCGCGATTTGTCGTCGCGTCATTTCAGGGATAGCGTCGATAAACAGGTCGACTTTGCCATGAATGCGGGCAAGCAGTTCTTCCGACCGATGCAGAATCGCTGGGAAATCACCGAACTGATGCGCCGTGTGAGCCAGTGGCAGCCAAAGCGGGTTCTCGAAATCGGCACGGCACGCGGCGGCACGCTGTTCCTGTTTTGCCAGAACGCCGCACCCGATGCGTCACTGGTCAGCATTGATCTTCCCCACGGGATCAATGGCGGCGGCTATCCCGAATGGAAGTCGTCGATCTACAAGTCCTTCGCGCAGCCGGGGCAAACGGTCACCTTGCTACGCGGCAATTCGCATGACGCTGCGATGAAGGAGGAACTTGTGCGACGCATGGGGCCTGAGCCATTCGATCTCATCATGATCGATGCCGATCATCGGTACGAAGGCGTCAAACGCGATTTCGAGCTCTACGCGCCGCTTGTCGCCCCGGACGGGGTGATCGTGCTGCACGATGTCCTGCCCAACCACTTCGATCCCGAAATCCGGGTTGACCGCTTCTGGAACGAAATCAAGGCGATCTACGATACCGAAGAAATCGTCGAGGATCCGGAACAGGGCTGCATGGGCATCGGTCTGGTCAGGAACTACCACCGCGCCAGTGTACCGGCCTGAAGCCGACAAGACGCCCAATGGGCCTGCAAAGGCAAACTTGCTTGTGACGGGCAACCAAGCGTCTAACTGCACGGCCATGCGCAACCTCACCCATCTCGAGCGGCTCGAAGCCGAAAGCATCCACATATTCCGCGAAGTCGTGGCCGAGGCCCAGAACCCGGTCATGCTCTATTCGGTGGGCAAGGACAGCTCGGTGATGCTGCATCTGGCGCGCAAGGCCTTCTACCCTGCCCCGCCGCCGTTCCCGATGCTGCACGTGGCAAGCGGGTGGGATTTCCGGGACCTGCTCGCCCACCGCGACCGCACCGTCCGCGAGTATGGGCTGCGGCTCATCATCGCCCGAAATGAAGAGGCCGAGGCGCAGGGTATCAACCCCTTCGACACCGGCAGCGCGCTCTATTCACAGGCACAGCTGATCGAACCCCTCAAGCGCGCGCTGACGGAACACGGATTTGATGCCGCCTTCGGCGGTGGACGACGCGACGAGGAAAAGGCGCGGGCCAAGGAGCGCATCTTCTCCTTCCGGACCGCCGCGCACCGCTGGGATCCCAAGAACCAGCGCCCCGAGCTATGGAACCTCTACAACGCGAGGAAGGCGAAGGGCGAGAGCATTCGCGTCTTCCCGCTCTCGAACTGGACCGAGCTGGATATCTGGCAATATATTGCGCTCGAAAAGATCGACATCGTTCCGCTCTACTTCGCCAAACCGCGCCCCACGGTCGAGCGCGACGGGATGATCCTGGTGGTCGATGATGAACGCTTCCCGCTCGCACCAGGCGAGCAGCCGGTCATCCGCTCCGTCCGCTTCCGCACCCTGGGTTGCTATCCGCTCACCGGCGCGACCGTAAGCGAGGCGAGCGAGATGCGCCAGATTATCCAGGAAATGCTGCTCGCCACCAGTTCCGAACGGCAGGGCCGGGCGATCGACAAAGGGCAGTCGGCCAGCATGGAAGACAAGAAGCAGGAGGGGTACTTCTGATGGACACCCCTTCCTCCTTTCAGGCCGATGCTCTCATCGCCGAGGATATCGACGCCTATCTCCACCGGCACCGCCACAAGAGCCTGTTGCGCTTCATCACCTGCGGCAGCGTGGACGATGGCAAATCGACCCTGATCGGGCGGTTGCTCTACGATTCCAAAATGATCTTCGAGGATCAGCTGGCCGCGCTTGTCAGCGACAGCAAGCGCCACGGGACGCAAGGCGAGGCGATCGACTTCGCGCTGCTGGTCGACGGACTCGCCGCCGAGCGCGAGCAGGGCATCACGATCGATGTCGCCTACCGCTTCTTCACTACGGAAAAGCGCAAGTTCATCGTCGCCGACACGCCGGGGCATGAACAATATACCCGCAACATGGTCACCGGTGCCTCGACCGCGGATCTCGCCGTGATTCTGGTTGATGCGCGCAAGGGCGTGCTGCGCCAGACCCGGCGGCACTCGTGGCTGGTCCACCTGCTCGGCATCCGCCACGTGGTGCTGGCGGTGAACAAGATGGACCTAGTGGATTACGATCAGGCAATCTTCGATGCCATCGTTGCCGATTACCGCGCCTTTGCCGAGAGCATTGGCATCAGGGATTTTACCGCGATCCCGATTTCGGGCTTCAAGGGCGACAATATCACCGCGGCCCCATCGGCCAACACCCCATGGTATTGCGGCCCGGCGCTGATCCAGCACCTCGAGACAGTCGATGTCGATGATGCCGCCGCTCAGGCGCAGCCCTTCCGGATGCCGGTGCAATGGGTCAACCGCCCCAATCTCGACTTCCGCGGCTTTGCCGGGCTGATCGTCAGCGGCACGGTGCGGGTGGGCGATCCGGTGCGGATCGTGCCTTCAGGCAAGACCAGCACGGTGAAGGCAATCGTGACCTATGACGGCACTCTCGACGAGGCTGTCGCCGGCCAGTCGGTTACCATCACCCTCTCTGACGAGATCGATTGTAGCCGCGGCGATGTAATCGCTGCGGCTGACGATCCGCCGCAAGCATCCGACCAGTTCAGCGCCACCTTCGTGTGGATGGACGAGACGCCCCTGAAGCCCGGGCGCGGCTACTGGCTCAAGCTCGGCACCCAGACCGTCACCGCGACAGTCCAACCGCCCAAATACGAGATCGACGTCAACAGCCGCGAGCACCTTGCCGCGACGACGCTTGGCCTCAACGCGATCGGGGTGGCCGAATTCGCCACCGACCGGCCGATCGCCTTCGAGCCCTACGAGGTTAACCGTCAGCTAGGCGGGTTTATCCTGATCGACAAGTATACCAACGCCACCGTTGCCGCCGGCATGATTGCCTTCAGCCTGCGCCGGGCGGAAAATATTCATTGGCAGCCGGTCAGCATCACCCGCGAGGATCACGCGGCCATGAAGAACCAGACCCCGCGGGTGCTGTGGTTCACCGGCCTTTCGGGCAGCGGCAAATCGACCATCGCCAACGAGGTCGAAAAGCAACTCTTCCTGATGAACCGCCACACGTTCCTGCTTGACGGGGACAATGTCCGCCACGGCCTCAACCGCGATCTTGGCTTCACCGAGGCCGACCGGATCGAGAATATCCGCCGGGTAGGCGAAGTCGCCAAGCTGATGGCCGACGCGGGCCTGATCGTGCTGACCGCCTTCATCAGCCCCTTCCGCGCCGAACGCGAGATGGTGCGCAAGATGCTGCCCGAAGGCGAGTTCGTCGAGATTTTCGTCGACACCCCGCTGGAGGTGGCGGAGCAGCGCGACGTGAAGGGCCTCTACAGGAAGGCGCGCGAAGGCAAGCTCAAGAATTTCACCGGGATCGACAGCCCTTACGAACCGCCCGAGAACCCGGAGATCCGGGTCAACACCGTCGAGATGACCCCCGAACAGGCAGCACGTTACATCATCGACCGGATCATGCCGCTTAAATGAACCTCGCAATGCTTGATGATGCCCCGCTGGCCGCGATGCTCGCCCTCGAGGCGGGGCGGGTGCTGAACGCCGTGCGCACCGGAACAGGGCTGACCGGCAGGGCGCTCGGCGATGCCGGTGACCGCGAGGCCAACCGCTTCCTGTGCCAAGCGATCCGCGCCGCGCGGCCCGATGACGGGCTGCTGTCGGAGGAGGAGCAGGACAATCCCGCGCGCCTTGCCAAGTCACGCGTGTGGATCATCGATCCGGTCGACGGCACGCGCGAGTATGCCGAAGGCCGCACCGACTGGGCGGTGCATGTCGCGCTCGCGGTGGACGGCGTGCCGGTGCATGGCGCGGTCGCATTGCCGGGCCTACCGGGCGAGGTGGTATTGCGCTCGGACCAGCCGCAGCTTCTCGCCCCGCTCGCAAGCCGACCGCGTTTTCTCGTCAGCCGCACCCGGCCAGCCGCCGAAGCACAGGCCGTCGCGGCGACATTGGGCGGCACG
This sequence comes from Erythrobacter tepidarius, assembly GCF_002155695.1. Classification (GTDB taxonomy): domain Bacteria; phylum Pseudomonadota; class Alphaproteobacteria; order Sphingomonadales; family Sphingomonadaceae; genus Erythrobacter; species Erythrobacter tepidarius. The sequence continues at coordinate 110,381 of NZ_MUYJ01000004.1, forward strand.
GTGGTGCCGATGGGCAGCGCCGGAGCCAAGGCCATGGCGGTTGTGCGCGGCGAAGCGGAGGTCTATCTCCATTCCGGGGGCCAGCACGAATGGGACAGCTGCGCGCCCGTGGCGGTTGCGAGGGCGTACGGGCTTCATTGCTCGCGTGTCGACGGGTCGCTGCTGGCCTATAACCAGCCCGATACCTATATGCCCGACCTGTTGATCTGTCGCCGTGAATTGGCAGCGCAGGTCCTGGATGCAGTCGCACGGCTCAAGCCCTGAACAACCATCGCCGCAGGCACCAAGACATGCGTCTGTTGTGCATTGCAACACAGGATATCGCTTGCTAGGCGAGCCATGGTCGCGGGACGTTGCGCCCTGGGGGAGCATTCGTGAAGATTGCCATTTTTGGACTGGGTTACGTAGGCGCGACGGCGGCCGGCTGCATCGCCAGCCAAGGACATATGGTGGTGGGCGTCGATGTCAGCGAGGCCAAGGTCGCCGCGCTCAACGCAGGTCGCGCGCCGGTCTATGAACCGGGACTGGATGATTTGATCGGTATTGCCCATGCCGAGGGGAGGATCAAGGCTGTCACCCGGCTGACGGACGAACTCGACGATGCCGACATCGCGATCGTCTGCGTGGGCACGCCAAGCGGCGTCGATGGCGCGCACAACATGAGCTACATCGCGCAGGTCACCCGCGCGATCGCCGCCGCGCTGAAGCCCGATCGCGTCAGGCCGCTGACGCTCGCATACCGCTCCACCATGCGCCCCGGCAGTTGCGAGAACATGATCTGGCCGATCCTTCAGAACCATCTCGGCGATGCTGCGGAAAGGGTGGTCGAGCTGGTCTACAACCCCGAATTCCTGCGCGAAGCGAGCGCGATTGAAGACTTCTTCAACCCGCCCAAGATCGTCATCGGCACGCGCGGTGGCAAGCGATCGGCCAATATGGCAAAGCTCAACGAAGGGATCGACGCACCGGTGTTCGAAGTGGGTCTGCGCGAGGCGGAGATCACCAAGTTTGTCGACAATTCGTGGCATGCGGTCAAGGTCGCCTTCGCCAACGAAATCGGCCGCGTGTGCCAGAATCTCGGCATTTCTGCCCAGCAAGTTCACGCAATCTTCAAGAGCGACACCAAGCTCAACCTGTCCGCCTATTATACCCGTCCCGGCGGCGCCTTCGGCGGGTCGTGCCTGCCCAAGGACGTGCGCGCCCTGCAATATATCGCAGCCGACACCGGATCGGCCACGCACCTCGTAGACTCGCTCATCCGCTCGAACGAGGCGCACAAGCACCACCAGTTCCTGCACGCGACCCGCGGGCTCGAACCGGGTGCCAAGGTTCTGCTGGTCGGCCTCGCCTTCAAGCTTGAGACCGACGACTTGCGCGAAAGCCCGGCTGTCGACATGGCGCGCAAGCTGCTCGAAGCGGGCTATGATCTCGATATCTACGATCCCAAGGTGGCGCCCGATAACCTCGTCGGCCAAAACCTGGGCTATGCCTATTCGGTGTTGCCCCGCATCGACGGGCTGCTGATCGACAAGGCCACCGCCGAAACCCGCGACTATGCCCGGATCATTGCCACCAACCGCCTCATCGACAGCCTCGCCGTCGATCCGGCCAAGGTGGTCGACATCAGCGCCATTCCCTGACGATGAACGCCCCTGCAACGCTCGGCGCCGAGGAAGGCATCCCGGCGGTCATCGAAGGCGAGCCGCTCAAGGGTCGTCATGTGCTGATAGTCGTCGAGAACCTGCCCCTGCCATTTGACCGGCGGGTGTGGCAAGAGGCGCGCACGCTCAAGGCCGCGGGCGCGCATGTCTCGATCATCTGCCCCACCGGCAAGGGCTACGAGAGGCGCTTCGAAGTCATCGACGGCATCGAAATCCACCGCCACCCGCTGCCGCTGGAAGCCAAGGGCGCGATCGGGTTCCTCGCGGAATATGGTGCGGCGCTGTTCTGGGAAACGGTGCTGGCGTGGAAGATCCATATTAAGCGCCGGATCGATGTGATTCAGGGCTGCAATCCGCCTGACCTCATCTTCCTTGTCGCCCTGCCGTTCAAGCTGCTGGGCGTGCGCTACATCTTCGATCACCACGACATCAATCCCGAACTTTACGAAGCCAAGTTCAACAAGCGCGGGTTTTTCTGGCAGCTGATGGTGCTGTTCGAGAAGCTGACCTTCATGGCAGCGGATGTCTCGATCGCAACCAATCATTCCTACCGCACAATCGCGATCGAACGCGGCGGGATGAAGCCCGAGCGGGTGCATGTCGTGCGTTCCGGCCCCGATCTTTCGAAGCTCAAGCGGGTGGCTCCGGTCCCCCGCTGGAAGAACGGCCGCGCGCACATGGTCGGCTATGTCGGCGTCATGGGTGAGCAAGAGGGTATCGACCTGCTGATCGACGCGGTCGATCACCTTGTCCGCCGGATGGGCCGCGAGGATATCCAATTCGTGCTCGTCGGCGGGGGGCCAGCACTGGCCGAGTTGCAGGCACTCGCCATGAGCCGCGGCCTCGGCGACTTCATCACCTTCACCGGGCGCGCGCCCGATGCCGAATTGTTCGAGGTGCTCTCGACCATGGATCTGGGCGTCAACCCAGACCGGGTCAACGCGATGAACGACAAGTCGACCATGAACAAGATCATGGAATATATGAGCCTCGGCAAGCCGATGGTGCAGTTCGACGTCACCGAAGGGCGGTTCTCGGCGCAGGAGGCCTCGCTCTATGCCAGGCCCAACGATCCGGTCGACTTGGCAGAGAAGATCGCGATTCTGATCGATGATCCCGCGGCGCGTGAGCGGATGGGCGCGTTTGGCCGCGCGCGCGTGGTCAACGAGCTTAATTGGCAGCATCAGATCAAACCCTTGCTCGCGGCCTACTTGCAGGCGCTCGGCAAGCAATAATCGGGTTCGCTGATCCGCCCGCTGCGCCTCCCGCCCCGCCGCCGATCATGCCATCACGCCATAGGGGCCGGGTGGGCGGCACGAGCCGCGCTCAGCACGGCCCGGCATAGGCCGGGCGAAATGGTAAAATCGCAGGCAAGCCTAACGCGATTTTAAGGGCTTTGCGGCCATTACCCGGCGCGTAATCCGGGACTGAGACCGCATGAACGCTCCTTTCGACGCCACCGCCGCGCTCGGGCGCAAGCCACAGACGCATCCAGCACCCGACCACCAGATCGCGGTGATCGGTCTCGGCTATATCGGCCTGCCGACGGCGGCCCTGCTCGCCTCTTATGGCTGGAGCGTGTGCGGTGTCGATGTCTCCCGCAAGGTGGTCGACACGGTCAATGCGGGCGGCGTGCACATCGAAGAGCATGATCTCGACAAGCTGGTGCGTGATGCGATCACCGCGCGAACGCTTGTCGCCTCAACCGAGGTGCCCTCCGCCAGCTTCTATCTGATCGCCGTGCCGACCCCGCTGGGCCAGAACAATGCGCCCGACATCTCCCATGTCGAGGCCGCGGCGCGCGCGATTGCACCGAGGATCAGGCCGGGCGCCTGCGTGATCGTCGAGAGCACCTCGCCTGTGGGCACCACCGAGCGGGTGGCGCAGATCATCAGCGAACTGCGACCCGATCTCGTCGTGCCGCGCGAAGGCGCGACGGGCGAGGCCGACATCGCGCTGGCCTATTGCCCCGAGCGCGTGCTGCCAGGCCGGATCGTCAACGAACTGGTGCACAATGATCGGGTGATCGGCGGGGTCACCCCGGCCTGCGCAGAGCGCGCGGCGGTGCTTTACTCCAGCTTTGTCAAAGGCGACTGCTTCTGCACTACCGCCCGCGTGGCCGAGACGGTGAAGCTGGTCGAAAACGCGTTTCGCGATGTCAATATCGCCTTTGCCAACGAACTTTCGATGATCGCCGATGTCATCGGTGTGGACGTGTGGGAGGTGATTCGCCTCGCCAACCGCCACCCGCGCGTCAATATTCTCCAGCCCGGCCCCGGCGTGGGCGGGCATTGCATCGCGGTCGATCCGTGGTTCCTCGTCGCCGGTGCGCCCGAAGCCGCGAGGCTGGTGCGCACCGCGCGCGAAGTCAACGATCACAAGGCTGTGCATACTGAGGCACGCATCCGCGCACTGCTCGAAGCCATGCCCCACGGTAAGGTCGCGCTGCTCGGCCTCGCCTTCAAGCCGGACATCGACGACTTCCGCGAAAGCCCCTCGCTCGCAATCGCCGAGGCGCTGGCGCGTACTGACGGGGAGCGTATCCTCGTGGTTGAGCCATTTACCAAGGATATTCCCGAGCCCCTTGCAGGAACCGGCGCAAGGCTGGTGACGCTTGACGCAGCCCTGCGGGCCGCCGAGATTGTGGTGGTGCTGGTCGATCACACCGCCTTCAAGCATCTTGGCCCGGAGGATTTGTCCGGCAAGCTGGTGTTCGACACGCGGGGCATGCTGCAGCGATGAACAGCAGCGGCGGGAAACCCCGCATTCTTGTCACTTTCGGCACCCGGCCCGAAGCCATTAAGATGTTTCCGGTGGTCTTCGCCCTACGTGAAACCGGCCGATTCGACGTGCGCGTAGCGGTCACGGCACAGCACCGCGAGATGTTGGATTCGGTGCTGACGATGGCGAGGATTGCACCCGACATCGATCTCGACCTGATGCAGCCCGGACAAAGCCTCGATGCGCTTTGCGCGCGTATCGTCACCCGCTTCGGCGCTGCACTCGATACAATCAAGCCCGATCGGGTGCTGGTCCACGGTGATACACTCACGACGACGATGGCGACGCTGGCCTGCTATTTCCGTCGCATTCCGGTGGGTCACGTCGAGGCGGGCCTCAGAAGCGGCGATATCTATTCGCCGTGGCCCGAGGAAGTGAACCGCAAGGTAACAGGCGCAATCGCCGATCTGCATTTCGCCCCGACCGAGACGGCCGCAGCGGCGTTGCGGGCGGAGAACGTTCCTGACAGCGCGATCCACATCACCGGCAACACGGTGATCGACGCGCTGATATTCGCGCAGCACAAGATCGCTGCCGATCCGTCGCTGGCTCCGGTGGTGGCACCGCTCAGGGAGCGCTTCAAAGGCAAGCGCATCATCGCCGTCACCGCCCACCGGCGCGAGAACTTCGGTGCCGGGATGCAGCAGATTGCGGCCGCGATCCAGCAACTTGCCGCGCGCGAGGACGTGGCGATCATCTATCCGCTCCACCCCAATCCGAATGTTCTCGAAGTCATGCGTCCGGCGCTTTCCGGCCACGACAACATCGCCTTGATCGATCCGCTCGACTATCTCGATTTCGTGGCGATGATGGCCGCAAGCGACATCGTGCTGACGGATTCCGGCGGCATTCAGGAAGAAGCGCCAAGTTTGGGCAAACCGGTGCTGGTGATGCGCGCCACCACCGAAAGGCCAGAGGGTGTTGCTGCGGGCACGGCGCGTCTGGTCGGGGCAGATACAGCGCGGATCGTCGCAGAAACGTCACGGTTGCTCGACGACCGGCAAGCCTATGAATCCATGGCCAGAGCGCACAATCCCTATGGCGACGGCAGCGCCAGCAGACGGATCGCCACGATCCTTGCCAACTTGCGACATCAGCCCTGCCGGCGTACCAGCCACGTGTAATAGATTGCCGCGCCCAAAACGGTCAGGCTCGCGCCGATATCAATAATCCAGTTGAGCTTTGCCGCCCCATAGAGCAGGGCATCGACTGAGTGCAGCGAGATAATCCGCAAGCCTATCAGACACAGCATTGCCATCGCCCCCCACAGCGCTGCCATCCGCGCGACATTGCGCCGGCCGCGGACATAGCGCATCGTGCGATAGTGCAGCGCGAGCGTGCCTGCGCCGGCCAGAAGGACGATGGTTGCAATGATCGGCCCCTGAATTTCCCGGCGCTCTTGGTAGCTGTCCTCTGCGCGCAGTGCCGCCCGCAGGGCATTGCGCAGGCTGTCTTCCACATTCAGCAGGCGCAGGGCGATCAGAACGGCAAAGAACAGGGCAAGAAGCAACCAGTGCCAGACATGCCTCGGCAATTGCCGCGCCCTGTGCGCGGTGAGCGTAGCAGCGAGGCAGGCGACGATGACGCAGAAGTAAAGGCCGCTGGCCGAGAGGCTGAGGATCGAATGAGCGAAAGGCATCGCGCTTCTTGTCTGGGTGGGAAATTGCCCCGGGCCATGCCGCTAAAAGAGGTGCGCATCAAGTGGCGGTTTGCCTGCCAGCAAGGGGATTTGTGTCCGCGCCTTGCGTGCGGTGATGGCTGCCACCTGGCCTGGCTTCCCGTGCGGGACAACGGATCTCCTCGGGCGTGCCGGGGATGACCAAGAGTGTTGCGCTGGGGTATTCCTATGTATAAGCACGTGGTTAAGTAAGGGAGGAATCCGTGCCACCACTGAGGTTCAAATCCGTATGGAAAGCCTCGGCCGCAGCTGCCGTGACGATCGCACTCGCAGGCTGCGCGTCCACTCCCGAGCCTGTTATCGGCCCAAGCGTCGTCCAGCCGCGCGCCGATCTCGGGCAAAGCGGATACAGCCATCAGCGCCCGACCTCCTATGTCCTGCGACCTTCCGACCAGATCGCGGTGACGGTCTTCCGCGAGCCGGATTTTTCGCTCGAGAAAGTCAGGATCGGCGTGGAAGGCAATGTTTCTCTGCCTATGCTTGGCTCGATCCCGGCTGCGGGCATGACCGCCAAGCAGTTCGAGCAAGACGTTACCCGTCGTCTGGCTGCGGTCGGCCTGAAGTCACCCCTCGTCAGCGTCAATATCACCGAATATGCGTCACACCTCGTGACCGTCGAAGGTGCGGTTGAGACGCCCGGCGTCTATACTTTCCAGCCCGGCGCGCGCCTGTCCTCGGCGATCGCGCTGGCGAGAGGGCCGAAGCGGACAGCCAACACCAAGCAAGTCGCCGTGTTCCGCGAAAGTCCGGAGGGTATCATGGTGGCCAAGTTCGATTACGGGCAGATCCGCCAGGGAACGATGCTCGATCCCGTGCTCCAGCCAGGCGATCGCGTTGTCATGGGCACTGACGGGCTGTCGGTGTTCTGGGAAGACCTGCTGAAGGCTTTGCCAGCGTTTGGCGTGTTTGCGGTCGCCGGCCTGAATAACAACTGAGACCATGAACGAAAGACCGCTTGTCCAGGCCCCTGAGCCTGCCCGCCAAGGCGCATGGCTGGATGCTTACATGCCAGAAGGGCATCTGTATCCCGTCGCGCCGCGCCCCCAGCTGATCAATTTCGCGGCCATCCGCGGGGTGATTTTCCGCCAGCGCTGGCTCGTGGGATCGGTGATCGCCCTCGCCCTGCTGGTCGGTCTGGTCGTCACGCTGTTGGCAACGCCGATGTACCAGGCGCAGTCGAAGGTCGCGCTCAAGCCTTACGGCCAGTACGTGGTCGAAGGCCAGGATGTCGAGCAGGGGGTGCCTTCCAGCCAGTTCTACGAATATATTTCAACCCAGATCGAGGTGATCAAGAGCCGCTCGCTGGCCGAAACGGTCGCGACAAATCTCAATCTCGCGACACGCAACGACTTTCTCGGCAAGGATGTCGACGAAGGCCGCGCTCCCGGCATGAGCGATGAGCAGTGGCTAGAAGCCAAGAAAAAAATGGCGGTCTCGCTTCTGGTGGGTTCCGTCGAAGCCACATCATCGCCCGAGAACTGGGTGATCACGATTGGCTTCAGGTCCGAAAGTCCCACGCTGGCGGCCGAGATTGCCAATGCCTATGCCGATGCCTTTGTCGCCAGCGGTTCGAGCAGCACGATCGAAAGCAATCGCTACGCGCTCGATTACCTTCTCAAACAGATCGAGGAGACCCGCAAACGGCTGGCCGAAGCCGAGCAGGTGACCAACACCTATGCGCGTAAAAGCGGGATCATCGTCCAGCAGTCTGGCGACGATGAAAATCCGACGGCCTCGACCCTCACGGCCAGCAATCTGGCCAGCATTAACGCCCGGGTCGCCAACGCGAAGGCTGCGCGGATCGAAGCCGAACAACGCTGGCGCGCGATCCAGAACCTTCCTGCCGCCCAGCTCCCCGAGGTGCAGAGCAACCCCGTGCTCCAGGGCTTGGTGTCCGAGCGCACCGAGAAAAGCGCCCAGCTGGCTGACCTGCGCCAGCGCTACAACGACGACTTCCCTCAGATCCGCAATCTCGAAGCGCAGCTCAAGGTTCTCGATGAGCAGATCGAGCGCAGTAGTGCAGATATCAAGGCGACGGTTCGCAATCAGTATCTGGTGGCTCAGGCTCAGGAGCGTGCGCTTGCCTCCGAACTCGCCGCGCTGACCGGCGAGCGGCTGGTAGAGCAGGACCAGCAGGTGGAGCTGAGCGTGCTTGATCGCGAGGCCCAGGCCCTGCGTGACCAGCTGAAGACCCTGCTCGACCGCTACAACCAGATCAACAGCGCGGCCAATGTCGAACCCGACACCATTACCAAGCTGGACCCCGCGGTCGTGCCGGGATCGCCCTATTCGCCCAATCTTCTCACCAATCTGGGCCTCGCACTGGTCTTTGGTGTGGCACTTGCCGGCCTGCTTGCAGTCCTGCGCGAGACCCTCGATGACCGGATCCGTTCGCTCGACGAGGTCGAGGAAAAGATTGGTCTGCCCTTGCTCGGACACACGCCGCACGTGGAAAGTCGCGATATCGAAGCGCTTGGCACGAACCGGTTCAGCGCCCTGATGGAGGCCTATTCCTCGATCCGCGCTGCGATCGATTTCAGCCTGTCCCGCAATCGCAACGTGATCCAGTTCACCAGCACTCAGGCCAGCGAGGGCAAGAGCACCACCGCTGTCATCCTGGCGGAACTCTTTGCGGGCCTGGGTCGCAAGACGCTTCTGATCGACGCGGACTTGCGCCGCCCCTCAGTCGCCGGATTGCTTGACATTGAACGTCCCAAGGTCGGCTTTGTCGAAGTGCTGCTCGGACATGTCGAGCTTGAGGCTGCGGTCGTCAAAGGGGTGCACGAGAATCTCGAGATTCTGCCGGTTGGCGAGATTCCGCCGAACCCGGTCGAAATTCTTGCATCGCAGGAATTGCATGATTTCATAGCCAAGTATCGTGAAGAATACTCGCTCATCATCTTCGATTGCTGTCCGGTGCTCGGTCTCGCGGATGCGCCGATGCTCGCACGGCTCGTGGACGGGACCGTGTTCGTGCTCGAGGCGAACAAATTGCCGTTTGGTCAGGCGCGCTCCGCGATCAAGCGGCTTGTCGGAGCCGGTGCGAATGTTATCGGTGTGGTCCTCACCAAATATCGCGCGCTCGAGGCTGGTCAGGCCTATGGCTACCAATACGAATACTACCAATACGGCCGCGACAAAAAGGCGCGCTGACGCGCCGAATGCCGGTGCTGCACTGCAACAGCGGCTTGTCCTGTCCAGAGTGCTGATTTAAGCCCAAGGGGCCCTCTCAAAGACGATCATCGCTCCCGTGGCTCCCGGATTGGACTAGCATCATGACCAGCCATCCAGCCTTCACGGTCATCATCCCTGCCCACAACGAAGAGGCAGTGATTGGGCGCTGCCTCGCAACCGTCTTGCGCGACGCGCCCGAGGGCCACAAGATGGAAATCATCGTCGCCGCCAATGGCTGCGACGATCGCACCGTGGAACTGGCACGGGCCGCAGCCCCAGGCGCACGGGTGCTCGATCTGCCGAAGGGCTCCAAGACCGGCGCGATCAACGCCGCCAATGACATCGCGACCCACTTTCCGCGCATCTACCTCGATGCTGATGTCGAATGCGGGTTTGTGACGCTGGCTGCGCTCGCCAATGCGCTTTGCGAACCGGGCGTCATGACAGCTGCTCCGGCGATCAGGTTGGACTTTTCGCGGCTGAACTGGCTTGCCCGCGCCTATTACCGCGTCTGGCTGCGCCAACCCTATGCCACGGCAGGCAAGGGCGGGGCGGGTTGCTATGGCCTTTCGCGCGCCGCGCTTGAGGCGATCGGACGCTTCCCGCCGATCATCGCCGACGACCTGTGGATCCACACCCGCTTCCCCGACAGCCAGAAACGCTACATCACGAACGATGCGGAGGGCCGGCCGGTGTTCACGACTGTCCATCCACCGCGCACGGCGGGCGAGCAGGTGCGGATCGAGGCGCGGCGGCAGATCGGGACCGCCCAAGTCCGCCAGCTCCATCCCAGCCCCTACCTCGCCGAGCATGACGGCAAGCGCGGACTCGGCGCCGCGCTGCGCAGCGGGGTCTCACCCCTTGATCTTGCCGTGTTTTCGGGTGTCAAGCTGTTCGCCCGCGCCGAGGCCAATTGGCGGCGGGCACGCGGCAAGGCGCAGGAATGGACCCGCGACCTCAGCTCGCGGCAGGTCTGATCGCCCATGGACGAGGCCGCAATCACCGCTCGACCGGGAGCCGATGGCGGCAGCACCATTCCCGACGTCAGCATCATGATCGTCGCCTATAATTCGGCAGCGCTGATCGCGGACTGCATCGCCGCTATCCCGCAGGCCTGTCAGCGCTACCGCCAGGAGACCCTGCTGATCGACAATGGCGACGGTTCCACCGAAGCGCTCGTCGCGGCTCGGTTCTCGTGGGTGCGGATCGTGCCCAGCCAAGGCAATATCGGCTTTGCCGGTGGCAACAACGTCATCGCCGGCCACGCCCGCGCACCGCGCCTGCTGCTGCTCAATCCCGACATGGTGGCCCATCCCGGCTCGATCGACCGGCTGATCGACGGCGCGCTCGCCAACCCGGACGCGGGCGCATGGGGCGGCCTTACGCTCGACAGGGAGGGCCAGCCCGATACCGGCAATGCCATCGCCATCCCTTCGCTCATCGAACTAGCCAGCACTGCCATGGGCAAATCGCTGGTCGCCAGCCGCCCGATCCTCGGGATCGACACCGATGCCGAAGTCGATGTCCTCTGCGGCGGCTTCGTCATGTTCTCTCGCGAGGCGTGGGATGCCGCCCGCGGGCTCGACGAGCGCTTCTTCCTCTATTGCGAGGAGGTCGACCTGTTCTGCCGCCTCAAGCAGAAGGGCTACCGCTTCTGGCGCATCGCGGGCGCAAGGGCCACGCACATTGCTGGCCATGGCAACACGCTTTCGCCGATGCGGCTGCTCTATCGCGCCGCCGGGACGATGGAGTTCGTCCGCGCGCACTGGCGACCTGCACACCGTTGGCTGGCAGGATTTCTCGTGTGGCTTGCCGCCGCAGAACGGTGGCTTGCCGGTCGGCTGATCGGCAGATGGAACCTGCATCTGCGAGAGCTGGGCAATGGCTATCGTCTCGTGGCTATCCATCCGGCCTACTGGATCTTCGGATATCACAAGGGGCGGGGGCTCATGGCGAAGCTGGCGCGATCCCCTCTCAAGCCATGAGATCGAGACACGTGATGCGTCCAACACCGCCGATCCGATCTGGAAAGCCCGACTTGCAACATTTCGTCCTCACCCGTTTCAATATCGCCAGTCCGGGCCGTGAAGCCCCGATCCGCAATTCTCCCGGCTGGCTGTCAGGCCGGTTCGAACTGTTCATGACCTATTGCCTTCCCAGCATGGCGGCACAGGAAAGCCATGCGTTTCATTGGCTGATCTATTTTGATGAGCAGACCCCGGAGCAGTTTCGCGAACAGATCATCGCCGCACAGTCACAGGTTGCGTTCGAGCCGATTTTCGTCGGCCCGTTTCGAGCCTCATTGGCCGCAGATGATGTGGCCAAACGCCTCTCTCCCGGAACGCAGCGGGTCATAACAACGCGTCTCGACAATGACGATGCGGTCTCGCGCGACTTTCTGATGCGGATCCGCGCCGAGTGTGAGGGCTTGCCGGATGGGACAATCGTGAACTTCCGCCAAGGCGTCGCGCTGCGTGCTGGCCGCCTTTATACGGCGGTTGACGACAGCAATCCCTTTGCGTCGCTCGTCGAAGCCGCCGACGGCGCGAAGACGATCTGGGCCGCCCCACACACGGAACTCGCCGCGCGCTTTCCGACCAGACAAGTCGATACCGCACCTTGCTGGCTCCAGGTCGTGCACGGTGAAAACGTCGCAAACCGAATCAAGGGCAAGCGGCTTGGCGACAGGGACGTTCTCGACCGCTTTGGTCTGCGCCCGGGCATAGGGATCGAGGAAACCAGTGCCGCTGATCTGCTGCTCGATCGGCTGATTTTCCATCCCTTGCGCAGCCTGAGAGAGAAGATCATCGCGCTGGCAAAGGCGATCCTGCGGCGACATTGATGGCATGACGCTAGGCGCGGCCAGCCTTGCGCGCGCAGTTCAGCGCAGCGCGTGTGCATGAGCGCGGTTGCCGAGGTTCACCGGAACCGGATATTTACCTCTTGGCGCTGGCGCCCTGAGCACCGCATAGGTTGCGTAACCCATGCTGACGCTGAGGCCCATCATCAGGTGGAACCAGACCTGCGCCGACAGCCAAACGGCCACCGAGACAACCGCAAAAGCCATAACGACCATGGCGATGGCAACGCCGCGCAACGCACGCCCATCGACCAGGTTCGCGCTGGATTGGCGACGGATCAGCGCGAGAAATGCCAGAAAAATCACGATTGCGTACATCAGCGGAGGGACAATGCCCACCTGTATTGCTTGGAGCAACCAGTAGTGATCAACCGATTTGCCCATCCAGAAGGGCCTTTCCCATTCCGCGTAGCCGATCCCGAACCACGGGTGCTTTTCGACATTCTGCTTGCCGAATCGCCAAATCAAAGTCCGGTAGTATGCGCTGGACGAATTGAGCGAGCCGAACCGGACCAGCAGGCTGTAAGTGCCGGACTTGGTTCCAAGCTCGGCGACGAACACGAAAATGCCGAAAAGAATGAAGAACAGCCGCCAGGATATGTTGGCAATCCGCTCGGTCAACCAGTCATAGATGATGAGCACAATCATCGAGGTCAGCGCGAGAAGCGCGGCCGAGCTGACAGTGAAAAAGCTCGCAAGCGCAGCGCCCACGCCGACTAGGCGAGGCCATCCTCGCAAACCCGAAAACCAGTAAAGCGACAGCAGCGTCGACAAGACGACCCCGGCAAGGATCGGGTGCGGGAAAGGCCCGGCTGCTCGCAGCAGCCCAAGCCGGTAGTCTATCAGGCTGTACCCGCCCCCCACGCCGAGAAGCGAACGCGCAAGTGGCTGGATAATATGTGTTTTTGTAACCGATTCGAGCGTTATGATTGCAGCAGTGACAGCAAAGGCCGGCGCCATCAAAATCAGGAACAGGCGAAGGTCTCGCAATGACCGGAGGGTTGACCGGGCAAAGAAGTAAGGAATGATGATGTCGCACGTCTGCGCGACCGACGCTGTGAAGAAGTCTTCGAAGGTTGCGCTTACTACGAAAAAGGCGACCCATATCCAGACTGCCGCCACGAGCATAAGGGCATCGGGCAGCACGAACCGCCATTGGCCGCGCAGCCTCGATCCAACGATGTAAAACACCGATGCCAAAAGCACGAACCGGTAGGGCGGAATCACCGATGTACCGATCGGGATGTTGAACTGCGGGGGCAAGAGCATGATGTACCCGAGCACCACCGCCAGCAGGACATTTGCTGACAGAGCCCCGCGCGCAGCTTGTCTCGCGGGCAATGGCATTCGACGCGTCACGAGGGGCCGGGCAATTGTCACGCAACAACGCTAGCGGATTTCAGGTCTGCGTCAAAGCCGGTTTCCGAACCGAGGCCTGCGACCCAACCCGCAACGACCCGCTCGCTCACAATTACCGGCGATGATGACCCCACGAAGCGGCGAAAAATCTCCCATTTTTGCAGTATCTTAAAATCTCAACGAGGAGCAAATTCACCCGCGCAGCGAATGGCGAGCGAAGCATTCGCAAGGGATCGCTCGATGCGCGTGAAACTATGTTTGCGGCGGCCATGAAAGTCTGACACGATCAGGAAGTCCATCATCAACCTGTTCGGACAATGGACGCATGATGGACGCATCACCGTCACAAGCAATGGCTCGGCCATTTTCGGTGAGAGCCGTCATCCCAAGAGGTAGGATCCTTGCGACACAAAGGCCTGCGCCGCAGGCGCAATGGAGCGACGAAGAAAAAGCGCTTTCCTACATATAACCATAATGATTTAAGGACGTCATTAATGATAACCAGAAAGGTTAAAACTGATGGCGGACCATTTCAGTACGGCAATTGACAGCCTGATTGCTCCCGCGCGCCTCGCCTTCGCGATCGTGCCGGCAGATACAAGCGATCTCCCCCAATATACGAAGGCCATCTATGTCGGCACGGGCGGCGACATCGCGCTGAGAGCCGTCGGATCGGACGAAGACGTGGTGCTGCGCAATGTGGCGTCCGGCAGCGTGCTTGCCATCCGGGTCGCGGCGCTGCGGCAGACTGGAACCACCGCCAGCGACATCGTGGGCCTTGCCTGATGACATGGCATGGCATCGGCCTGATCTCGGGAAGCTCGGCCCCCCCGGTAGTGATGGACGGTCTTTTCGTGGCCATCCCAACCCTCACCCCTTCCCCCCAATGGAACGGCACGGCTGGTTCCGGCTTTGGGGGCAGCAATCCGGCGGCGCCAGTCGATCCGGTGCGCACCCTTGCCAAGCCTGCGCTGCGGTTGCTCACCCCGCCCAATCAGTGGTTCACCGATACGCTCGACGTGGGCGTCATCGCGGCGGCGGATGACAATGGCAGTCTCGAAAACTGTCTTGGGGTGCGCGAGGTTCGGTTCTACTACGAGGGCAACGTCGTTTCGGTCAGCGAACCGCGCTGGAACACCATCACCACCGAGCGCGGGGCGCGCAGCTATTATGGCTGGTGGGTGCGGCTCAAGAAACCCGCCAGCACCGCAGGCACGGCGCGGCTCTACATCGAGGCAACCGCCAACGACAGCACCTTCCAGAAGCGGGTGATCGGCCCCTTCCTCTACTCGCCGCAGAACGTGCTGCACGACGTGGAAATCACCATCGACCCTGACCTCGCGGAAATTGCTGGCGAGCGCTATCAGTCGATCCCCAACGCCATTCCCTTCGTGGTTAACGGCAATTACCAGAACCCGCGCTTCACCATCGCCAAGGCGGGGCGCTACACCACGGGCTTTGGCTCGACTTCGGCAGTGCCGACGGATCGCTGGACGATCACCGGGCGCTTCACGGTTGAGGCAAGCGTTCCGGGCGTCATCCTCGGCAACACCAGCTACACCACCGATGCCAATACGCTGATGAATGCGCAGCGCACCTTCTGGCGCTTCAAGGGCACGAATATCACTTTCGACGCGCAATATGGCACGTCGATGAACACCAATACCAGCAC
The DNA here is from genome assembly GCF_002155695.1 of Erythrobacter tepidarius. Classification (GTDB taxonomy): domain Bacteria; phylum Pseudomonadota; class Alphaproteobacteria; order Sphingomonadales; family Sphingomonadaceae; genus Erythrobacter; species Erythrobacter tepidarius. Next base: position 125,566 of record NZ_MUYJ01000004.1, read on the forward strand.
CGGCTATGGCCCCGGCCTGCCCGGCAATCACTGGGCAGACGGGATCAACATCACGAACCTTTCCTCGCTCGGCAAAAAGGAGCTTATCCGGGGCGGGCAGTGGAACGGCGGCGGTATGCCGAGCAACACCTGGTATACCGAATGCCAGATTACCAAGCTCAACCAGCCGGTGGTCAACGCTTCGCTCATACGCGGCTGCTATGTCGGGGATAGCCAAAGCGACATTGCCAGCAACGCCGTGTGCATCGTTTCCAGCGAGTTCGAGGGTTCGGATCAGAACGACCTCAACACGGATCGACCCGCCTTTACGATGGTTTACTCCGGCCCGGAAAGCGTGGCGACCGCCGCGCGTTCGGGCGGCAACTATTCGTCGGGCACGGGCGGCGGGGTTTGGACGGTGACGATTGGCTCGACCACCTATACCTTCGATCACGGCAACGGCTCGGAACCCTATTACACCGGGGCATTGGGCGATGGCTACTGGACAAGCGACGTGGTGGATTGGCTCAACACCCTGCCCGGTGTGACTGCGACGCTTGACGCTGGCTTTGTCGCGCAAGACCGGGTGGCCGCCTGCCTTTCGCTTGCGGGCCTTGCCGGGCAGGGCTTCGGGGCAACCAGCTTCAAGAACACGCCGCTGCAAATCGTCTGGAACGCGAACAGCCATGGCGACTGGTATCAGCACACCCGCGACAATCTGGAAAACGTAATTATCGCCTTCAACAAGGCGTGGGAGTTGACTTGCCAGCTTTACTATCTCGCGCCGCCCGCACTCGATCCGGGCCTCGGCGGGGTATCGAACGAGCGGGACATCCTGATGTTCGGCAATCTCACCGCCAATATCCGGACGCAGACGGGATCGGAAAACCCGGACTTCTTGCTTTCGCAGTTCACCCGCCGCTGCGACTATAGCCATGTGGTGTGGATGCACAACACCATGCCCAATCAGGGATGGCTGTTCGATAGCCGCATCCTGAGTGGCAGCACCACTGAAACCCGTTTTCTCAATAACGTGGTGTTCAAGAACAACCTGCTTAGGGGCATCAGCTATCGCGCCGGGCCTTTGCCGAACATCACTATCGAGAACAACCTCGTGTGGGCAGCCAATGCCAATATTCCCGGCGGGGTGATGAACCTTGCCTTTGGCGGGCTGGACACGGTGGTGGAGGACTTCCCGAATGGGGACTTTGCGCCGACCGTGCCCGTCAAGGCGCTGGGCTTTACCCGGCGGCTTGCGTTTGATCGCAACCGCGACACCATGCCGCAAGTGGTTGCCCCCGGCGCGCTGGCCGAGGCGGCGGACGAGTTGGCGCTGTTCAAGCCTGCCTTTCTGTCGAACGGGATTGCCGGAACGCCCGATGATGGCGAGGCGCTGGTGGCGCAATGGACTGCGGCAGGAACGCAGCCGATCACCGCGACATATCAGTGGCAGAAGAACGGCGTGAACATCGCAGGCCAAACCGGCAAGGTCATCACGCTCGATGCGGCGGGCATGGGGCTGGTTAATGGAGATTCAATCAGCTGCGAGATTACGCTTAGCAACATTGCGGGAAGCGCCACCATTGAGCCAACGGTAAGCTATGGCCAATCGCTGATCGAGCAGCTTTCCGCATCGAGCGCGACATGGGCGGTTTACGACTGGACGAACACCGCCGCGATGACTGCGGGCGATGGCGGGGCCGTGATCCCCGGCGCGGGCGATACGATTGCGGTGGTGCCCAATGCCAAGAACCCCGGCACCCGCAACCGTGTGCAGGCATCCGCGACAAGCCAGCCGGTTTATAATGCCGGGGCGCTGTATGATGGCAGCACCGACTTCATGCAGACGACCTTCGCGGCGAACACCGGGCCGAGCAATGCGACGCTGGTTTATGTCGTCAAGACAACCGATAACGAGTTCATGCTGGCAGGCTGCAATAGCACGAGCTTCTTTGCGGGCGCGGCGGTGGATGGCAGCGGCAGCGCGCCGCATTCTGGCACGGGCTTCACTTCGGCAACCTACTGGGCGAACGGAACGCAGATTACCACGGTAACGCGCGACGGGCTGCATACGGCATGGGCAACCGGCGCGGCTGTAACCGCCGAGGTGCGCGGGGTGAATTACCAGAACGCCAGCATCACCGATATTCGGGATCGCTACGGCAATTCGGGCTTGAACATGAACGGCAGGCTGATGCTGATTGCCGTGCTCGATGGCAGCGATCCGGACTTCGCCAACGCCCTGACGCTGGCACGGCAGGAGGCAGCGCGGGTAATCACCGCGCTGGGGCTGTAGGATGGGCAACGTGGCTGCGGTCGCGGCAATTCGGCCGCAGCCCCTATCTCGACATCCGGGCGAACTGCGCGATCAGCCGGGTCTTTGCCATTTGCGGCATCTGGAACCAGCTGAACGCCAGCAGAACCAGACTGCATGCGCTGGCCGCCGCGAGGGAGTTGGTCCAGCTATCGAGCAGCGACGATGCCACGAGCGGGGCGAGCACCACCGCCGCCGGCCCGATCAGCTTGCCCAACACATCGCCGCCGGCAAACCGCGCCTTCTGGAACAACACGCCGCAATCGAGCGTCGTGCGAAGCGTGAAGGCGAGCGCAATGCCTGTCAGCCCCATCGCCAGCCCCAGGCCGTAAAGCGTGGCGAAATAGAGCGGCAGCTCGATCACGTGCAGCATGGCGGTGAAGCGCGAATTGCCACGCGCCTGAATCAGGGCATAGGGCACGTTGGCCAGCGCGTTGATCCAGAACCCTATCAGCGCGATCTGCCCAACCAGGATTGAGCGCTCGTCGAGCTTGTCGCCCAGCCACAGCTGCAAGAGCGGCTCGGCAAGGCAGATCAGCCCGGCCACGACAAAGGCATAGAGCTGGCCCACCAGCACCACCGACACCTTGCCGAGGGCTGCGGATTGCTCTTCGGTTTGCGCCGCAAGCCGCGGGAACAGCGCGTTGACGATCGCGAGCGGGAAAGTGATCGTGCGCTGGGCGATGAGAAAGGGCACCGAATAGGCGACGACCGCGCTCGCCCCGATCGTGGCGCCGATCACCACGCGGTCGGAAACGATCATCAGCGGGCCGATGATCGCGGTGACCATGATCCAGACGCCGAAGGCGAACAGCCGCCGCAACTGCTTGCGCGAGACGATCACCGGCTGGCCGCGCAGGAACACGCGCCACATGCTCGCCACGATAAGCACCAGCCCGATGACCCGCCCGGCAAGCGATGCGCCCAACAGCCAGCTGAGATCGGACGAATGGAGCACCGCCATCGCCAGCGGCAGCACCTGCGACAGCAGGTTCCCGACCATCGTTCCCACCGATACCACCCCGAAGCGCTCCGCCCCGAGCAAGGCGCCGGTCGAGACCCCGGTATACATGATGACCGGCACGCACAGGCCGAACAGCCAGACCGATCCAATCGCCTCGGCCCGAAGGCTGTCGGTCGCTTCGAAGAAGAATGCGAAAAAGACGTATGCGGCAATGCAGATCAGCCCTGCCCCGATGATAGAAATGCCCAAGGCCCCGGCAAGCGCCGACCAGACGATGCTCGCCCGCTCGGTCGCATCGGCATCGCGCTCGGCCGAAAGGCGTTGCGTCAAAGCCCGCCCAAGTCCGAAGTCCGCCTGACCGAAATAGCCCAGCAGCACCAGCCCGACCAGCAGTGCGCCATAGCGGTCATTGCCGATTTCGGCGATATAGACCGGCACCGTCAGGATGCTCGCGGCGATCCCCGCCAGGGTCGGCAGCAGGCTAAGCAGCGAATTTTTTGCCAATTTCATGGTGCGGCCTTCGCCAGCAAAAGAGAGCCATTCTTGTGCACTGTGGCCAAACCGCAAGGAATGCCAACTTTGATGTTCCAAAGCGCGGGGCTGCGGGCTATTGCCCTCTCGCAAGCGCCAAAGCAACAATTAAGGCCCGTGCCGATACGCAGACCGACACGGCAAAGCTTCGAAGTATTCCGCGGACATCGGCTGCCTTGCACCCTCTTCTTTTCGTACAAGAGAACTATCTGAAGATATGAACCAATCTTCGATATCGCAAAGCACTTCGCCGTTGGAGGAGGGGCTTGAACTCTCGTCCCAATGCCTCTTTTGCGGGAGCTCGCATTTTGACGAAGAGGCGTGCGGTGTCGAAGACTTCTTCTTCAAGAGCGATGAAGGGCGTTTCGATTATCTGCGATGTTGCAACTGCGGTTCGCTGTGGTTGCGCAATCGGCCCTATGGGGCGCGGTTGCTGCGGGCCTATTCCCGCTACTACACCCATGCCGAACGATCCACTGGTGGGGCAGAGCGAAGCGGGTTTGCCGGCAAATTGCGCAAGGCCTATATCCGCGATCGCTTTGCACGCTCAGCGGGTCTGGCCGATGCGCTGATCGGCACCGCGCTGCGGCTGGCGGGATACAACACCGCCGGCATAGACGAACAGTTCCGCTTCGCCCCCAAGGCGCCTGCCAAGGTACTCGATTACGGCTGCGGTAGCGGGGAATATCTGCTTCGTCTCTACCCGCTTGGGCACGAACTTCACGGGGCCGAGTATGATCCGCAACTGGTCGGCAGCCTCGCCGATCGCGGCATTCGCGTGGCTGATGTCGCCAATCTGCAAGACGACCACTGGGGCGCGGAATTCGACCACATCACGCTTGCCCACGTGCTCGAACATGTCCCCGATCCGCTGGCCTTGCTGCGCCGGCTGCTGGGCTGGCTGAAGCCGGGCGGGACGCTTTATCTTGAAGTGCCCAATGGCGGGGCGAGCGGGCTGGCGATCTTCGGCCGCTACTGGCGCGGGCTCGAAGCACCACGCCACTTCGCCCTCCCGACCCGTCGCGCGCTCTATGCGGCGCTGCGCGATGCAGGCTTCGGCGCGATCACGCAACACATCAACGCCAACGCGCGCCGCTGGGTATGGGCCGAAAGCCTCGAGGCCAGCCCCGCTGCCAACCGCGGCGCGCTTTCGTCGGCGATGGCTGCCGCCCCGGCCGAAACAGCTGACAATGCCGAATTCCTGACTGTCCTTGCCCGAAAGCCCGGCGCATGAACGCCCGCAATTTCCTCAAGCAGAACCTGCCCCCGCAGGTCAAAGGACTGGTGCACCGGCTGCGCGCGCGGATTGCCGCACCGCCGATCGACGAGGCGGTGCTGGCCGAATTTGCCATCGCCCCCGATCCCGACCCCACGCCGCGCCTCACCATGGTCATTCCTCTGCTCCAGAAGGGCGCGGATTTCGGCGGCACCGCGACCGGGATCGACATCTTCGCCCGGCTCTGCCTTGCTCTCATGGCGAGGGGTGCGCTCGACGTGCGGGTCATCATCACCGACGTCATTGCCGAAACCGATCCCTCGATCGTCACCAATCGCTGCGCCAAAGCGGGCCTTGCTCTGACGGCGGGCCAGATCGAACGGGTGAAGAGCCCGCGCGCCACCATCGCGGTGCGGCGCCACGAGATCTTCATGACCTACAACTGGTGGACGACGCTCAATTTCGCTGCCCTTCGCGATGCCCAGGCCAAGGCCTTCGGCAGGCCGCCGCGCCCGATGATCTGGCTGATGCAGGATTACGAGCCGGCCTTCATGGAGTTTTCCTCGGGCCACATGCTCGCCCGCGCAGCCTATGATACCAGCGCGCCGCTGTGGGGCGTAATCAACAGTTCGAACCTAGCCGAATATCTCGCCGCCGTCGGCCATGCCTTCGATCGGAGCTTCGTCTTCGAACCGGTGATTTCGGACGCCTTGCGCCCCTATCTGAACCGCGTTCCCACCAGCCAGCGCAAGCAGCGCGTGTTGGTCTATGGCCGCCCGCATGTCGCACGCAACTGCTTCCCGGCACTGGTCCGGGGCCTGAGGCGCTGGGCGCGCGACTATCCCGAGTTCGGCAACTGGGAAGTGGTCTCGGCCGGAACCGCGCACGATCCCGTGGCGCTTGGCGACGGACGGCAGCTGAGATCCGTGGGCAAGCTCTCGCTCGATGATTACGCCCAGATGCTGCTCGAAAGCTCGGCCGGGGTGAGCCTGATGGCATCGCCCCACCCCAGCTATCCGCCGCTCGAAATGGCGCATTTCGGCGTGCGGACAGTGACCAACGGCTACGTCTGCAAGGACCTGTCGCGGTTCCACCCGAACATCACCTCGCTGACGTCGATCGCCGAAGTCCCGCTCGCGGCCGCACTGGCCGAGGCCTGTCGCAAGGCCGCCACGCCCGCCCCGGTCTTCGGCAATGCCGAATACCTGCGCGAGACCGCCTATCCCTTCATGGATGATCTGTGCGCGGCGACGGCGTCGGCGCTGGTTGAGGGCTGACTGCACGGCTCCTGACCCGCGCAAGCGCGCGTTCTTCGACAAGGTGCCACGAGAGCATGGCGAAGACCAACGTGACCGGGAAGGCAAGCAGGATGTTGGCGAGCGGCGTTCCGCCCGGGAAAGTCTGGGCCATCGCCTGCTGCTCCGGGAAGGCATAGAGATAGGTGCCGTAGGAATAATCTCCCAGCCGGTTGTAGGCGAGCAGCGCGCCTCGCGGGACGAAGCCGAGCCACAGGACCGTATAGGCCATTGCCAGCGTGATCGCCGCGGCTTGCAAGACCGTGCCATGGGCGAGCACCGGCACCACCCACAGCCCGGCTGCCAGCCGGAAATCGAGTTTCAGCCGGTCGCGCCAGACATAGGCCAGCATTCCCAACGCAAAGGGGAAGGCGAGCGTCAGCATGCGTTTGGCGATGTAGAGAGGCCCTCCGAACGGTTCGAATGCCCCGCCCAGCACGAAGGCCAAGGCCAGCACCACGAACGCGGCGCTGAACACGAGCGGTCGGCGCAGCAGACCGAGGAGACCACAGATCACCACCCCGCCATAGCAGGCGACCTCGTAGAACAGGGTCCAGAGGCTGCCGTTGATCGAACGCGGCAGTGGATTGGTCTCGAACACGCCCGGCAAAGGGTATTGCAGGAATGCAAGGCTAAGATTGCGCGGAATGTAGCTCAGCGTTGCCGGCGCAGTGAGGTATTGGGCTAGCGGCAAGGTGGTGAAGAAGGCCCCCGCCAGCACTGTCAGGACCACGACGACGATCAGCGCCGGATACAGCCGCGCCGCGCGCGACAGCACGAAGCGCAGCAGGCCATTGCCCCGGTCATAGCTGCGCGCGATCAGCAGGCCCGAAAGAATGAAGAACACCGCCACCGCATGGTCGCCCAGCGTCAGGCCGGTGAGCTGCTCAAGCGGCTCGGGGGTCCCTGCGCCCAAGGCAATCGGATAGGCATGGGACACCAGCACGGCGCTGGCCGCGATCATGCGCAGCGCGTTGAGATTGTTCTGTCTTCCGGCGAGCAGCCCCCCTAGCGTCGGACAGTCCGACTGCCGGGGCGTCACGTCATGCATGGCGCGCAATCAGCGGCCGCCACCAGGCTTCGTGGTCGAGATACCAGCGCAGCGTCTGGCGCAGGCCTTCCTCGAAACCGATCTGCGGCACGTAGCCGATCCTGGTCCGCGCCTTGGTCTCGTCGATCGCATAGCGGCGATCATGGCCGGCGCGGTCGGTGACAAAGGTCTTGAGGCCTCCGGTCGGCTGGCCCTTGGCGGCAGGCGCATCGGGGAACCGCTCGGCGAGGCCGTCGATCTCGGCAAAGGCGCGATCGACTTCGGCGCAGATGGTGTCGATCACGGTCATGTTGGGCAGCTCCGCCCCGCCGCCGATATTGTAGGTCTCACCCGGCACTCCGCGCTTGAGACAGGCCTCGATCCCGCGGCAATGATCCTCGACATGCAACCAGTCGCGCACGTTCATCCCGTCGCCATATATCGGCAGGTTGCGGCCGTGGAGCGCATTCAGCAGGAACAGCGGGATCAGCTTTTCGGGATATTGGTAGGGCCCGTAATTGTTCGAGCAATTGCTGGTCGTTACCTCCAGCCCATAGGTGTGGTGATAGGCGCGCACCAGGTGGTCCGAGGCCGCCTTGGATGCCGAATAGGGCGAATTGGGCGCATAGGGCGTGGTCTCGCTGAACGCCGGGTCGTTCGGCCCGAGCGATCCGAACACCTCGTCGGTCGAGATGTGGTGAAAGCGGTGCGGCACGCCGCTGCCCGCCAGCCACACGCTGCGCGCGGCCTTCAAGAGGCTGTTGGTACCGAGAATGTTGGTGTCGATGAAGGCATCCGGACCGCTGATCGAACGATCGACATGGCTCTCGGCAGCGAAGTGGACCAGCGTATCGATGCCGTGTTCGCGCAGCAGACGTTCGACCAGCGCGGTATCGCGGATGTCGCCGACCACCAGCTCGGCATGGGGTGCGCCTTCGAGCGTCGAACGGTTGCCGGCATAGGTGAGCGCATCGAGCACGATCACCCGGTCTTCAGGGTGTCGGGCGTTCCAGTAGTGGACGAAGTTTCCGCCGATGAAGCCGGCGCCGCCGGTAACGAGCAGATTAGCCAAGCTTTGCTTCCTCTTCGAGCATCTTGCGCAAATTGGTGCGCCAGTGGATCGCCTCCGCCCCCAGTCGCGCGCGGGTGGCACGGCAATCGAGCAGCGAGAAGGCGGGGCGTTTGGCAGGGGTGGGATAGTCGGCCGTGGTCAGCGGCCGGATGATCGGCAGACGCGTCAGCAGCCCGCGGGCATGGGCCTCCTCGGCGATGGCGACTGCGAAATCATACCAGCTGGCCACGCCGGCATCGCAATGATGAAAGGTGCCAACGGTCTGGCGTTCAACCAGGCCCCAGATCGTTTCGGCCAGGCCCGTCGCCCAGGTCGGCGCGCCGATCTGATCGGCCACCACGCCCAGTTCGTCGCGCTCCTTCATCAGGCGGATCATGGTGCGCACGAAATTCGCGCCGCCCGCCTCGTAGACCCAGGCGGTGCGCACCAACAGGTCTTGCCCGCGCAGTTTGTCCTCGCCTTCGGCCTTGGTACGGCCATAGGCCGATTGTGGGTTGCGGCGCGCCTCGGGCGCGTATGGCGTGGAGGCCGTGCCGTCGAACACATAGTCGGTCGATACGTGAACCACCTTGCCGCCGGTGTCGGCCATGGCCGCAACCATGGTTGCGACGGCATCGGCGTTGATCGCGCGCGCGGTGGCCTCATCGCTTTCGGCCTTGTCGACCGCGGTGTAAGCGGCGGCATTAATGACGAGATCGGGCGCCTCGAGCCTCAGCCGCGCCGACAGCTTCGCCGCATCGGTCAGATCGACATCCTCGACATCGATCGCGCTGACCTTGGCCCAGTCCGGCGCCGTGCGCTGCAAGGCCCCGCCCAGCTGTCCTTTCGCGCCGGTGACCAGCACCCTCATGCGAACACCGGCACATCAGCCAGCGCCAGGCCGCGCGCATCCTTTTCGGAGATCAGCGGATCAATCCCGTTCAACGGCCATGCGATCCCCACCGCCGGGTCGTTCCATGCCAATGTGTGCTCCGACTGCGGCGCATAGGGCGCGGTGCACTTGTAGAGGAAATCGGTATCGTCCGCGAGCGTCAGGAAGCCATGGGCGAAGCCTTCGGGCACCCAAAGCATCCGCTTGTTGGCCGCACTCAGTTCCACACCCACCCACTGGCCGAAGGTGGACGAAGAGGCACGCAGATCGACCGCGACATCGAACACCGCGCCGTTCGCCACCCGCACCAGCTTGCCCTGCGGGCCGGGATTCTGGAAATGAAGCCCGCGCAAGACGCCCTTCTGCGAGCGGCTGTGATTGTCCTGCACGAAGGCGAGATCGAGACCCGCAGCCGCAAACCCGGCCGCGTTCCAGGTCTCCATGAAAAACCCCCGCGCATCGCCGAATACGCGCGGCTCGATGATCAAAACGCCGGGTATGGCGGTTTCGATGATGTTCATGCCAGAACCGGTGCTTCGAGCAGCCTGACCAGATATTCGCCGTATCCCGACTTTCTCAAAGGCTCGGCGATTTGGCGCAGGCGCTCGGCGGTGATGAAGCCCTGCCGCCAGGCGATTTCCTCGGGACAGCAGATCTTGAGGCCCTGCCGCTCCTCGGTGATGCGCACATAGGTCGCCGCATCCAGCAGCGAGGCATGGGTGCCGGTGTCCAGCCAGGCAAAGCCGCGCCCCATGATCTCGACCGACAAGGCCCCCTCATCGAGATAGAGGCGGTTGAGATCGGTGATCTCCAGTTCGCCACGCGCCGAGGGTTTGAGGTCGCGGGCGCGATCGGCCACGGTGTCATCGTAGAAATAAAGCCCGGTGACGGCATAGTTCGATTTGGGAAGCCTTGGCTTTTCCTCGATCGAGACGGCCTTGCCCTCCGCGTCGAACTCAACCACGCCGAAAGCCTGCGGGTCATTGACCCGGTAGGCAAACACGCTCGCTCCTTCCATGCGCGCACTGGCCCGCTGCAGCAATTGGGGCAGGCCGTGGCCGTAGAAGATATTGTCGCCCAGAATCAGCGCGCTCGGACCGCCGCGCACGAAATCCGCACCAATGTGGAAGGCCTGCGCGAGGCCTTCGGGCTTGGGCTGGACAGCATAGCTGAGCGACACACCGAAATCGCTGCCATCTCCCAGAACCCGCTTGAACTGGCCGGCATCTTCGGGGGTGGTGATGATCAGAATGTCGCGGATCCCGGCCAGCATCAAGGTGCTGAGCGGGTAGAAGATCATCGGCTTGTCATAGATCGGCATCAGCTGCTTGGATACCCCGCGGGTGAGGGGGTAAAGCCGCGTCCCCGAACCGCCCGCAAGAATGATGCCGCGCCTGTTATGTCCGGTTGTCATGCGCTCCCCCGACATGCTGGCTGTCACCGCAGCAATTCCGGTTGCCGCATTGCAGCATGAATGCCGCGGGTCAACGAAAAATCCGCCGGTGCCTTGGCCCGGAGCAAAATGAATGGCGTTCGCGAAGCGATGCGCTAGGACAAGGGCGACAACCTGTCGTGATACGGGCACTCGTGCAACAACACCCAGTGGAAGCGGAATTGTCTCGGTCCGAGCAAAATTGCATGATCATCGACGCGGCAGACGAATTTCTTGCAGGTTGCTTGCGTGCAGCCCTTGGCGATCAGCCGGTGCCGGCATGGCCAGCCTCGCTCGCGTCGCCGGAGGATTACGATGTTCTGGCTCGCCGCACCCGTTTCCACGGAATAGCGGTGGTGCTTGGTCAAGCGCCCGGCGTACTGGCCAGCTGGCCGGGGCAGGTGGCCGAAGCGGTGCGCAGCGAGATGCGGCTGGCAGGATTGTGGGAAGAGCTGCACCGCAACACCATCAGCGGGATCCTCTCGAGCCTCGCTGAAGGCGGCATCGAGACGATCCTGCTCAAGGGCACGGCGCTGGCCTATCTGTATTACGAGGATCCCGCCGCCCGGCGCCGCGGCGATACCGATCTGCTGATCCGCCCGCAGCACCTTGCCCGGGCCCGCAGCATTCTGGCAAGCGCCGGATGCTTCCGGCGCGAAGACCCCCATGGCCTGCATTGCCAGGAAACCTGGTTGGTTGATTGTGGTGCGGGGATGGAGCATTCGATCGACCTGCACTGGGAACCGAGCGATCGTCCGGTACTGCAGAAAATCCTTGATGCCGAACGCATTTGGCAGGGACGCGCGCCGGTGACACGGCTATCGCCCCATGCCTTTGCGCCCGATCCCCTGATGATGCTGGTACACGGCGCGATCAATCAGGCCTGGCATGTGGCGCGTGGCTACGGCGTTGAAGATGAACGGATTACCGGAGGACGACGCCTGATATGGGCGGTCGATTACCGTAAGCTGACATCAGGGTTCGATGAAAGCCAATGGCAGTCTCTTGCTGCCTTTTGCGAGACGCATGATGCAGCTGCAATTGTCCATGCCGCGCTTGACGGGGCGCAGCGGGATCTCGGGCTCTATGTGCCGGCCGAGCTAATGGCGCGTTTGCGCGCGGCGGCTCCGGGTTCGCCAGCCCTTGCCTATATTGCCAAGCCCGGCGTGGTGCAGGATTTCTGGCGCGATTTTCGAGCGACCCGCCGCATGAAAACCCGGGTGGAGATGATCCGGACAATGGCTTTCGCGCCCAGATCCCACCTGCTGAAGAAGTATCCGCACTGCGCGCACTGGCCCACCAGCCTGCTGCAATTGCGGCGCTACGGCGAGGCTCTGATGCGCTGGAACAAGCCGGAACGAACGCCATGAAGCTGGCTTTCCTCGCGGCACGGATCCGACCCTTTGCTGCAGAACTGGCAACGATCAGCGCGCTCTCGCTTGTCAGTGCCTTTGCCACGCTGGCGCTGCCATGGCTGGCCGGAAACTTCCTGTCGGGCGTGTTGGGTGACAGATCCATCGACACCCGCCTGACCTTGGCGTTGCTGGTGGTTGCGCTGGTCGGTCTGACCGCTGTCAACATTCTGGTCGCGATTCTGTCGGAGCTGGCTTCGGGAAGGATCCTCGCGGGGCTGCGCCGCGAGACCTATGATCACCTTCAGGCGATGCCGATCAGCTTCCACGACCGCAGCCGGACCGGCGATCTGCTGACGCTGATGACCTACGAGGTCGACCGGCTGAGCCGATTTCTCACCACCACGCTGGCCGGCGTGCCCTCGATGGTGATCACGGCTGGCGGCGCGGTGGTGCTGCTGTTCATGCTCGATCCGGTGATGGCGCTGGTGGTGCCGATGCTCGTTCCGGTCTTCTTCGTGCTGCTCAAGCTGATGGGCAGACGGATGCGGGTGCTCGCCCGCAAGGCCCGCAAGGCCGAGACCAGGCTGATGTGCATGAGCGAGACCGATCTCGAAATGCTGCCCGCAATCAAGGCCTTCGCGGTAGAGGAGGAGTATCGCCGCCGGTATCATCAGGCGGTCGAGACAGCGCGCAAGCTTGCGCTCGATCAGGCGCGCCTGTCGGCCTTTGTCGGCCCGATTGTGGCGCTGATCGCCGGCCTTGGCGCAATCACCATCCTGTTGGTCGGCAGCGAACAGGTTGCCGCCGGAACCCGCACTCCGGGCGAGCTGTTCGCCTTCCTGCTCTATGCCGCGCTGCTGACGCGGCCGGTCTCGGGTCTTGCCGACAGCTACGGTGCCTTCCAGATCGCACGCGGCGCGCTTGCACGGCTCGAATCGGTGTTCGGCAAACCGGTCGAACCGGGCTATGCCGCGCCGCATCGGCTGGAGCGGGCCAAGGGCGCGATCGCCTTCGAGAACGTGACTTTCGCCTATCCGGGACGCCCGCCGGTGCTGACCAATCTCTCGCTGGCCATCGCGCCGGGCGAAATCATCGCCCTGACAGGGGCCAACGGCATCGGCAAATCGACCATGATCCGGCTGCTGCTGCGCTACTATGATCCGCAGGGCGGGCGGATCACAATCGACGGGCAGGATATCGCCACGCTACAGGTTCAAGACCTGCGCCGGCAGTTCGGCTATGTCCCGCAGCGCCCCCTGCTGTTCAACGGCACGATCCGCGACAACATCATATTCGGAACAGCCGGGGGGGATCCCGCCGCGCTCGAACGGGCGGTGGCCATGGCCCAAGCGAGCACCTTCATCGATCGCCTGCCGCAGGGGCTGGATACCGAGATCGGGGATGACGGCATCCGCCTGTCGGGCGGCCAGCAACAGCGCATCGCGCTCGCCCGCGCCCTCTATCGCGATCCGCCGGTTTACATCTTCGACGAAGCCACCAGCATGTATGATCTCGAGGGCGAAGCGGCTTTCGTCGAGGCCTGCATCCGCTCGCTTGGCGGGCGCACGGTGATTATCATCACCCACCGTCCGGCGAGCCTCGCGCTGGCGCACCGCATCATTCACATGGATGAAGGCTGGCTGAGCGCGATGCAGGCGGACGGCTCTACACCGGGGTGATCAGGCCCTTATCCGTGAGCTGTGCCGCAAGCGCCAGGATATCCTCCTCGATCCGGGCGCGCGGTGCATCATACTCCGCCTCGATCACATCGCACACCTTGGTCAGCGTGCAGGAACTTTCGGAGAGGCATTCCCAGATCCGGCTGCCGACCGGATCGAGACCGAAGTAGAGGCCGCTGGCAAGATCGAGCAGCACCATTTCACCCGCCACCTCGCGCGCGATAACGTCGTCGGACATCTGGAAGCGCTGATCGAGTGTCGTCATGGTTCGGGGTTTGTCCTGATTTCGGCAAGAATGGCGGAGATCACCATCGGGAGTTCCCCGTATCGGCGCGGGTAGTCAAGAGCGCAAACCGGGATTCTTTCGGACAATTGGCCAATACGTTCGAAATGCGCACGCAATCGCGGCTTGTCCTCAACATCGAGCACAAAGGCATGGGGCAGCAGCTGGGCAAGCGCTTCCGGGCCCACGAACGGGTTGATCGCCAGCGGCGCATCGTGATCCCGCCCGAGCACGTAGATGCGCGCCAGCGGCACCGCAGTCTCGGCAAAGGGCAAGTTTTCTCCGGCGGCGAGGCTGTGCTTGTCGTCATCCTCGGGATCGGGGAATTCGCGTTCGAGCAGCCACGCCGCACTATCGACGAACAGCCGCAAGCGTGAATGCTTGGGCTGGAGCATATAGGCATTGCCCGACAAGGCCAGCTCGATCACGTCCTCGGTCAGGAAGGGATAGCCGGCCTTGGCGAAGGCCCCGGCCAGTGTCGTCTTGCCACTGCGCGAGAGGCCGAGAAAGGCGATCGCCTTGTCGCCGACAGCAACGGCGCTGCCATGCAGGAACAAGCCACCCAGATAATTACCGACGAGCGGGACGATGCCGTGTTGGAACAGGCTTTCAAAATGATCGGGGGTGGTTTCGGGCGCGGGCCAGCCGCTCGCGCGGCGGGCGGCCAGGTCGATGGCGAAATCCGCCTCGCCCGGAAAGCGCACCAGAAAGCCCTCGGGCGGGCGATGAAACTCGGCCTTCACTTCGCCTTCGGGTGTCACCCAGCGATCATAGGGCTTGCTGGCGAGCGCGGGCTGAATCCGGGCGGGGTGGGATACAAGCGTCAGCACAAGAAGGGCATCAGACAGCGCAATGATGGGCCAGCACCGACTTCACGAATTCCCGCACGGCCTGTTCGCTCGGAAACATGTCCGGCCACTCGGCCAGCACCCGATCGACGATCTCGTCGCCCGAGCGCTGGCCATCGACCTGCGCGAGCACGAAGGCGCGAGCCTTGCCCTCGTGGCTGAGCGTGAGCGGGCGAGCGGGCTGCTTGACCAAGTCGGCAGGGGTCAGGACCGTGCTCTTGAAGGTCGACATTTGCTGCCGCTTCGCTTGGCCGGGAGGCTGGATCGTCCACGAAATCAGGGTGTCATCAGCGCGAAAGCGCACCGTCACGCCGACCGCATCGCCGGCCTCGACAGGGAAGCTTTCCTCGGCCGGCAGGAACGCCTGCGAGCGGCGGATGCTTTCGTCCACCAGCGGGTTGTTGGTCATTCTGACGCCATCGCAAAGACGGCAGTCGAACCAGCCGGCGAGGCCGTCGAACCTGCCGGCGCGGGTCGCAGTGAGCACCGCTTCGAAGCTGAAGAAATCGGGTTCGTCCGCCGCGAGATCGACATGGCCGAGCGCAACCGGGGCAGCGATCAGATCAACGGGCGAAAATTGATGGGAATACCGCACGTTGCGGCTGAGCCGGTCGAGCCAGCGAAACTGCCCAGGCACGCAGTCGCGCGTCCAGCCGTCCGCCTTGGCGAGGCATTCGTCCGACGAGACCCCGGCCACCATCAGATCCAGCGCCTGCGGAATCATCGCCCCGCCAGGCTTCAGAAACCGCTGGCGCGCGTCGCGCATCAGCGGGATGATGCCGTAATCGAAACCGAAGAAGCCGACATGATCGCAGATGATCAGATCGACCGGTTCGGGCAGCACGGTGCGGAAAGTCGAGCCGGCGATACATTCATAGCGGTCTCCATAACCGCAACGGTTCATCACCTCGCGCGCAAGATGAACCGCATCGCTGCTGTCGATACCCCACACCTTGTCCGCCCCGGCTTCGAGGCAGAACAGCCCGAGCACGCCGACGCCGCAGCCGAGATCGGCCACGCGTTCACCGGGCCTAAGCGTCGCTTCGATTGCCTGCCGGTAAAGCGCATTGCGCCCGGGCAGGGTGAGATATTCGATATGCTCGGCGAGAACGTCGGACATGGACAGAGCTTCCAAGACGCCGCGTTGGGCGGGGTCCTAAACATGAAAGCCTCGCCTAACAGGGTTAGGCGAGGCAATCTGAATAAGACAGGAAGAGGTTCTAGATCAGGGAACCTGAACCATGGTGATGGTGCCGTCCATCATCATCGTGCCGCTGCCACCAGTCAGATTGCGGACCGATCCGAATTCGACCAGACGCGGGCTCGAATAGGTGTTCTTGCTGATTTCCTTGGTCATGTCCCAATCCTAACTCTAGTGTCCCCAAGTTCGTCATCTTGCGACGAACAAAACGATAAAAATGCTGCAACCGCGTACAGCCCCCATAGCTCCCATGAGCGGTCGTCGTCAACCGTATTTACAAATCCGGGCGGAATTAACCTCTCCAAACCGCTGCTTTCGCAGAAATTCTCGAGGAAGGGTCGGCCCTCTTCGCGGCAGAACCGGCCCATTTCGCTGTCGATCGCGTCCGATTCGAAGTCGGCCTTGGTGCGCCGATCAAGGATCATGTCGGGCAAGATACCGCGCAACGCAATTCGGTGAATGACCTTGGTTAAGCCGGCCCGGTTGCGGATGTGCTCCGGCGTGGCAAGGCTGAAGCGGATGAATTGCCGAGAGAACATCGGATGGCGTGGTTCGATCCCGTTGAGGCCGCGCTGGCGCTGCATCCGCGCTCTGGCATAGGCACCAAAGGGCGAGGAGAACATGTTCTGCTTCGTCCATTGGTGCGGATCGGCCGGAAGCGAAAGATCATAGGCCGCCTCTTGTTGCTCGAGCAGCGCGCGCGCCTCGGGCTTGAGCCAATAATAGGACTGAGGATCGCGATAGACCCGTCGCCGCCGCAGCGCGCGGACCAGAGTCCGAACGCGATCCGGCGCGAAGGCCGACAGACCGATCCGCAGCGCCTTCGGCAGGATGTTGCCCCAGCCCAGACGCGCGGCATCGGCCCGAAGGGCACGCAGAAAAGCAGTCCAATCGGCATCCCGCACGAATTCACGGTAATAGACCCGGCTGCCCTGCAGCCATTCGTCACCGCCATCGCCATTGATATAGACCCTGGCTCCGTCGGCATGGACCCTTTGCTCGATCCGCATGGTCATCGCGCCATTGGTGGGGATCGGCAGATCCCGCTCGCCGCGCGCCTGCTGGATGTACCAATCAAGCGATGGGCGGAACAGCGGCACCTCGGTCAAGGTCCGCCCGATCTTGTCCGCTGCCGCCCGCGCATAGGGCAATTCGAATGCACGGCTTCCGGGCTCGGCTGCCAGCGTATATCCCTGAAATCCGGGGGCGAGCAGCCGGCCCTCGCGTTCAAGCTGGTCGGCAAGGCAGTAGAGCGATGACGAATCCAGCCCCCCGCTGACCGCAATGCCCAGCGGCGCATGACTGCGGGTCGTGCGGCGGAGTGCGTCAGCCAGCATCGCGCGGTAGTGCTCGGCATATTCGGCATCGCTGCGGTATCGCAGCCTTTCGCCGAAAGGCAGCGTGTAATAGCGCCGCGTGACGAGGCCATTGCCGTCGCAAGTGAGCCAATGGGCCTGCTCGAGCCGCTTGATTTCCCGCCACACCGTGTCCTGCGGCAGGAACAGCTGCACCGCCGCCACGCCGACGAGATAATCGTGGTTCGGCTCGGGCGGCGGATCGAGTGCAGCAAACACCGCCGGGATGTCCGAGGCGATGAAAAGGGTTTCACCTCGCTGGCAATAGAACAGCGGCCGCAGGCCCTGATGGTCGCGCGCGGCGTAAAGACGCCCGGCACGCCTGTCAGCGATCACGAACGCGAATTCGCCCTCGATGCGGTCCGCGCAATCCTCGCCCCACTGCTCGTAGGCACGCAGCACCAGCTCAGCGTCCGAACGGTTGCGCAACACCGCGCCGCGCGCCAGCAGGTCGCTGCGCAGCTCCTCCCAATTGGTGAGATAACCATCAAGCACCAGCGCGAGGGCTTCATCCTCGTTGGTATGCGGCTGGCCGGCTTCCATCGCTTCGGCGGTGGTGTGAAGAATGCTTGCGCCCAAGGCGAAGCAACCGTGCACCCAGCGCCCCTCGCCGTCATAGGCGCGCCCGGCCATGGCCGCCATCATAGCGTCAAGCTGGCGCGCACGCGCCGGGCCGGCCGAAAAGATTGCGGCAATTCCCGTCATCGCCGCTCTAGATCAAACCGTCTCCGCCGCATTCTTTGAACAACTCGCACAAAGGTCCGAGTTCGGGGATGTCAAACCGATGCGGCCACAGGTGCGGCCACACCAGATCCTTGCAGCCCGCCGGATAATAATGGAAAAACAGCAGGCTGCAAAAACCGCCAGGGGCGATGGCGTCGCGGTAGTGCCATTGCGAGGAACCGTTGAACAGCAAGGCTTCGCCGGGCCGCAGCACGTGGGGGCGAAAACCAAGTGCCGGATCGGACTTGATCGCTTGGGGGTCCCAGTTGCGCATGGTTTCCACGGTCGGCCAGTCGACCACCTTGCTGAACCAGATCGGCCAGTCTTCGCTCTGTTCGATACAGTAATCGAGCGTGAACATCGACTCCGGCTCGTCCATGTGCGGATCGCAGCGCCCCGCTCCGCCGTAGAGGCTCAGGAAATTGTAGCCTAACTCCAAATCAAGTCCCACCAGCGCACTCATGCGCGGCAGCAATTGCTGCTGGAGTTCGACGAACAGCGGATAGTCGTGAACGATATGGCGACCGAAATCGCGCAGCTCATAGTCCTTGATGCATTCCGCCGGGATCGATCGGGCCGCCTCGCGGATCTGCGCACGCGTCGGCGCATCGAACAGGTCATCGATCACGATGTTGCGGAAATTGGCGGGCGGCAGCAAAACGTCGAAGCCGCGCACGAAGTCTTCGAGCGCATCGGGCCGGACCTGCGCAAGGTAGAGCTTGGCGACTTCAAACCGGCGGTGAAAATGCGAATCGTACCAGGCGACTTTGCCGATCCGCCGGATGGCCGCCACAGCCATCATGTGCAGATCAAGGTAGGCCGGATCGCGCAGCTTTTCCCTGATCGCCTCGTCGAGCATCGGTTCATCCCGTATCGCGCAGCACCTTGAAACGGCTGCCTCGCGCGGCAATAAGCAAGCGGTGCCGAAACCGCAAGAAACACCTGCCCCTCCTGTCGTTTCCAGGCTGCGGCTGCGGGATGGCGGCTGGCTGATGGCCTATGCCCTGCGCGGGCTTCTCGAGCTGGTGCGGGCGCGGCTCGTCTTCGCGCGGCTCGCGGCGAGCGAGATTCCCGCGCGCAACCGCGCCGTGAGCAAGCTGGCCGGCCAAGGCGGGGGCACCGCCGATCCGGCCCACTTGGCGCGGATCGCCTATGTTCTTCCGCGCCTGTCCGCACGCCTGCCGTGGCGCAGCGATTGTTTGGTGCAGGCCATCGCCGCACAGAACTGGCTCGCAGCCGGGGGCCTCGCCGGCGAAATCCAGATCGGCGTGGAACGACCGGCCGATCGCCCCTTCGGCGCGCATGCCTGGCTGGTCCACCAAGGCATGGTGATCACCGGTGGCGAGATAGGTCGCTACGAGCGCTTGCTGGGCGAATCGGTGCTGTCACCCCAGCCGGACGAGCCCAATTCATCCCCGGCGACGGATTGCGATGAGTCGGCGAAAGGGGGGAAATCCGCGCTGGGCTAGGCTTGTGCTGATGATCTGTTTACCAAATTTGCTTATCGGGGTGTTGCCAAACTTGCTGCATTGCACTAGGTAATCGTACGAAGAGGCTTTAAGAGGGCTAAGATGATGATGAAAAACGTTACCCGCCTTGCAATGGCTGCGGCCGCCGCGTCAATGGCTGTGATGCCTATTGCCGCGCAGGCCAACACCCGCGCTGGCGACAGCGGCGCGGTCTACAGCGTTTCGGCTGCGCCGGGCTTGGGTCGCGCTGTGGAAGGCGAATCTGCCAAGAGCGGCTTCAGCATCATTCTCGGTCTTCTCGCCACCGCGGCGATCATCGGCGGCATCATCCTCGCCAGTTCGTCGGACGACAACGGCCAGTCGCCGGGCACCTGATCGGCCTGAGCCGCCCGACGCCTGCGGGCTTGTCCACAAGAAGCCCGGTACGCAGTGCCGGGCTTTTTTTCTGTTCTTCCCGCGCCGCTGCGGCACCTGTTCCGCCCAAGCATGATTTGAGGTTTGCCGTTGAACCATAACTTCACGCAACGGCTTTCCTTTCTAGCCCTTGTCGCCGTGCTGCTGATCGCCTTCGCCTTCGGCGGTGGCGGCAGCCGGTACGGGCTGGCCAACCTCACCGTGCAGCTCGCCGCAATCGCGGCGCTGGTTCCTCACCGTGTCGCACTGGCTCAGTTCTGGCGCACCGCAGGCACGCCGCTGCGCCTGCTGATCCTGCTCTCGCTGCTGCTGCCGCTGTTGCAGATCGTTCCGCTTCCACCAGCGATCTGGACCGCGTTGCCGGGACGCGATCTGGTGGCGCGCTCACTCGAGATGGTCGGCGATCAGACGGTCTGGATGCCGTTCAGCACCAACCCGCAGCGCACCATTCTTGCCCTGTCCGCGCTGATCACCCCGCTGGCGGTGCTGATCATCGGCTGGTCTTTGCCGCGGCCCCAGCTCCTCACCATTGGCTGGCTCGTCGCCGCCCTTGGACTGGTCACCATGCTGTTGGGTCTGCTCCAGCTCGGAGCGACCGATGACAGCGGCACTCTGTTCGGCTCGCGCAATCCGGGCAGCGTGCTGCTTGGAACTTTCGCCAATCGCAACTCCACCGGATTGCTGCTCGGGTTCTCGCTGGGCCTTGCCGCGCTCCTGCCGGTGCCCCGGTCTCACCCGGTGATACCGTTCGCGCGGGTCGCAATCTGCGGCCTGCTGGTGCTGACGATCTTCCTGACCAAGTCGCGCACCGCCATTTTACTGGCAGCGCTGCCGCTCGGCCTGGCCGGATTGAAGGCGCTGTGGTGGGCGCTGGGTGAACGCCGCGCGCTCGCCGGGACGCCGAACGCCGGCAGAGCCGGGGCAATCGTGCTGGGTGCCATCGCCCTGCTGGCCGTAAGCGGCACGGCACTGATCCTGGCCGCGCCCGGCCGGATCGGCGAGGCGCTGGAACGGTTCGAGGCCAAGGACGATCCGCGCCGCTTCATCTGGGAAGATGCCGCCTACAGCGCCGCGCGCTACTGGCCGGCGGGCGCGGGTATCGGGACGTTCGACGAAGTGTTTCAGGTGGACGAATCGCTCGAAAACCTGACCGTGCGCACGGCCGGGCGGGCGCATAACGACTATCTCGAACTGACGATCGAGGCGGGGTTGCCCGGACTGGCCCTGGCCGGCCTGTGGATGTTGCTTATCGCCTGGATGAGCTGGCGGGCGCGCCATTCCTCGCAGGCCTGGGCAGCCTGGGCTGGCAGCTGCTTTCTGCTCGCCATCGCGCTGCAATCGATCACCGACTATCCGCTGCGCAACCAGACGATTCTCGCCTTCGCGGCCTTTGCGCTGGTGCTGCTGGGCCGGATCGCGGCCGACCAGCAGAAGGAACGGCCATGATCGCCAAGATATTGTGGCCAACGATGCTGATCGCGCTCGCGCTGGTGACCGGCTTGCTCCAGCTTGACCGCCAGGCCGATCTTTCCCCCGCGCTCGCCCCGCTCGTGCCGCAGCCGCTGCGCAATTACGCCCAGCCACGGATTGCCGCCCTCGCGGCCGAAGGCGGGGATGGTGCCCTCGCTCTGACCGAGGCCAAGCGTCTGGTGCTGCGCCGCCCCGTCCCGGCCGAACACCTCACCCTGCTGGCGATCGCCCAGACCAAGGCCGGAGAGCGCGAGCGGGCGGGACTGACGATCCAGATCGCCGGGCAACGCGGATGGCGCGATCCGGTTGCGCAAGAGGCGGTTTTGCGCCTCGCGCTTGCCGCCAACGACCTGCCCGAGGCGGCACGCCGCTATGGCGCGCTGTTCCTGCGCCGCGCCACGCCCGACACCTTGCTCAGCGACCTTGCGCCTGCCGTGCTCGCCGAAACCGACGGCCCGGGCCAGCGCGCGCTGGTTGACATCATCAGCGGAACCGACCGCTGGAACAGCATTTTCCTGCGGCGCGGCGTGAAGGTGATGCCGCCAGCGACCTTTGCCGACATCGCCGTGGCCAGCATCAAACGGGGCACGCGCTTCGATTGCGCGCTCCTGTTGCAGACGATCAGGGGCATGGGGCAGAAGGATCCCGCCGCCGCTGCGCGGGTGGCCGCCGCCGCGCGCCGCGACTGCCCTGAAATCGGCCCCTGAGCGCCGCCGGACAGATCACAGTGTGCGGATAATGCCTGAAAAATCGGTCGCTGCATTATCCTTGGCAAAGGCCTCGTAGATCGCGCGGGCGTGTTCGCCCAAGGCAACCTTTGCGCCCACGGCGTGCGCCGCGTCGATCGCCAGATTGAGATCCTTGAGCATCAGGCCCGCGGCAAACCCGCCCTGATAGTCGTTATCCGCCGGGGATTTCGGCCCGACACCGGGGACCGGACAATAGGATGTCATCGACCAGTTCTGGCCCGAGGAGACGCTCGCAATATCGTAGAAGACCTGCGGATCGAGCCCGAGCTTGTGCGCCATGGCAAAGGCCTCGCAGGTGCCGATCATGTGGATCGCCAGCAGCATGTTGTTGCAGATCTTGGCCGCCTGCCCGTTGCCGGCTTGCCCTGCATGGATCACCGCCTTGCCCATCGCGGCAAGGATCGGTTCGGCGCGGGCGAAGGCTTCGTCCGAGCCGCCGACCATGAAGGTGAGCGTGCCGCCTGCCGCCGCTGCAATCCCGCCGCTGACGGGCGCATCGACCATCTGATAGCCATGCACCTCGCTCACCGCGATCACTTCACGCGCGGTGGCGACGTCGATGGTGGAGCAATCGAGCAGGATCGCACCCTCGGGCGCGTGGCCGATCACCTCGTCCCAATAGACCTGTTTGACGATCGCGCCGTTGGGCAGCATCGAGACGACGGCTTGTGCCTCGGCGCAGGCGTCCTTCGCCGAGGCGAAGGTCTGGCAACCAGCCTCGCGGGCATGCGCGAGCGCGGCTTGGGAAAGGTCGAACGCGCGAACCTGATGGCCTGCCTTGACAAGGTTTGCGGCCATTCCGCCGCCCATGTTGCCAAGGCCGATGAAGGCGATTTTCATGGCTTACTGCTCCCTTCGCGGCGAGATCAACGCCCCTTCCACTGCCCTTCGCGCTTCTCGATGAAGGCGGCCATGCCTTCGGCCTTGTCTTCGCTCGCGGTAAGGATCTGGAAGATCCGGCGTTCGACGATCAAGCCCTGATCGAGGGTCATCTCGAAGGCCGAATTGACCATTTCCTTGTTGGCAATCGCTGCCATCGGCGGCATGGCGGCGATGGTCGCGGCGGTCTTGAGGCACTCGGCAATCAGCTCCTCATGCGGCACCACACGGGCGACGAGGTTGCTGCGCTCGGCTTCTTGCGCATCCATCATCCGCCCGGTGAGGCACATTTCCATCGCCTTCGACTTGCCGATCGCACGGGTCAGCCGCTGCGAACCGCCCATGCCGGGGGCAACCCCCAACTTGATTTCGGGCTGGCCGAACTTGGCCTTGTCCGAGGCGATGATGAAATCCGCCATCATCGCCAGCTCGCACCCGCCGCCCAGCGCAAAGCCGTTGACCGCGGCGATCCACGGCTTGCGGGTCTTCTTGACGATCTCGCTGGTCCAGGGGCTGAAAAAATCGTCGAGATAGAAATCGGCCGCCGGCTTTTCGGCCATCTCCTTGATGTCGGCGCCTGCGGCAAAGGCCTTGTCGCCGCTGCCGGTGAGGATCGCGCACAGCTGGGTGCTGTCGGCCTGAAAGGCGGCGAAGGCCTCGATCAGCTCGGTGAGCACCTGCGAATTGAGCGCGTTGAGCGCCTGCGGGCGATTGATCGTCAGCAGCGTGACGCCCTTGGTGCCGCGGGCATCGGGTTCGGCGATGATGGTTTCGTAGGTCATAGGGGTTGCCATTCCTCTTCGACGGGAAGGGGCGCGAAGATGCTGTCGAGCAATTCCTCGCTCACCCCTTCCGGGGTGGCCGGATCCCACTTTGGATCATTGGTCTTGTCGATGATGACCGCGCGCACGCCTTCGGCAAAGTCGGGACGGGTCAGCACGCGGCTGGCGATGCGGTATTCCATCCGCATGTTGTCGGCAAAGTCAGTCAGGGCGGCACTTTGCGCAAGCTGGCGCAGCGCGACCTTACAGGTCTGCGGACTCTTGGTGCCGAGCGTATCGCGCTCCTTCATCGCCCAGTCGTCACCCGCCCCGGCTGCCGCTTCCAGACTGGCGAGAATGTCCTCGTAGCGATCGGAAGCAAAGTGCTTGGCGATCTTGTCGGCGTTGGCCTCGATCCGCGCCTTGGGCAGGGTGCCGACTGGTTCGCTCAGGATGCCGGCAATCCGATCGGGGTGATCGTGGATCCGGCCCTTTAGGACTCCCACCATGTCGTGCGGGACGCAATGCGTCGCCAGCCCGGCCCACAGGCATTCCGACCCGTCGAGCCGCGCGCCGGTCAGCGCGAGGAACTGTCCGAGCCGCCCCCCGAGCCGCGAAAGATACCAGCCGCCGCCGACATCGGGGAACAGGCCGATGCCGGTTTCGGGCATGGCAAAGCGGGTGTTTTCCGTCGCCACCCGGTATCTGGCAGGCTGCGAAATGCCCAC
Source organism: Erythrobacter tepidarius (assembly GCF_002155695.1). Taxonomy (GTDB): domain Bacteria; phylum Pseudomonadota; class Alphaproteobacteria; order Sphingomonadales; family Sphingomonadaceae; genus Erythrobacter; species Erythrobacter tepidarius. The sequence continues at coordinate 150,184 of NZ_MUYJ01000004.1, forward strand.
CCCGCCACCCATCGTGATGCCGTCCATGAAGGCGACGATCGGCTTGGCATAGGTGAACATCTGGTGGTTGAGCTGGTATTCGTCGTGAAAGAACTTGCGCCCCGAAACCCCGCCATCGTTGAGCGCCGAATTGCGCAGGAAGGCGATGTCCCCGCCTGCGCAGAAGCCCCGGCCCTCGGCATGATCGAGGATCACCGCCTTGATGGTGTCATCCGCCGCCCACGCGCTCAGCGCCGCGCTCATCGCATGGCACATCTCCAGTGTCAGCGCGTGCAGCGCCTTGGGCCGGTTGAGGCTGATATGGCCGATCGGGCCATGGGTAGCGATCAGGACGTCGTCGGTCATCTTTCCCTCTTGCCCGGCAATCACTGGCGCAGCAGATCGCGGCCCACGACCATACGCATGATCTGGTTGGTGCCTTCAAGGATCGAATGAACTCTGAGATCGCGCCAGAAGCGTTCGATGGGATAATCCCTGAGATAACCATAGCCGCCGAACAGCTGCAACGCCCGGTCGACCACCGCCGAGCCATTGTCGGTCGCCAGCCGCTTGGCCATCGCGGAAAAGCGCGTCTTGTCGGGCGCGTTGTCGGTCACCTTGGCGGCGGCGAGATACAGCAGCGCCCGCGCCGCCTCGAGATCGGTCGCCATGTCGGCAAGCATGAACTGGGTGTTCTGGAACTCGGCCACCGCCTGCCCGAACTGCTTGCGCTCCTTGGTGTATCTGATTGCCTCGTCGAGACAGCGTTGCGCGCCGCCGAGCGAGCAGGCACCAATATTCAGTCGTCCGCCGTCCAGTCCCATCATCGCGATACGAAAGCCCTCGCCCTCGGCGCCGACGAGATTCTCCACCGGCACGCGCACGTCTTCGAGGATCAGCTGCGCGGTCGGCTGCGAATGCCAACCGAGCTTCTTTTCCTGCGCGCCGAAGCTGACGCCGGGCATGTCCTTTTCGATCACCATGCAGGAAATGCCCTTGGGGCCGTCCGCGCCGGTGCGCACCATCACGACATAGATCTCGTTCGCGCCCGCGCCCGAGATGAACTGCTTGGTGCCGTTGAGGATGTAATGATCCCCTTCCCTGCGCGCCGTGGTCTTGAGCGCCGCCGCATCAGAACCCGAACCGGGTTCGGTCAGGCAATAGCTGGCGATTGCGTCCATGGTGACGAGGCTGGGCAGGTATTTCGCCTTCACGGTGTCACTGCCGAAGCGGTCGATCATCCAGGCTGCCATGTTGTGAATCGAGATGAAGGCGCTGGTCGAAGGGCAGCCATAGGCCATTGCCTCCATGATCAGCGCCGCCTCGAGCCGCCCCAGCCCGATCCCGCCGGACTGTTCCGACACATAGATCGCCCCGAAGCCCAACTCGGCGCTGCGCTGGATCACCGCGCGCGGGAAAATGTGCTTTTCATCCCATTCGGCGGCGTAAGGCGTGATGTGATCGGCAGTGAAGCGCTGGGCAACTTCGCGGATCGCCAGCTGATCTTCGGTGAGTTGAAACTGTCCGTGCATGACGCGCTGCTCTAACCGGCTTTGCGGGGTTGGAAAAGGCTGGCGGTCACGGCCGCCCTGCGGTTTTTTGCTAGGATGGCGCACGGCCCCGCGGGCGGGCGCGGCGATGCAGCACCGCGCGTGCGCCCCGGCTGTCAGTCGCGCACCACGGCCTCGGCCTCGATCTCGACCCGCCATTCGGGTCGGCATAGCCATGCCACGCCCGCCATGGTCGCGGCCGGACGGGCCGCGCCGAAGAAGCGCGCATGAACCGCGCCAACGATGTCCTGATCTTGCGGATCGGTGAGCAACATCCGGGTGCGGACCACATCCGCCGCGCTGCCGCCCAGCTCCTCGATCGCGGCGACGATGATCGCGCAGCAGCGCGCTGCCTGTTCGCCAGCGCCGCCCGGCGTGGTCGAGCCATCAGGCTCGACCGGGCCGGTGCCCGCAACGATGATGCGATCACCCTGCCGCACCGCGCGGGCGAAGCCGAAGGCCGCTTCATAGGGCGAACCCGAGGTCGCCCATCTGCGCCCGTCTGGCCGCTCGCGCATAATCATCCGCAGGTGATGTCAACGATCTTCATGCGCTCGTCATAGCGCACGTTCACGCGGTCCTGACGGTAGTCCATCGTCCAGGCACCATTGGGCGGGCCCCAGCGCAGGGTGCGCGCACCGCTGGCCCTGAGGATCGCCTCGCCCGTCGCTTGGGTCGCGTCATGGCCGACATGAACCTGCGCTGGCGCGGCATTGCAGACCATCGGCACGGGCGGCGGCGGCACAGCCTCAGCGCGGTCGGGCGCTTCGTCGCCGATATTTACCACACAGGCCGAAAGTCCCGACGCCAGTAAGCCGGCAGCGGCGATGCGTGTTGCCGTCTGTCTCATGTGTCAGCGTTCTCCCTCGCCAGCGCCGGACCGGGCTGGACACAAGCCTCGGATAACAGCCCTGGCGCGACAATTGAACCCGCGCTCCAGACGTTGGGCGGTTCAGCGCGTGTGCTTGTCGAGTTCGTCGCCGCTTACGGTGACCACATGCAACAGGTTGGTTGCGCCCGGTGTTCCGAAAGGCACGCCCGCCAGCACGATCAGCTTGCTTCCGGCTTCGCCGAAACCATGGCGCAGCGCCATGCGCTTGCCCTTGCCGATCATCTCCTCGAAGCTGCCGATATCTTTGGTCGCCACGGCGTGCGCGCCCCACAACAGCGCCACCCGCCGCGCGGTGCGGATCGAGGGGGTGAGCACCAGCACCGGTGTCGCGGGACGTTCGCGCGCCACCCGCCGCGCGGTCGAACCCGATGCGGTGAACACGGTGATCGCGCTGATCGGCAGGGTGTCGGCAATCGTCATGCAGGCGTGCGCCAGCGCGTCGGAGGTGGTCGCATCGGGCGGGGTTTCGAGGAAGCGCACCCGCGCCTTGTAGCCCTCGTCATTTTCTACCTGCACGGCGATGCGGTCCATCATCGCGACCGATTCTTCGGGCCAGGCGCCCGCCGCGCTCTCGGCCGAGAGCATCACCGCATCAGCCCCGTCATACACCGCGTTGGCGACATCGGAGACCTCGGCGCGGGTCGGCGTGGGCGCCTCGATCATCGATTCAAGCATCTGCGTCGCCACGATCACCGGCTTGCCCGCCCGGCGCGCGGCATTGACGATGCGCTTCTGCAACGGCGGCACCTCGTAGGGTTCGAGCTCGACGCCCAGATCGCCGCGTGCGACCATCAGGCCATCGGCCAGCTCGATGATCGATTCGAGCCGGCGGACGGCCTGCGGCTTCTCGATCTTGGCGCAGATCGCAGTGCCGTGGCTGCCGATCAGCTTGCGCGCCTCGGCGATGTCCTCGGGGCGCTGGACGAATGACAGCGCAATCCAGTCCGCCCCGTGCTCGGTAGCGAAGGCGAGATCGCGGCGGTCCTTTTCGGTCAGCGCCGGGATCGGCACTTCGGCATCGGGGACGTTGACGCCCTTGCGGTCGGAAATCACGCCGCCCACCTCGGCGGTGCACAGAATGCGGCTGTCGTCGGCTTCGAGTACCTTCAAGCGGATCTTGCCGTCATTGATCAGCAGCCGCTGCCCGCGCTCCATGATGCCGAAAAGTTCCGGATGCGGCAGGCCAACGCGGGTCTCGTCGCCGGGGGTCTCGTCACGATCGAGCACGAAGTGGCCCGAATGACGGATCACCGCCTCGCCATTCCGGAAGGTGCCCACCCTGAGCTTGGGCCCTTGCAGATCGGCAAGGATCGCGATCGGGCGCGCAAACTGCTTTTCCAGCGCCCGGATCGCGGCGATCACGGGTTCGTGATCGGCATGGGAGCCGTGGCTCATGTTGAGGCGGAAAGCATCCGCCCCGGCGCGCATCAGCCTTTCCAGCATCTCGGGCGAACGGCTGGCCGGACCGATGGTGGCCAGAATCTTGATCTTCCGGCCGCGCGGGTCGATCCTTGACTGATCGCGTCGTGACATGCGTGTGTGTCCCTCTTGGGGGCATGCCTATGGCACAGGCGTCGTTCAACTCAAGGAAAAGCCGTGATGAATAGCAATGCCGATCCGCTCGATACTCTGGATGACGCCCAGGCAGCCGCCGCCTTTCGCCGGCTGGTGCGCCACCTGAGGCACCGCCACGATGTGCAGAACATCGACCTGATGGGTCTTGCCGGGTTCTGCCGCAACTGCCTTGCCGACTGGATCCGCGATGCCGGCTATCCCGGCGACAAGGAAGCCGCGCGCGCCTTGATCCACGGGATGCCGAGCGCCGAATGGAAGGAGCGCTTTCAGACCCCGGCAACCGCCGAGCAGCTCGCGCGGATGGATGCCAGCATCGCGAAGAACGCACAGGATTAATTCGCCCGGGCGGTTCAATCCGGACGCCGGGCTGGCTATCGCCCCGGCCCACCGATTCTCAATTCCGATGGAGACCCCCTATGGCCGAAACCTATGCCTCAAGCAGCGAAGCGGCGGGCAGCAAGAACGCCAATGCCACCGATGACCGCCTGCGCCTCTTGATCGAACGCATCGAACGCCTCGAGGAAGAGAAGAAGGGCATCGCCGATGACATCCGCGACGTCTACATGGAGGCCAAGGCGGTCGGCTATGATCCCAAGATCATGCGCCAGATCGTGCGCCTCAGGAAGATGAAGCCCGATGATCGCAGCGAGCAGGACATGCTGCTGGAAACCTACAAGACCGCGCTGGGCATGGCCTGAGGAGGCAACCCGGCCGGAGCCGGCATTGCGCTTTCCTTCTGCTGTGTTATCTTTCTAATACAGCTTTGAGAGGAGAACACCGATGGCATCCCCCTGGAAAGACGCGCGCGGCGTGATCGTCAGCACCACCCCGACGCTCGAAGGTCATCCGATCCAGGAATATTGCGGCATCGTCACCGGCGAGGTGATCGTGGGCGCAAACCTGTTCCGCGATCTGTTCGCCAACATCCGCGACATCGTCGGCGGGCGTTCGGGCAGCTACGAACGCATCCTCGCCGATGCGCGCAACCAGGCGATCGCGGAATTGCAGGCCGAAGCCGCCGCGCGCGGAGCCAATGCGGTGGTGGCGGTCGATCTCGATTACGAGGTGGTCGGTGCGCAAGGCTCGATGCTGATGGTCAGCGCCAGCGGCACGGCGGTGAAGGTCTGACCGGCCCTCACCACCAGCCGTACTCCCCGGCGAGGAACACCACGTTATAGGCCGCATGGTGCACGATCGCCGCGCGCAGGCCCAGCCGGGTGCGGGTGTAGGCGAGCAGCAATCCGCCGATGGTCTGCGGCAGCACCACCAGCACGCCTAGCGGGCTTGCGAGCGGCTCGTAATTGCCGAGGTGAATCAGCCCGAACAGCAGCGAGCTGCCCCACACGAACCAGTGGAAATGGCGGGTGAACCACGCCGGCACCGCGGTGTCTTGCGCACGCGTCAGGCTCCAATGCACCAGCCCCGCGAGCGCCACCGCCACGCCCGTCAGCCCCAAGGTCTCGGCAAGCGCGGGAGGAACGAACAGCCCGGCGATGAAGATCCCCTCGGCGGCAAAGCCATAGGCCGCGAAGCGCAGCGCCGCGATCCGGCCGGTCAGCCAGCCGCGATAGACCAGCTCTTCCAGCACCGGCGCGAACAGGAGATAGCCGAACAGGTCCTCGGCCAGCGTCGTCTCTTCCTCGATCGGGGCGGGCAGGAAGGCGGCAAGCGAATCGAGCCACTCGGTCACCATGGCCGCAAGCGCATCGAGCGCGAGATCGAGCACGAATACCGCGAACAGCACCAGCAGCAAGGTGCGGCCCCATGGCAACGGCACCCCGCAAGGCACCGGACGCCACATGAAGCGGGCCAGATCGACCAGCCATGCGCCCTGCCCCGCTTCTGCGCTCACCAGCGGCCTTGCATCCGCCTTCGCGCTCGGAGTAAGGCGCGGCCCACGTTGTTCCTCATCCCGGTGAAGTTCGTCCAATGGCAGGTCATTCCAAGTTCAAGAACATCATGCACCGCAAGGGTGCACAGGACAAGAAACGCGCGGCGATGTTCTCCAAGCTCAGCCGCGAGATCACCGTGGCGGCGAAGATGGGCCTGCCCGATCCCGATATGAACCCGCGCCTGCGCCTTGCGGTGAATGCCGCCAAGGCGCAGTCCATGCCCAAGGACAATATCCAGCGTGCCATCGACAAGGCCTCGCAGGCGGGCGGCGAGGACTATGTCGAAATGCGCTATGAAGGCTATGGGCCGGGCGGGGTGGCGCTGATTGTCGAGGCGCTGACCGACAACCGCAACCGCACCGCCACCAACGTGCGCACCGCCTTCAGCAAGAACGGCGGCAACCTCGGCTCCGAAGGCTCGGTGAGCCACGGCTTCGAGCGGCGCGGGCTGATCGAGTATTCCGCCAGCGCGGGCGACGAGGAGAAGGTGCTCGAAGCCGCGATCGAAGCTGGCGCGGACGATGTCGAAAGTTCCGAGGATGGACACACCATCTGGACCGCCCCCGACGCGCTGCACGGCGTGGCAAGCGCGCTCGAAAAGGTGCTCGGCCCGGCGGATAATGTGAAGCTCGCGTGGAAGCCGGTGCTGACGGTCGATGTCAACGAAGAGGTCGCCGGCACGCTGATGAAGCTGATCGACGCGCTCGAGGATGACGACGACGTGCAGACCGTGTGGGGCAATTACGAAATCCCTGACGACGTGATGGAGAAGCTGGGCTGATCATCCTCGGCCTCGACCCCTCGCTTTCCTCGACCGGGTGGGGGGTGATCCGCAGCGAGGGCGCGCGGATTACGCATATCGCCAACGGCCAGATCACGACCGACGCGCGCGCGCCGATAGCCGAGCGGCTGGCGGCGGTGCAAAGCGGTCTGGCCGCCGTGATCGCCGCGCACCGCCCGGCCCGCGCCGCGGCGGAGGAGATCTTCCTCAACAAGAATCCCCAGTCGACGCTCAAGCTCGCACAGGCGCGCGGCGCGGTGCTGGCGGCGTGCGGGGTGGCGGGGCTGGCGGTGAACGAACATGCCGCGCGGCTGGTCAAGAAGGCGGTCACCGGCACCGGCGGGGCCGAGAAACAGCAGGTCGCGGCGATGGTGAAGGTGCTGCTCCCCGGCGTGGCGATTGCGGGAAGCGACGCCGCCGACGCGCTCGCCGTGGCGATTGCCGATGCGCATCTCGCCCCGCGCCCTTGACCCGAGGCTTCGGCATTGCAAGGACACGGGAATGATCCACCTCTACGGCATTGCCAATTGTGATAGGGTGAAGAAGGCGCGCGCCTGGCTCGATGCGCAGGGCAAGGACTATGCCTTCCACGACTACAAAAAGGAGGGCGCAGACCCGGAGAAGATCGCCGGCTGGATCGCCGCTGCCGGGCTGGATGTGCTGGTCAACCGCAAGGGGACGACCTTCCGCGCGCTATCGGACGAGGACAAGGCAAAAGCCGCCGATGCCGCGCGCGCGCCGGCCCTGCTCGCTGCCAACCCCGCGGTGATCAAGCGGCCCGTCGTCGAGCACGATGGCGGCATACTGGTGGGCTTCAAGCCGGACGACTGGGCCGCCGCGCTCGGCTGAGCCTGCAATCTGCCCCATGAATCCGCTGGAGATCATCGCGGTCGCGCTGGGGATCGCCAATGTCGGTCTGCTGGTGCGCCGCTCGATCTGGAATTACCCCTTCGGCATGGCGATGGTGGCGCTCTACCTCGTTATCTTCTGGCAGGCGCGGCTCTACGGCGAGGCCGTCTTGCAGGTGTTCTTCTTCGTGGCGCAGGGCTGGGGCTGGTGGCTGTGGGCGCGCGCCGGGGGGCTGACGCAGATGGTCGCAGTCGCATGGATGGGCTGGCCCGCGCGGCTTGCCGTTCTGGTGCTGGTGACGACAAGCGCGCTCGGGATCGGCTGGGCGATGGCGCGCTTCACCGATGCCGCCCTGCCCTATGCCGATGCGACCATTGCCGGCGCGAGCGTGGTGGCACAGGTGCTGCTGGCGCTGCGGCGGGTGGAAAATTGGGCCTTGTGGATCGCGATCGATGTGCTGTCGGTGGGGGTCTATGTCAGCCGCGGCCTGCATCTCACCGCCGGGCTTTATGCGGTTTTTCTGGGGCTGGCGGTGGCGGGACTGGTGCAATGGGCGAAGGCCGCCCGCAGCGGCGAGACGGTTGCAGCGTGACGAAGCGCGGCTTCCTGCTCGGCAAGTTCATGCCGCCGCATGCGGGCCACATGGCGCTGATCAACGCCGCAAGGGCGCTGGTGGACGAGCTGACCGTGCTGGTATGCTGGCTGCCCGATGATCCGATCGCCGGGGAACTTCGTCTAACATGGATGCGGGCGATATGCCCCGATTGCCGGGTGGTGGGCCAGGGCGCGGCGGTGCCGCAGGCTCCCGCGGACAGCGACGATTTCTGGCCGGTCTGGCGCGCGATCATCGCCGCCGCCCACCCCGAACCGATCGACTACCTGTTCGCAGGCGAAGCCTATGGCGCAGAGCTGGCGCGGCAAGTGGGCGGGCTGTTCGTGCCATTGGGCGGGCGGGTGCTGGGTCTCGATCACGATCCGCTCTCCGGCCTGTCGGCCAGCGCGGTGCGCGCCGACCCGTCGGCGCACTGGCCTTACCTCCCCGCCCCCGTCCGCGCCCATTACCGCCGCACGATCTGCCTCCACGGGGCCGAGAGCACCGGCAAGACCACGCTGGCAGCCCAGCTCGCCGCCGAAACCGGCGCGCTGACCGTGGGCGAATATGGCCGCAGCCATTGCGAGGCGCATCGCGGGCCGCTGACGCGCGACGACCTGCTCCTCATCGGCCGCGCACAGCAGGCGATGATCGCCGCCGCCAGCGAATGGGCCGGGCCGCTGCTGCTGGTCGACACCGACGCGCTGATGACCGCGGCGTGGTGCGAAATGCTGCTGGGCCAGCGTCCCGGCGAACTCATGGCTGCGCCAAAGTGCGATCTTTACCTCCTGCTTGAACCCGATCTGCCGTGGGTTGACGACGGCACCCGGTTCTTCAGCAACCCGGACGAGCGTCACAGGTTCGCAATGATCGTCGAACAGGTGCTGGTTGATGCCCACGTGCCCTTCGTGCGGATTTCCGGGCATGGACAGGCAAGGCTTACCGCTGCGCGCGCCGCGATAGGAGCGATGAATGGTTAGAACCGCGCTGTGTTTCGCCGTCTTGCTGGCCGCGGCGCCGCTCGCCGCGCAAGGGCAGGACATGCTCGTCATCGCCCACCGCGGTGCAAGCGCCGAGCGGCCCGAGCATACGCTCGCTGCCTATGAGCTGGCGATCGATCAGGGGGCCGATTTTATCGAGCCCGATCTGGTGGCAACCAGGGACCTGGTGCTGGTGGCACGCCACGAGAACGAGCTTTCGGGTACCACCGATGTCGCCACCCGCCCGGAATTCGAGGATCGCCGGCGCGAGAAGACCATCGACGGCCAGCGCGTGGCAGGCTGGTTTGCCGAGGACTTCACCCTCGCCGAACTGCGCACCCTGCGCGCCAAGGAACGCATCCCCTCGCTGCGCCCGGCCAATGCGCGGTTTGACGGGCTGTATCAGGTGCCGACGCTGGCCGAGATCGTCAAGCTGGTGCGGGCCAAGGAGGCTGCGACGGGGCGGCGGATCGGGATCTATCCCGAACTCAAGCACCCCACCTTCCTGCTCCAGAACGCCGGGATCGACATGGTCGACCTGTTGCTGCGCGACCTGCGCGAGCTTGGCATCACACCGGCCGATCCGGTGTTCATCCAGAGCTTCGAAGTTGGCCCGCTCCAGCGGCTCGAACAGCGCGGCGGCGGCTTCAGACTGGTGCAGCTGGTCGCACCGCTCGGTGGCCCAGCAGATGAACCCGCGATGCGCTATGCCGAAATGGTGACGCCGACCGGGCTTGCGGAAGTGGCGAAATATGCCGATGCGGTGGGCGCGCATATCGCGCTGGTGCTGAACCCTGACGGCACCCCGACTGCGCTGGTGGCCGATGCCAAGGCGGCGGGACTGGCGGTGCATGCATGGACGGTGCGACCGGAAAACGACTTCCTGCCGCCCAGCCTGCGGACCGGAGACGACCCCAAGGGCCGGGGCTGCGGAGATGTGGCTTTGGCAGCAATGCTCAAGGCCGCCGGCGTCGCAGGGGTGTTCAGCGACGCCAGGCTCAAAGGCCGAACCTGCCCCTAGGCGCGCCGCGCGCTCAGGATGTAATTGAGCGACATATCTTCGGACAGGTGCAGCCGCTTGCCCGGCCGCCAAGCGATACCGCGCCTCGCCGTGACGGTCAGTCCCGCATCCCTCAGCAAAGCCTCCAATTCTTCGGGGGTGACAAAGTCGTGCCAGCGGTGCGTGCCCCTGGGGACATAGCCCACCGCCTCCGCCGCGCCGACCAGCAGCACCCGGCTCGCGACCGTGCGGTTGGGGGTGGACATGACGAGCAGCCCGCCCGGCGCAAGCCGTGCTGCGAGATCGCGCAGGAAGGCGGGCTTGTCGGCGACATGCTCGATCACTTCGAGACAGGTGACCAGATCGAAGGTGCCGATGTCGAGCGACCCCACCTCGCCGGCCATGTAGCGGATATCGAGCCCCACGCCTTGCGCATGCTGGCTCGCTGCCGCGATATTCTCCGCCGCCGCGTCAACCCCGGTGACATCCGCCCCCAGCCGCGCCAGCGGCTCGCACACCAACCCCGCCCCGCAGCCGATATCGAGCGCCGCCTTGCCCGCCAGCGGCCTGGCGGCGCGCGCCGCATCGGGCCAATGCGCGTCGATCGCATCGCGCACGAAGGCCAGTCGAACCGGGTTGACCTGGTGCAGGCTCGCCATCGGGCCTTTGGGGTTCCACCAGTCGCGCGCAAGCTTTGCGAAGAAATCGGCCTCTTCGGGACGGATAGTTACATTCGAGACGTTTGCGTTTCCCATAAAGCGCCCTTAACAGCGCGCGCGAACACTCACCAGCAGGAGCTTGCCCTTGGCCCGCATCGTGATGAAATTCGGCGGCACCTCGATGGCCGGGACGGAGCGCATCCGCCGCGTCGCCAATATCGTGCGCGCGCAGGCCGCGCGCGGCGATCAGGTGGCGGTGGTGGTCAGCGCCATGGCGGGGGAGACCGACCGGCTCGTGAACTTCTGCCGCGAAGCCAATCCGCTCTATGACCCGGCCGAATATGATGTGGTGGTGGCGAGCGGGGAGCAAGTCACCAGCGGTTTGCTGGCCCTGACATTGCAAGCCCTGGGCTGCAAGGCGCGCAGCTGGCTCGGCTGGCAATTGCCGATCCGCACTATCGAGGCCCACGCCAAGGCCCGCGTCGAATCGATCGAGGCCGAGGCGCTGATCGCTGCAATGGCAGCGGGCGAGATCGCGGTGATCCCAGGCTTTCAGGGGCTTTCCGAGGACAATCGTGTCACCACGCTGGGGCGCGGGGGTTCGGACACCTCGGCGGTGGCGGTGGCGGCGGCGATCAAGGCGGACCGCTGCGACATCTACACCGATGTCGACGGCGTCTACACCACCGACCCGCGCATCGTCGCCAAGGCGAAGAAGCAGAAGGCGGTGACTTACGAGGAAATGCTCGAACTCGCCAGCGTCGGGGCCAAGGTGCTCCAGACCCGCTCTGTCGGCCTTGCCATGAAGGAAAAGGTGCGCGTGCAGGTATTGTCGAGCTTCATCGGCGAAGGCGCCCCGCCTGCCGATGATCTGCCCGGGACGATGATCGTCTCGGACGAGGAAATGGACGAATTGGTGGAGAAGGGCCTGATGGAACGCCAGCTTGTGACCGGCATCGCGCATGACAAGAACGAGGCGAAGGTGATCCTCACCCGCGTGCCCGACCGACCCGGCGCGGTGGCCAACATCTTCGAACCGCTGGCGGCGGCCAGCATCAATGTCGACATGATCATCCAGAACGTCGGCCGCGACAAGGGCGAGACCGACGTGACCTTCACCGTCCCCCAGGCCGACCTCGCCCGGGCGCAGGCACTGCTGGAGGACCGCCGCAGCGAAATCGGCTTCAACCGCATCATCACCGACAGCAAGATCGCCAAGATCAGCGTGGTGGGTGTGGGGATGAAGAGCCACGCGGGGGTCGCCAGCACGATGTTCCGCGCGCTGTCCGATCGCGGAATCAACATCCAGGCAATCTCGACCAGCGAGATCAAGATCAGCGTGATGATCGACGAGGACGAGACCGAGCTCGCGGTGCGGGTGCTGCACACGGCCTACGGGCTTGATGCGGTTGGCTGACGGATAGCCCGCCCCACCTCGATTAACCTTGTTCGGTTACCCGGCCTTAACCTTTACGGCCGGACTCTGCGGCGCATCCCCTCGCAAGCGGAGTCGCTTCCCCATGGCCATCAAGGCACATCTCGATCAGCCCGCGGCCGGCGACGGACAGCGCGGCACGCCGCGCCGCGCCTTGCGGCTGGAAACCAGCGGGATGCTGCCCGACGGGCGCGAAGCGAATGTGACGATCCACAATATCTCCACCGCAGGCTTGCTGATCGAAACCGGCCTCCAACTGGCGCGGGGCGAGATGCTGACGCTCGATCTGCCCCAGGCGGGCGCGGTCGAAGCGGTGGTGGCCTGGCGCAGCGGGAGGTTGCACGGCTGCGCCTTTGCCACCCCGCTCGGCGCGGGCGCGCTGGCGGCGGCGCAGTTGCAGGGGCTGCCGGTGGGCGAGCTGTCATCCGCAGCAACGCCCGTCGCCCGCTCCGGCCAGAGCAGCGGCGGCGAGGCGCTGGGTGTAAGGCTCAACCGCCTGCGCCGCGAAGCCGGCATGACACTGGCCGATGTCGCGCTGCGGCTCGGCGTGAGCAAGCCAACCGTCTGGGCCTGGGAGAAAGGCAAGGCCCGCCCCCTGCCCGAACGCATAGCGGCGCTTGCCGAAGTGCTCGGCGCAGCGCCCGAGGAGCTGACCGAGGCAGGCGGCAAGGATGCCGATACCGCCGCGCTGATCGCGGAGTGCCGGAACCGTATCGCCGCGGCCTGCGGCACCGCGCCCGAGGCGGTGCGGATCATGATCGAACTGTAAGAAACAAGGGTTCCCGCCCATAGAAGCGGTTACTTACCGCATCGATTGGCTATAGATCTGCTGTCCATATTGAAAAATATGGTAAACGAAAGCCGGAGGCGATTCGTTTTTTAGTCTGGTAAGTTTACATAACTAACAATTGAATGAATCCAATACAGGAAAACAGGGGTAAATTTTTCCTGAATTGATTATGTTAGTTACCACGTAAGTCTGACTAAGAGCGATTTGGCGAATCTTTCGTTGGACCGCTGGGGCACTGTCGGTATGAAAATTGGTCTGAGTGACGTTGAAGGACGCGTTTTGCATGGCCTGATCGAGGAAGTTTCCGGCGACATTGTGATCAGGATCGACCGGCGCGGGTTCATCATCCACGCATCGGGCAACATCGCGGAACTGGGGTTCGATTTCAGCGCGGCTCTGCTGCTCCCCCACATCACCGATCTCGCCCAGCCCGATCACGCCGCCTCGCTGGGCGAGCATGTCGGCGCGGTGCTCTCGGGCGCGGCGCGGCCGGGGTGGATCGAATTTCCGCTTGCCTCCTTCGGCAGCGCGGATGGCGCCGAGGCAGCCTCGGCACAAGAGCGGCGCTGGTACGCGATCAGCCTGCGCCCGATGCACGATGCCGCCAATCCGTCCGGGGCGCCGGACGGGGCGTTGTGCCTGATGCGCTCGGTCCAGCGGCTGCGGCTGCTGGAAGGCGAACTCTACAACCGGACCGTCACCGATCCGCTCACCGGCCTCGCCAACCGCCAGGCCTTTTGCGCCAGCCTCAGGCGGCATCTGGCCGGTGGAGGCGGGCAGATCGTCGCAATCTTCGCGGTCGACGGGATGCGCGCGCTGCTGCTGCGCTATGGCCAGCGCACCGCGGACGAGATTTTGTGGGGCTTTGCCAAGTTTCTCGAGACAATGGCGCTGCCCGGACACGAGGTCGCCCAGCTCGACGGTGAGCGGTTCGGCGTGCTGCTGCCGGAAATGACCCTGCGCATCGCGCGCGAATGGGCTGAGGATGCGGTGCAGACCTTTGCCGGCCTTGCCGCGCCCGCCCAGACGGCCCACCGCCCCAGGACCCCGCAACTTTCGGCCAGCGCCGGCCTGGCGCGGGTGGAATGCACCGTCGACTGGACGCTGCGCGAGGCCGAACTGGGCCTCGTCCTGGCGCGCGCCGGCGGCGGCAAGCAGGTCGCCATCGCCGGGCATCGCCGAGCCGCATAACTGGACTCGTGCGGGCGGTGCGCTAAACCGCCGGCATGAGCCACATTGCCACCATCCTGCTGCTCGGTTCGGGAGAACTCGGACGCGAATTCGTCATTTCCGCCAAGCGCCTCGGGGCGCGGGTGATCGCCTGCGACAGCTACGACAACGCCCCGGCGATGCAGGTGGCCGACGCATGCGAGGTTTTCCCGATGCTCGATGGCGCGGCGCTGCGGGCCGCGGCAGAAAGGCACAAGCCCGATCTGATCGTCCCCGAGATCGAGGCAATCCGCACCGAGATGCTGGCTGACCTCGAAGCGGAAGGCTTCACCATCGTGCCCTCGGCCCGCGCCGCGCAGCTCACCATGAACCGCGATGCGATCCGCGATCTGGCGGCGGGGGAACTGGGCCTCACGACCTCGCAATACGGCTATGCGACAAGCCTCGCCGAATGCCAGGCCATTGCCGAGCGCATCGGCTATCCGCTGGTGATGAAGCCGGTAATGTCCTCCAGTGGCAAGGGGCAGAGCAAGGTCGATGGGCCGGAAGCGCTGGCGGCGGCATGGCAATATGCCGTCGCCAACATGCGCGGCGATCGGGCGCGGGTGATCTGCGAACAGTTCATCGCCTTCGACTACGAGATAACCCTGCTGACCGTGCGCCACGCGGGCGGCATCAGCTTCTGCCCGCCGATCGGCCACCGCCAGGAGCGCGGCGACTATCGCGAAAGCTGGCAGCCCGCCGCCATGTCCGCCGCCGCCCTTGCCGCCGCGCAGGACATGGCCGCCAAGGTTGTCATGGCGCTGCAAGGCGGGGGGCGCGGTTGGGGCCTTTATGGCGTGGAGTTCTTCGTGCGCGGGGATGAGGTTATCTTTTCCGAACTGTCCCCCCGCCCGCACGATACAGGGATGGTCACGCTGGTCAGCCAGGATCTCACCGAATTCGATCTCCACGCCCGGGCGATCCTCGGCCTGCCGGTGCCCGACGAGATCGCCGCCCGCCCCGCCGCCTCGGCAGTCATTCTTGCCGACCGGGACAGCGACCGCTTCGCCTTCGAGGGCCTGGCCGAAGCGCTGGCGCTGGGCGCCACCGATGTGCGCATCTTCGGCAAGCCCGTCACCCGGCCCTGGCGCCGGATGGGCGTGGCGCTGGCGCGCGCGGCCGATGCGCCTGCCGCGGTGGACCTCGCGAAACAGGCCGCTGCCGCGGTGCGGATTGTCTATTCCCCCGCCAGCGACTAGGGCGCGCCCATGACCACCTATCCCAAGACCGCCGCGCTGATGCAGCGCGGCACCACCTTCCTCGGCTGCGAGACCGCGATCCTGTGCGGGGCGATGAGCTGGGTGTCGGAGCGCAACCTCGTCGCTGCCATCTCCAACGCGGGCGGCTTCGGCGTGATTGCCTGCGGGGCGATGACGCCTGAGCTGCTCGATGCCGAAATCGCCGCGACCAAGGCGCTCACCGACAAGCCCTTCGGCGTCAACCTCATCACCATGCACCCCCGCCTGTTCGATCTGATCGACGTGTGTCGCAAGCATGGCGTGACGCACGTGGTGCTGGCAGGCGGCATCCCGCCCAAGGGCAGCGTCGAGGCGATCAAGGCGGGCGAGAGCGGCATCAAGGTGATCTGCTTTGCCCCCACGCTGGCGCTCGCCAGGAAGCTGCTGCGTTCAGGCGCCGATGCGCTGGTGATCGAGGGAATGGAGGCGGGCGGGCATATCGGCCCGGTTTCGACCAGCGTGCTGGCGCAGGAAATCCTGCCCGAGCTTGCCGCCGATCACCTGATCTTCGTCGCCGGCGGCATCGGCCGGGGCGAGGCGATTGCCTTCTACCTCGAAATGGGCGCGGCGGGCGTGCAATTGGGCACGCGCTTCGCCTGCGCGACCGAGAGCATTGCCCACCCCGAGTTCAAGAAGGCCTTCTTCCGCGCCTCGGCCCGCGAGGCGGTTGCATCCGTCCAGGTCGATCCGCGTCTGCCGGTGATCCCGGTGCGCGCGCTCAAGAACAAGGGCACGGAGGAATTCATCGCCAAGCAGCGCGAAGTCGCCGCCCTGCTCGATCAGGGTGGGATCGACATGGCCGAGGCCCAGCTCCAGATCGAGCATTTCTGGGCCGGCGCCCTGCGCCGCGCGGTGATCGAGGGCGATGTCGAGCACGGCTCGGTCATGGCCGGCCAGTCGGTCGGCATGGTCACGAAGGAAGAACCCGCCGCCGCCATCGTCGCCGAATTGATGGCGCAATGCGAGGCGGCGCTGACGCGATAGGATGGCCGCTCCGCTGATCCTCACCCTCGCCTGCGCCGACCGGCCCGGGATCACCGCGCGGGTCACCGGCTTCCTGTTCGAACGCGGCGCGAATATTCTCGACGCGCAGCAGTTCAATGATCGCTCGGACAACGCGGGCAGCGACCGCTACTTCATGCGCGTGGTGTTCGATCCCGATGGTTCGACCGCCGAGGGCCTGCGCGCTGATTTCGCCGCGCTGGCAGACCAGTTCGGCATGGTGTGGAAGATGGTGCGCGCGGATCGCCCGCGCCGGACCATCATCATGGTCAGCAAGTTCGACCACTGTCTTGTCGATCTGCTTTACCGCTGGCGCACCGGCGAACTGGCGATCGCCCCGGTGGCGATCGTCTCCAACCATCCCCGCGAAGCCGCGATCCGGGTGGATATCGGCGAGATTCCGTTTCACCACATCCCTGTCACCCCCGAGACCAAGCCCGCTGCCGAGGCAAGCTTGCGCGCGCTCGCCGAAGAGACGGACGCGGAGCTGGTGGTGCTGGCGCGCTACATGCAGGTGTTCTCGGACGAGCAGTCCGCCCATTTCGCCGGGCGGTGCATCAACATCCACCATTCCTTCCTGCCCGGCTTCAAGGGCGCGCGTCCCTATCATCAGGCCCACGCGCGCGGGGTGAAGATCATTGGCGCGACCGCCCATTTCGTCACCGCCGATCTCGATGAAGGCCCGATCATCCATCAGGACGTGGAGCGCATCACCCACGCCGATTCGCCTCAAGACCTCGTGCGCAAGGGCCGCGACATCGAGCGCCGGGTGCTTGCCGAAGCGGTGCGGCTGTTCGTGGAAGAGCGGGTGCTGATGAACGGCAACCGCACGGTGATCTTCAGGGGCTGATCCAGCCCAGCGCCCGCAAATCTGCAATCCGGCTGCGGCTGACCGGGGCGGTGAGACCCCCAGCCAGCACAAGGTGCAGATCGCGGCCTGCGCGGCGCTGGCCCGTCACCGCGCTTGTCGCCACCCACCAGCTGCGATGCACCTGCGCGCCGCTGCCCTCGGGCATGAGCGCGGCGGCCTCGGTGAGCGGCATGAGCACCAGTACGCTCTTCGTCTCGGCGATGACGCGGACATAGTGGTCCTCTGCGCTGAGCGCGAGGATCGCAGGGAAGCCCGGCTCCAAGCGCTGGTGTAGCGCCGAAGCGGCCACCCCGGGGACGGGGGGTGCGGGAGAGGGCGGATCGGGCCGCGCCACAGAATCCACCGGCTCGGGCATGGGCGCGGGCTTGGGCGCGTGTTCGGCGCG
Source organism: Erythrobacter tepidarius (assembly GCF_002155695.1). Lineage (GTDB taxonomy): Bacteria > Pseudomonadota > Alphaproteobacteria > Sphingomonadales > Sphingomonadaceae > Erythrobacter > Erythrobacter tepidarius. The sequence continues at coordinate 167,866 of NZ_MUYJ01000004.1, forward strand.
GGCATAGAGCACGAAGAACAGCGCGAAGAACCCGGCGGCCACCACCAGCGCCTGCACCCACACCGCGCTGAACTGCGCGCCGAACATCGCGGCCCGACCGCCCACCAGCCCGAGCACACCATAGGCCACCGCCAGACCCACAAAGGGCACCGCCAGCGCATGGCCCCAATAGTCGGCAAGCCCCAGCAGCCGCGCCACCGCGATCCCGACCCGCGCGAGCACGAGATAGACCAGCCATGCCGCCAGAAATCCGGCAAGCCACAGCGCCAGCCGTGCGCCCAGCGCGACCTCGCCAACGGGGATGAAATCGAACACCGCCACCAGCACCGCGATCAGCGCCACCACGCCGGCCTCGGCCATCAGACGCTCGGCCCCGGATAGTCGCCGCGCGACCATTCACGAAGCCCGGCCGACCATCCGCGCATCGCCGCGACAGCCCGCGAATGGGGGCCTTGCGGGCAGGCGGAAGGGCTGGCTTTTCATGGCCATTCCTTAAATCGCAAAGGTCCCAGGAGGCAAGCATGAGCCAGCAGATGACCCACCCTACCACCGCCCCCACCCGTCCGCCGATCAGCCTTGCGGCAACGGCGGCGATCACCATCGGCATAACCGCCGCGCTGACGGTGGCCTCGATGCTGTTCGGTGGCTTCGGTTCGGGCAGTCCTGCCATGGCGCAGACCCGCGTCTTGTCGCTGCCGATCATGATCCATCTGGCAAGCGTGGTGCCTGCCTTCCTGCTCGGGCCGGTGGTGCTGTGGCGGCGCAAGGGCGATGCCACGCACCGGCTGCTGGGGCGGATCTGGGTCTGCCTGATGCTGGTGACCGCGATCAGTTCGGCCTTCATCCGCACGCCGGGGGCGGGGATTGCCGGGACTGGGTTCAGCTTCATCCACGCCTTCACGATCTGGACGCTGGTGAATGTGCCGCTGGCGGTGCGCGCGGCCCGGCGCGGGGAGATTGCGCGGCACCGCGGGATGATGACCGGGCTCTATGCCGGGCTGGTGATCGCAGGCGCTTTCTCCTTCCTGCCGGGCCGGTTGCTGGGCACCTTCGCGTTCGGCGCGCCGTGATGCATTTCGGCAGGTGCTCTCCGGCCGCTTTGATGGCATCCTCGCGCCCATGATCGTCCAGCGCCTCGACCATGTGAACATCATCACCGATCGGCTCGCCGAAACCGCGCGGTTCTATGCCGAGCTGCTCGATCTCGAGGAGCGCGACGCCCCGCCGCCGCTGACGCCGCAGAACGCGCGCTGGATGTATGATGCGGGCGGGCAGGCGATCCTGCATCTCAACGCGCTGGATTGCCCCCGCGCTTTTGAGCGCACGGTGTCACCGGGGGCGGAGACGGGCGCGATCCATCACGTGGCCCTGCGCTGCGCGGACTTCGCGGTGGTGAAGGCCCGGCTCGATGCGCGCGGAGCCGATTACGAGGTCAATGAGATTGCCGCGATCGGCCTCACGCAGATCTTTACGGCCGACCCGAACAACGTGCTGCTCGAGCTAAATTTCTTCGCCAGCTAGCGCGACAGTCGCTGGCCTGCACCTCGGTGCCGATGGCGGAGCGGCGCAGGCCAGCCCGGCGAACGCGGCGGGACCGCCTCGGTTCATCCGATGCGCCGCTTTGCCTGAGGCGCTAGCGGCGGGCGATCTTCTTTCCCGCCTCCAGCGCCTTGTCCTCGTTGGCACGCTTGATGACATAGGCGCGGATCGCTTCGATCTCGGCTTTCGACAAGGAACCGGCAAAACTCGCCATCCCGTTGTCCTTCAGCATCCCGCCATGGACCACCGCGGCCCAGGCCTGCGGGCTTTCGAGCGAGCCGGCGCGGCGCAGATCGGGCAGCACGGTCGAGCCGACCGCACCCGGCGCATGGCACACCGCGCAGTAACGGCCATATTTGGCCTTCCCCAGCGCGATCACCTCCGCCGAGGCGGTGCTCGGCGGCGGATCGAGCGGCAGCTCGGCCAGCGCCGGCTCGGGCGGCAGCTCGGCCTGCCCGCCGAGCTTGAACACCAGAAGCCGGCTGATGTTGCGCACCGGCGCCTTGCGCGCGATCAGATCGCCATCGACGCTCAGCGCATAGGCCCCGCCCCACCCGGCCAGCACCGCGACATATTGCTCGCCATTGACGCTGTAGGTGATCGGCGGTGCGACGATCCCGGTCTGCGCGGCGAAGCTCCACAACTTCTTGCCCGTGGCCGCGTCATAGGCGTTGAACTCGCTCCCCGCGGTGCCCTGGAAAACCAGGCCCCCGCCGGTCGCCAGCAGCCCGCCGTTCCAAGGCCCGGGATGCTCAACCGTCCAGCGCGCCTGCTGCGCCACCGGATCCCACGCCACCAGCATCCCGCGCAAGGATCCTGCGACCTGCCTGCGGAAGCCCTCATCCGGCGGCACGTCGCCCGCACCCAGGTTGAAACCGACATTGAAGCCGCGTGCGGTATCGGGCTTCCAGTCGGCTTCGGGCGCATAGAGCATCCCCGCCTCGAAGGCCGGAATATAGACGAGGTTCTCGCGCGGGTTGTAGGCCATCGGGTGCCAGTTGTGGCCGCCGAGCGCACCCGGTGTCACCAGCGCGGGCTGACCGGTCTTGTCGACGCGGGTCTGGGGGTTCTCGATCGGGCGGCCCGTCTTGGGATCGATGCCCGTCGCCCAGTTGACGCTGACATAGGGCTTGGCGCTGATGAACGCGCCCGTCTCGCGGTCGATCACGTAGAAAAAGCCGTTCTTGGGCGCCTGCATCAGCACCTTGCGGCGTTTCCCGTCGATCTCCATGTCGGCGAGGATGATGTGCTGGGTAGCGGTGAAGTCCCAGGTCTCGCCCGGCGTGGTCTGGTAGTGCCAGACATATTCGCCGGTCTTGGGCCGGATCGCGACGATGCTGGAAAGGTAGAGATTGTCCCCCTCCCCGCCGCTGCCGTCCTTGGCCGGCGAACGGTAGGCGCGGTTCCAGGGCGAACCATTGCCGACCCCGATGTAGAGCAGATCAAGCTCGGGGTCGTAGGCCATCGAATCCCACACCGTGCCGCCGCCGCCGATCGAATCGGATGCGCCCAGGACATCCATGTTCCACGTTTCGGCAGCCTTGCGGAGATAGGCCGGCGCATCCTTGGCATCGCCGCCCTCGGGCACGGTGTAGAAGCGCCACAGTTCCTTGCCGGTCTCGGCATCATAGGCCGCGACATAGCCGCGCACCCCGAACTCCGCGCCGCCATTGCCGATGATCACCTTGCCGTCGATCACCCGCGGCGCGCCGGTGATGGTGTAGCTCTTGGACTGATCGACCGTGACCTTCTCCCAGGCCACCTCGCCGGTTTCGCGGTCGAGCGCGATCAGGCGGCCATCGAGCGTGCCCAGGAACAGCTTGTCGCCCCATGCCGCCAGCCCGCGGTTGACGACGTCGCAGCACGCCTTGACCGCGGTTTCGCCCGGCACCTCGGGATCATATTCCCACAAGCGCTGGCCGGTTGCCGCGTCGAAGGCCTTCACCTTGCTCCACGCGGTGGTGAGATAGAGCTTGCCGTCGATCACCAGCGGGGTCGCTTCCTGCCCGCGCGCCGTGTCCATGTCGGCAAACCAGGCAAGGCCCAGATCGCCCACGGTCTCGCGATTGATGGCGTCGAGCGGGGAATAACGCTGTTCGGAATAGGTACGGCCATGACTGATCCAGTTGGCGCTGTCGCCATCCGCGCCCACCAGCATCGCGGCAGTAATGCCGCCCTCGGCCTCGCCGCTTGCGAAAATCTGGCTGCAATTGGCCAGCATCCCGACCGACAACAACAAGGCGGCACTGCCCGCCCAGCGCATGAGGTTCATGGATCCCGCTCTCCCGGTTGCATGGCCGGACTGTTCGGCCCTGTTTTCTTTTGCAACCCAATCTGCCGCGTCATTCGCGGCTTGTCCATGCCCAGGCGCCTTGCCTATCAAGAGTGGCAAAGGGCCGTACAGGAGCGTGTTCGATGTGCGATGAAGGCAAACTGGCCGAATGGGCCAAACAGGCGGTGAGCCGCCGCCAGTTCGGCGCGCTGACGGGCGCGGCCGTGCTGGCGACCTATGCGGCGGGCGGCACGGCTGCCGAAGGGCAGGGCACTGCCGAACTGAGCGAACGCGGCGTCACCTTCGCCACCCAGGACGGGACGATCGACGGGTTCATGGTGCAGCCCGCCCGCGGCAGGCATCCCGCAGTGATCCTGTGGCCCGACATAGCCGGCCTGCGTGAATCCAAGCGCGGCATCGCCCGCAAGCTGGCTCAGGCAGGCTATGCCGTGCTCGTGGTGAACCCCTATTACCGCGATGTCGCGGGCGAGCAGTTCGCCGATTTCGCGGCCTTCATCAGCAGCGGCGGCTTCCAGAAGGTCGGCCCATGGCGCGGCAAGCTCGATGCCGAGGCGGTGATGCGCGATACGGAGGCGATTGTCGGCTGGCTCGATCAGCAGCCGGGCATCGACACCGCGCGCGGGATCGGCACGCAGGGCTATTGCATGGGCGGGCCCTTCACGGTGTGGAGCGCAGCGGCCGTGCCTTCGCGCATCAAGGCGGCGGCGAGCTTCCACGGCGGCGGACTGGTGCGTCCCGGCAATCCGATGAGCCCGCACGCGCTGCTCGGCAAGGTCAAGGCCTCGCTGCTGGTCGCCGTGGCCCAGGACGATGACGCCAAGGCTCCGGCTGACAAGACCACCTTTGCCGAGTCCGCCAGGGCCGCGGGGGTTGCCGCCGAAGTCAAGGTCTATGCCGGTGATCACGGCTGGATGGTGTCCGACAGCCCGGCATGGAACGCGGCCGCTGCCGCCAGCGGCGAGGCCGATCTGCTGGCGCTCTACGAGCGCGCCCTCGGGTAGATCGCTTCCCCAATAGCATGGGCGGGGAATGGGCTGCCGCCCATGTCCTGCGCCCCGCCCCTTGCGCGCGATTGCACGGCCCGTCTGCAGGCTGTGTTGGTGCGCGCCTGCGGGGGCCGGATTTTTCGCTCCAGGACAGTGTCTCAAGTGTCTCCAACAGACAGCTTGAATGGCGCGAAGCTGAACGAACGGAGCTGCGCTGGCGCTGGCGCTAGCGCGCCTTGGCCCGCTCGTTGGCTGCGCCGAAGCGCCCATGCTTGCGGAAGCGCAGCATCCACTTGTCGAGAAACAGGCCGAGCGGCTTGGCCTCGATCCCAAGGTCGGCCAGCGTTCGCGCGCCTTCGGCGACGACATTGCCCGCCTTCAGCAGGGTCCATTGGTCACGGCTCATCGGGGTGCCGGGCAGGGCGGCAAAGATGGCCGACAGGCCGTCAGGCACGGCGAGGAAGATGCGCTTGCGCCCTTGCGCCGCGGCGATGCGCCGGTGGAGCTCCATCATCGTCAGCTGCTCCGGCCCGCCCAGCTCATAGGTCTGGCCGCCATGCGCTTCGGGATGCTCCAGCGCCACCGCAACCGCTTCAGCCACATCATCGGCATAGACCGGCTGGAGCTTGGCTTGCGCCCCGAAAACCGGGAGCACCGGCAAAAGCGCGATCATGGAACCGAAGAGGTTCAGGAAGTTGTCGTCCTTGCCGAACACGATCGAAGGCCGCAGGATCGTGGCCGTGGGGAAGGCGGCGAGCACGCGCGCCTCGCCCAGCGCCTTGGCCCGGGCATAGGCGGTGGGCGAAGCGGCATTGGCGCCGATCGCGCTGACATGCACCAGCGCCTTGACCCCATTGGCGCTGGCGATCCGTCCGATCGTGCCGGGCGCCTCGCCCATCAGCGCGTCGAGCTTGCCGCCGAAGGCGCCGACCAGGTTGACCGCGTGGCTCGCGCCCGCGAGCGCGGCGGCGACATGGCTCTCGCGGGTGATGTCGCAGGGCAGAAATTGCAGCTGGCCGAGATTGGCGAGCGGCTTGAGCGCTAGGCCCGACTGCGGATTGCGGCTGGCGATTCGCAGCCTTGCGCCGCGCTGAAGCAGGCTCTGAGCGACATAGTTGCCGATATAGCCGCTGCCGCCGAAGATCGTGACAAGTTGGCCGGAAAGCGGAGAGGGGGTGGGCATGGGTCAGGTGCTCTTGCTGGCTGTCCGTGGATCTGCGCTGCGCCATGCGGCAATGCGCGCCTGCGGGCAAGACCCGCGATGCGGCCAAATGGCGAATGGGGGATTTGAGGGCGCACGCAGACGTGGTGCCGAAATCGTGCAAGGTTTGCGTTGACACATGCCCCCCGCCCTCGCTAAAGGCGCGCCCCTACCCAGCTTCCCGGCAGCGATGACCGGCCGGCTATGTGCCCAGATGGCGGAATTGGTAGACGCACCGTCTTCAGGTGGCGGCGCTCGCAAGGGCGTGGAGGTTCGAGTCCTCTTCTGGGCACCAACACACTGTAAGATCCTGATCTTACTGAAAAATCATGAGAAAAGCCCGCCGACTGCACCACAAGAGTGCTACACAGGTCGACGATCTCATATTCAAGATCAGCAAGCGGAAAGGCTCGTCTCTGTGGCAGGTGCGCAAGCGCTGGCCGACCGACGTTGCCCCCATTCTCAAGGGCGAGTTCACCCGATCCACCGGCGAAAGCGATCGCAAGCTCGCCGAGGCGAAGCTACCGATCATCTCGGCGGAATATGTCGCGCTGGTGGAGGACGCCCGGCGACAGCAATATCGCCAACCTGGTCGACGAGGCGGGCAAGCCCTCTCGCACCGTCAATGACCTGATCGACGCCTTCGAGGAAGCCGAGAGCGAGCGTTGGGCCCTGTGCACGGTGCGGGCCAAGGAGCCCGTCAATCGGCTCCTCGATCCGGATTTCGACGATCCGCGACAGGCCGCTCACGCATTCTGGGAACGTGCCATGGAAATCAATTTCTTGGCTCAGTTGCGCGCGGCGTGAAACCTGTTGCCGTCGACGCTTGCCCGGGGGCAAGGGCACTGACTGCAAACTATATCAGCGGCCGCCCGCTGACGATGGTCGGCGGCTCAGTTTGCCACTCAACCAAACATGCCGCCATTGGTTTCGCCTATAGCCCAGCAGTCGCGCATCGCGATCGCGGCATCAGGGTCTTTTTCTGGCCCCGCGGGCAGTCGTGCCAGCCATGACGGATGGCACGGTATCGTTTGGTGCTGAACTCAATCGCGCCGCGACTTTTGACGCCGTAGTCGACGCCGCCTTCGCAGGCATGATCGCCAATCGGTTTCTCATTCTCTCGCACGGCGAGGTCAGTCAACACATGGGTCAGAAGGCGGAAGACCCTGATCGTTGGTTCACCGCAATGGCAAAGTTGCGGCGGCGCTATCCGCTGGACTCTTCCACTAGCATCGCGCACTTAGATTGTTGACAATTTAGTCATCATAGCTGATGGACGGGCAAAGCCATTCCGATCAACGAGGGTGGAACCTGGGAGGCGATTCATGAAGGCAAGTGCTTGGGCAGCGACCTTTGTGTCACTGATGGCGGGTGCGAGTGGGACGGCATTGGCGCAAACCGCGCCAGTCGAGGACGGTGTCACAGGAGCTGAGGCCGAGGCGAAGGTTAATGAAGGCGAAATCGTCGTGACCGCACGGCGTCGTGAAGAGCGCCTTCGTGATGTCCCCGTGTCAGCAACCGTCATCGATGCCCAATCGCTGATCGACCGTGGTTCGATAACGACCGTTCAGGCCATACTACAGAATGCGCCCGGTGTGCGGTTCTTCAACACCACAAGCCAGCTCAATTCTGAAACTTCGATCCGCGCCTCAAGTACGGCGCGCGGCACCAATGCCGAACCCTCGGTCGGTCTGTTTCGTAACGGCGTCTATATTGGCGGGGGTTTTCTAGGCGGACGCAACGCCACCGGTATCGACCTGTTTGATATCGGCCGGGTCGAGGTCCTGCGCGGTCCACAGGGCGCGTTATATGGCCGGAACGCGGTCGGTGGTGCGGTGAATTTTGTGACGGCTGAGCCCGCAATGCGCCGGGAGGGTTTCATCGATCTCAACTATGGCTTCGAAACCAACGCGATTCGCGCACAGGCAGTCTGGAATGAGCCGCTTACCGACACGCTCGCTGTGCGCGTGGGCGTTGACCGGATCGACCAGGATAAGGGCTTTTTCTACAATCCCAACAACGACATCTATTTCGATCGTCACAAGAGCACCGTGGTGCGCGGACAAATCCGCTACGCCACCGACAATCTGGACATTCGCTATCTTGGTGAATTCCAAGACGCCGAAATACCAGCCGTGACGTTTCGCGCCTTCGTTCGCCCAGGCGCAACGCCTGCTTTCCCGCTCGGGTATGTGCAGGACCCCTATGAATACCCTTGGAATACGCGGCCACGGGCGTTCCAGGATGTGCAGATGCATATCCTGTCGGCCGAAATCGACCTTGGCTTTGCGACGCTCACCAGCGTGTCAAGCTATCGCAGGCGCACCTCCTTTTTCCAGTTCGATCAGGACACGCTCGATCCAGCCACATTGGCGCAGCTCAATGCCCAAGGCCAGAATCGCGGCGCCAATCCGAATTTGTCGAGATCGGATTTCGATCGCACCCGCAACTGGTATCAGAACCTTTATCTTACAGGCAAGAAAAGCGGTGGTTTCAACTGGTTGCTGGGCTTGGAGTATCTCGACCAGAATACCAATTACGAGCAGTTGACCGGCACCGCGCTCAACGAGCCAATTCCCGGCACACGCACCGATGGCAAGCTCGAATACAACTCGATCGCGGCTTATGGTTCGGTGAGTTATGATTTCACCGACTGGTTCACCCTTGACGCCGAGCTGCGATACACGCGCGACGAGAAGGCGATTGATTCTGCGCAGTTCGATCGGATCACTGGCGCACTCGGACCGAGCCGGTTCATTCTCGACGACAGATTTGAAAACGATAACCTTGTCTGGGGCGCGACGCTTGGTTTCAAGCCCGGCGATGATTGGCTGCTGTTCGGAAAGGTGGGCACGGGATATCGCGTCGGTGGCTTCAACTTCAATCTCGGCGATCCGCGTCAACCGGTTCCGATCCCCGAATCCTATGGCAACGAGACAACGATCACCTATGAGATAGGTGCAAAGGGTAACATAGCCCCATGGCTTTACGTCAATCTTGCGGCCTATCGCACGAATTTTGACGATATCATCGTCGGCGCAGTGAATGGCTGCTCGCCGGGCTTTCCCGCCTGTCCGACTGCGTCCGTGCCCTTTCTGCTGAATGCAGGCACGGCACGGGCATGGGGGCTCGAGGCCGAGGCCGCCGCAAGCTGGAGGATGGGCAATGTCAAGGCCCGTTTGACCCTGTCCGGGTCGAGGCAGGACGGCAAGATCACGAGCGGACCATATGATGGCGCGCAACTTCCCCAGGTTCCCAACTGGATCGCAGCTGGAACATTCAATCTTCGCGCACCGGTGGCCGAAGGTACGACCTTGTTCCTCAATGCCAACTATCAGGGGGCTTGGGGCGGGGTGAACGAACTCACACCGGCCGGAACGCCCTTGCGCCAACCCGCCACCCGCGGCCCTTATCAATCGCCGATCGATACGATTTCGCTGCTTGACCTTCGGGCCGGCGCCGAATTCGAAAACCTTACCGTGGCGCTGTTTGCGAACAATGCCCTGCAATATCGATATGTCGTGTACGAACTCGTAAGCACGCAGCGGCTGAACCCGCGGCGCTTGATCGGTCTGGATGCGCGCTATCGCTTTTGACCGTCAACGCTGTGCGTACCAGCAGCCGAGGGCGCTAGCCTGGTGTGAAAGCGAACATAATGCCAAAAAAACCATTGCAGAAAGGTTTGCCATGCGCGGATTTGGCCGATTAAGCGACGAAGGGACCTGAACCTTGTGCGGCGAGACGAGATCGAAGCCCGGTTGTCCGGCGGCAAGCGCATTCGGGCAGGAACCATGACCCTTGCCGTTTCACACTTCGCCGCGCCTCGCCAAGGTCTCGGCAATCCGGACCGGGGTCACGTATTCGGGCTGCCGGCGCCGTGAATTCGATCCACAGCCGCAGCGCTGATTGTCTTGGCCCGAACATGAAGTCGTCTTTGCTCCAGCTCTTGAAAGCCACAAGATCATGACCGGAACCGCCAATAGTGCCTCTTCCACTACGCCGAAGCGGCGTGTTTCGGCTGAAGAAGTCGCAGAACAGGTCATGCGGTTGCTCGAATCCCGCGTCTTGCTGCCGGGTGATCGGTTGCGAGAACAGGATCTGGCGGATCGTTTCAAGGTCAGTCGCGGCCCGGTACGTGAGGCGCTGCGGATCCTGGAAGCGAGGTCGGTGGTTCACATCGAGCCGATGAAGGGCGCGACGATCACGCGGCTGTCCGATGACGAGGCCTTGGATGCCGTTGCCGCGAGCGCTGCACTTTTCGGCGTGGCGTGCCGTCTGGCCGCCATTCGATGCGCCGAGGCTGATCTCGCCAAGATCGATGAAAAGATCGCGAAACTGGAAGCCATGGTGAACGAGGGATACTCGCCGCGCGAGTTTTTCCTGCAAACGCTCAGAATCGGCCGAGCGGTAGGACAGGCAGCGCGCAGCCCTCGGTTGATGCGGATGGTGGAGGACATTCGTTTTGGCGCGCCGGACTATTTCGGGCCGCTGGGCTTTACCAGCGACAAGCTGCGTCAAGAAGCCTTGAACAGCTGGAAAGCGATGCGCACGGCTTTGGCTGAGCGCGACGCGGCAAGTGCGGAAGCACTCGGCCGCAAGGTTCATGATGACGCGCTTGCGGCTGCGCTTCTGGTCGTCGCGTGATGCTGCCGCTGCTTGGCCTTGGGAGCGCGCTGGCACTCATGGTGGCAGGCCCCGCGGGCTGGCCCGTACGCCATGCGGACCCAACCAATAGCGACCACGTCGAAGGCCTTGCGCCAGACCATCTGGAGCCTGCCTGGTTCCATGGTCCCGATGTACCGATCGGCACCTTCGTCGCAATCGACGGTGAACTGCTTTTGACGCACAGCTACAACACCGACACCAAGCCGGACGGGGCCTATCGCGGCTGCCATCTCTGGGCGCTCGACGCCAAGACCGGGGCAGTGCGCTGGTGTAGCGGCAAAGTCGGTGCTGCACTCACCTCGCTGGCTGTCGATGGCAGGGGCGGCATCTTTGTTGCCGACACAAAGCGGCTCTTCCGGTTCGATCGGACGGGAAAGCTTGTCTGGCGGCGCTCCATCCCGTCGGAGACTTCTGCCCTGACATGGAGCCTCGATGGCGGCCTTTTGGTGGCCGACTATGCTGGCAACGTGCGGATCTATGACCCGGCGACGGGGCGATTGCGCACAAGGCCCTTCACTTTGCCAGCAGCACCCTATCCACGCGGGCCGATCACACCGGCCGAGGCGCCTGGACAACTCGAGGCGGGGGTTGGCGCTGACTATCTGCCCCGTCTGATCGATAACTTTTTCGGTTACGGCATCGTCATCAAGGATGTTCCGGCGGTGGTGCCGCAAAGCGGCCGGATCTTCATTGCCGGCAATAGCCGCGATGGCAGAACCGGCTCGCTCTATGGTCTCGACCTCGATCAGCGGAGCCGTTTGCGCATCGCCTGCGAGACCGAGATCGGCGCCAACAGCGATACAAGTCCCGCTATATCGGCGGACGGCACCTCGCTGTACATCGCAGCGGCCGGCGAACTGTTCGCAATCGACACTGCCAGTTGCAAGATCCGATGGCGCCTCAGGCGCGATGGCGTGGCAGCGGCCTCGCCGCTGGTTTTTCCCGATGGACGCATCGTGTTAATGGCGGGCGGGAATGTGTCGGCCTTTCAGGACCGCGGGACGACGGGAGAACTGTTGTGGCAGCGCACGGGCGACGAAATCGCCGCTGCGGAAGGCTTTGCGCAAGGCGTCTTCGACAGTGTCGCTATCGGCGCAGCATCGCGGCGAGTCTATGTCACCGCGACCTATGGGCCGAGGCTGGAAGGTATCCCCTTCCCGCAGGCGCACCGCCTGATCGTGCTCGATGCTGCTAACGGCAGGCTTGTTTCCACTGCGCCGCTCGGTGCGGAGAGCGACTCCACTCCCTCCATCTCGCACGACGGATGGGTCTATGTGCCGACAAAGAGCCTCGCCCATGCGCACTGGATCAGCGAACGCAAGCTGGGCCGCCTGCCCGAGCAGTTTCGGCAGCTTCCGCTGCCCCGTCCGCGCAACGGGGTCTATGCTTTCCGGCCAGTATGGAAGGAAAGCAGGTGATCGACCGACGAACGCTGCTTGGCGGGCTTGCTGCGTCGCTCGCCATGCCCGCGTGGGCGAGGAATGAGAATGGTGGTCGTGCCCGCGCGGCGTTTGAAGCGGCTCTCTTCGCATTCTCGATCGGGGAAATGGCACGCCTTGCGGCAGCTGCTCCTGCGCGCAACCGGTTTGGTCACCGCCGAAAGCTGAGCGATCACAGCAATCGTGGGGTCACGATGCCGAACAATGATACGCTCTACTCGTCCTGCTGGCTCGATCTTGCTGGCGGTGCGCATGCCGATGTCGATGTCCCGGTCAATGCCGGGCGCTACGTCAGCGCGGCGCTTATGGGCATGGATAGCGACGTCTTGGCGGTCGAAAGCTCGACCGGCCGTTCGGCCGCGACCGGGCGGTTGCGGATCGTGGGGCCCGACTGGCGCGGCACACCGCCATCGGATCGCCGCCTGCTGCGCCTGCCCGGTTGCGACGCTTGGCTGCTGGTACGGGTAGGAGTTGACGGGGCCGAAGACCTCGCCGCGGCGCAGGCCGTGCAGGCGCAGATTGGCCTTAATGTCGTGGGTGCGGGCCAGATCCCCTCTCCCCTGCTCGGCACCCAGAATACCACGCAAGGCTTGCGCGCTGTGGTCAACGCGGTGCTGTCGCGCACGGCGGCAAATGCGCCGATGCTGCGTCGCGCCCGGCATCATCGCCGCTTCGGCATCGGCACCGCGATTGCGCCCAGGCCCGACGCCGAGACTGCCTGGTCGCAGGCGGTGACCATGCTCGATGCTGCGCATATCGGCGACATTACCGCTCATGGCCGGATCGCGAATGGTTGGCATTGGCCCGATCGGACCATCGCACGCTTTGGCGCCAACGAGCGGTTCCGCGCAGCTGTGGCATTATCCGGACTCGGGGCTTTGCCGGAAACTGAAGCGATTTACCTCACCGCCATGAAGGATGCGACGGGCGCCCCGCTTGCGCCCGGGCGAGGCTATCGTATCGACTTTGCCACGCCGCCACCGGTCGATGCATTCTGGTCGCTCAGTGCCTATCGCGGCGAGCCAGATGGTCGTTACTTCTTTGTCGCGAATCCGCTGCACCGTTTTGCCGTCGGAAGCACTACGCCAGGGTTGCGCAATGGCGGCACAGTGATCGTCGCGCCGACGCAACCGGCCAGCGGCGGCGGGGTTTGGCTTCCCATCGTCGATGGCCCGTTCCGCTTGGTCCTGCGCGCTTATCGCCCACAAGCGACGCTGCTTGATCGACGCTGGCGCCCTCCTGTGATCACTCCGCTCGATTGAGAAGCCTAGGGTGCAAACGCAATCATCCTCTTGAAAATCAGCGTACGCGTCGATTTAAGGAGCCTGCGCTGAAGCAGGAGGTGACGAATTCCCCAGCTTCCCCCCAGCTCGGATTAGAGCCGAGCGGTTGTTTTGCACATCGACGCGGTTGAAGCTCTCGACACAGCCATTCTGCATCGGCCTGCGCGGTGCGATGTAATGCCGCTCCACTCCGATCTCGCCGCACCACATGAACCGATCAGAACGCGGGCGATTGAAACAGCGCAGGATCAACCTCACCATTCACCCGCGTTTCGCGCCAGAACACCGAATTGGCGATGATCCCGTCATACAGCAAAGTCACGCGTCTGGCCTGCACCCAGCCATTGGCGAGCCGGACGAAATCGCCATAGAACCGCTCGTGAAAGCCGCGCGGGGTGGTAAAGGCCATGTAGGTGACAAACCCGCTTTCCCGATCGAAACCGAACAGGGTCTGCGCGCCCTTGGGATCGACGATCCGTACGATATCGCTCTGCCGCCCGGCAATCTCGCGCGGCGGCGCGTGGTGGAGGGCAAAGCCATCTTCCAAGGCGCTGCGAATGATCCCAAAGCCAAAATTGCTGGCCCAATAGGCATCAGCCTCTGCGCGCGGCATGATGCCGCGTTCGGTCCAGGTGGTCTGGCCGTCATAGCCGACCTCGAAGATCACCTTCTCGCCCGCCTTGGCGATGATCCGCACTTTCCCGGAGGCCTCGTGCGCAGCGGTGCGTCCTTCCTCGAAGGTGCGCCACATGCGGTAGTCGTCAGCCACAAAACGCACTGCGCCGGTGGCGGGATCGTAGAAGGTCGCGGTGCCGGCAAGTTCGAGCGTCACCGGATCGAGCCATACCGCGCCGCCATGCGCCGCAACCGCGCGTTCGACGATGGCGCGCGGGGTGGGTTCGACGGTCTCAGCCAAGAGAGGTGCGCCTGCCACACAAAAGGCGATGATCATCGCCTTGAGGATGCTGCGCATGATGACCCTCCAGCGCACAATTTGTCCGGACTGCTTTTCAACCACGCCGCCATGCGATAGGCAAGCGCAATGCGCGCCCTTTGTATCACCGCCTTCGCCTCGCTTATCGCCCTGCCCCATGCGGTGCACGCCGAAGATCGTCTTGCGCCTGGCATCTGGACCAATACCGAGGATGCCTATTTCGCCGAGGAGGAAGGGCGCGAACGCCCCGAACCGGTGCTGATCGAGGTTGGCGCTGATCGACGTTGGCGGCCGATCGACGCTTACGGCATGGCGCGGGGCGACTGGCAGGAGGGCGCAATCCCCGGTCTGTCTGTGCGCAAGGACGGGGCGGGCTGGCAGATCGGCACCAGCGAAATCCGCCGCGCGCGGCCCTTCTCCTGCTGGGTTTCGGTCCGCAAATTCGCGGCGAAACCCGACGGCACGCCCGACTGGACCTTTGCGGGCAACCTGACGAGCTTCGATCAGGGTGGGCGCATAACCATTTCCGGCAAGGGAGAGGCGCCTGATGTCTCGATCCGCCTGCGCAACGTCACCTGGGCGAAGGGCAGCCGCAACAAGCCCGCGCTGGTGCTCTATGTCCACAAGGACGACCCCGAGCGTGCCGAAAGCTACAGCTGGGCCTCGCCCGATGCCTCGCTGGTGGGAATCAACCTGCGCTGGATGCAGGGCAGCTGCACCCGTACGGGAGACTAAGCGTCGGCCCGCTTCCACGCTGCGCCGCCAACCCAGTCCCCGGCGACCGCGCGGAACTCCTCGCAAGTGATCGTGGCCCAGACCCCGGCAGCAAAATAAGGATCGGCCTCCAACCGCGCGCGCGCCTCACCCGCGTTATCCGCCTTGATGACCAGCAGCGAACCCACGGTGCGCTCGCCTTCCTTCAGCGGTCCGGCGACGGCGTAATCGTCGATATGCGCCTCGACATGAGCCAGATGCGCCGCGAGCGCCGCCTCCCGCAGCGCTGCGCTGTCCTCAACATCGCGGCAGCAAAAAGCAAACAGCTTCATCCGCCGACCTCGACACATTCGACCAGCTCGCCCGCCGCGCCGATGGCGGTGGCCACGCGGCGACTTTCGTAAAGCGCCCCTTCGCGTCTGGCGGGTGGCGTAATCCACTCCGCAGTGCAGGCATCAAGATCGCGCACCGCCAGCGTCACCAGCGCATTGCCCGGCGGCAGCATGTCCGCGTGCCGCGCCCGGGGCGTCGCCGCGGCGGGGTAATCATCGACCTCGATGATCGGCATGCGCGCGTGCTTTATCATGGTAATGGTGGTCTGGGTGTCAGGTGGCAGGGCGAAGGCCTTGTTGATCATCGAATAGGGCAAGGTGTAGTCGACACCGCGTTCCAGCCCGAGCCTTTCAGAATACCAGGCTATCGCCGCCTGACGGTCGGGCGCGGCGAGCACCGCGATGAAGATCCGGTCGACCGGCGAGCCAGCGCGGGGCAGATCGGTATCGGCCAAGTCGGCCAGCACCTGATTGAGATAGACCATCTCGCGCCCCGGCCCCAGGGCCTGCATCGGGATGAAAGCGGGGGCAACATTTTCGAGCTTCTTCGGCGGGCCGACAATGGTGAAGAGATCGGGCGGCAAGGCCTCGGGCCAGCGCCACACATCCTCGACCGTGGTTTCGAAGGCGGCCCAGCCATAGGTGGTGGTGGGTTGGAAGGCGGGGTGATCGGGCTGTTCGACCAGCCGGAACCAACAAGGCGCACCGCTTGTCGGGCGCAATACCGCGTAAGGCGAGCCCGCATTGCCCGGGCAGCCCCAGCTCGCCGCGAGGCCTTCCGGCAGCATTCCGCGCTCGATCAGATCGAGGCCCAGCACGCCCTGATAGGCAGCAAGCGCGCGGGAGAGATCGGAGACGGTCGACAGCCCGCTCATGATGGTGCCGTGAGCGATGCTCATGACTTGAACTCCGGCTTGCGTTTCTCGACGAAGGCCGCTGTCCCTTCGGCAAAGTCCGCGCTTTTGAAGGCGGCTGCGAAGATCGCCAGAGTCTCGGCGTCGTCGGCCACCTGCCCGTCGAGCACGCGGCGCACGAAGCCTTTGATCGCCCGTGCGCTGCTGCCCGAGGCGGCGACGATCTGCGCGGTCAGCGTGTCGCTGCTTTCCGCGACGAGTTCGACCAGCCCGATCCGCTGTGCCTCGGCGGCGGGGAGCAGTTCGCCGGTGTAAAGCATCCGCTTTGCCTGCCCCGGGCCGACCAGATCGACCAGCAGCTTCACGTCGTGTAGCGGATAGACAAGGCCCAGCCTTGCCGGCGTGATCCCGAAGCGCGCCGCCGGGGTAGCCACCCGGATATCGCAGGCCATGGCAATTCCGCATCCCCCGCCCACGCAATCGCCCTCGACAAAGGCGATGGTCGGGATGTCGGCACGGGCGAGTTCATATTGCGCGCGGTTGATCGCCTTCTGGTTGGCGGCGCGCCAATCGGCGTCATCCTTGTTGGCGAGCAGTTCGCGAATGTCTGCTCCCGCACAAAAGGCCGCGCCCGGCTGCGCCGCGCGCACTTCCAGCACCCTGGCTGCCGGATCGGCCACCGCCTCGGCGACCAGCCCGGGCAGCGCCTCCCACATCGCCATGTCGAAGGCATTGCGCTTGTCCGCGCGGTCGATCAGCAGGCGCGCCACCGCGCCTTCGCGGGTCAGGCGCAAGGTCATGCCGGGTGCAGCGTCATGAAGTGATCGGCGATCGCCTTGCGGGTGGTGACCCAGACACCCTCGTGCGCGCGAACGTGGCGGAAGAACTCCTCAAGCGCCCAGATCCGCCCGGGCCGCCCGATGATGCGCAGGTGCAGGCCAAGGCTCATCATCTTCGGATTGCCCTCTTCGCCCTCGCGATAGATCTGATCAAAGTTCGCTTTCGCATAGTCAAGCCACTGGTGCGGGGTCAGCGCCGGATCGGTCCACATCTTCATGTCATTGCTGTCGAGCTGATAGGGCACGATGCACATCGGCTTGCCGGGGACCGTGTTTCGATCCCAATACGGCACGTCGCCGGAGTAATCGTCCATGTGATAGGTAAAGCCCTCCTCGAACAGCAGCCGTCGGGTGTTGTCGGTGAGCAGGTAGCGCGACAGCCAGCCATAGGGCCGCACGCCGCAGGTGCGCTCGATGCTGGTGACGGCCTTGCGGATGAAGTCGCGCTCCGTCTCCTCGTCCATCTTGAACTGGTGAACCCAGCGCCAGCCGTGGCTGACGGGTTCATGGCCCAGATCGACAATCGCCTCGGCGATTTCAGGATGGTTCTCCAGGCTCATCGCTGCCACGGTCCAGCTGGCCATGATGTCGTAGCGCTTCAGCAATTTGACGATCCGCGGCGCGCCCGCCTTTATGCCATAAAGATAGTTGGATTCATTGGAATAATTCCGCATCTTCGACTTGACGAAGACGCCCAGCTCGTCAACCGGCTCCATCCCGCGGTCGCCGCGGGCGATGGTCATCTCGCTGCCTTCCTCGACATTGACGACGACGGATAGCGCCATCTTCGCGCCGCCGGGCCAATCGATGCGTTCTTCAGTAAGCGCCATCAGTGCATCTCCTCCCCGCCCGAGACGTTGAGCGCCTCGCCCGTGACGTAGAACGCCGCGTCGCTCGCCAGCCACAGGCAGGCAGCAGCGGTGTCCGAGGGCAGGCCCGGGCGGCCCATCGGGTTCTTGGCGGCCATATTGGCGAGGTAATCTTCGACAGTGGCAAAGCCGAGCAGCTTGCTGAAATAGGCGTTCTGCTGCGCGCCGAGGCCGGTGGTGACGTGATTGGGGCAGACGGCATTGACGGTAATGCCATGCTTGCCAAGCTCCAGAGCGCTCGCGCGGGTCAGCCCGACCATGCCATGCTTGGACGAGACATAGGCGGGCAAGTGAGGAAAGCCCGTCTTGGCCGCCTGCGAGGCGATGTTGATGATCCGTCCGCCCTTGCCGGCCTCGACCATCGCCCGCGCCGCTGCCTGCGTGCAATAAAACGCCCCCGACAGGTTGACGGCAATGACCTGATCCCATTCGTCGGCCGTATCGACCTCGAGCAGCGGCTTCATCTTGAAGCCGATCCCGGCATTGTTCACGAGGATGTCGAGCCCGCCGAAGCGTTCAACCGCCTGCGCCACCAGCGCGCGGCACTGGTCGACCTTCGACACGTCGCAGGCGATCAGCGCAACCTCGGCTCCGCGGGTACGCAGCTCTTCAGCGACGGATTCGGCCTCGGCATCGATCAGGTAGTCGGAAACCACGCAGTTCGCGCCCTCATCGGCAAAGGCCTGCAGGATACCCTGCCCCAACCCCCTTTGCTTGCCCGACCCGGTGACCACGATGGTCTTGCCCGCAAACGCGCCCGCCATCTTACAGATCCTCGGTCAGGATGAATTGCGGCGCGTCGGCAAAGCCCTGGAAGGGTGCCGCGGCAGCCTGGAAATCCGTGGTCGAGATGTCGGCAATGAAGGCATCCATGCCGGTGATGTCGATGATCTCGATATACTGATAGGCGGGGGTGGCGGCATCATCGCCGAACACGCCCGTGGCCTTGTGGACGGTGAAGGAGGTGACCGAGCCAAGGCCGTTCACAGTCGGAATGTCGCGGGTCTTTGCCCATTCCTCGTATTCGGCAATGCTGGCATCGGGCTTCAGATTGAACAGGCAGATGATGCGCATCGGTCAGGCTCCCTGGCTGGGCGGGCGATAGGCCCGCAGATTCTCGTCGAGTTGGCGCGCGAGCGCGAACAGGCTGCTTTCTGCGCCGGCGTTGCCCACCAGTTGAACCCCGATCGGCAACCCGTCGGCGGTCCATCCCGCCGGTATGCTGATGGCTGGAAGACCGGCGATATTCGCAAGGCAGGTGAAATCGGCCTGTGCAGGCGGTTCAGGATCGCTGTGCGGGAATGGCGGATTGGGCACGGTCGGCAGAATCAGGAAGCCATGCTCCGCGACCAGCGCCAGCACTTCGGCACGCGTGCGGGCGAGGATCGCGCGATCCTCGGCCCAGTCGGCAAGGCTGCGGCGTGGACCGTAGCCGAGCAACTTCGCCAGCTTGTCGGAGGTAGCAACCCCGCGCAGGTGCGCCGCCATCGCGCGCGACACGCCGATGAACCCGGCAAAGCGGATGCGCGATTGCGGGTGCGTCAGTGCAACTGACGCGGGCGGCACCGGCAGCGCAGCGCGCGCCGCGGCGAAAGAGCGGGCGACTTCCGGATGCAGATCAACCCCATGCCTATCCAAGGTCGCACCCGTTCCCTCCAGCGGATCATCACCGAAGTCCGAGATCACCCGCGCCACCTCCTCCAGCACGTCAAGATCGCGCGCCAGTGGACCAATGGCATCAAGCGAAAGGTCGGCCGGCTCCAGCCCCTCTTGACTGACGCTTGCGGTGGCGGGCTTGAAGCCATAGACGCCGCAATGGCTTGCCGGGATGCGCACCGAGCCCATGGTGTCGGTGCCCAATGCTGCGTCGCACAGCCCCGCCGCCACCGCCGCCCCGCTGCCGCCGGAGGATCCGCCGGGCGAATAGCCCAGGCGGTGCGGATTTTGAACCGGGCCGAAATGGGGGTTGTTGCTCTTGGCGCCGAGCGCCCCTTCCTCCATGTTGAGCACGCCGATGATCGCTGCTCCGGCCTGCCTGAGCAGCGCCACCGTGTCAGCGTCACGCTCTGCCAGACGGTTCTTGAAGGCAGCAAGCCCGGCGTGCCAAGGCATCCCAGCAACCGCGATATTGGCCTTGACCCCGATGGTCATTCCGGCAAGCGGCCCCTCGCCGAAGGTAGCCGAGCGATCGAAGTCGCTGAAGGCGTTGACCGGGGCGTTGGCCTGTTCGAGGGCGTCGAAATCGATCATCCGCGCTCTCGCAGCCCGCGTTTGTCGATCAGCCGCAAGGGCTTCTGGCGGGTGTCGATCTCGGTCGCAGCGGCGGTTGCGCCCGGCTCCACCAGCGCCACCTCGACCTCCACGCCAAGCCCGCGGCGTAGCAGTTCGGCAAGCTCGCGCGGATCGCTTCCGCCCCTGCTTTCGAGCGTTACGGTCATGTGGTCTCTCTGGTTCGCATCGCGTTCCAGATAGCAGACGTATTCGCCTGTCAGATCGGGTCGGTTCTCGATGATGGCCCCGATCGCATGGGGAAAGACATTGATCCCGCGCAGTTTGACCATATTGTCACTGCGGCCCTTGAACCCGGCGATGCGCTTGAACACGATCTCCCCGCGACCGTCCAGTTCGTGGGTGATGTCGTGGGTGTTGAAGCGGATGCAGGGGGCAACGTCGTCCTTGTAGAGGCAGGTCACAACCATATCGCCGGTCTCGCCCCGCGCCACTGGCTGGCCGGTGTCGATATCGAGCAATTCGAGATATTGCGCGTCTTCCCAGACATACATGCCGTCACGCTCCGGCCCCTCGCCTGCGATGCTGCCGGTATCGCCCACACCATACCAGTCATAGGCCTTCGCACCGTGCCATGCGGCCTCGGTCGAAGCGCGATCTTCGGTGCCGAGATGGCCGATGATCATGCGGATGTCGATCTTGTCGAACAGCCCTTCGGCTTCGGCAGTCTCGGCCAGTTTCCTGATGTAGTCGACGAAGCCGACGATCACGGTGACGCCAAATTCCGCCATCAGGCGCACCTGAT
Organism: Erythrobacter tepidarius; assembly: GCF_002155695.1. Classification (GTDB taxonomy): domain Bacteria; phylum Pseudomonadota; class Alphaproteobacteria; order Sphingomonadales; family Sphingomonadaceae; genus Erythrobacter; species Erythrobacter tepidarius. The sequence goes on from NZ_MUYJ01000004.1 coordinate 188,848, forward strand.
TGACCGAGCGGGTCTCGATTCCCGTCCCCGCCGAGAGGAACACCGAATTGGTGAAGTGCGTAACCGCCTCGCGGATATAGTGCCCGCCGTTGATCATCCCGTGTCCATAGACCGAGTGGACGACATCGGTCGGCTGGAGCCCCATCCAGCGATACATGCGACCCACTAGCAGATTGCCGACCTCGCGTCCCTTGGGGCCGAAGATCAGCGTCTGCGGCTTGCCGGTGGTGCCGCTGGTGGTGTGGAAGATGCTCGGCGCGCGGGTCTCGGGCGCGCCCATGCCGTGAAAATCGCCAAAGGGGGGATGCTCGGCAATCGAGGCCATCAGGTCGCTCTTATCATAGACAGGGAGCTTGGTGATGTCCTCCAGCCCGCGAATGTCGCCCGGCTCGATCCCTTTGGCGCCCCACAGGCGCTGGTAGAACGGCACCTGCCAGCCGCGCACCATCAGCCGCCGGAACTGCGCGTCCTGAAGCGCGTACAATTCATCGCGGCTCATGCCCGCATAGCGCGCGGTGAAGGCTTCGCCGATGGGGTAATCGGCGAGGATCTGCTGGTGGTCGAAGGCTTCGAAATAGGTCGGATAGGTCATCAGGGATTCGCCATGTACAAAAGGGGATCATCGAAGATGCGCGGATCGGCGGCGGGGCCGGCCAGCCTGCGGCACAAATCATACTTGGCGGCGGACTGGGCGGGGCTCATTGGCGCGGCAGGACTGCCGAGATTGGCGGGGATCACGCGCTCGATCACGCCGCCATCACGCCGGGTGACGACCAGCCGCTGCGGCGCCATCGCATTGCTGTCGGGGTTGCCATCGTGGCTCACCACAATCTTGCTGGCCAGCGCCACCAACTCGGGCGCATGGAGCGCGTCGCGATTGAACAAATCGGGGTCGATCACCCCGTCGCGGAGCATCAACGGCGCGAGGATTGCGAGACACAGCCGGGCATAGGCAGGGGTCATGTCGGCACGATAGGGCCGCCCGACGAGCCGCTCGATCAGCGGGGGCGCGTAAAGTTCGATGCGCGCCACATCGCAGAGCCGCAGGCCTTCGCGGTAAAGCGCCTCGAGTTCGCCGAGCGCGCCGTGGCTCGCCCGGCCCGAAGGGAACGGCTTGATCGCGACCTCGCTGATTCGCCAGACCTTGCCGAGATCGGCGGTATAGCGTGACAGGTCGAGCGGCTCGATCAGGCGGGAATAGCCGAAAGCCCCTTCGAGCACGTCATGCGGGCCGCTCATCCCGCTCTCGACCAGCGCCACCGCCGTGATCGCTGCGCGCGCGGCATTGGCGATCTGGAGGGGCAGCGCGATCGATGCCTCGACATGGGCCTGCATCGTTCCGCTGGCGAAGGAATAGGCAAGGCCCATCACATCGGCAAACCGGTCGGCGGGAATATGGGCAAGCCGCGCTGCCGCCAAGGCCGCGCCGATCACCCCTGCTGTTGCCGGGCGGAAAAAGGCCATTGGCCCGGTTGCCGCCAGGCCCAGCCCGCTGGCAATATCGACCCCGACAGCGATGGCGGCAAGAACGTGGTCTTCCTCAGCCCCGCCCTTGTCATGCGCCTGCGCCATCACCGCCGCACTCACCACCGAGAGCGCGTGAACGACCGCGCCTTCGTGAACGGGGTCCCATTCGAGGCAATGGATCGCAAATCCGTTGAAGAAGGCCGCTGCCGCCGCAGGCGCCTTCCCGCCGCACAGCAAGCGCGCACGGGGATCGGTGCCAAAGGCCCGGGCAGCGCTTTTCAGCTTCTGCGCCTCGGGTGACTGCGCTCCCGCAACGCCGCCAGCCAAGGTGTCGGCGATCAGCCGCAGGGTGTCGGCGCGCACAGGCGCGGGAAGCCGGTGGTCGGCCGCGGCGAAATCGAGCATCGCGCTGGTCGCGTTCACCCGGTCCAAGCCTCCAGCAGGGCGTCGATCGCCGCGCCGTCATCGCTCTCCAGCGCCAGCCGAACCGCGCGTTCCGCCTCGCCCGCGGCCAGACTGCCCCAGCGCGCGAGCGTGTGCATCTTGGCGACGATGTGTTCCTCGCTTACTGGCCGCTCGGGATCACCCAGCGTGTCGTGCAGCTCCAGCCCATTGACCCGCGCACCGAAATGGCCGGGGTAACGGGCGGTGAAGCCCGGATCCTCGGCGACGCGCACCAGCGCGCGCAAAGGCGCAAGCGCGGCAATGGCCTGTGGGGTGAAGTCTTCCGGCTCGGCCTTGCGCCCGTCCGCCACCACCGCGACGGCGTGCTGGAGCGAGAACTTCGCCTCTAGTTCGTTTTGGGGATCGGCCCGGTCGCAGAAGGTCAGCGCATCGGCGTAGGTTTCGACCTTGAAAGGTGGATCAAGTCGGCCCTGGGCACGCAGCTCCATCGCCGCGTCGATGGCGGGATGGGCATGGCGGCAGGCAGCGAAGGGCTTGAAGCTGACTTGATGGATCAGCCATCCGCCATCGCGGCCCGCAATCTCGCCGGGCGTCTGTGTCATCGCCGCAAACAGGCCTTGCGGCCCTTCCAGCAATGCCAAAGCTCCGGTCGCGCCATGATGCACGTGGATAGCCGCATCGCGACCCGTGCGCACCGCGTGATGGATGTGCCACTGCTTGGTCAGCACTCCGGGTGCGTGACGCATGTGCCAAAGCCCACCCGCGACCGATCCGGCATTGGCGAGCGCGTGGGCATAATCGACTGCGGCAAAACCAATCAGTGAGCCGACCGCCGCCGCCGCGCCGAAACCCCCCATGGTCGCGGTCGGGTGCCATCGCGCATAGTGATGCGCATCGCAGGCTGCGCCGATCGCGATCATGGCCTCGTAGCCGCGCACGGCGGCATCGAGCCGCGCATCCATATCCCGCGATGCCATGCTCAGGGCCGCGGGCCACACCACCGGACCGGGGTGGAGCAGTGCCGTGCGGTGGACATCGTCCATCTCCAGCACGTTGCCAAGGTAGCTCGCCCGCTCCCAGCCGTGGGGAGAAATCTTCGCTCCTAGCGCCGCTGCTTGGCTCTGCCGCGCGCCCGCAACGCAGGCCAGCCAGTCGAGCAGATGCAGCCGCGCACGCTGGCGCTCGCCTTTTGTCACCGGGCGCGCTAACCTTTTGCCAAGTTGGGTCAGCAGTGGTTCGCTCATCGCGCACCGCCTGCCAGACCATTGGAGAATTGGAGCTTATCGTGGCCACTGAAGCCCAAGAGGCAAAGCCGCAGCGCATCCCGCGCTACCTGCAGTTGGCAGGCGAATTGCGTCAAGCGATCATGCAGGGCGAGTTTGCGAGCGGGCGGCAGTTTCCGACCGAAACCGTGCTTTGCCGCAAATACGACGTCAGCCGCTACACCATCCGCGAGGCGCTGCGGCGGCTGGAAGCGGAGGGGCTGATCCAGCGCCGGCGCGGGTCGGGCACGACGGTCCAGCCTGCGGCCGCCCGCGGCGGCGCGCTGCACCAGCCGCTGTCCAATGTCGGCGAGCTGCTGCAATATGCGCAAGGCAGCAAGGTGACCTATGCCTTCGTGGGCCGCGGCAATCTGCCCGGCGACATTGCGGTGCAACTCGCCGAACCGACGCAGGGTGAATGGATTGCCTTCAGCGGCGTGCGCCGTCACGCGGGCGATGTGCTGCCGATCGCAGTGACCGACGCCTATTTCCACGAACATCTCGGGGATGCTGTGGCTGCGCTCGATCTCGGGGCAGGCACGCTGTTCAGCCAGATCGAACAGCTTGCCGGTGTCCAGATCGGCAAGGTCACGCAGGACATTCAGGCGATCGCCGCCGACGCGCGGATCGCCCGCGAGCTGGAGGTCGAGGAAGGCAGCCCGGTGTTGCGCATCCTGCGGTGCTATTTCGATCCCAATGGCCGGATCTTCGAGATCTCGGTGAGCTACCACCCGGGTGACCGTTTCGCCTACGCAATGCATATCGACGTCGAGGCTTAGGCCGCAGGTCATTCGCTGCCTTTCCCCAGCCCCGGTACCCGGCCCGGCGCCCAGTCCTCACCGGCAAAGCGGATGGCAGGGGCGATATGCCGGCCCCCGCCCTCGCCCGCGACCAGCAGGCCGCGCTCGGCGATGTGGGGCGCATCAAGCGCTTCACGGAAATCGAGCACGGGGGCGAAAGCGACGTCCTTGTCTGCGAACCATTCCACCCATTCCGCGCGGGTGCGGGTGACAAAAGTTTCCCGCAGGAAAGCCATGAGCTCGCCTTGCTGGCCGGCAGGGGCATCGGCGAGGGGATAGAGGTCCATCCGGCCCAGTGCCTCAAGCAGGTTGCGCGCGAACTTCAACTCGCGCCCGCCGAGCACGACATGGGCGTCATCGGCGGTGCGATAGACCTGATAGAACGCCGCCCCGCCGAGGCTGCGCTGTTCCGACGAGCGCGGGGCCGGCCCACCTGCAATCGCGCTGCCGGCGGTGTGCACGCACCATGGCAGCAGGCTGTCGAACATCGCGCAGTCGATATAGGCGCCCTCGCCGGACCGCTCGCGCCCGACCAGCGCCATCAGCACCGCCGAAAGCCCGGTCAGGCCCGCGGCCAGATCGGCGCTCGGCGCACCCGGCACCACCGGCGTGCCGTCCGGCCCGTCATTGACCGAGAGAAATCCGGCGAGCGCCTGTACCGCCATGTCGTGCGCGGGATGATGCGAAAGCGCGCCATGCTGGCCGAAGGCGGAGATCGAGCAATAGACAATATCCGGCCGGATCGCCTTGACGCTTTCGTAATCGAATCCCAGCCGCGCCATCACCCCGGGACGGAAGCTTTCGACGAAGACATCGGCTCCGGCGACCAGTTCGCGCAAGGACGCCTTGCCCGCCTCGCTCTTGAGATCGAGCACCACGCTTTTCTTGCCGCGGTTGAGATTGGCGAACCACACCGAATGCTGCGCGCCGTCATAGGTGTCGAACGGCGCTTGGGCGCGCGCCGGATCGCCCGCCTCCGGCTCGACCTTGATGACCTCGGCACCCTGATCGGCCATCATCACGGTCAGCATCGGTCCGGGCAGGAACTGCGAGAGATCGATCACCCGAATGCCGCTGAGCTTGCCCATCGCGCTGCCTTGGCCCTCCGTTTCGCGCTTCAAACGATACCGCCCGCGCGCAGGCGGGCGATCTCGTCAGGATCGTATCCGAGCCCGGCGAGAATATCCTCGCTATCGGCCCCTAACAGCGGCGCGGCCCGATTGGGCAGGCGTTTGCCGTCAAATTTGATGGGGCTTTTGAGAACCTGCAATTCCGGCGCATCGGGATGCGCGATGGTATCGCGCATCCCGATCTCCTCGAGCCAGGGATTGTCGAGCGCCGCGCCCAGTTTGTAGACGGGGGCAACCGGCACATGCCCGCCGAGCAGCTCCTGCCAATAGGCCATCGGGTGCTTGACGAATTCCTCGTCGAGCACGCTGGTCAGCAGGTCGCGATGCGCCAGCCGGTCGGCATTGGTCGCAAAGCGCGGATCGGCAAGGAGGTCTTCGCGCCCGATGCGGGTGACGAGGATGTCCCAGAACTTGGGCAACTGACACATCACGAACATCCAGCCGTCCGCGGCGCGGAACATCTGGCTGGGAGTGGCGGTGGGGTGCGCGCTGCGCGGCGTGCGTTGCGTCTCGTCGCGATTGTTCATGTACCACAGCGCGGGATAGCTCGTCTGATGCACCGCCGCTGAGAGCAGGTCGGTATCGACATCGCGCCCCAAGCCGCTGCGCTGCGCATCGAGCAGCGCACCCAGCAAGCCGATGCAAAATATCGTGCCGGTGATGAAATCGACCATCGACAGGCCCATCCGCTGCGGTTCGCCGCCGGGTTCTCCGGTCAACTCACAATAGCCCGCCTCGGCCTGCATCAGATAGTCGTAACCCGGCCACTTGGCGCGCGCATTGTCCCGCCCGTAGGCGGACAGATGGGCGCAGACAATCGCCGGATTGATCTTGCCAAGCGCAGCGTAATCAAGCCCCAGCCGCGCGGGCAGATCGCCGCGCAGATTGTTGGCAGCCGCATGGCTCGATGCAACCAGCCGATGCAATACTTCCTGGCCTGCGTCGGTGCCGAGATCGAGCGTGAGCGACCGCTTGTTGAGGTTGAAGGCCTGGAAATAGACGCTTTCACCCGGCCGCAGGAAATGCGGTCCGACCGCGCGCGCGGTGTCGCCGCCACCGTGCCGCTGGCCATCGGGCCCGGCCTTGCCGGGAGGCTCGATCTTGATGACCTCGGCGCCCATCTGGGCGAGGAACATCGTGCCGTATGGCCCGGCGCCATATTGCTCGGCACTGATGATCCGGAAGCCCCGGAGCGGAAGGTCTCTTGCCGGTTCCATCGCGCGCTTCCTGCTCAGGCCGGATTTTCCTTGAGGTGCTGCTTGGCGATGATAATCCGCTGCATCTCGTTGGTGCCTTCACCGATGCACATCAGCAGGCTGTCGCGATAATAGCGTTCGATGTCATATTCCTTGGAATAGGAATAGCCGCCGTAGATGCGCATCGCTTCCTGACTGTTTTCGACCGCGGCTTCGCTGGCAAAATACTTGGCCATCCCCGCCTCCTTGTCACAGCGCTCGCCCCGGTCGTAGGCCTCCGAGGCATCGAGGGTCAGCAAGCGGGCGGCACGCGCACGGGTGACCATCTCACCGAGCTTCAACTGGATTGCCTGATGCTCGGCAATCGGCTTACCCATGGTGTAGCGTTGCTGGGCGTATTCGGTGGCGAGGCGCAGGCTGCCTTCAGCCAGTCCGACCCCGCGCGCGGCGACATTGATGCGGCCGAGTTCGAGGCCGCCGGTCGCCTGGAAAAACCCCTGCCCCTCGACACCGCCGATCAGCTGGTCGGCGGGGATCCGGTAGTCTTGCATGATGAGTTCGGCACTGTCGATCGACTTGTAGCCGAGCTTGTCGAACTTCTTGCCGGTGGTAAGCCCCTCGCGCTTGTCGGCGATGAACAGGCTCATGCCCTTGTAGCGCGGTTCGGCAGCCGGATCGGTCTTGGCCAGCAGCGCGAAACATTGGCCGTTCAGCGCATTGGAAATCCAGGTCTTGGTGCCATTGAGGATATAGTCCCCGTTCTCATCCTTGCGCGCCACGGTACGGATCGCCTGAAGGTCGGTGCCGGCATTCGGCTCGGTCAGCGCCAGCCCACCCCGAATCTCCCCGGTGGCAAACTTGGGGAGCCACTTGGCCTTCTGCTGCGCCGTGCCGAACCGCTCGACCGCAGCGGCCATAATGAGATGCGAATTGAAGATCCCGGTGATCGCCATCCAATAGCTGGAAATGCGCATCACGATCTTGGCATAGGTCGTCGCGGGCAGGCCGAGACCGCCATATTCCCGCCCGATGGTCGCACCGAAAAGGCCCATCTCGGCCATCTGTTCGACCAGTTCCGCAGGCCACAGATCATTGTGATCGTGATGCTTTATCACCGGAATGACCTCGCGTTCGAGCCAGCGGTCGATTGCGTCCATGAAGGCGCGCTCCTCGTCCGGATCGATGCTGCGGGTCTGGTTCGCGATAGCTGCGGCAGTGGCCATGAGTATGATCCTTGCGGTCTGTCTGATTAGTTGTCGAGCGCGCCAAAACCGCGCTTCCACACCAGCACGGTGCGTTTGAAATGAGCGACGATATCCCCGTGCTGGTTCTTGGCGATGGTCTTGATGGTGACGATCCCCTGTTCCGGCCGGCTCTTGCTCTCGCGCTTTTCGAGCACCTCGCTCTCGCAATAGAGCGTGTCCCCGACGAACAACGGCTTCGTCATGCGCACCTCGTCCCAGCCGAGATTGGCGATCGCCTTGCCGCTGGTATCGGACACGCTCATCCCGGTCATCAGTGCGATCGTGAGCGGGCTCACCACCAGCGGCTTGCCGAATTCGGTGTGCTTGGACAGCTCGTAATCGAAATGCGCCGGATGGGTGTTCATCGTCAGCAGCGTGAACCACACATTGTCGGCATCGGTGATGGTGCGGCCGGGGCGATGTTCATAGATGTGGCCTACGACAAAATCCTCGAAATAGCGCCCCTGCACCTCGCGAAAGCGGCCAGGGGATACTTCTATGTAAGAATCACGCATTGCTAAGCTCCTCGTGGCGCGCCAGCAGCGCGCGATAACGGATGATGAATGGCGCTTCGAGCATCCGGCCACGGAACCGGATCGCGCGCCCGCCGCCAGCCTCATAGGCGGCCAGCGCCTCGCGCGCTTCAGCAAGCTCGTCCTGCGAGGGCAGGAATGCGGCGTGGATGGCAGGCAGCTGCGCGGGATGGATCGCCGCCTTGGCAAAAAAGCCGATCGCGCGGGCGCGCGCCGCTTCCGCGGCGAGACCAGCTGCATCCTCGAGCCTGGTGAAGGGCACGTCGATTGCGGGTTTCCTCGCCTCGGCGCAGGCCAGCACAAGCTGCTGCCGCGCAGCGAGCAGCGGCTCCCAGGACAGTTCCACACCCAGTTCACCGGAAAAATCGCCCCCGCCAAACATCACCGCCGACACGCGCGCATGCCCGGCAATGGCGAGCGCATGGCGCAAGCCCTGCGGCGTTTCGATGAGCGGGATCAGCGATGGACACTTCTCCCCCAGCGCGCCTGCGACGACCGCTAGGTCGCCCGCATCCTCGACCATCGGCACCAGCAACACCTCGGGCAGGACCGGCGCATCGATCAATGCGGCCAGATCGCGAATCCCTGACGCTGTGCGCACCGCGTTGATGCGGATTGCCCAGCCTCCCGGTGCATCGCGCACCTGATTGAGCGCGGCGGCGCGCGCGCTGTCCTTATCGGCAGCGGCGACTGCATCCTCGAGGTCGATGACCGTCAGTCCCGCCCCGGCGGCACGCGCCTTGGCAAAGCGATCGGGGCGCGATCCGGGAACGAACAGCAGGCTGGCAGCGACAAACACGATTGCTTCATGGTCCTTTTGACGTGGATGGCACCCGTCAGAATTGAGGCTTCACAATTTGTCCGGACAAATCTAAAGTCAAGGAGGAATTGTTCGATTGTCCGGACAACGGCCAATTATGCCGCTGGTGTGGAGGGAAATGATGACATCGGGAAAATTCGGTCTTCTGGCTACAGGTCTGGCCGCCTGCGCCATGCTGGCGAACGTGCCGGCCGGGGCACGCACACTCGACCCGGCAAACCCACAGGACGCGCTGGAAATCTCCAAGCGCCTGCAATGCGGCGTGTCGGAGGATCAGCCGGCGGTCTATCACTGGTCGGGCAACATCTATGGCCGCAGCCCCGGGATCCGGGACAAGCTGCTGTTCAAAGGCGAAGGCATGAACATCCGGCGCTGCGTCGAAGTCAATGACCCGGTGCGTGGCAAGGGGTGGCGGCTGATCAGTCGCGAAGTCATGCTGATGCTTGATCCCAAGACCGGCGAAGTGCTCAGAAAATGGGAAAATCCCTACACCGGCGAGACCGTGGACGTGATGCATATCCACAATGATCCGGTCAATGGCCGCCCGAATTTCCCGGTCAGCGCCGATGGCAAGCCGCTCACGCTGGACAACATGCGCGATGCCGGCCCCTTCGTGTTCATGCCGTTCGAAGCGCCGCTGTTCTATCCGAACCCGCTGGCGGGCGACTATCAGGAGTATATCGGCGGCGAATATCACGCGATGGAGATCTTCGACTTCGCCGCGCTCAAACGCGATCTGTTCGATAGCACCACTCCGACCGCCTATCCCACGGTCAGCTGGGTGCGGATTTCGGGCTGGGCACCTTGGATGAAGATGGGCAGCCGTCCGGGACAGATGGTGTTCAACGCGATGGGCCGCAAGCTGCCCGGCGGGTTCGAGGAACTGCCGGCGGTGCTCAAGAACGAGATCCGGGCCAATTACCCGATCTATCAGGATGCGCCGCCCAAGAACGATATGCGCCCGAATGAAACCACCTGGACCAAGTTCAAACTGCTCACCGACCGCGCCCGCGAAGCTGCGGCAACCGGCGGCAAGAAAGAGGCAGGCCATTGATCGCGGCCTCGCGGCGCACGTTCCTAGCCGGAGGCAGCGCCGCAATTCTGGCAGGGGCGGCACCCGCACTGGCCCGCGGCAAGACCGAGGCCGATGTGGCGATCATCGGCGCCGGACTTGCCGGGCTTGCGGCCGCGCGGGCCTGCGAGGCGGCAGGGCTGCGGGTGGTCGTGCTCGAGGGCGAGAAACGGATCGGCGGGCGGCTTCATACCCTCAGGCACTTGCCCGGTGCGCCGGAGGCGGGCGGCATCCAGATCGGCGCAGGTTACACCCGGCTGCGCAAGATCGCGGATGAAGTTGGCGTCGCACTTGCCAGCGGCGGCGGCGCGGGAGCCGGGATCGCCGATGCGCCGGGCAATCTCTACGTCGTCAACAGCGTGACGGCCACGCCTCAAGAATGGCCGACCAGCCCCGGCAACCGGCTTGCCGAATCCGAGCGCCATGTCGAACCGGCCGCACTGCTGCGCCACTATGCCCGTGCCTTTACGCGACTTGCCGGCCCTGACGCCTGGCGCGCCGTGATGCCCGAGTCCGACATTTCCGTGCTCGCAGCCTTGCGCCAAGCGGGGGCAAGCCAAGAGGCGCTGCGGCTGATCGCAGCCAATTTCAACGGCAACAGCCTTGCAGGCATGTCGCAAATCGGTTTGGCCCGGATGTTCGCGATCTTCGCGAGCCAGCCCGGCCCGGTGGCAACCGTCACCGGCGGATCGCAGCGGCTGCCCGAGGCGATGGCGGGGAGCCTGCGCGGCGACGTGCGTCTCGGCCAAACCGTCCGTGCGCTGCGCGAGGAACCGGACGGCGTGACCTTGTACCTTGCCAAAGGCATGCTGCGCGCCGCCCACGCCATCTGCACCATACCCCTTGCCGCCTTGCGCCACATCCCGATGGAATGCGCGATGCCGCCCGCGCTGGCGCGGATGATCGCCGAGCTGCCCTACACCCGGGCAAGCTTCGCCTATCTCCTTGCCAGCGAGCCGTTCTGGGAGGCTGACGGACTGCCGCACACCTTATGGACGGACGATCCGCTGATAGGGCGCGTCTTCGTGCTCGGCTCGGAACCGCCGATGCTCAAGCTGTGGACCACCGGTGCGGGAGCCGATCTGCTCGACCGGCTGGCGCCCCAGGATGCAGAACGGATGATCGTCGATCGCTTGGCCGCGATGCGCCCCTCCTCACGTGGAAAGCTGCGTGTGCTGCACCTTCACAGCTGGCAGAAGGCCCCGGGCGCGCGCGGCATCTACCACCACATCGGGACAGGCATGGTCGGCGATCTTGCCGCGGCAATATCGCATCAGGGCGCGCGCCTGCATTTTGCCGGCGAACACTTCGGGCGCACGGCAAGCGGGATGGAGGCCGCAGTCGAAAGCGGTGAGGCCGCCGCGCAAAGCCTGCTAGCACGCATCTGACAGGGGCGCAAAAATCAAGGGGCGGGAGCATTGTGCCCCCGCCCCTGATCATCCGACCAGCACACTATGGCCTGTCAGAAGCGCACCTCCGCGATGACCCCGAAGCGACGCGGCGGCCGCAATCCGGCGATGAAATTGCGGCGCAGGTCGCGATTGGCATCGGCATAGCGGATCAGCTGATTGACCGTGGTTTCGTCGAACAGGTTGCGCACATAGAACTGCAGCCGGAGGTTGTCGTTCTGTGCGCCCAAGCGGACATCGGAGACCACCGAGTCTCCGGTCTCGGCGAGATTGTGGACTTGCGCGTAACTGCTCGAGAGCAGATAGGCGTTGATGCCCCCGAAAACCTGCCAGCCCGAATTGCCGATATCGCGGCGATAATCGAGATCGACGAACACCGTGTGATTGGGCGCACGCGGCAGGCTCTTGCCGGTGATGTCGCCAAACAGCGATTGGCAACCGGGGATATTGGGCAGCTGATCGCCGGTCGAGCAATTGACAAGCCCATCATCCGCCACGTCGTTGAGCACGCCCTGATTTTCGTCGCTGCCTCTGCGGAAGCGGCTGTCGGCATAGGCGTAATTCGCAGTGAGTGTGATTTCGGGCGATGGCCGGGCGACGAGCTCGAACTCGAAGCCGTTGATCCGAACATCGCCGGCGTTGTTGATCGCGCTCACCTGCTGGGGGGCAGCGGGCGGGTTGATCACCTCGACCGGCTGCGTCAGCTGATAGCCCTCGATCTGGTTGTGGAACAGCGCAAGGTTGACCAGCAGCGCGCCGTCGAAGAAGGTATTTTTCGAGCCGATTTCGTAGGACTTTACATCTTCGGCCCCAAAGGTGGCGCGGCCCACCGAGATCGCCGCCGGCCCGTTGAAGCCGCCGGGCTTCTGCCCTTCGGCATAGACGGCATAAAGCAGATTGTCCGGGGTAACCTGATAGTCGAGCGTTACCCGCGGCAAGAATTCACGGAAGGTCGCCTCGCCGCGAACAGCAGGCCCGATATTGCCCGCCGCCACCGTTGCCGTCTGTGCCAGCGTGCGGATGCGTTCTTCCTGATAGCGGGCTTCGGCGCTGATCGAGAGCTCATCGGTCAGGTCGAAGCTGACCGAGCCGAACACCGCAAGGTTACGGATTTCGTCTTTCGAATTGTTGCGGCTTTCCGAAAGCGTGCCCAGGGCGTTGAAGGGCGGGAACGGCGCAGGGGCGCGGCACCGCGGATCCTGGGCGCAGAACGCCAGCCGCGCGGCGCGCATATTGGCATCGGCCTCGGCCTGCGCGCCGGGCGGCAGATTCCGGTTATCCGCACTGGTGCTATCCTGTTCCCAGTAGAACCCACCAAGGAGGAAACGCGCACGATCGGTGGTGTATTGCAGGCGCAGCTCCTGCTGCCAATCGCTCCGGTCGGACTGGTTGGAGAAGGAGAAGTCGGTTTGAGAGCTGGCGAAGCCGAAGAAAGCGGGCGGGGCGCCCAGCGGGAAGCCGGCAAAAATCACGCCTTGAAAACGATTGGGCGAATAGTCTCCGTCGGTGCGCTGCACGGCTTCGCGGCTGTTATAGCCGGTAAGCGATGTCAGCGTCAGATTGTCCGTCAGGTCGATGCTGACATTGAGGCCGACGTTCCACGTGTCGATCGCGTTGCCGACAAACTCGCCTTCGAACTGCTCGGAGTAATCGGAGCTGACGGGGCGCGGCCGGATGACGCCGCAGAAATAGCGTCGCTGCCCGCGATAGAGCCCGCCGTTGTCGGGCAGGCAGTTATTGTCATTGGCATCGGTGGCGAAAATGGCAGGCTGGCCGTCGCGGGTGCGGGTATAGTTGCCGCGCAGGCTCACGCGCAGCGCCCCGCCATCGTCGTACTTGAGCATCGCGAAGCCAGAACTTGTTTCCTGCACGCCGATCGGGCTGCCATCGAACTGGTTGGTGAAGAAGCCCTCGTTCTTGAAATAGCGCCCGCCGACGATCAGGCCGAGACCGGATGCCAGCGGCCCGCTCACCGAGCCGCTGATGTCATACGTCATGCCTTCGGACACGTCGGCCTGCAACCGCCCGCTCCAGCGGTCTGCGGGCGACTTGGTGATGATGTTGATCGCGCCCGAATAGGTGTTGCGACCATAGAGCGCGCTCTGCGGCCCCTTCACCACTTCGATGCGGGCGATCGAATCGATGTCGTAATCAGCGATCGAGCCGTTGAAATAGATCCCGTCGATGAAGAAGGCGACGCCCGAATCCCCGAGAATATTGGCTTGGCCACGGATCACCGGGCGGTTGGCATCGCGCCCGAAACTGTCGTCAAAGACAAGGCCGGCGGTGGCGCGCGTGAGGTCGGTTACGCTGTTGAAGCCGAGCCGGTCGATGCCGTCGGCAGTCACCACTGCGACCGCGAGCGGCGCTTCCTGCAGCCGTTCCTCGGTCTTGCGCGCGGTAACGACGATCTCGTTGCCCGAGATAACCGGCCCCCGCTTTTCGCTATCACCCCCGTCCTCGGCAACGGTCTGCGCCATCAGCGCGCTCGGCGTCAGCATTGTCGCTGTCAACAAGATGCTGCGAACAAGCTTTTTCATGATCCTGTCTTCTCCCCTGGAAATGCGCCCGACCGGGCGTCCCGAAATTTCCCCGCGGTTATTTCTGCCAAGGCCCCGGAATTTGTCCAGACAAATTTAGCAATGGCGCGCGCACAGCGCGTTGCGGCGCAGACCTGTGCCATTCTTGCCGCACCTTGAGCCACAGGCTCAGCCCGGCTTCACATTGCCCAGAAACGCAGTCACGAGGAGCAGGAGATAGACCGTCCACACCCAGATGCGGGTGCGATCCATGGTGCGGCGCAGGGGGATTTCGGTGGCATCGCTCGATCCTTCGGTGAGCACGGCAGCAAGCTGGCCGCCGACCGGCTTGAAGGTGACGTCGATCATGATAGCAGCGATGAAGATACAGCCGAACAGCAGTGCCTTGGTGGCCAGCCATTCAGGCGCCAGCGGCGCGCCCGCAAGAAGGCTCTGCACGCCGAGCCATAGGTAGAAACCGCCGATGGCCCAGCGCAGCACCCCCTCGATCCGGCGGTTGCGCACCGCACGCGGGGTCTGGTCATGGGCATGGGAATCCCACACCAGCCACAACCAGAACAACCCAACTGCCCAAGCACCCGCGAGCAGCCAGGTCGGCACGTCCCACCACCCGCCCGCAGCGACCACGCTCAGCGACAGCGGCACCATCAGTGCCCATGCACTGCGCGGCACCATGTCGACCTCGACCAGCAATGTCAGCAGCGCGATGCGTTGATCGAGCGACCATTTGTCCCGCTTGCGAAAATGCTGGCCGAGCAGGAACACGCCCACATCTGCGCCAAGCCAGAGCACGAACAGCAGGAGATGCGCATAGACGAGCATCGGGTAGATGAGACCAGACATGTCCAAGGCGGGGTTCCTTCGGTTAGACTGTTGCGCAAAAGGCACGCTGCACGCAATTTCTCGTGCCATTTGTCCGGACAAATGGCATGTCCGTGCTTGACAAGCAAGCTTTTGTCCGGACAAATCCGCATCGCAGGATGGAGACAATCTTGACCGTCAACAGGCGGCCAGCCGTGGAACAGGTAAGGAGCCCAACCGATGAAATCCCGATTCTCGCTGACTCCGGCGCTGGCCGGCATGACTTCTGCGATTGCACTGCTTGCAACCCACGCCCCGGCGATGGCTCAGGCTGACGACACCGCTGACCCGAGCGCCGATCAGGGCGGCGTGAGCGACATCATCGTCACGGCCCAGCGCCGTCAGGAGAGTGTCCAGGACGTTCCGATCGCAATCACGGCCTTCGGTCAGGAGGAACTCGAACAGCGCGGCATCGTCAGCGCGCTCGACGTGGCGCAGTTTGTGCCGAACCTCGTCGGTCTCAACAACACCGGGCTTGGCACCGCCAATGCTTATTATCTGCGCGGAATCGGCAACTCCGAATCGATCGCGACCTTCGATCCGCCGATCGGCACCTACGTCGACGACATCTACCTTTCCCGCCAGAATGCCAACAACCTCTCGCTGTTCGACGTCAACCGCATCGAGGTGCTGCGCGGGCCGCAGGGCACGCTGTTCGGTCGCAACACCACCGGCGGGGCGATCAACGTCTACATGAACGAACCGGGCGACGATTTCGCGGGCTATGCCGAGATCGGTTACGGCAGCTACGACCAGAAACTCGCCCGCGCCTCGCTCGATCTGCCGCTGGCCGAAAGCTTCGCGATCAAGGTTTCGGGTTACTGGCAGGATGATGATGGCTACACCATTAACACCACCACCGGCGAGCGAGACAACCAGAGCGACGGATGGGGTGTGCGGCTGGGCCTGCGCGGCGAATTGTCCGATAGCGCGCGCTGGACAGGCTCCTACATCAAGACCTCATCGAGCGCGGGCAACACGCTGAATTTCGATTGCGACCCGGCTAACCCGGCCAATTGCGACGGTCGCTTCGCCACGACCGGCATGACCTTGGGCGGCAATTTCATCAGTCCTACGCTCGGGCCGCTGCTGAGCGGTCGGAAGGCCAATTTCGGACTCGGCAACGAAGCGACAATGGACTTCATCTCGTCCAACTTAGAATTCGATCTTGGCGACGATTGGACCGTCAACATCATCACTGGCTTCGTTGATCTCAATCAAGACTTTGCGATCGACTTTGCCGACGGGCGCGGCCTCCCGTCGCTGGCCGCCCCCGTGCCTGCGGTGCGCGGCTTCCCCTTCGGCGGGTTCACCATCGTCAATCAAGGCGAGCACACCCAGTTCACGCAGGAAATCAAGTTCACCGGTTCGATTGGGGATGGACTGATCGACGTGGTGGGCGGGGTGTTCTACTTCCACGAGGACAACCGCACCGACTTCGGCGACATCTTCACGCTCGGCAACGCCTTCCCGCTGGTGCTGGCCGACCGCGTGATCGACAACAAGGCCGAGGCATGGGCGGGCTATGTGCAGGCCGATCTCAACCTCACCGACCAGCTGACGGTGACAGCGGGCATCCGCTACACCGACGAGGAAAAGACCTTCGCGATCCGCGACAACCGTCCGCGGCTTGCCAGCGGGCTGTGTCAGGCGGCGGCGCAGTTCGGGCCGTCGACCTGCATCGACACCGCCAACCTCATCGCTCCCAACGGGCTTGCCATCCCGACCCGCCAGTCGATCGATCTGTTCACCCCGCGCTTTGCAGTGAACTATAAGGCTAGCGACGATGTTCTGCTGTTCGCTTCAGCCACTCGCGGCTTCAAGTCGGGTGGCTGGAATGCGCGCGGTACCAGTCCGCGCGAGTTGCTTCCGTTCGGCCCGGAAACTGCATGGAGCTATGAGGCCGGGGCCAAGACCGACCTGTTCAACCGGCTGGTACGGCTCAACGTCACGGCCTTCTGGCTCGACGTGTCCGATCTCCAGACCCCGTCGGCCTTCGTGCGGGGGGACGGATCGCTCGCCTTCCTGGTGCGCAACTTCGCCGATTACCGCAACAAGGGGGTCGAAGTGGAATTCACCACCGTGCCGGTCGAGGGGCTGAACCTTTTCGCCTCGCTCGGCTATCAGGACGATGAATACCGCATCAACCCCAATGCCCCGGCGCTGGACGAATACGGGGTGCAATCGGTCGCAGCGCAGCGCGCGACCTGTCTGGCGCAGCTTGCCGCGGGCCTCCTGCCCAATGCGAGCGGCGCCAGCAATGCGCCCGCCTGCGGGGTCGGCATCGTCGCGCCTGACGGTTCGATTGCCGAGCCGGTGCGCACGCCCGAATTCACCATCGCACTGGGCGGCAGCTACGACATCGCGCTTGGCGATGTGACGCTGACCCCCTCGGTCAACGCCAATTGGCGCAGTTCGAGCGAAGTCGGCACCAGCAACGTGACCTTCTACGATCAAGACGTGACCGGACCGACCGGAACGGTGTTCCCGTCAAACACGCTGGGGCTGGGCAATCTGATCGATCCGATCACCGGCTCGTTCAGCCAGGATCGCTTGATCCTCAACGCCAGCCTCACCCTCAGTCACGTCGGCGGCTGGGCACTGGTTGCAGAATGTCGCAACTGTCTCGATGAAGAGGCGGTCGAAAGCTCGCTCGCCAATTTCAGCTATCTCAACCCGCCGCGCACCTGGGTGCTGCGGGCGAAGTACGATTTCTGACGATCCTCGCAGTGCAGAAGGGGCGCCTCGGGCCGTCATGATGCGTCTGACCGCTGCTCCTGCCCTGCCCGCCGCGATGCTGACCGTGGCGGCGGCTCTCCTCCCCAGCCTTGCCGCCGCCGCTGACGCACCCGCGCCGAGGGCGGCGGCCGATTTCGGGGTCGCGCCGTGGAGAGAGGCAGTGGTGAGTGTCGCCGATCTCGACGCGAGCGCGGCATGGCTCGTCAGCGACGGCGGCTGGCGCGAGATCGTGCGCGGCCAGTTGTCGCACGGGGAGCTTGATTACTGGGGCTTGCCCGCAGCGGTATCGGGTGCCTTCCTGCTGATCTGCGCCCCCGAGGCCGATAGTGGCTGCATCCGCTATGTCCGCTTCGACAATGCTGAAGGACAGCGCCCGATCCGCCTTGCCGCGCGGCCATGGGACACCGGCGGAATCTTCTCGATCATGCTGCGCAGCGATGACGTGCAGGCCATGTTCGATGCCGCCATTGCGCGCGGATGGTGGGCGGAAAGCCCACCCTATGCTTTCAGCTTCGGCGGCTCGGAGCTCGTCAATGTCGTGATCCGCGGTCCGCATGGCGTCAATTATGCGCTTTATCAAAGAGCTGCTCCCCCGTTCGACGGGTTTCCCGTGGGACGCCTCAGCCAGGCCTTCAACACCATGCGGATGGTGCAGGATCAGGCCAGGGCGCTCGCCTTTTTCCGCGACGGCTTGGGCTTCGGCGTGCTCTTCGATGCGCCATTTACCGATCCCGAACCGCGTTCGAACAATTTTTCGATCCCGGCCAACCTCGCAACGACGCTTGTGCGACGTGCGGCTGTTGCCCAACCGGCGCTGCCGGGTGAGGATGGGCGGGTCGAGGTCATGGCGTTCGAAGGCTTTGCAGGCCGCGATCTTGCCGAACACGCATCGCCGCCGAACTGGGGCATTATCTCGGTGCGCTATCCGGTCACCGATCTGGCTGGCTATCGCGCCTTTCTTGCCGCCAGGGGCGTGACGCCGGTCCATGAAGCCAAGGGGGTCGCGATTTCCGGCATCGGCACCGCCGATATCCTCGCGGTGCGCGATCCTGACGGCAGCCTCACGGAATTCTACCATGCCCGCTGATGCCGCCCGCCAGCCCCCGCGCGACTTCGTGCTAGTGCACGGCGCATGGCATGGCGGGTGGTGCTGGGATCCGGTGCGCGCACGCCTCGAGGCAGCGGGCCACCGCGTCCACACCCCGACCTTGCCGGGCCTCGCCGAGCGAGCGGGCGAGCTGACCGCTGACACCTCTCTCGCCGATCACATTGCCGATCTGGCGCAGTTCATCACCGCGCGCGATCTGTCCGGCTTCGTGCTGGTGGGCCATTCCTATGGCGGGATGGTGATCACTGGCGTGGCCGACGTGCTCAAGGACAGGATCGCCCATATCCTCTATCTCGACGCCGCTCTGCCCCGCGATGGCGAGAGCATGATCTCGTATGGTGCGCCGCGCCCGGCAGAAGCGATTGCCGCTGCCGAGGCCGGATTGCGCGGCCTTGCACCTGACGGGATCGCGATGGCGCCCTTCCCGCCGGCGATGCTCGGGATTCCACCGGGCCATCCGCAGCACGATCGCGTGGCCGCGCTGCTGACCCCGCATCCGCTGAAGACCTGGCTCGACCCGATCCGGCTGGCGCATGACGGCCCGGCGGGGATCCCGCGCACCTATGTCCATTGCATCGCCCCGGCGCTGACAGGGACGCAGTTTCCCTACCTCGCCCGCATGGCCGCTGCCGATCCCGAGTGGCGCTATGCCGAACTCGCCACAGGACACGAAGCGATGCTGACCAGCCCCGAGGCCACTGCGCGGCTGTTGCTGGACACGCTCGCGCACCTGCGTCACTTTCCCGCAGCCGGCATAACCGATCATCCGTCACCACAGGAGCCAGTGTGACCTCCGACCAGATCGATACCGCAGACAAGCGCAGCGAATTTGCCAAGGGCTGGAAAGTCCTGCTGGCCGGGGTGCTGGGGGTGATGTGCGGTGCCTCGCCAATACCCTACAACATCATCGGCTTCACGGTCGGCCCGCTGCGCGAGGAATTCGGCTGGACCCAGACCGAGGCCGTGCTGCCGATCACGCTGTTCGGCGTGATCGCCAGCGTGCTCGCCCCGGTATTCGGCTGGATGGCCGACCGCTTTGGCGTGCGCCCGGTCGCGCTGTGGTCGCTGTTGGCTTTCGCACTGTCCTTCGCCGCCGTGGCGCTGACACCGACGGGCGACGCGCGCGGGGCGCTGCATTTCTATTACGGTCTGTGGGCGGTGATCGGCCTTGTCGGAATCGGTTCTACGCCGGTGACTTGGAGCCGCGCGATCAATCTGTGGTTTTACAAGAACCGCGGCCTCGCGCTCGGCATACTCCTGCTCGGCACCAGTCTTGCCGCGATGATCGTGCCGCGCCTTGCGGTCGAGGTGATCGAGGCGCTGGGTTGGCGGGCAATGTTCGCGGCGGTGGCGCTGCTCCCGCTGGCGGCGCTGGTTGTCGCCTTTTTCCTGTTCCGCGAGCCCCGGGCCGACGAACGCCCCCGCGCCATCGAAAGCGAAAGCGGGCGGCTTACCGGCGTCACCCTGGGCAAGGCGCTGACGGATTATCGTTTCTGGATCATCTGGCTGTCGGTCGGCTGCATTGCCACCGCTTTCGGGGGAGCCTTCATCAACATGCCGACAATGCTCGCGTTGCGCGGGGTCGATGCCAAGGCCGCGGCGAGCGTCATGGGCATTCTCGGTATCGGCATCTTCGCCGGACGGATCATTACGGGCGCCTTGCTCGATCGCTTCTGGCAGGGCTTCGTCGCCTTCCCGCTGCTCTGCCTGCCGGCTGCCTCGGCATGGATTCTGCTGGGGGATTCGATTACCTTTCCGCTGGCCGCGCTGGCGGGCTTCCTGCTCGGTTTCGCTGCCGGAGCAGAGAGCGATCTCATTGCCTATCTGGCGGGCCGCTATTTCGGCATGGCGAATTACGGGCGGATTTACGGGATGCTCTACATGCCTTTCGGGCTGGGTTCTGCCGCCTCGCCGGTGATCTATGCGCAGGTGTTCGATCGCTCGGGTAGCTATGATCCGGTGCTGACGCTGGCAATCGGCGCCTTCATCGCCGGGGGTGCGCTGCTGCTCCTGCTTGGCCGCTATCCGGAAACCTTGCCCGAGGCCGGTAGCGATGATGCGCCGGCTGCATCGACGATGGAGGCCGCGTGATGGCAAGCATCGCGCAGGACCAACCGCTCGCCCCGGTCAGGAAAGCGGTCAGCGCCGCAGCCCTGCTGACCGATGATGCCGCACTGTCGCTCTACAGCCATGACGTCCTGAGCAGCGGGGCCCGCCCGCTCGCAGTGTTCCGGCCGGCAAGCGTCGCAGAACTCGCTGCCGGGATCGGTGCGGCGACAGCAGCGGGCATCGCGATTGTCCCGCGCGGCGGGGGCATGAGCTACACCGGCGGTTATCTCTATGACGGCGGGCCGTTTCTGCTGGTCGACACCGAAGCGCTTGATGCGATCATCGCGATTGACGAAACCGACATGGTGGCAACGGTGGAGGCGGGCATCAGCTGGGACAAGCTCCACCGCGCGCTTTCACCCCGCGGCCTGCGGGTGCTGGCCTGGGGGACGCTTTCAGGTATCCGCGCCACCGTGGGTGGTGGCATGAGCCAGAACGGCATCTTCTGGGGCGCTCGCAACGGCAGCGTGGTCGATAGCGCGGTGAGCTTTGACGTGGTGCTCGCCGATGGGACGATCATCACCACCGGCTCGGAGTTCTTCCGACCCTATGGCCCGGACCTGACCGGTCTGTTTGCCGCCGATTGCGGTGCCTTGGGGGTCAAGGCGCGGGTGCGGCTGAAACTGGTGCGCGAGGCCACCGCCTTTGCCTACGGCTCTTTCAGTTTCGAACGCCATGATGCGCTGCTGCGCGCCATGAGCGCCATTGCCCGGGCCGAACTCGCCTCTGAAAGCTTCGCCTTCGATCCCTTTCTCCAGGCGCAGCGGATGAGGCGGGATTCGCTGGTCAAGGATGCCAAGCAGTTCGGCAACTTCCTCAAGGCCGAAGCCAAGGTAGGCGGAATCCTCAAGGCGATGAAGGAGGGCGCGAAGGTTGCGCTTGCGGGGCGCTCGTTCCTCGATGGGGTGCCCTTCAGCCTGCATTGCATCGCCGAGGGACGCCACCAGGGCGCGGTCGACGCCGACATGCGCGCGATCGAGGCGATCGTGCGCGAAATTGGCGGGGGCGTGGTGGAAAACTCGATTCCCAAGATCCTGCGCGCCAACCCCTTCCCGCCGCCCAATTCGATGCTCGGCCCGGGCGGAGAACGCTGGGTGCCGGTGCACGGCTTTCTGCCTCACTCCCGGCTGATCGAGGCATGGGAGAGGTTGCAGAGCCTGTGGGAGGCCAATGCCGAGGAAATGGCCCGCCTCAAGGTCGAAACCGGGGCGCTTATCGCGGCGACGGGGCGCTCCTCCTGCCTGATCGAGCCGGTGTTTTACTGGCCGGGTGCGCACAATCCGCTTCATGCCCATGCAGTCGAGGCCGATCACCTCGCGCGGCTTCCCAAGCTGGCCGACAGCCCCGAAGCAACCGCGCTGGTCGAAAAGCTCAAGGGCGAGGTGATCGCGATTTTCCAAAGCCTCGGGGCAATCCATCTGCAGATCGCGCGCACCTATCCGCTCGGCACTCGCCACGATCCGGCCGGATGGGAGATCCTGCGCGCGCTCAAGCGGCAGGTCGACCCGCGCGGCCTGATGAACCCCGGCGTGCTCGGACTGGGCACGGATGCCGCTGGTTGACCGCCGCCGCACGCTTGCCGCGGGCTTGGGTGCCGCCGCCCTCGCCCGCACGCCGTTTGCCTTCGCTCAAGGAGACACCGTGACCGAGCCTGCCACATTTTCCGCGATGGCCATGCAATTGACCGCGCGTTCGCTCGAACGCCTGCCCGATGCCGCCGCCGCGCGCGCGGCGATCCTCGCGCACATTGCCGAACTCGAAGGCCAGATCCGCACCAGCGCGATCTTCGTGGCGCAATATTCGGGCAGGCCCGTCAAGCTGGTGGTGCTGCCGGAATATCTCTTCACCTCCTATCCCGGACGCATTGCGATCCCGGATTTCGCCGCGCGGGTCGGTTTTGCCGTCGATGGCCCCGAATATGCAGCGCTGGGCGGGATGGCCGAAAGGCTCGGGATATTCCTTGCCGGCAATGCCTACGAAACCGACGCGGCCTTCCCCGATTTCTACTTCCAGACCAGTTTCATCATCGATCCTTCCGGGGCGGTGGTGCTACGTTACCGGCGGCTGCTGTCGATGTTCGCGCCGTCCCCGCATGACGTGTGGGAGGCCTATCTCGACAAATATGGCCTTGAAGGCGTGTTTCCCGTAGCGCGCACGGCCATCGGCAATCTTGCCTGCATTGCAAGCGAGGAGATCCTCTATCCCGAAATCGCCCGGTCTCTGGCGCTCCGCGGGGCCGAGGTATTCTGCCATTCCTCGTCGGAAATCGGCTCGCCGCGCGCCACCCACAAGGACATCGCCAAGCAGGCCCGCGCCTTTGAAAACCTCGCCTATGTCGTCTCGGCCAACACGGCAGGGATTTCCGGCACGGCGATGCCGCTCGCCTCTGCTGACGGGAACAGCCAGGTGGTCGACTGGAAAGGGCGCGTCGTGGCGCAATCGGGCGACGGGGAAACCTTCACGGCCTTTGCCGCGCTTGACCTGGCCGGTTTGCGCGAGGCGCGGCGCACCCCGGCGATGACCAACTATCTCGCCCGCCAGCGCCCGGCGCTGTTTGCGCAAAGCTATGCCGCCGCAGCCGAGCCCTTCCGCGGCCCCGATGGGATGATGGAGAACGGCAAGCCCGTCATCCCCGACCGCGACCACTTCCAGCGCGCGCAGGCCGAGGTAATCGAACGTCTGATCAAGGCAGGAGTGATTTGATGCAGCACCGGAACGTGAGAGGGCGGATCAGCTACACCTCGCTCAAGCGCGATTGGGAGGGGCGCGAGCGCGGCCGAGAATGGTTCAACTTCTCGCACCACGCCGACGGCTCGGTGGTGATGAGCGCGCAGTGCGAGATCGAGGAGCCCGATCCCACGGTGCTGCGCAACGTCACCTATCACATCGGCCCGGGCATGGTGCCGCAGAACCTTTTGGTGCATCTGATGGTGGGCGATGAATTTCTCGGATCGGGCTGGATGCGCCACGATGCTGCCGCCGGGACGCTGTCATGCGAGAGCTTCGGGCCGTCGATCGGCCGCAATTCGGAACTGCGCGAGAATATCGGTGCCTTCGACGGCTTCGGCACCCACCCGATTGCGGGCGACGGGTTCCTGACGCGGATCATGGATGTCAGCAAGGGGCCGCACAAGCGCCGCCTCAGGGTGTTCCTGCCTTCGCCCGATCATCGCGGCGCCACCCCGCCGCAAATCGCCGAGGTGTTCATCACGCTCGAATATGTCGGCGAAGAGGAAAGGACCGTTGCTGCCGGCACCTTCGCCTGCCGCCACTTCCGCTTCGTCGACGACAGCGACGAAGGCATGGGCGGCAAGACCCATCCCGATTACGACATGTGGGTGACAGCGGACGCGGACTCGGTGCTGGTCTATGGCGCAATCGACGGTTACATGATGAACCGCTACGAACTGGTTGAGCTGATCCGCTAGATCCGGATCACGATCTTGCTGAAATGTCCTGCGCTCTCGAGAGACGCAAAGGCTGCGGGGGCATCGGCGAAGGCGAATTCGTGATCGACCGGGATGAGGATCCCGTGCTCGGCGACCACGCCAAGCGCCTTTTGCAGCATGGCGCGGCTGCCGCTGGCGATCCCCTTGATCGCGATGTTCTTGCCGATCAGCGCCCCCTGACTCGCACCGGCGATGTCCTGCGGCGAACCCGCCAGCGCGCCGAGCGTGCCGATCCGCGCGTTGGGTGCGCAGGCGGCGATCGTCTCGCCCAGCGCGGAAAGGCCGAGCGTATCGACCACCACATCCGCTCCGCGCCCGCCGGTAGCCTCGAGCAGCGCGGCGCTCCAGTCCGGCCGCGCGCGGTAGTTGACGGTGTAGTCTGCACCCAGGGCGCGCGCCCGCTCGAGCTTGTTGTCGCTCGACGAGGTGATCGCGAATTGCGCCCCCATGGCCTTGGCCAGCAGCAGCGCGAAGACCGAAACCCCGCCGGTGCCCTGCGCCAGCACGAGACTGCCCGCCCCTGCGCCGCCAAAGGCGACCATCGCGTGCCATACCGTCGCACCAACCACGGCAAGGCTGGCGGCGGTCAGGTCGCCAAGGCGCGCGGGCACCTTGAGCGCTGCCGCTGCGGGCAGCACGATCCGCTCGGCCAACCAGCCGTCCGCGGTCACCCCCATGTCGGCCGCAAAGACCGCGGGCGAATAGGCCGCATCATCGCGCCAGGTCAGAAAATGGGGGGCAATGACGCGGTCGCCCAGCGCCAGATCCGTTACCCCCTCGCCCAGCGCAACCACCTCCCCGACGCCATCCGACAGCGGCACGCGGGTCTCGGGCAGGGCTGCTCCATATTGGCCGCGCAGCACCATCAGATCGCGATAGTTGAGACCGGCGGCGATCACCCGCACCAAAACTTCGCCCGGCCCCGGCTCAGGCTCTGCACGCTCCGCAAGGCGCAAGCCGCCGATCCCGCGCAGCGCTTCATCCCGCGGGCCTATCTCCCAAGCCTTCAACGCTCTGCTCCAACGGTTGGTGCATCGGGAACCGGCGTGCCAACCTGCGCGATCCCATCCGCGGGAAAATCGGCAAGATAACGGTTGTCCCCGACCCGGCCGATCATGTCCTCGCGCAACGGTGCCTCGGCGAATACCGCCACGGTATAATCTCCCGCGCTGTCCGGCACGGTGCGCAGCGGCAGGATGTCCTCGCGATAGGTTCGGCTGTTCCAGAAAGCGCGCGCGTTCTCGATACAGGGAAAGCGCACGGTGAGATTGACGTAGTCGGGCGGAACCTCACCCTCGAACACCGCGATCGGGCGCGGCAGGGTGATGTAGTAGCCGCCAAGTTCCTGGTAGAGACGGCTTGCCGCGATCGCCTCGCCATACCTTATCATGCGCTCGCGATCACGGGTGCGCCCTTGAACCACCATGTAGACCGGCGAATCGCATGTCGATTGCGGCGGCGGTGCGATTGCCGCCGGGGTGGCAGCCTCAGCCAGAAGGGCGGTGACTAGGGTGAAGATCATGGGGCAGGGATCCTGTGCTCGTCGCACAATGTGCGCTTCCATGGCCGCCCATCCCTGAACCACTGCCAGGTGCGGGCGCGCGTCTGCCGGTCGGGCGCGATCGCAATCATTTCGAGGTAATAAGCCCCCGGCACATCAAGCCGGTCGAGCTTGAGCATCAGGAGATCCTCGGCGGTCTGCCAGCCATAGCCGGTAAACCGGTCAGTCTGCCAGAACAGCCGATCTCCCTCCAATCGCCCGCCGAATTCATAGGTGGCCTCGCGTCCGTCATCCCAGGTCAGCCAGTTGTGCTGGACATAATGCCAGGGGCCGCGATCCGGGAATTCGCAAAAGGTCCTGACCCGGTGCGCGTCGAGCAGGCTGCCATCGCCATCGAAGTGGCGATACCACCCGTCCCACCAGCCTTCATGCTGGAGCATCGCCGGCATCGCCGCGACAAGAGCCGCACGGTTGCTCACGATTGTGGCCTTTCGGCATAGGCGTCGATGGTCAGCGCGCTTCCGGTCTGGCAGATCAGCGCCTGTTCGCGCAGGAAGCGCAACATGCCCGAATCTCCCATCCGGCTCGGCCCCAGCCCACTGCCCTTGCGCGAGAGGTTGGTGGCATCGCCGACCATGCTGGTGAGCGCCCCATCCTGGAGCGACACTGCGCCGACATCGAGCAGCGGCGCAATGCGCACGGCTTCGTCGAGCGAACCCGCCAGCACCGCCGCCGAAAGGCCATAGGCACTGTCATTGGCAAGCGCGATCGCCTCATCGATGGTGTCGAACAGCGTCACCGGGAGAACCGGGCCGAAAGTCTCCTCGCGCATCACCGCCATGGCGGGCGTGACGTCGACCAGTATCGTTGGCCGGAGATAGGCCCCGCCCTCCAACCGCTCGACCGTCCCGCCGGCGAGCACACGCGCGCCGGCAGCCACGGCAGCGTCGATCTGGGCCTGCACCTTGTTTGCCTGTTCGGGCAAGATGAAGGGGCCGAGGTGCCCGCTGGCGGGATCGGGATGGGTCAGCCGCACCGCCCTCGCGCCCGCGACGAGCGCGGCAAGGAACGGTTCGGCAATCGCGCGCGCGACATAGATCCGTTCGATCGACTGGCACGCCTGACCGGTGGCGAGGATCGAGGCACGCAGGGCGACACGCGCAGCCCATTCAGGCTCGGCACTGGCGGTGATGATCATGGGATCCTTGCCGCCCAGTTCCAGATTGGCCGGGATCAGCCGCCGCGCCGCCGCCTCGGCGACCTTGCGCCCGGTCGCGGTCGAGCCGGTGAAGCAGA
The DNA here is from genome assembly GCF_002155695.1 of Erythrobacter tepidarius. Classification (GTDB taxonomy): domain Bacteria; phylum Pseudomonadota; class Alphaproteobacteria; order Sphingomonadales; family Sphingomonadaceae; genus Erythrobacter; species Erythrobacter tepidarius. The sequence continues at coordinate 215,789 of NZ_MUYJ01000004.1, forward strand.
CATAGTCCACCTCCTCGATCAGCGCCTGCCCCACGTCCGCCCCGCCCATCACATAGGCCAACGGCAGCTCTGGCACCTCAGCCAGCACTGCGCGCATCGGCGCGACGAAGCGCGGCGTGACTTCCGAAGGCTTCACCAGCGCTGCCGATCCCGCCATCAGCGCAGGCACCGCGTCGATATGGCTGAGGATCACCGGAAAGTTCCACGGAGCGATTGCGCCGAACAACGGGAAAGCGCTGTAGCGGGTGAGCAATTCGATGCCGGGGGTGAGCGAGGGCTTCGGCCCCTGATCGAGCGCCTGGAAGAGTTCCGGTCCACGCTGTGCCCAGCGCCGGATATTGGCGATCAAGCCCTGCACCTCGATCGCGGCGATGGTTCGCCTTCCCGTATCGACCGCCAGTGCCGGGGTGATCCTGTCAGCGGCGGCATCGACTGCCGCGGCAAAGCGCAGCAGCACGCTGGCGCGCCCCTCCGGCCCGAGCGCCTCCCACGCCGGCTGCATCCCGCGCAGCCGCGCGGCCTCGGCCGCGGTCTGTGCCCGTGTCGTCTCGGCGAAGTCGTAATCCGGCTCGCCGGTGCGCGGATTGGTGGCTTTCATGTCTGCGCCTTCCAAGCCCCGACGATCTCATCCCCCCGGGCAAACCATGCCTCCGGGCGCCGTGTGAGTTCGGCCAGCAGTTCCTCCAACGCTGCAATGCGGTAGGGCAGGCCCATGATATAGGGCGTAAGGTGGATCGGCAGCATCCTTGCGCCGCCGCTCGTTGCTGCCTCACGCGCCAGCCAGTCGAACGCGTCGCGCATGCTTTCGGCCCAGCTTGCGGCACTTTTCTGCTGGACGGTGATAATCTGCCGATCGGACAGCTCGTGGTTGAGCGGCAGGTTGATCAGGCCGTTGGCAAAGCGATAGGGCAGTTCATCATTGACCCAGTCGCAGCAATAGGTGAGGCCCTGTTCCTTGAGGATACCGGGCGTGGAAAAGCTCTGCTGGCGCGCGATCGAAAGCCAGCCCGTGGGGCGCACGCCGCTGGCCCGTTCGATCCGCTCAATCGCCTCGGCCACCAGTGCGGCTTCAGCTTCAGCAGCTAGGGTGGAATCGATCGTGCCGTTCATGTCGGTGGAATGGGCGATGATCTCGTGCCCCCCGGCGATCACCGCCGCGACCAATTCGGGATAGCGCTCGGCGATCGCGGCATTGGTGGCAAAGCTGGCCTTTACCCCGGCCTTCTCGAAGGCGTCGAGAAAACGCCAAGCGCCGACCCGGTTGCCGTAATCGCGGGCGGTGTAGTGGCGGTAGTCGGGATAGGCGGTGACCATGTGGCCAGGGGCGGTGAACGGCCCTCCGGGCAGGATCGGGAACCATTCAAGGCTGACACAGAGCCACACGGCAACCGACCCTTGCGGCCAGGTGACGGGCGGGCGGGCATGCATGTTCGACCATGCATAGAGATCATGATCATAGCCCTCGCGACGGTGCGGATACTCGAGATAGCTTGGCGCGAGCGTGCTCATTGCTGCGCCCTCCATGCATCGACGATCTCGCCTGCTCTCGCAATCCAGGCCCGGCCATCGCTCGCGATGTGGCGCAGCGCCTCCTCGAACGGCCCGATCCGGTGCGGCTGGCCGATCAGATAGGCGTGCAAGGGGATGCACATCACCGTCCCCGACTTTTCGCCCTCGCTTGCCAGCCGCTCGAACTGGCGGATCAGCGTCTCGGCATATTCGCGCCCGCTCATGTTATAGACGAAGAAGCCGTAGTGGTCGTTGACTTCGAGGCTGTAAGGGATCGAGGCGAGCCGGCCCTTTGCCACCTTCACCTCCTGCACCTGATCGTCGTGATAGAGGTCGCAGGTGTAATCGAACCCGTATTCGGCAAGCAGATCGAGCGTGCGCGGGGTGTGGGTCAGCGCCGGGGCAAGCCAGCCGCGGATCGTCTGCCCGGTCGCTGCGCGCACCGTGGCAATCGAATCCTCTATGATCGCGCGCTCCTGTTCCTCTGTCATGTCATAGCAATAGCGGGTGTTGTAGATGCCATGGCTGAAGAACTCCCATCCGCGCGCTACTGCATCGGCAACCACTTCGGGGTGGTGCTGGCAGAGTGCAACCGAGAGGCTGACGGAACCGGGGAAGCCGTGGCGGCTCATCACCTCGGTCATGCGCCAGTGACTCACCCGGTTGGAATGATCGCGGTGGGCGTATCCTACCACATCAGGATGCACACGGCCCCACGGCTTGCGCTTGGGATGGACCGGCGGATCAATCTCGTAATATTCGAGATTGGGCGCAACCCACACCGCCACCGTCTTGCCACCCGGCCAGACGATCCTCGGCCGAGCGTTGTAGGGGTGATAGTCGTAAAGCCCCGGATCGCTTGCGCCTTCCCGCATCAACGCGCCTCCAGCCAGTCAATTACCGTCTGCACCGGCTCAACATCGGCATATTTGAGCTGAAGATCGGTGAGATTGGCGAAGTGATAGCTTTCGTGCTTGTCGGCGCAGGTTTCGATCGGGACGATGGTCCGATACCCATGGCTCAGCGCATCAACCGCAGTCGCCCGCACGCAGCCCGATGTGCTACCCCCCGTCACCACCACCGTATCGACCCGGTGAAAGGTGAGGTAGCTGGCAAGCGGAGTCTCGAAGAAGGCGCTCGGCATGCGTTTCGTGAATTGCAGATCGTCGTCGTCAATCTCGCAACGCGGGTCGAAGGCGTGGCGTTCGCTGCCATATTTGATGTTCTGCAGGCTGTCTTCGGTATCCGTGCGCGTGCCCCAGACCCCCGCATCCCCGGCATCGGCCTTGTAGGCCACGCGGCTCCAGATCACCGGCATCCCGCGCTTGCGCGCCAAACGACTGATCGTGTTGATGTATTCGATCTGGCGCGGGTCGGTTTCATAGGCGGTCTTGAACATATCCAGCCGGGTATAGGCCTGCTGCAGATCGACATTGACGATGGCGAGCTTGCTGCCGAAGCCGAATTTGCGGCGCGCCGGATTGGCCATCACCTCCTCGAACAGCTGGCGCGCGGTCCTGCCGTCCGAAACCATCCTCGTCCCGACTAGCTCTGCCATGATCTGCCTTTACCCATCTGCTGGATCGATTCCGCTTTGACAGCGGACAATAAACGCGCGTAGAGGCTTGTCGAGTGAAATTTGTCCGGACAACTTTGGCAAAATGATCACGCGGCATATCCTCACCATTCCCGGCAGCGGCAGGCGCGTGCATTACCGCCGCTGCGGCAAGGGGCCGGCGCTGCTGATGGTGCACCAGAGCCCGCGTTCGTCGGCCGAATATGAACCGCTGATGCGCAAATGGGGCAAGCACTTCACCTGCATCGCGCCCGACACGCCCGGCTTCGGCCAGTCCGATCCGCTGCCCGGCACCCCCGAGATCGCTGATTTCGCAGACGCGCTGTGCGAGACGATGGACGCGCTCGGAATCGGTCCCTGCCCGGCATATGGGTTCCATTCAGGCGGGATCATCCTCGTCACCGCGATCAAGCGCCAGCCGCACCGCTTCAAGGCGCTGGCAATCGGTGGCTATGCGATCTGGAACGCCGAAGAGATGCGCATATTCGGCGAACGCTACCTCCCGGAATTTCGCCCCTCTCCCTATGGCGAGCACCTCGCCTGGCTGTGGCACCGGATGCTCGAACAGAGCTGGGTCTTCCCGTGGTTCGACACGCGTGAGGAGGCGCGCCTGCCGGTTGCCCATGCCGACGTATCGCGGGTGGCGCAGGCGGTGATGGAGATGCTCGAATCCGGCGATGCCTATCGTGCAGGCTACGGCGCGGTGCTGCGCGCACCGCGCGACATTCCGGCAGTCGATGCCGCGATGCCCCCATGCCTCATCAGCGCTTATGACGGTGATCCGCTGCAGGCCCATATCGACCGGCTCGGCGCAATGCCCGCCGGCTGGGAAGCAAGGAAAGTTGCAACCCCCGCAGAGCATCAGGACGCAAGCCTTGCCTTCCTGCGCCGGCATGGCGGCGATGCGTCCTGTCCGCCGCTCGCGCAAGACAAGAACGAAGGCTGGATCGCGCTGCAAGACGGGCTGATCCACTGGAAGGGCACACCAGGAGCAGGCAAGCTCGTGCTTCATGCGCCGGCGGGCGAACTGGCAGAACCGGACAAAGACACCCTCGTCATCGATGTCCCCGGCCACGGCCAGTCCGATGATTTCGAGGATCCGCGCGCGGCCGTAGAGGAGGCGGCACTGGCTCTGGGGGCAGAAAGGGTGCTTTGGCCTGCACCGCCGCCGGGCGTGCCTGACAGGCTCTATCCCGACATGGCGCCCGACCGTTTCGGAAGCTACCTCCAGCGCGCTTGGGCGATCGCCCGCGCGGAGGCCTTTTTCGCGCCCTGGTACGAAGCCGGCACGCAGCATGCAATCCCGCTCCGGCCCGAAGTGCTCGACCCGCAAGCCCTCCAGCGCCGCGCCCGCGCGCGGATCATCGCGGGCAATGCCGCACGCCGTTGGCACGACACACTCAGCACCATCAAGGGAGAGACCCGATGAACGATTTTGCCAAAGCCATGCCGCTGCTCGCCCGCCACGAAGGGGTGTGGGACGGCACCTATTCCTATTTCAACGCGAAGAACGAGAAGATCGACGAGCACGCCAGCCGGCTTCTGTGCCGTATCACCGGCGACCCGGAGGTGCCCTATCACCAGACCAACCACTATCGCTGGCCCGACGGTCGCACTGAAATCCGCGATTTCCCGGCAACCTATCGTGATGGCCGCATCTGGTGGGATAACGATCTCATCCAGGGCTGGGCTGCCGAAGTGCCGCTCGACGAATATAATCGCACCATGATGCTCTACTGGCAGCGCACCGGCGATCCCTCGCTTTATCTCTACGAGCAGATCCAGATTTCCGATTGCGGCCAGCATCGCTGCCGCACGTGGCATTGGATCAGGAACGGCATCCTGGAAACGCGCACAGCGATCCAGGAACGCTTGGTGACGAAGGACTGGCGCGCGGTAGATGCCGAAATGCAGGCGAAGGCAGCAGGCTGACAGCAAACCGATGGGACAGACCCTGTTCGCCAAGATCTGGGACGCGCACCGCATTGCCGACACGGCGGGCGGAACGCAGCTGATCGCGATCGATCGGGTGTTCCTTCACGAACGCACCGGCTCGGCGGCATTGCGACGCATGGCAGAGACGGGGCGCGAAGTGCTCGATCCGGCCCGCGTGTTTGCGGTCATGGATCACATCGTCGACACCCGTCCCGGGCGCGGTGACGGTACGCTGATGCCGGGCGGCGAGGGGTTCATCGCCCAAACCCGCGCGGCAACGCTTGCGGCGGGCATCACCCTGTTCGACGTCAACGACCGCGATCAGGGGATCATCCATGTAATATCGCCCGAACAGGGGATTGTCCTGCCTGGTCTCACCCTCGTCGCGCCCGACAGCCATACCTGCACGCAAGGGGCCTTTGGCGCGCTGGCCTGGGGTATCGGCAGCAGCGAGGCCGAGCATGCGATGGTTACCGGCACGCTCCGGATGGAGCGGCCCATGACGATGCGCGTAACCTTCACCGGCACGCTCGCCCCCGGCGTGACCGCAAAGGACATGGCCCTTGCCCTGATCGCGGAGCATGGCGCGGGCGGCGGCGCGGGCCATGCGGTGGAGTTTGCCGGGGAAGCCGTGGGTGCGCTCGACATGGAAGGGCGCATGACGCTGTGCAACATGGCGACCGAGTTCAGCGCGATGACCGGGATCATTGCCCCCGATGCAAAGACCTTCGCCTATCTGGCGAACCGACCCTACGCACCGACCCGCTTCGACGATCCCTTCTGGGCAACCCTGCGTTCGGACGATGACGCGCGCTTCGACCGCGAAATCGTGATCGACTCGGCCGCCCTCGCCCCGATGGTAAGCTGGGGCACCAGCCCAGAACACACCATTCCCGTGAACACCACCGTGCCGCAAGGGCCAGAACGGGCGCACGCCTATATCGGTCTTGCGCCGGGTGCGCCGATCGAGGGAACACCGGTCGATGCTGCCTTCATCGGCAGCTGCACCAACAGCCGCATCACGGATCTGCGCCGCGCCGCCGCGCTGCTCAAGGGCCGCCGCATCGCGCCCGGCATCCGCAAGGCGCTGGTCGTTCCCGGCTCGCTCGCGGTCAAGCGGCAGGCCGAGGCCGAGGGGCTCGACAAGATCTTCGAGGCAGCCGGGTTCGAATGGCGCATGAGCGGCTGCTCGCTGTGTTTCTACGCCGGCGGCGAGGGTTTCCCCGAAGGCTCGCGGGTTATCTCCAGCACCAACCGCAATTTCGAAGGACGGCAAGGCCCCGGCATTCGTACCCATATCGCCTCGCCCGAAACGGTGGCGGCCAGCGCCATCGCTGGGGCCATTGCCGACCCGCGCAAAGTGCTCGGCAAGGGAGCGCCCGCATGAAACCGGTTACCACCATCACCAGCCGCGGCGTGCCGTTGCTGCGCGACAATATCGACACCGACACGATCATCCCGAGCCGCGAGATGAAGACCACCGGGCGCACCGGCCTTGCCGAAGGACTATTCGCGCCCTGGCGCTACACCAATGCGGTCGATCGCCTTGCTGATCCCGCCTTCGCGCTGAACCAGCCCGAGGCGGCTGGCGCGCGCGTGCTGCTGGCAGGCGCGAATTTCGGGTGCGGATCAAGCCGCGAACATGCCGTGTGGGCGCTGGTGGAGTTCGGCATCGAAGCGATCATCGCGCCCTCTTTCGCGCCGATCTTCAGGAACAATTGCCTCCGCAACGGGCTACTGCCGGTCGAACTGCCCGCCGACGTGGTGCGCGATCTGGCGTGGCAGACGGTTCGCATCGACCTACCTTCGCAAACCGTCAGCGCCGGGGACCAAAGCTGGCCTTTCGACATCGACCCCGAAGCAAAGCAGATGCTGGCCGAAGGGCTTGATGCCATCGATCTGACGCTCAAGCTGAAAGACACGATCAGGCGCTGGCTGGACGCCGACCGGCGGACGCGGCCCTGGGTTTATCTGGAGAAATCCACGTGACGGAAATCCTCGTATCCGAAGTTGGCCCGCGCGACGGGTTGCAGTCGATCAAGCGGATCATGCCGCTCGAGGCCAAAAAGCGCTGGATCGCGGCCGAGGCCGCAGCGGGCGTGCGCGAGATCGAGGTGGGAAGCTTCGTGCCGCCCAGCCTCTTGCCGCAGATGGCGGACACCGCCGATCTGGTCGCCTTCGCGCGCGGCATCGAGGGCCTCAAGGTCGTCGCACTGGTACCCAACGCCAAGGGAGCGGCCCGCGCCGCCGAGGCGGGCGTCCACGCCATGAGCATTCCCTTTTCGATGAGCGAGACCCACAGCCTCAAGAACCTGCGCAAGGACCATCCCGCGATGCTGGCCGAAATCGCCGCCGTGGCAGAGATCGCACGCGAAGCAGGCATCCATTTCGCGGTCGGCCTCTCGACCGCCTTCGGCTGCACCATGGAAGGGGCAATTAGCGAGGACAAGGTGGTGCGCCTTGCCGAGCAGGCGGCAGAAGCAGGCGCACAGGAGTTCTCGCTCTCGGACACGACCGGTTACGCCGACCCAGCGCAGGTGCGGCGGCTGGTACGCAAGGTGCGTGCGGCCGTGGGCGCGGACAAGATGACGACGCTGCATCTCCACAACACGCGCGGCCTCGGCCTCGCCAATGTCGTCGCGGGGCTGGAGGAAGGCATCACCACCTTCGACGCCTCCTTGGGCGGGCTGGGCGGGTGTCCCTTCGCGCCCGGGGCGAGCGGCAATCTCGTCACCGAAGATCTGGTGTTGATGCTGAACGCCATGGGCCTGAAGACCGGGATCGATCTCGACCGGCTGCTGGCCGTCCGCCAGATCCTTGCCGAGGCCCTGCCGGGTGAGCCGCTCTACGGCTTCACCCCCGATGCCGGGCCGATGCTCGACTACAAGCAAAGGCTCGCCGCATGAACGCCCCTACGCCCCTCGCCGGGATCCGCGTCGTCGAATTCACCCATATGGTGATGGGGCCGGTGGTCGGCCACATCCTCGCCGGGCTTGGCGCCGAGGTGGTGCGGGTCGAACCCATCGGGGGTGATAATACCCGCCGCCTCAAGGGCTCGGGCGCGGGCTATTTCCCGATGTACAACCGCGGCAAGCAATCGATCTGTCTCAACCTGAAATCGGCCGAAGGGCTTGCTGTCGCCAAAGACCTGATCGCCCGCGCCGATGTGCTGGTCGAAAACTTCCGTCCCGGCGCGCTTGACCGGCTGGGGCTGGATTACGACCGGTGCGCCGCCGCCAATCCGCGCCTTGTCTATTGCTCGGAAAAAGGTTTTCTGCCCGGCCCCTACGAACAGCGCACCGCGCTCGACGAAGTCGCGCAGATGATGGGTGGACTTGCCTACATGACCGGACCGCCGGGCCGGCCCTTGCGCGCCGGTGCGAGCGTGATTGACGTGACCGGCGGCATGTTCGGGGTGATCGGCGTGCTCGCCGCGCTCGAGGAACGCCACCGCACGGGGCGCGGACAGAAGATTACGGCAAGCCTGTTCGAGACCACGGCCTACCTGGTCGGCCAGCATATGGCGCAGTTCGCTGTCACCGGCAGCCCCGCCGCACCGATGCCGGCGCGGGTCTCGGCCTGGGCGATTTACGATGTCTTCGAGACCAAGGACGAACCCGTCTTCATCGGGGTCGTGACGGATGCGCTGTGGGAGAAATTCTGCCGCCTCTTCGGGCTCGACGCGCTGTGGGCGGATGAGACGCTGCGCGAGAATAACGCGCGCGTGGCGGCGCGCGACAGGATCATTCCGGAAATCCGCGCCCTGATCGCTACCATGACCCGCGCCGAGGTGATCGCCAGGCTCGACGGTTCTGGCCTGCCCTTCGCTCCCATCGGCAAGCCCGAAGACCTGTTCGACGATCCCCACCTCCAGCACGGCGGACTGGAAGACGTCACCCTCGAGAACGGCACCCAAGTGCGCCTGCCGACCATCCCGCTGGAGATGAACGGGGAAAGGATCGGGGCGCCGCAACACCTACCGCAGCCCGGACGCGATACGCGGGCCGTGCTCGAAGGGATGGGTTACGACGCGCAGGCAATCGCCGCCTTGATCGCAAGCGGCGCTGTGGGAGAAAGCGAATGAGGATGAGCGTATTGGTGGGAATGGCCGCGCTGCTGGCGGGTTGCGCCGTCAACATCGGCGACAGCGCCCCGCGCGCCGCTGCCGCGCCCGCTGGCGCTGCCGCCACAACCGTTTCGCCGGGGGTGACCGCCCCCAAGGAGCGCCTGCCGACCGACGTGCGCCGCGCCACGATCATCGTGCGCGACATGGAAAGGTCGCTTGCGCTCTATCGCGATGTCATCGGATTGCAGGTCAATTACGACACGACCGTTGAGACATCGGGCGTGGCGCTGCCCGCCGGCGAGCCGGGCGCGCGTGCGCGACTGGTGCTGCTCAACGCCAACGATCCGTGGGTCGGCTGGATCGGGCTGATGGAATGGGTCGATCCGCCGATTCCGGCGGGCGACTATCCCAAGCGCATGGGGCCGGGGGATGTCGTGCTGGTGCTCAACACCGACGATGTTCCGGGCCGCTGCGCGCGCGCCAAGCAGGTGCCGGGCGTGACCTTCACCGCCGAAGCCCGTTTGCAAACCTATCCGGGCCGTAACGGCGGGCCGGACATCAGGGTGATGGGCTGCAATTTCTTCGACCCCGACGGGATCCTGATCGAGCTCAATCAGATTTTGCCGTGACGAGGTCTGGCCCGTCAATCACCAGAACCTGAACATCGGCCAGTCCCTCGCGCAGTTTCCTCGCCTCGGCATATTCGGGGCTGTTCCAGAAGGCCCTGATCGCGGCGCGGTCGGGCCATTTGGAAATGACCATGCTCGCGCCCTCTCCGAAGCTGCCCTCGAGGCATTCGGCACCCGGCCCGCGCAGGAGGTATTCACCGCCGAACTTCGGAATCAGAGCCGCCGCGGCCGCGCCGTAGCCGGCGATGAAGGCCTCACGGTCACGGATGGCGGCGGTGACGATCATATAGGCGGGCATCGCAGGCTCTCCCCTACATCAGAACGGCTTGACCGCGCCCAGGAAACAGACCGAGGCGATGGTGATCCAGTAGATATAGGCCGCCACCCTTGCGAGCGCGATTTCACGGGCGAGCGCGGCCTCCTGTGCGGCATCCGGCCCCATGGCGAGAATCCGGAACCGCTCGGTCCAGCGGCGCATCACGAGGCGCAGGAACAGGCCGATGCACAGAGCGAAGGCATAGAGCCCCATCTTGGAAGGATACCACAGATTGCTCGGCCCTGAGGTGATCGGGCCACTGCCGGCAAACGCGAGCCCGGCAGCCGCGAACAGCGCAAGGATCAGCGGATAGCGCAGCCACTCCTCGGTGCGGGTGACGGCAATGCCGATATCGGTCTCGCGCTTGATGAAGGCCGTCCAGGTCATTGCCAGCCACGCGGCAAAGAACAGCCACATCCACCACACTCCTGCCCCTTCTAGCGCGGGAACGAAGCCGTAGATCTTGCCCATATGCAGGCCGAGCGGGAGCAGCAGGACGATCCCGGTCCGCGCGAGGATGTCGATGCGATAGGCGGTTTCCATGTGCCGCCGCCGCTCTTCCAGCGACAAGGCCGAATTGGTGACATGGTAACTGGTCTGGAACACACCCCATTCGCCGCCCAGCCAATAGACCATCGACAGAATGTGCACCCAGCGCAGAATGGCGAGTTCGTTGCTCGCGAGAAATTCCATCATCGTCTGTGACCCCCAGTTCTCGACGCCCCGTCCGCGTCGCAGTGCCTATTCGCGCGAGAGCTTCTCGACGATGTCCATGATTGGCGGATCATGCGCCTCCATCGCCTCGACCTCCTGCTGGAAGCCGCGCATGATGCGCGCAATATAGGCCTGCGTTGCCAGGCCACGCTCGGCCCCCGCCGCGCGGTCTGGCACGTAGTTTTCGATGTCGTCGCGCGAAAGCGTGCCCTTGGCCTCGAGCAGCCGTTCAATCGTATCCTGCCGCTCGCGCAGCGCCGAAACCTCGGCGGCGAGCGCGAAGACCGTCGAATAGAGCCGATCGAGCGCCGGGTCGTCAAAGAAATCCGGACGCTTGCCCTTGGCGCGGCGGCCCGAGAGCGCGACCCAGTCGAGCCCTTCGCCGGCCGCGCTCATGCCGCCACCTGCTGTTCGCTCGCAAGCGGTTTCCACGCGCCATAGGCATTCCAGATCGCCGCCCGGCCATAATCCTCCTCGCCTTCATCGGGAGAGGGGGGAAAGATCGCCGGATCGACCACCGCACGCACACCGGCGACGAACTGGCTTTCGCGCGGGAAGCCCGCCTTGGCCATGACTTCCTTCAGATCCTGCCCGTGCATCGCCGACCAGAAGGGCTCATTATTGTTGAAAGCATCCCAGTCGCGCATGAACTGCTCGAACAGCGGCATTTCATCCGAATATTGCGGCTGCTCGATGTGCAGGATCAGCCCGCCGGGCGCGAGCACGCGGTTGGCCTCGGCGAGGATACGCGGCATCGCCTTCGCCGACAGCTCGTGCAGGAACATCGTCGTCTGCACCCAGTCAAAATACCCGTCAGCCCAGCGCGAAAGATCCTCGCCCGAGGCTTGGACGAAGCGGATGTTCTTGACCCCCAACCCTGCCGCGCGCGCCGCACCGTAGCGAAGCGAGGCGGCAGCAGTGTCGATGGCGATGACCTCGGCATCGGGAAAGGCCTGGGCGATCGGGACAGCGTTGTGGCCGATGGTGCAGCCGATATCGAGGATGCGGCGGGGCTTCCAGTCGGGCCTTTCTGCCTTGACCCAGCCAACCACCGCCTGCCCGCCGCCGTCGTTCAGTCCGCCCAGCGCCCCGCCAGTGGTCGCAAACAGACCGACATCGTAATTCGCGCCAACCGTGACATCGCCCGGGCGTTCTTCGCCATGGTAACCGCCGGGCTGGCAATGAATGTCGACGGCTGTCTGATAATCGGGCTGCTGGATCGCCGGATCGAGTTCGAGCATTCCCGAATGCTCGTTGAACTGGCGCGCCATCGCGTCGAGCTCGTCAAGCTGACGCAGCACCACTTGCCGCCCGTTGTGCTGGCGCATCTCCATCGAATTGCGCTTCAGCGCCGACCACATGCGGTGCCAGGGATCGCGGTTCATCGCGTCGCGAATTTCGTAACGATGCTCCGGATCGCGGCCATGTTCCGCGCGAAAGGCGGGCAGCACACGCTTTTCGTAGGCCAGCCGATTGCCAGCACCGATGGGGCCGGAAAGATAGCGGTTGAAATGGGTGAGGAAGTTGAACCGGGCCGCCTCATCGTGGGATACCCGCGGCATCATCGGATGGCGGATCATCGCGGTGTAAGGCGGAGGCAGATCTTTGGCCATGTGCGGCACCTTTGTGCTGAGCCGGAAAGTTGTCCGGACAAATTTGACGTGGAGCGCAGCTTTGTCAAGGCTCCAGCGTCGCGGCATTGATCTAGATCATAGTGCATCCACCGCGCTGCACAATCAGCCCGCCCAGCCTTCCATCGCCTGACCCTGCTGGAGCGCGCGGATCTCGTCGATGTCGCGCGGCGGGTTGAGCCACATCGGCTTTTCCTTCTCTGCCCATTCGCGCAGCCGCTTCGGCAGTTCGGCATTGCTGTCGACCCGCCAGGAGAGCAGGTGATAGATTGCCTGTCCCTTGCCCGCAAAAGGCGGGAGCGCGCCATAGCGCTGCCAGGCCATCTGGTAGGGTTCGTCATTGGTGCCGGGACGGTGGATGAAGAAGTCATAGTTTTCCCAGGCCTCGTATCGCCCGCCATTGGGTAGCGGAAAATCGAGGAACACCGGCGCGGTGATGGCAAGCGTATCCTTGCCCATCCAGCGCCAGGTCATGCCGGTCTTGGCCTCGATCTTCTGGATCGCCGGCGCGACGCCTTGTTCGACATCCCCGTAGATGCGCCCGTTTTCGTAGCGATAGGAGATCATCTGGTAAGGATAGGCGATCGGCTCGACCTTCCGGCCATTATATTCGGTCAAGATCTCGCCGGTCACAGGGTCGGTATAGGCATAGGTCTTGCGGGTCAGATGAATGACCGGATCGCCCGGCTTCTTTGGCCAGAACACCCGGCTCGAATCGAATCCGATCATCCCGAAGAGCTTCTTGCCGCTGGGATATTCGTAGATGCCCCCTTCCGAAACCCAGTGCACTGGCGCGCCGGTGCCCGCACGCGCATCGATCCACATGCGGAACTCTTCGGGAGCAGCAGCACGGCTGTCCGCAGTGGCCTGAGCGGTTGCGGGCGTGGCCTGGCGCTCGGACAGGGCGGGCATTGTGGTCATTATTGCTGCCGCAGTGCAGGCGATCAGGATCGAACGCCGGACATGGGAAGAGGAATGCCGCATGGTTGCTCCTGTGATGATTGCGCCTCGTAATTTGTCCGGACAAAGGTCGCTTGGCAAGGGTCTATCGCAGAATCCGTGCCAGAGCGGTCAGGCGGGCGTCGGTAGGCAACCCGGTTCACGCCGCGCACGCTCTTGTCCATTCCGGATAGCTCGCCGGAGGGTTTGCCGGCAAAGCCGCGGGCGGCAGGTGCAGCGCGCACATGATCCGGTTTTCAGGCGGCGGGGCAGTACCGATCCAGCCCATGCATCGAAATGGCCCAGCCTTGCCGCTTAGTCGCGGGCTGCGGCTTGCAATCGGGCGCGAGCCTCGCTTTCGCCGATCAGGGGAAGGAGTTCGCCCATGTCGGGGCCGTGATCCATGCCGGTAAGGGCCTGACGCAAGGGGAGGAACAAGGCGCGTCCCTTGCGACCTGTAATCTGCTTCAGCCTGGCTGTCAGCGCGCCCCAGGGATCCTCGCTCCATACCAGCGCCGCCGCGGCCTCGGCCACGAAGGCGCGGTCTTCCCTGCTCAATTTGGGAGGCGCTATCGGGCCGGTCACCAGCCGCCACCAGTCTGCCGCCTCGCCGACGCGAGCAAGGTTCGGGCGGATCGCGTGCCAGCCGGCCTCGTCCATGCCATGCGGCAGACGATCCTGGACCGCAGCAAAGGGCAACTGGTGAACGATCGCCGCGTTGAGCCGTTCGAGGTCCTGCTCGTCGAACTTGGCCGGCGCACGGCCAAACGTGCCGAGATCGAAGCCCGCCACAAGCTTGCTGCGATCGGCAATCGGCTCGACCGGCTGTGACGTGCCAAGCCGCGCGAGCAGGGCGATGATCGCTTCCGGCTCGATGCCACGCGCGCGGAAGGTTTCGCAGCCGAGCGATCCCAGACGCTTGGAAAGCTTGCCCTCGCGGCCGACCAGCAGCGCCTCGTGCGCGAACACCGGGAGCGCTGGTGCGCTATCCGATGGGGCACCGAAACCCGCCGCAAAAAGTGCGGTAAATATCTGAATCTGAACGGCAGTGTTGGAAACATGATCCTCGCCGCGCAGCACATGCGTCACCCCCATGTCGATATCATCGACCGTGCTCGGCATGATGTAGAGCCACGAGCCATCGGCGCGGCGGATGACGGGGTCCGAAAGCTGCACGGGATCGAATCTCTGGGGGCCGCGAATGGCATCCTGCCAGATGATCGGCTCGGCATGGTCGAGCAGGAAGCGCCAGTGCGGCGCAATGCCTTCGGCCTCCTTGGCCTTGCGCTCGGCATCGGTCATTCTGAGCGCGGCGCGGTCGTAGACCGGCGGCAATCCGCGGCCGAGGGCGATCTTGCGCTTGACCTCAAGCTCCTGCGCGCTCTCGTAGCAGGGGTAGATGCGCCCGGCGGCGTGCAGCGCGGCGAAGGCCGCCTCGTAGCGATCGAGGCGCGCGGACTGGCGCTCCTCGCGATCGAAATCAAGCCCGAGCCAGGCCAGATCCGCACGGATCGCCTCCACATATTCCTCGCGGCTGCGCTCGGCATCGGTGTCGTCGATCCGCAGGATGAAGCGACCCCCGGCCTGCCGTGCGAGCATCCAGTTGTGGAGTGCCGTGCGGATGTTGCCGACGTGGAGCCGGCCGGTGGGCGAAGGGGCAAAGCGGGTGGTGGTCATGGCGGCGAGCGGTAGAGACACGCGCGCCCGGCGGCAAGCCGGCTTACACCGCGCGCATTTCCGCGGCGACGAGGGCAAGCGCACCGTCCCACAGACGGTGCCAGCGTTCGGGACGGACGAGGCCGTTCAGCCCATCCTCGAACCCGTCCCGGTCACCCCTCGCCGCCGCATCGACCAGTCCCCCAATCGTGACCTCGTCGTGGCTGAGCAGGCGGCAGCAAAAGCGGCTGACATGGATATTCTCGGGCCAACAGGCCGAGATGGACTGGGCAAGCATGAGCGCTTTTGCCGCAATCTCGACACTGCCCATTCGCTGCGCCAGTTCCGGCACGGGATCACGCCCCAACCGCTCGTGCAGCGCGATCAGCCGCAGCGCATGAACAAAGCGCCCGCCGATCGGCCCGAGTGTCTCGACCCGTCGAGGGGCCGCGAGACGGGCAATGATGTCCTGTGCTGAAGGGGAAGGCAGATGGTTGCCGGGCATGGGACCTCGCTGGGATTGCCGGATTAGGATGGCACGCCTCAAGGTCTACTATTTATGCGAGTGATTTGCAATAGCGATTATTTGGCCACGGACAGGAAAAACCCCGCCGGAGCGCGAACTCCGGCGGGGCTTTCAGGGCCTTCAAGGCGCGGACGGAGGCCTATTCCTCGCCATCCTCCTCGGCTTCGGCAACAGGGGCTGAGGCGGCCATCGCAGCCATTGCCGCCTTCATTTTTTCTTCCGAACCGATCGCATCGGCTTCCGGCTCGGCTTCGCGCTGGCCCGACGCGGACAGGGCTTCCTGCTGCTTCTTCCACGCCGCCTTGAGCGCGGCATCGCGACTGTTGGCGGCAACGCGCAGGCGATTCATGGCCGCACCGGTGCCGGCGGGAATGAGCCGGCCGACGATCACGTTTTCCTTCAGACCGATCAGGGTGTCCTTCTTCCCTTCAACCGCCGCCTGCGTCAGCACCCGGGTGGTTTCCTGGAACGAAGCCGCCGAGATGAACGAACGGGTTTGGAGCGAGGCTTTGGTGATGCCGAGCAGCACCGGCTTGCCTTCGGCAGGCTGCTTGCCCTTGGCCAGCTTCGCGTTGGTTTCGAGCATCTCCGCCAGATCGACCTGTTCGCCAGGCAGCAGAGTGGTGTCCCCGCCATCGGTGATCTCGACCTTCTGCAGCATCTGGCGAACGATCACCTCGATGTGCTTGTCGTTGATCTTGACGCCCTGCAAGCGGTAGACTTCCTGAATCTCGTTGACGAGATATTCGGCCAGCGCTTCGACGCCCAGCACCTCGAGGATGTCGTGCGGGTTGGGCGAGCCGGAAATCAGGATGTCACCCTTTTTCACATAGTCGCCTTCCTGCACGTCGATCACCTTGGTCTTGGGGATCAGGTACTCGACGGGTTCACCCTCCTCGGGGATGATCGCGATCTTGCGCTTTGCCTTGTATTCGCGGACGAATTCGACCCGACCGGAAATCTTGGCGATGATCGCGTTGTCTTTCGGCACACGCGCCTCGAACAGTTCGGCCACGCGCGGCAGACCGCCGGTGATGTCGCGGGTCTTGGCAGCCTCGCGGCTCGCACGGGCCAGAACGTCGCCCGCCTGCACCGTGTCGCCATCGGCAACCGAGAGGGTCGTGCCCGGAGCGAGCATGTAACGCGCCGCTTCGGTCTCGCCGCCGCCTTCGCCCAGCAGGGTCAGACGCGGACGCAAGTCCTCCTTCTTCTTGCGCCCGGTCGCGCGGTTCTCGGTAACGACACGCTGGGCGATGCCGGTCGCATCATCGACCTGCTCTTCAAGCGTGATGCCCTCGATCAGGTCCTGATACTTCACCACCCCCGATTGTTCGGTGATGATCGGCAGGGTGAAGGGATCCCACTCGGCCAGACGGTCGCCCGCTTTGACCTGATCGCCATGCTTGAACATCAGCACCGTACCGTAGGGCACCTTGTGCATCTCGCGTTCGCGCCCTTCGGCGTCGATCACCGCGATCTCGCCGGTGCGGGCAAGGCTCAGGATGCGACCGCGCTTGTCGGTGATGGTCGGCATGTCGCGCAATTCGATCCGGCCGTCCGAAATCGCTTCGAGGTGCGAGGTTTCGTTGAGCTGGGCCGCGCCGCCGATGTGGAAAGTCCGCATCGTCAGCTGGGTGCCCGGCTCGCCGATCGACTGCGCCGCGATCACGCCCACCGCTTCACCGATGTTCACCGGGGTCCCGCGCGCCAGATCGCGCCCGTAACAGGTCGCGCATACGCCCTGTTCGGCTTCGCACACCAGCGGCGAACGGATCTTGGCCGACTGCACTTCAGCCGCCTCGATCTGCTTCACCATCGCTTCATCGAGCAGCGTGCCGGCAGTGACGATGACTTCGCCGGTGGCGGCGTTGATGATGTCCTCGGCGACGGTGCGGCCGAGAATGCGCTCGCCAAGCGAGGCGATCACCGAACCGCCCTGCACGATCGCGCGCATCTCGAGCGCGTTCTGGGTGCCGCAATCCTCCTCGACGATGACGCAGTCCTGCGACACATCGACCAGACGGCGGGTGAGGTAACCCGAGTTCGCGGTCTTGAGCGCGGTGTCCGCGAGGCCCTTGCGCGCGCCGTGGGTCGAGTTGAAGTATTCAAGAACGGTCAGGCCTTCCTTGAAGTTCGAGATGATCGGGGTTTCGATGATCTCGCCCGACGGCTTGGCCATCAGGCCGCGCATCCCGGCGAGCTGCTTCATCTGCGCCGGGCTGCCACGCGCGCCCGAATGGCTCATCATGTAGATCGAGTTGATCTGGGCTTCCTTGCCCGTTTCGGGATCGATCGGGGTGGCCTTGATCTCGGCCATCATCGCTTCGGCGACCATGTCGCCGCATTTCGACCAGGCGTCGATCACCTTGTTGTACTTTTCCTGCTGGGTGATGAGGCCGTCCTGGTACTGCTGTTCATAGCCGGCCACCAGTTCCTTCGTCTCTTCGACCAGCTTTTCCTTGGCCGCGGGGATGATCATGTCATCCTTGCCGAAGCTGATCCCGGCCTTGAAGGCATAGCGGAAGCCCAGCGCCATGATCGCATCGGCAAACAGCACCGTGTCCTTCTGGCCGGTGTGGCGATAGACCTGATCGATCACATCGCCGATCTCGCGCTTGGTAAGCAGGCGGTTGACGATGTCGAAGGGCACCTTGTGGCTCTTCGGCAGGCATTCGCCGATCAGCATCCGGCCCGGGGTGGTGACAAAGCGCTTCATCGTCACCTTGCCGCTTTCATCGGCCTGCGGAACGCGCGCGATGATGCGGGTGTGGAGCGTGACCGCTTTGGCTTCGAGCGCCTGATGCACTTCGGCCATGTCGGCAAAGCGCGGCAGCTTCTCGATCTTCGTGCCGTCAGCCTCCTCGATGAACTCGGGGTGCTTCTCCTGCCGCTCCATCGAAAGGTAGTAGATCCCCAGCACCATGTCTTGCGAAGGCACGATGATGGGCTTGCCGTTGGCGGGCGAGAGGATGTTGTTGGTGCTCATCATCAGCACGCGCGCTTCGAGCTGGGCTTCCAGCGAAAGCGGCACGTGGACGGCCATCTGGTCACCGTCGAAGTCGGCATTGAAGGCCGAGCAGACCAGCGGGTGCAGCTGGATCGCCTTGCCTTCGATCAGCACGGGTTCGAAGGCCTGAATGCCCAGGCGGTGCAGCGTCGGCGCGCGGTTGAGCAGCACCGGGTGCTCGCGGATCACCTCGTCGAGGATGTCCCAGACTTCCTTGCGCTCCTTTTCGACCCACTTCTTGGCCTGCTTCAGGGTCATGGAGAGACCCTTGGCATCCAGACGCGCGTAGATGAACGGCTTGAACAGCTCGAGCGCCATCTTCTTGGGCAGGCCGCACTGGTGCAGCTTGAGTTCCGGACCGGTGACGATCACCGAACGGCCCGAATAGTCGACGCGCTTGCCGAGCAGGTTCTGGCGGAAGCGGCCCTGCTTGCCCTTGAGCATGTCGCTGAGCGACTTCAGCGGACGCTTGTTCGCGCCGGTGATCACGCGGCCGCGGCGGCCGTTGTCGAACAGCGCGTCGACCGCTTCCTGCAGCATGCGCTTTTCGTTGCGCACGATGATGTCGGGCGCGCGCAGTTCGATCAGGCGCTTCAACCGGTTGTTGCGGTTGATGACGCGGCGATAGAGGTCATTGAGGTCCGAGGTCGCGAAGCGGCCACCGTCGAGCGGCACCAGCGGGCGCAGTTCGGGCGGGATGACCGGAATCACTTCGAGGATCATCCATTCCGGACGATTGCCGGATTCGATGAAGCTTTCGACAACCTTCAGGCGCTTGATGATCTTCTTGGGCTTGAGCGCCGACTTGGTGGTGGCCAGCTCCTCCAGCAGCGCGTCACGCTCGGCCTCGAGGTCGAGGTTCATCAGCATGGTGCGCACGGCCTCGGCGCCGATATCCGCCGAGAATGCGTCCTCGCCATACTCGTCCTGATATTCGAGCAGCTCGTCCTCGCTCAGCAGCTGGTATTTCTCGAGCGGGGTCAGGCCCGGCTCGATCACGACGTAGCTTTCAAAGTAGAGAATGCGCTCGAGCTGCTTCAATTGCATGTCGAGCAGCAGGCCGATGCGCGAGGGCAGCGACTTCAGGAACCAGATGTGCGCAACCGGCGCGGCCAGTTCGATGTGGCCCATGCGCTCGCGGCGCACCTTGGTCACGGTGACTTCGACGCCGCACTTTTCGCACACGACGCCCTTGTATTTCATGCGCTTGTACTTGCCGCACAGGCACTCGTAGTCCTTCACGGGGCCGAAGATGCGCGCGCAGAACAGCCCGTCACGCTCGGGCTTGAAGGTGCGGTAGTTGATCGTCTCGGGCTTCTTGATCTCGCCATAGGACCACGAGCGGATACGCTCGGGGCTGGCGATGCCGATCTGGATCTGGTCGAAGGTATCGGGCCTCGCCAGCTGGTTGGTGAATTTGGTCAGGTCGTTCATCTTCGAATTCCCTCTAAGGGGTGAATTTCAACAGCAAGAGTTCGCAAAGACAGTCAGAAGAGCGAGCGAAGGCGTGAAGGTTACAATTGCAACCATCGCAATCTTGGTGCCCCGCCCGGCTCCCCTGAGACTTCTGGACACTCTTACTCCGCTGCCTCCAGCATCGCGCCGTCGTCATCCTCGTCGTCGCTGAGCGACTTGAGTTCAACGTTCAGACCGAGCGAGCGCATTTCCTTGACGAGCACGTTAAAGCTCTCCGGAATGCCGGCCTCGAAGGTGTCATCTCCCTTGACGATCGCTTCATAGACCTTGGTGCGGCCGACCACGTCGTCGGACTTCACCGTGAGCATTTCCTGCAGGGTGTAGGCTGCGCCGTAGGCCTGGAGCGCCCAGACCTCCATTTCCCCGAAGCGCTGGCCGCCGAACTGCGCCTTGCCCCCCAGCGGCTGCTGGGTGACGAGCGAGTAGGGCCCGATCGAACGCGCGTGGGTCTTGTCGTCGACCAGGTGGTGAAGCTTGAGCATGTAGATGATGCCCACGGTCACCTTGCGGTCGAAGGCTTCGCCGGTGCGGCCGTCATAAAGGACGCTCTGCCCCGAAGGATCAAGCCCCGCCT
Source organism: Erythrobacter tepidarius (assembly GCF_002155695.1). Lineage (GTDB taxonomy): Bacteria > Pseudomonadota > Alphaproteobacteria > Sphingomonadales > Sphingomonadaceae > Erythrobacter > Erythrobacter tepidarius. Next base: position 236,343 of record NZ_MUYJ01000004.1, read on the forward strand.
TGACCAGCATGTCCGAAACGTCGGCCTCGCGCGCACCGTCGAACACCGGGGTCCCCATTGGCACGCCGGCCGAAAGATTGCTCGCCAGCTCGACGATCTCTGCGGTCGAACGGCTTTCGAGATCCTCGACATATTGCTCGCCGTAGATGTCCTTGAGCCGTTCGAGCACGGCCGTCGGCGGCGCGGCATTGGCGTAGTCTTCGGCGGCGTTCGGATTGGCGGCACGCCACTCTTCGAGCAGGCCCTTGATCTGGTGGCCGAGCGCACGTGCGGCAAAGCCGAGGTGCGTTTCGAAGATCTGCCCGACATTCATGCGCGAAGGCACGCCCAAGGGGTTGAGCACGATATCGACCGGGGTCCCGTCTTCGAGGAACGGCATGTCCTCGATCGGCAGGATGCGGCTGATCACACCCTTGTTCCCGTGACGGCCGGCCATCTTGTCGCCCGGCTGGAGCTTGCGCTTCACCGCGACGAAGACCTTGACCATCTTGAGCACACCCGGAGCGAGTTCATCACCGCGCTCCAGCTTTTCCTTGCGGTCGTGAAACTTGGCATCGATCAGCGCGACGGCTTCGTCGTACTGCGATTTCACCGCTTCGATCTGCGCCTGACGGGCATCATCGGCGACCGCGAACTTGAACCATTCGTGGCGATCGACCTCCTCGAGGACTTCCTCGGTGATCTCGATCCCCTTCTTCAGGCCCTTCGGCGTGGCAGAAGCGGTCTGGCCGAGCAGCATGTCCTTGAGGCGATTATAGGTCGCCCGGTTGAGGATGTTGCGTTCGTCCGCGGCATCCTTGCGCAGACGCTCGATCTCCTCGTTCTGGATCGCGCGGGTACGGTCGTCGATCTCGATGCCGTGACGGTTGAACACCCGAACTTCGACCACCGTCCCGGACACGCCCGGCGGCAGGCGCAGCGAGGTGTCGCGCACATCGCTCGCCTTCTCGCCGAAGATCGCCCGCAGCAGCTTTTCTTCCGGGGTCATCGGCGATTCACCCTTGGGGGTGATCTTGCCGACCAGGATGTCGCCCGGATGCACTTCGGCACCGATATAGACGATCCCCGCCTCGTCGAGGTTGCGCAGCGCTTCCTCGCCGACATTGGGGATGTCGCGGGTGATGTCCTCCGGCCCGAGCTTGGTATCGCGGGCCATGACTTCGAACTCCTCGATATGGATCGAGGTGAACACGTCATCCTTGACGATGCGTTCGCTGATCAGGATCGAGTCTTCATAATTGTAGCCGTTCCACGGCATGAAGGCGACAAGGCTGTTCTTGCCCAGCGCCAGCTCGCCCAGATCGGTCGAGGGGCCATCGGCGATGATGTCGCCCTGCTCGACCACGTCGCCCACCTTCACTAGCGGACGCTGGTTGATGCAGGTGTTCTGGTTCGAACGCTGGAACTTCTGCAAGGTGTAAATGTCGACGCCCGACTGGCCGGGTTCGACATCGCCGATCGCACGGATGACGATGCGGGTGGCATCGACCTGATCGACGATCCCGCCGCGCTTGGCCGCAATCGCCGCGCCCGAATCGCGCGCCACGGTTTCTTCCATCCCGGTGCCGACCCACGGCGCTTCCGCCTTCACCAGCGGCACGGCCTGACGCTGCATGTTCGACCCCATCAGCGCGCGGTTGGCGTCGTCGTTCTCCAGGAACGGAATGAGCGAGGCAGCAACCGAGACGAGCTGCTTGGGGCTGACATCCATCAGCGTGATCTGCTCGCGCGGGGCCATCAGGTTGTCGCCGTTGTGCCGCGCCGAGACCAGCTCCTCGACGAAAGAGCCATCTTCATTGAGCTCGGCCGAAGCCTGGGCGACGGTGTGCTTTTGCTCTTCCATCGCCGACAGATAGACCACCTCGCCGGTCACCTTGCCGTCCACCACCTTGCGGTAAGGGGTTTCGATGAAACCGTACTTGTTGACGCGCGAGAACGAGGCCAGCGAGTTGATCAGACCGATGTTCGGGCCTTCGGGCGTTTCGATCGGGCAGATGCGGCCATAGTGGGTCGGGTGAACGTCGCGCACTTCGAAACCCGCGCGTTCGCGGGTCAGGCCGCCCGGCCCAAGCGCCGAGACACGGCGCTTGTGGGTGACTTCCGAAAGCGGATTGGTCTGATCCATGAACTGCGAGAGCTGCGAGGAACCGAAGAACTCGCGCACCGCGGCCACCGCGGGCTTGGCGTTGATGAGATCGTTCGGCATCACGGTCGAAACGTCGACCGAGCTCATGCGCTCCTTCACCGCGCGCTCCATGCGCAGCAGGCCGACACGGTACTGGTTCTCCAGCAGCTCGCCCACCGAACGCACGCGGCGGTTGCCGAGATTGTCGATGTCGTCGACTTCGCCCTTGCCGTCCTTGAGACTGACCAGTTCCTTCACCACCGCGAGGATATCTTCCTTGCGCAGCGTGGTGATGGTGTCCTCGCACTCGAGGCCCAAACGCATGTTGAGCTTCACGCGGCCCACGGCCGAAAGATCGTAACGTTCGGGATCGAAGAACAGGCCTTCGAACAGCGCCTCGGCGGTTTCCTTCGTCGGCGGCTCGCCCGGGCGCATGACCTTGTAGATCGCCTCAAGGCCTTCGTCGCGGTTCTCGGCCTTGTCAGCCTTGAGCGTGTTGCGGATCCATGGCCCGGTGTTGATTTCGTCGATGTCGAGCAGCGGCAGCTGATCGATCCCGGCCTGGTCGAAGGCCGCGACGTGTTCGAGCGTCACTTCATCGCCGGCTTCGATGTAGATCCGCCCCGTCGACTCGTCGATAATGTCGCGCGCGGCGTAGCGACCGACGACTTCCTCGGTCGGCAAGAGCAGGTCGGTCAGGCCGTCCTTGGCCGCCTTGTTGGCCGCGCGCGGGCTGATCTTCTGGCCAGCGGGGAACACTTCCGCACCGGTCGCAGCATCGACCAGCGCGAAGGCGGGCTTGGCACCGCGCCACTGTTCGGCGACGAAGGGGACCTTCCACCCGTCCTTGGCGCGTTCCCAGGTGACGATATTGTAGAAATAGCCGAGAATGTCCTCGGCATCGAGGCCGAGCGCATAGAGCAGCGCGGTGACCGGCAGCTTGCGCTTGCGGTCGATCCGGACGTTGACGATGTCCTTGGCATCGAACTCGAAATCAAGCCACGAACCGCGGTAGGGGATCACGCGCGCAGCAAACAGCAGCTTGCCCGAGGAATGGGTCTTGCCGCGGTCGTGATCGAACAGCACGCCCGGCGAACGGTGCATCTGGCTGACGATCACGCGCTCGGTGCCGTTGATGATGAAGGTGCCGTTCTCGGTCATGAGCGGCATGTCGCCCATGTAGACATCCTGCTCCTTGATATCGAGCACCGAGCGGGTTTGGGTTTCCTGATCGACCTCGAACACGATGAGGCGCAGCGTCACCTTCATCGGGGCGGCATAGGTGATGCCGCGCTGACGGCACTCGGTGGTGTCGTACTTGGGCTCTTCCAGTTCATAATGCACGAAGTCGAGCTCGGCGGTGCCGGCGAAATCGCGGATCGGGAAGACCGAGCGCAGGGTCTTCTCGAGGCCGGAAACATAGCCGGTCGACTTGTCCGAACGCAGGAACTGCTCGTAGCTTTCGCGCTGAACCTCGATCAGGTTCGGCATCTGCACCACTTCGTGAATGTCGCCGAAGATCTTGCGGATGCGCTTCTTGGCGGTCCCCTGGGCCTTGCGGCTGCGGGTGATGGGCGGCTTCGCCTTGCTTGCCATGGAGGAGTGGGCCTCTTCAATTGGGCCGCGCGAGGCTTTCGCGCGGACGGGAAAATCGCTGTCGTTCCACGCGAGAGGCGCCGCCGAGATCAACGCAAGAATGCAAAGCTCTCGACACCGCGCAGTGCGCGGGCCGACAAGAGGCTTGCGATATGCGTTGCGTGGCGACGATGTCGCCGCTTCCTTCCGTGGCCGATCCCCGCGCATGAATCGGCCTTGCTCGAAGCGGGCGAGGACGCGCTCTCTAGGAGCCGGGCGCCGGCGTGTCAATGCCGCGGTGAGGCGGGGTGGTGATCCCGTTTATCCTCGCCCGGGCTTTCGGCCACGGCGCCGCGCTACGCGAAGACCTGGAAGGGACCGTGTGATGCCGCCGATCAATGACGACCGCGAAGGCGCCCGCATCATGGTTAAGCTCGACGACCTGCTCTCCGCTCGCCGCATGACGTTGACCGACCTCTCCGAGCGGGTCGGCCTGACCCTCGCCAACCTCTCGATCCCCAAGACCGGCAAGGCCAAGGCGATCCGCTTCTCCACCCTTGCCGCGATCTGCCGCGAGCTGGAGTGCCAGCCGGGCGATCTGCTCGCTTGCCGGGCAGGGGACAGCGCAAAGCGCCAATCCGCTTGACTCTTCCGCCCGATGCTCTAGAGGGCCGCCGCGAATGGCGGGCCTTGCGCCCTGGCCATTCATCCGTCCGAGACAGCTGGTGAGGGCCAAGCGGCCCGCTTAATTTCCAGCCTAGACGGGGAAACGAGATTTTGCAGCGGACTGCCGAGCGCAGGCCGTGCTGCTTGTGCCAGATGGCACACCCTCCTTCCCTTTCGACGGACTCGCCCGCGTGCGGGGCCTTGGCGGCCCTGAGCGCGGACACAACGTAGCCGACCGTGCGGGAGCCATCCGGCCCGGTCATTTGTGAAGGAGTATGGCATGGATCGTTCGCAGAAAGCCGAAGCGGTTGCCCAGCTCAAAGCGGTCTTCAACGAGGTCGGCGTGGTGGTCGTCACCCGCAACCTCGGCATGACGGTGGCCCAGTCCACCGAACTGCGCGGGAAGATGCGCGATGCTGGTGCGACCTATAAGGTTGCGAAGAACCGTCTCGCCAAGCTCGCCCTCGAGAACACCGACTATGTCGGGCTGGGTGACATGCTCACCGGCCCGGTCGGGCTGGCCTGGTCGCATGACCCGGTCGCGGCTGCCAAGGCCGCTGTCGAATTCGCCAAGTCGAACGACAAGCTCGAAATCGTCGGCGGTTCGATGGGTTCGGTCGTTCTCGACGAAGCCGGGATCAAGGCACTCGCCTCGATGCCCAGCCTCGACGAGCTGCGCGCCAAGCTCATCGGTCTGGTCAACGCCCCGGCGACGAAGATCGCCCAAGTCGTTACCGCACCCGCCGCGAAGGTTGCCCGGGTGTTCGCCGCCTACGCGGACAAGGCCGCTTAAGAGACGTTTTTCGCCAGTCGAATCAATCTTCTGGGGCGCGTTTGCCCCGCCACAATTTGGAGTGAACCATCATGGCCGATATTGCCAAGCTTGTTGAAGAACTGTCGCAGCTGACCGTGCTCGAAGCTGCTGAACTCGCCAAGGCGCTTGAAGAAGCGTGGGGCGTAAGCGCTGCTGCTGCGGTTGCCGTGGCTGCACCTGCCGCTGGCGGTGGGGACACCGGCGCGGCTGCCGAAGAGCAGACCGAATTCGACGTCATCCTGACCGGCGACGGCGGGAAGAAGATCCAGGTCATCAAGGAAGTCCGCGCCATCACCGGCCTCGGCCTGACCGAAGCCAAGGCGCTGGTCGAATCGACCCCGAAGGCGATCAAGGAAGGTGTTAGCAAGGCCGAAGCCGAAGAGATCAAGAAGAAGATCGAGGAAGCCGGCGGCACTGTCGAGCTCAAGTAAGCTCGACTCGGGGCTCGACCGTTTTCAGGTGAGGCGGCGCCAGCAATGGCGCCGCCTTTCTTGTGCGCGCATCCGCCTCGGCTACACCCGCTGTGCTCAAAGCTTGATGGCGGCCATCTGCATCGCCGGCCCCCCGCCGCGCCGACATTTCTTCCGGCGATCAACCATGCCCTGCCCGCATCCCTTCGCGCGGCATTTGAGACTTTGACCGAATCGCGCTTGCCTCTATGGGGGCCGGCTCGCCTGCTGGCGGGCAAAGAGCCGACCATGCAGCATTCAGCATCTCTCTCGACGCCCGGCTGGGGGCAGGAAATCCGCGCCACGCTCGGCATCGCGGGGCCGTTGGCGGCGGCCAACCTGCTGCAGATGCTGACCTACGCCATCGACGTGATCTTCATCGCCCGGCTCGGCGAGAAGGAGCTGGCCGCATCGGCGCTGGCGGTGTCGCTGTTCGGGCTGGTGCTGTGGGCGCTGACCGGCCTTACCGGAGCCGTCGCGCCGCTGATCGCCGAAGCGCTCGGAGCACGCGCCCCGGCGCTGCGTGCGGTGCGGCGGTCCGTAAGGATGGCGCTGTGGCTGGCGGTGATGGCGGGGATCGGCGGGATGGGCCTTTGTCTGATGCTCGATCCGATCATGCGCATCTCCGGTCAGCAGCCCGCGATCATCGCGCTCGCCAATCAGTACAACACCGTCCTCGTCGTATCGATGGTGCCGATGCTGCTGTCGGCGGTGCTGCGCAATTTCGTCTCGGCGCTGGGTCGTCCGATCTTCGCGACCGCGATCACCGGGATGGGCGTGTTCGTCAACGGCATCGCCAATTATGCCTTCATCTTCGGCAAGCTGGGCGCGCCCGAGCTGGGGCTGGCGGGGGCTGCCGTGGCGACGATCATCACCGCGCTCTTCACGCTGGCAGCCTATGTGCTGGCAATCCGCATGGACAAGCGCCTGCACCGCTATCACGTCTTCGGCCGGCTGTGGATGCCGGACTGGGAGCGCCTCGGGCAGATCGCCCGGATCGGTGCGCCGATTGCGCTCACCATCACGGCAGAGGCGGGGATCTTCGGCGCGGCGGCGTTTCTGATGGGCCGGTTCGGTGCAGCGGAACTGGCCGGGCACACGGTCGCCCTGCAGCTCGCCAGCCTCGCCTTTCAGGTGCCGTTCGGGGTCGGACAGGCGGCGGCGATCCGGGTCGGTTACCACTATGGTGCGCACGATCGCGCCGGGGTGGGCCGCGCAGGGTGGGTGGCAGTGGCAATCGGCGCGGGGTTCATGACCCTGACAGCCGGGGCGATGATCCTCGCGCCGGAGTGGCTGCTGCGCATCTATGTCGATCCCGATGCGCCCGCCAATGGCGCGCTGGTGGGCTTCGCGCTGCAATACCTGCTGCTGGCGGCGATTTTCCAGCTGGCGGACGGGGTGCAGGCGGTGGCCGCCGGGGCGCTGCGGGGGCTTCAGGATACCCGCGTGCCGATGTGGATCGCGATCTTCAGCTACTGGGTGCCGGGGATCGGCCTGTCGGTCGGCCTCGGCTTCTTCACCCCGCTCGAAGGTACCGGGGTTTGGATCGGCCTTGCCACCGGACTGTTCTTCGCCGCCGCGGGGCTGCTGCGGCGCTGGCACCGGCGCGAGACACTGGGCCTGGTGCGGGGCTAGGCCTTCTCGGTGATGGTGCGCACCTCGCGTTGCGGGAAGGGAATGGTGATCCCGACCTCGGCAAAGCGGGTCTTGGCGGCCTCGGTCAGCGCCCATGACAGGGCAAGATAGTCCTCGGTCTTGCACCACACCCTGAGGCCCATCGTCACCGCGCTATCCGCAAGCGCCGAAACGAACACCACCGGCTCCGGCTCGGGCAGCACCCGTGCGTCGGCCGTGGCCAGCGCCAGCAGTTCCTTGCGCGCCTGGGCGATGCTGTCGGAGTAGCTGATGCCGATCAGCAGCTCGAACCGCCGGGTCGGCATGCGCGAGAAATTGACGACCGGCTTGTTCCACAGTTCGTTGTTGGGAACCATCACGTAAAGGCCGTCAAGCTGGAGGATCTCGGTGGTGAACAGGCCGATGCCCTGAACCGTGCCGTTAACCGCACCGGAGGTGATCGTCTCGCCCACCCGGAAGGGACGCTGGATCAGGATCATGACGCCCGCCGCGACATTGCTGAGCGTGCCTTGCAGGGCAAGACCGACCGCCAGCGCGAGGCCGCCCAGCGCGGCGATGATGCTGGTGGTCTGCACCCCGAACTGGGTCAGCACGGTAATCGCCACCACCACCCACAGCGCATATTTGATGATATTGGAGAGGAATTTGGCAACCGTCGGCTCGATCCGGTCTGATCGGCTGAGCGCCCGGTCAACCCAGCGCGACAGAAGGCGCGCCAGCATCACCCCGATGATCAGCACCACCACCGCCCCCGCGAGGTGCGCGAGATTGGCCTTGAGCCATGCCAGCGCGGTCGCGGCGAATTCGATTTCGTTGCCCAGTTCGGTCTGGATTTCGGCCTTGAAGGCGGAGAGCGGCTTGACGGACATCGGGGCAATGGGCTCCGTTGCTAATGGCAGGCATGGCACGAGCGGGTGTGCACAAGGGTTCGGGCATCCTCGGTTGGAGGACGTTGCCCGGATAGAGAACTGGCGCGGCGCTGACCACCCCGTCCGCAAAATCGCAACCGCAGCGAAAATTTTTGCACCGACAGGGGTTGATTCGTCCGACCTCCACGACCACATGCGCCGCGTTGGCACTCTCGAGGGGAGAGTGCCAAGCCAACTCATCCACTTTCAGGAAAGGTCATAGCAATGGCATTTCGTCCGCTCCACGACCGCGTCGTGGTCCGTCGCATCGAAGCCGACACCAAGACCGCTGGCGGCATCATCATCCCCGACAGCGCCCAGGAAAAGCCGAGCGAAGGCGAAGTCATCGCCATCGGCGACGGCGCCCGTGACGACGACGGCGACCGTATCCCGCTCGACGTGAAGGTTGGCGATCGTGTGTTGTTCGGCAAGTGGTCGGGCACCGAAGTCAAGATCAACGGCGAAGACCTGCTGATCATGAAGGAAAGCGACATCATGGGGATTGTCAGCTAATTGCCCGCCCCTTTGTTCCTTTCTAACCACAAGCAATCTCAGGAGAAACAATCATGGCTGCCAAGGACGTGAAGTTCGGCCGCGAAGCCCGCGAAGGCATCCTGCGCGGCGTCGATATCCTCGCCAACGCCGTCAAGGTGACCCTCGGCCCCAAGGGGCGCAACGTTGTCATCGACAAGAGCTTCGGCGCGCCGCGCATCACCAAGGACGGTGTGAGCGTCGCCAAGGAAATCGAGCTCAAGGACAAGTACGAGAACATGGGCGCGCAGATGCTGCGCGAGGTTGCGAGCAAGGCGAATGATGCTGCTGGCGACGGCACCACCACCGCCACCGTGCTCGCCCAGGCGATCGTGACCGAAGGCATGAAGTCGGTCGCCGCCGGGATGAACCCGATGGATCTGAAGCGGGGCATCGATCTGGCTGTCAGCAAGGTCGTCGAAAACCTCAAGGCGCGTTCGAAGGACGTTTCGGGTTCGGAAGAAATCGCGCAGGTCGGGATCATTTCGGCCAACGGCGACCGTGAAGTGGGCGAAAAGATTGCCGAGGCCATGGAAAAGGTCGGCAAGGAAGGCGTGATCACCGTCGAGGAAGCCAAGGGCCTCGAATTCGAACTCGATGTCGTCGAAGGGATGCAGTTCGACCGCGGCTACCTCAGCCCCTATTTCATCACCAATCCCGAAAAGATGACCGTGGAACTGGATAACCCCTACATCCTGATCCACGAGAAGAAGCTGTCGAACCTGCAGTCGATGCTGCCGATCCTCGAAGCTGTGGTGCAGTCGGGCCGTCCGCTGCTGATCATCGCCGAGGACATCGAAGGCGAAGCGCTGGCGACGCTGGTGGTCAACAAGCTGCGCGGCGGCCTCAAGGTTGCAGCGGTGAAGGCTCCGGGCTTCGGCGATCGCCGCAAGGCCATGCTGCAGGACATCGCGATCCTCACCAAGGGCGAGATGATCAGCGAAGACCTCGGCATCAAGCTCGAAAACGTCACCATCGGCATGCTCGGTCAGGCCAAGAAGGTCACCATCGACAAGGACAACACCACGATCGTCGATGGCGCCGGTTCGGCTGAGGACATCAAGGCGCGCGTTGCCGAGATCCGCACCCAGATCGAAAGCACCACCAGCGACTATGACCGCGAGAAGCTCCAGGAGCGTCTGGCCAAGCTGGCTGGCGGCGTCGCCGTGATCAAGGTCGGCGGTGCGACCGAAGTGGAAGTGAAGGAGCGCAAGGACCGTGTCGATGACGCGCTCCATGCGACCCGCGCGGCGGTGGAAGAAGGCATCGTGCCGGGCGGCGGTACCGCGCTGCTCTATGCCACCAAGGCGCTCGAAGGGCTCAAGGGCGAGAACGACGACCAGACCCGCGGCATCGACATCATCCGCAAGGCGATCACCGCCCCGATCAAGCAGATCGCGACCAACGCCGGCCATGACGGCGCGGTCGTCGCGGGCAATCTGCTGCGCGAGAATGACGAGACCATGGGCTTCAACGCCGCCACCGACACCTATGAAAACCTGGTGAAGGCCGGCGTGATCGACCCGACCAAGGTCGTGCGCACCGCGCTGCAGGATGCGGCTTCGGTCGCTGGCCTGCTGATCACCACCGAAGCGGCGATCGTCGAGCGTCCGGAAGACAAGCCGGCCTCCCCGGCGATGCCCGACATGGGCGGCATGGGGTTCTGACCGGATAGCGGCCCGGCCAGCTCGGCTGGCCGGTGCTCGCGCCGGTCCGGCCAGCGGGGCCAATGGCCCGGTCCGACGACCGGGGCTTTGCCCAGGTCGGCCCAGACACCGGAAAATGAAAACCCCGGCGGTTCACTCCGCCGGGGTTTTTTGTGTCAGGCCTGCCACCTAACAGCATTTGTAACGGGCACGGGCAAAGGCTTCGGCGTAAGGCACAGACGCGACCCGAGGGGCCATTCCGGCCCCAGACTCGACGCCCCTGCCGTCACCGGCAGGGGCACTTCTTCCGGCGGGTGGCCGGCCGTGCCGAAGGCACCTTTCGTCGCCCGGACGCAAATGAGCCCTTGCCGCGCGGAATCCTGCATGGTTAGGATGGGATTTAAGCCCAGTGAAACCTTCAGGGAGTAGCTTTCGCCTTATGGCACGCCCTCGTATCTGCGCGCTGGTCACCGGCCTTGGCGCCACGCTCGCCCTGCTTGCCGCGCCTGCTTGGGCGCGGAGCGACGATCTGCAATCCAGCTTCGACAGTGCCTTCGGCACGCAGGCGCGCACCCCCCAGAGCTTCGAGGCGATCTATGCTTCCAGCTTCAGCCAACGCATTGCCGAACTGGCCGATCCCTCGCAGGGGCGGATCGGCGTTGCCGCGGTCGATCTTGCCACGGGCGAGCAGATCATGGTGCTGGGTGACCAGCTGTTCCCGATGGCCTCGACCAGCAAGGTCGCGATCGCGGCGACCTTCCTCGAAATGGTGGATAAGGGCCGCTATTCGCTCACTTCCGAATTCCCGCTGCTGCTGCCCGAGCGTTCGGCGCGGTTCTCCTCGCCCAAGGCGCCAGTGCGCCCGGGCCAGTACATGCCCGCGATCGACCTGATCGAGATCATGATCACCCGCTCCTCCAACCCCGCCACCGACGCGCTGCTGGCGGCAGTGGGTGGGCCGGCAGCGGTGAACGACTGGGTGCGCCGCCAGGGCATCGAGAACTTCAGCATCAACCGCGACATCGCGACGCTGGTGCGCGACGATGGCGAATTTAATCCGGCCTATCACATCGACAAGCGCGATGCCGCCACGCCGCGCGCGATGACGCAGTTGCTGGCTGGGCTTTATCGCGGCGATTTCCTGTCGGACGAAAGCCGCCGCGTGCTGCTTGGCGCGATGAGCCGCACGGTCACCGGCAAGCGCCGCATTCCGGCGCATATCCCGCTCGAAGCGCGGGTGAGCCACAAGACCGGATCGCTCAGCAACACCTCAAGCGACATCGGCATCATCGAATGTCCCGATGGCCGCGCGATCGCGGTGGCGATCTATGTCACCGGGCAAGGCAGCAAGCTTGCCAGGGAAGAACGGATCGCCGCGATTGCCCGCGCGCTCTATGATGGCTTCGCGGTGCGCGCGCAGCAGAATCCGGTGCGCAACTGGACGAGCGCGCCCTACAGCATCAACACCGGCGGCTAGGCGGATACGGCAAGACGCAAACACGAAAAAGGGCGGTACCTCGCGGCACCGCCCTTCGCATTGCTTCGCCCTCCGCACGCGGCGGAGCGCGTCAGGATCCGATTACTCGGCAGCCTTTTCGGCCTCGGCAGCCACGTCCGCAGCGGCATCGGCAGCCTTGTCAGCGGTGGCTTCGGCAGCGTCGGCAGCAGCGTCGGCAGCAGCCGCGGCGCCTTCGGCGGTCGCATCGGCAGCAGCTTCAGCGCCCTGAGCGGCGGTGTCGGTCGCAGCTTCGGCGTCGGCGGCCATGGCGTCGACAGCTTCGCCGGCTTCGGTTTCGGTCTTTTCGCTGCAAGCGGCAAGGCCAAGAGCCGAGGTGGCGATGGCAGCAGCCAGAATGATCTTACGCATCGTGTGAATTCCTTCTTCAACGAATGACACGCACCCCTTGCAGGAGAGCGTCGAGACCGGCTTTCTCTGGTTCCGGTTCGCGGCCTCAATAATGGCGAAATTGCGGCAGCACAAGCGAATTAAGACGTCTCGCCCCGATTTCGCCCTATTTTTGCCATATTATGACCCCCTCGGCGCTGGCGCTTAGGCCCTACCCGCGCGCCGATGGCGGTGCTAGCAGATGGCATGGCCGACAAGCACCACCTCTATCTCGTCGATGGGTCCTCCTACATCTTCCGCGCCTATCACCGGCTGCCGCCGCTGACCGATCCGGAAGGCACGCCGGTGGGGGCGGTCTATGGTTATACCACGATGCTCTGGAAGCTCGCCGCCGACCTCGACGAGGCCGACGGGCCGACGCATCTTGCGGTGATCCTCGATGCCAGCGGCGTCAGTTTCCGCAACGACATCTACGAGCACTACAAGGCCAACCGGCCCGAACCGCCCGAGGATCTCGTCCCGCAATTCCCGCTGATCCGCGATGCGACCCGCGCCTTCAGCCTGCCCTGCATCGAGGTTGAGGGGCTGGAGGCGGACGACCTGATCGCCTCCTACGCCCGCGCCGCCCAAGGCAGGGGCTGGGACGTCACCATCGTCAGTTCCGACAAGGATTTGATGCAGCTCGTCAGCGAAGTGGACGGTGCCCGCATCGACATGCTCGACACGATGAAGAACCAGCGCATCTGGTTGCCCGAGGTCGAGGAGAAGTTCGGCGTTTCGCCCGAACTGGTCGGTGACGTGCTGGCGCTGATGGGCGATGCAGTGGACAATGTGCCGGGGATTTTCGGCATCGGCCCCAAGACCGCGAGCAAGCTGATCGCCGAACACGGCTCGCTCACCGCCGCGCTCGATGCCGCGGCGGACATGAAGCCCTCAAAGCTCAAGGATCGCCTGATCGAAGGCCGCGCGGATGCCGAGCTGTCGAAGATGCTGGTGACGCTCAAGGAGGATTGCGCGCTTCCCGTGCCGCTTGAGGAACTGAAGCTCGGCCCAGTCCCGCCCGAACCGCTCGCCGCCTTCTTCGCGAAGCACGGATTCACCTCGCTGCTGAAACGGCTGGAGAGCGGCGCCGGCAGTCCGGCGCGCAAGACCGATCTCAACCCGGCCAGGCCGACCACGTCGGGCAGCACCGGCGCAGGCGAAGGCAGCGCCAACCGCCAGCCCCTGCCGCCAATGCCGCGGATCGATCACGCCGCCTATCACACGGTGCAAACCGCCGAGGCGCTCGCCGCCTGGGTCGCCCGCGCCCGCGCCGCGCAGGTGGTGGCGGTCGATACCGAAACCTCCTCGCTCGATGCGATCCGCGCCGATCTGGTCGGGGTCAGCCTCGCGCTCGGCCCCAACGATGCCTGCTACATCCCGCTGGCACATAGCGCGAACGACATCTTTGCGCCGCAGCCCGAGCAGGTGCCCTTCGCGCAGGCGATGGCGCTGCTCAAGCCGCTGCTCGAGGACGATGCGGTTCTCAAGGTCTTCCAGAACGGCAAATATGATCTCAACGTGCTCGCCCGGCACGGCATCACGGTCGCCCCGATCGACGACACAATGGTGATCAGCTTCGCGCTCGATGCCGGGCGCGGCGAGGAAGGAATGGGGGGCGGCCACGGGATGGACGAGCTCAGCCAGCGCCATCTCGGCCACTCTCCGATCGCGTTCAAGGACGTGTGCGGCACCGGCAAGAAGGCGATCAGCTTTGCCGAAGTGCCCCTGGACCGTGCCACCGCCTACGCGGCCGAGGATGCCGATGTCACGCTGCGGCTCTACCATGTGCTCAAGCCCCGCCTCGCCGAAGAAGGCGGCACGCGCATCTACGAGCGGGTCGATCGCCCGCTGATCCCCGTGGTCGCCCGCATGGAACGCGAAGGCATCCGGATCGACCGCGCGCGGCTGGCGCGCCTGTCGGAGGAATTCGCGGTCGAGATCGGGCGGCTCGAGGGCGAGATCCATCAGGCGGCCGGGCAGGAATTCGCGGTCGGCAGCCCCAGACAGCTGGGCGAGATCCTGTTCGAGAAGCTCGGCTACAAAGGCGGCAAGAAGGGCAAGAGCGGACAGTATTCGACCGATGTTTCGGTGCTGGAGCGGCTCGCGGCAGAGGGCGCAACCATCGCCCGGCTGGTGCTCGAATGGCGCCAGCTGGCGAAGCTCAAATCGACCTACACCGATGCGCTGCAGGCCGCGATCAACCCGGAGACGGGCCGGGTGCACACCAGCTACAGCCTTGTCGGCGCGCAGACCGGGCGGCTGTCATCGACCGATCCCAACCTCCAGAACATTCCGGTGCGCACCGCCATCGGACGGCAGATCCGCGAGGCCTTCGTGCCCGAGCCGGGCAATGTCCTGCTGGCGGCCGACTATTCGCAGATCGAACTGCGCTTGGCCGCGCACATGGCCGGGGTCGATAGCCTCAAGCAGGCTTTCGCGGCGGGCGAGGACATCCACGCCCGCACCGCGATGGAGATGTTCGGCGAGGTCACCCGCGACACCCGCGCGCGGGCCAAGACGATCAATTTCGCGATCCTCTACGGCATCAGCCGCTGGGGTCTCGCCGCGCGGCTGGAGGTCCCGCCGGAAGAGGCGCAGGCGATGATCGACACCTATTTCCAGCGTTTCCCCGGCATCCAGCGCTACATCATGGAAACGCTCGAAAGCGTGCGCGCCAAGGGCTATTCGGAAACCCTGTTCGGTCGCAAGACGTGGTTCCCCCGCATCAATTCGAAGAACCAGGCCGAACGCCAGGGGTCGGAACGCGCCGCGATCAACGCCCCGATCCAGGGCACCAGCGCCGATATCATCAAGCGCGCGATGGCGCGGATGCTTCCCGCACTGGCCGACGCCGGTTTGCACGACGTGCGGATGCTGTTGCAGGTGCATGACGAGCTGGTTTTCGAGCTGCCCGAGGAGCGCGTCGCGGCGGCAGCACCGATCATCCGCCAGGTGATGGCCGAGGCGGCGCTGCCGGCGGTGAAGCTTTCCGTACCGCTCGGGGTCGATATCGGCACGGGGCCAAGCTGGGACGCGGCGCACTGACGCCTGCCCGGGTTCATGCCACCCGATGTTTCACGTGAAACATTTGCAGAACATCAATCGTGCTTCTTCTCCCGCGTCGGCTTCAGCATCTCGGGCGAGAAGAACCCGATCGGCTGCACCGCCGCGGCGCGCTTCTTCAGCTCGCCGCGCATCTTGAGGTATTCCTCCTCCATCTCGACCGTCACGGTCGCGCGCGAATCCTTGAGCGCCGCCTCGAAATCGCGCGCCTCGACCGTGCTGACCTCGCCGCCCACCCGGCGCAGCGCGGCAAGCCCGGCACGGCGCACCAGATCCTCCAGATCGGCGCCGGTGAAGCGTTCGGTCTGCCCTGCCAGCCATGCCAGATCGACATCGGAACCGAGCGGCATCTTGGCGGTGTGGATGCCGAGGATATGCGCGCGCCCGGCCGCGTCGGGGGTGCCGACATAGACCAGCTCGTCGAAGCGGCCCGGGCGCAGCAGCGCGGGATCAACCAGCGTCGGACGGTTGGTCGCACCGATCACCACCACCGATTGCAGCTCTTCCAGCCCGTCCATCTCGGCGAGGATGGTGTTGACCACCCGGCCCGTCACCTGCGGTTCGCCCTGCCCGCTGCCGCGCGCGGGAACGAGGCTGTCGATCTCGTCGATGAACACCACGCAGGGCGCGACGGCGCGGGCACGGGCGAACAGGCGGGCGATCTGCTGCTCGCTTTCGCCATACCACTTGGATAAAAGGTCGGAGGACTTCATCGAGATGAAGTTCGCCTCGGCTTCCCTGGCGACCGCCTTGGCAAGCAGGGTCTTGCCTGTGCCGGGCGGGCCGTAGAGCAGGAAGCCCTTGGCCGGGCGGATACCGAGCCGGCGGAAGGCATCGGGGTTTTTGAGGGGAAGCTCAATCCCTTCCTTGAGCTTGTCGATCGCCTCTCCCGCACCGCCGATATCGTCCCACGCAACGCTCGGCACCTGCACCATAACCTCGCGCATTGCCGAGGGCTGGACGCGCTTCAGGGCGGCGAGGAAATCGTCGCGGGTGACGCACAGGTCTTCAAGCACTTCGGGCGGAATCGTGCGCGCGTCGAGATCGAGCCGCGGCATGATCCGCCGCACCGCCTCGATCGCCGCCTCGCGGGTCAGCGCGGCAATATCGGCGCCGACGAAGCCATGGGTGACCCGGGCGAGTTCGTCGAGGTCGACCGCGGCTTCCATCGGCATCCCGCG
Organism: Erythrobacter tepidarius; assembly: GCF_002155695.1. Lineage (GTDB taxonomy): Bacteria > Pseudomonadota > Alphaproteobacteria > Sphingomonadales > Sphingomonadaceae > Erythrobacter > Erythrobacter tepidarius. The sequence continues at coordinate 252,824 of NZ_MUYJ01000004.1, forward strand.
GGTGTGGATCGCCAGAATCTCGCGCCGCCCGCGCTGATCGGGCACGCCGATCACGATTTCGCGATCGAAGCGGCCCGGACGGCGCAGGGCCTCGTCGATCGCGTCGGGCCGGTTGGTGGCGGCGATGACGACGAGGTTGGCGCGCTTTTCCAGCCCGTCCATGAGAGTAAGCAATTGGGCGACCAGCCGCTTCTCGGCCTCGCCCGGCACCTGGGTGCGCTTCGGGGCGATGGAATCGATCTCGTCGATGAAGATGATCGCGGGTGCGGCGCGGGTCGCCTCCTCGAACACCTCGCGCAGGCGTTTCTCGCTCTCGCCATAGCCCGAGCCCATGATCTCCGGCCCGTTGATGGTGAAGAACTCGGCGTCGCTTTCATTCGCCACAGCCTGCGCCAAGCGAGTCTTGCCGGTGCCCGGCGGGCCGTGCAGCAGCACGCCCTTGGGCGGTTCCACGCCAAGCCGGGTAAACAGTTCCGGATAGCGCAGCGGCAGCTCGATCATCTCGCGCAGCGCCCGGATGGTCTCCTCCATCCCGCCGACATCGTCGTAGTTCACGACCGCGCGGCCATCGCGCGGCTCCTCGAACTCGGCACGCAGCTCGACCTCGGTGTTCTCGTCGATGTGGACGATGCCCTTGGGGCTGGTGGAATGCACCGAGAGGCGGATCTGGGTGAGCGCATAGGCCGGCGCGCGCAGCAGCTGGCGCACGTCGGGGGGCATGTTCTGCACCGGCTGCTGGCCGGTGGTGGCGACCAGATCGCCGGCGACCAGCGGTTTCCTGAAGAAATTGCGCTTGAGCGCCTGAGTCGGCCCCTGCAGGCGCATTTCGCGCTGGGCGGGGGCGAACACCACGCGGGTGGCCGGTCGGGATTCGGCGCGGGCAATCTCTACGTGCTCGCCCGAGCCGGCCTCGGCATTGCCGCGCTGAAGCCCGTCGAGGCGCACCACATCGAGCGCGTCGTCTTCGGGATAGGCGGCCATGGCGATCGCCGCGGTGGTGCGTTTGCCGATGATCTCGACCACATCGCCTTCGGTAATGCCGAGCTTCTGGAACGCGGCGCGCGGCATCCGGGCGATGCCCTGCCCCGATTCCTCCTGCCGGGCGGGCGCAACCTGCAACCGGACGGTGCGGACTGGCGCTGCGGTTTCTGCTTCGGCCATTGGTCTTCCTGCGCTTGTCTGTTTTCTCGCAATTCGCCAGCCTAGCTAGGCACGAGGCTGGCCTATTGCAATCTGGACAGGCCCGGCGTGTGTCTCATCCGGCAAGTGCTTGCCAGTGCGGCGGGCAGGATAAGGCCATAAAGCCGCAGGGATTGTGCCCTGCAAGATGGAGGCCCGGCGCGCTGCGGGCCGGGTGCCGGGCAAGAAAAAAGCCCGGCACGAGGCCGGGCTTGAAAGTTTGGGAGAGGATGCCTGAAAGGCCCTTCGCATATGCAGCATATCCGTGCCTTGTGCAAGTGCGTAAACTGCGCAGAGAGTTGCAAAGAATGCAATGATTGGCCAATTACGATCCGGCCTGTGTCAAAACTTGCAAAAGATCTGGCCGAAAAGGCGGCATCCGCTTAGGTCTTGAGCAGATCTTGCCCGAATCAATATGTTGCAACGCAACATGAAAGTTGATTCGGGTTTCTTGCCGCTCGGACGTGACAGGCCAGCGTGAAGGCACTAATCACCTGCGAGAAAAAAGGTTCCCGGCATCCGCTGCCGGACGAGCAACGAGGCAGGCAGGCTGCGATGAACAAACTCTACCCCGACGCCGCCAGTGCGCTGGATGGCATTCTCAGAAACGACATGCTGATCGCCGCCGGAGGGTTCGGCCTGTGCGGCATACCCGAGCGGCTTCTGGACGCGATTCGCGACAGCGGCGTGACAGGCCTCACCTTCGCCAGCAACAATGCCGGGATCGACAATGAGGGGATCGGCAAGCTGCTGCGCACCCGCCAGGTGAAGAAGATGATCAGTTCCTATGTCGGCGAGAACAAGGAGTTCGAGCGGCAATATCTCAGCGGCGAGCTCGAGGTGGAATTCTGCCCGCAGGGCACGCTCGCCGAGCGGATGCGGGCAGGCGGCGCCGGCATTCCCGGCTTCTACACCCGCACCGGAGTCGGCACCGAGGTCGCCAAGGGCAAGGAGCACAAGGAATTCCCCGACCGCGACGGGGTGATGCAGACCTACATCCTCGAACGCGGCATCTTTGCCGACCTCTCGATCATCAAGGCGTGGAAGGCCGACACCACCGGCAACCTCGTGTTCCGCAAGACCGCGCGCAATTTCAACCTGCCGGCGGCAACCTGCGGCAAGATCTGCGTCGCGGAAGTCGAGGAGGTGGTGCCGGCCGGAAGCCTCGATCCCGACCAGATCCACCTGCCCGGCGTGTTCGTGAACCGCATCGTCTGCGGCGCCCCCTATGACAAGAAGATCGAGTTTCGTACCGTTCGCCAGAGAGAGACGGCATGATCGACCGCAGGATCATTCTGGTGCCCCTGCTGGCTCTGGCGGGAACATCGCTGCCGGGCTGTGCTGCCGTGGCGATCCCGGCACTGGCGGGCGGCGCGATGGTCGGCACGCGCATCGACGGCCAAGATGCCGGCCAAGGCCAGGCAGGAGCGAGCGCGCCGGTGCCCGCGGTTGCGGCACCAGCCCAGCGTCCCGCTCCGATGCCCTCGCCGACGCCGTCGGTCAGCGTCAGGCCCGCGGCTGACGCGCCGCCATCACCTGCCCCGACCAAGGCCCCGGTGAGCGCGCCTGCGCCCATGCCCGTGGCAACGCCGCCGGTTGCCGCCGCGGCACCGGCAATCACCCCGACCGTCGCCGCTGGCGCGAGCGGCATGCCCCGTCCCGTGCAGAACGGCTTTGCCGAGTTCGTCCGATATGGTCGCGGGGTCGCAGCCGTCAGCGCTGGCCCCAACGGAGCGCTTTCGGCCATGCTTTCCCACCCGACCGCGCTCGACGGCCAGCGCAAGCGCTGCGCGCCCGGGGACAAGCCGGTGGCCGTGATCGACCTCGATCCGGCTGGCGGACTGTTCACGCCGCCGGCCGACCCGGAACGCGACGTGCCCCGTTCGCTCGGCCTCGCCGTGCTGCGCGAGGCCGGGGTTCAGATCGCCTGGCTGTCGGATCTGCCGGTGAGCGAGATCGGCAGGATCCGCAGCGCTCTCGAATTCGCCGGACTCGATATCCGCGGCCAGGACATCGTCTCGCTTCGCCGCGACCCTGAGGATCGCAAGCAGACCCGCAGGGAAAGCCTCGCCGCCACCTCGTGCATCATCGCCATCGCCGGAGACGAGAAGTCCGATTTCGACGAACGTTTCCGCTATCTCAAGAACCCCGAGTCCGGCGTGGCGCTCGAAACCGCCATCGGCGACGGCTGGTTCCTGATCGATCCGATCTTCCCGCTCGCCCAGCAAGGACAGCAACTGCCATGACGACACCCCCCGAAGGCTGGACCCGCGACCAGATGGCTATGCGCGCCGCACGCGAGCTGCAGGACGGCTACTATGTCAATCTCGGCATCGGCATCCCGACGCTGGTCGCCAACCATATCCCCGAAGGCATGATGGTGACCTTGCAGAGCGAGAACGGGATGCTCGGCATCGGGCCATTTCCCTACGAGGACGAGGTCGATCCCGATCTCATCAATGCCGGCAAGCAGACCATCAGCGAGCTGCCGCACAGCGCCTATTTCGATTCTGCGACCAGTTTCGCGATGATCCGCGGCGGGCATATCGATCTCACCGTTCTGGGGGCCATGGAAGTGGCCGAGAATGGCGACATCGCCAACTGGATGATCCCCGGCAAGATGATCAAGGGCATGGGCGGGGCGATGGATCTCGTCGCGGGTGTCAAGAAGATCATCGTGGTCATGGATCACACCGCAAAGGACGGTAGTCCCAAGTTCGTCCCCCGATGCACCCTGCCGCTGACCGGCGCGGGGGTGGTGGACATGGTGATCACCAACCTGGCGGTGTTCCAGCGGCCCGACCACGCCTCCCCCTTCCGCCTGATCGAGATGGCGCCCGGCGTTACCGAGGCCGATATCGCCGCCGCCACCACCGCGCATTACGTGGTGTGATGCTGCGTGCGGCCGCGCTCGGCATCGTCGCGCTGCTGGCGACCTCTGACGGCGACGAGACCGTCCGCCCGCGGAACGCCAACAACCTCGGCGCAAAGCTGCGCGCACTGGGCGCGCCGGTCGCGGTGAAGAACTACGGCCCGCTCGATCATGAGGAGGTGGTCATGGCGCTTTCGGTGCCGTTCCGCAGCAAAGGCCCGGTGCTGGCCGACGCGGTTGCCTTTCTCAAGGCCAAGCTGGGGGACTAGGCCATGTGGCTCGCAGAACCCCGCAACCCCAACGCCCCGCTCGCCGGACTCAAGGTGGTCGAGCTCGCCCGCGTGCTGGCCGGGCCTTACTGCGGGCAGATCCTCGCGGATCTCGGCGCGGACGTGATCAAGGTCGAAAGCCCGGAAGGCGACGGCACGAGGCTGTGGGGCCCGCCCTGGATCGAGCGCACCGATGCAAGCGGCAAGATCCACCGCGAGGCCGCCTATTACCACGCCTGCAACCGCGGCAAGCGCTCGATCATCGCCGATTTCGGCGTGGCGGACGACCTTGCCCGGGTGAAGGCGCTGATCGCCGATGCCGACGTGGTGATCGAGAATTTCAAGACCGGCAGTCTCGCCAGGTTCGGGCTCGATTACGCCAGCCTCTCGGCCACCAATCCCGGCCTCGTCTATTGCTCGATCACCGGCTTCGGCCACACCGGCCCGCGCGCCCACGAGGCAGGCTACGACTTCGTGGTGCAGGGCATGAGCGGCTTCATGTCGCTGACCGGCGAACCCGAAGGCCAGCCGGTCAAGTTGGGCATCTCGATCAGCGACCTCTCGACCGGGGTGTGGGCGGCAACCGGGATTCAGGCCGCGCTGCTGATGCGCGCTCGCACCGGCAAGGGCCAGCAGCTCGACATCAGCCTGATGGACTGCTCGGTCGCGCTGCTTTCCAATCAGGCGACCTACTATCTCACCACCGGCACCAACCCGCCGCGGATGGGCAATGCCCACGCGCAGGTCGCACCCTACGGCGTCTTCGCGGTGAGCGACGGGCATGTGATCCTCGCGCCCGCCAATGACGGACTGTTCCACAAGCTGATGGATCTGCTCGGCCTTGCCCACCTGGCGAGCGACCCGCGCTTCATCGCCAATAGCGACCGCATCGCCAATGCCAGAGCGCTGGATGCCGAGATCGCCAAGGCCACCATCGGCTGGAGCAAGCAAGAGCTGCTCGATGCCTGCCACGCCGCAGGGGTGCCGGCCGGGCCGATCAACCGGCTGGACGAGGTCTTCGCCGATCCACAGGTGGTGGCGCGCGGGCTCAGGATCGATCTCGGCGGGATCCCCGGCGTGCGCAGCCCTTTCGTGTTCTCCGGGGCCGAACTGGCGCTCGACCGGCCCTCGCCGATCCACGGGGAACATGGCTGACAGCCTTCCGCAGCCGCTGTTGGAGACACATGAGACACTGTCCTGACGCAGAAAACCGGCCCCCATGCGCCGCCGGGCAGACAGGGGCGGGAGCAGGCGCAGGCGGTGGGTCATCACCGTCTTGGTGTCACGGGCGTAGAATGTAGGAAAGCGCTCTTGCCCCGGCGCGCCACAGCCGTTCGAAGGGGCCCTGCCCCAGCCGCTCCACCCAGACCGGCGACCACGCCAGCATCGCCGCAACCGGCACGCCCCCCAAGGCAAGGGCCTGCCAGCGGCTGACCTCGCCGAACAGGCCGAGGCCCCATGGCGCAAAGATTGCGGCGAAGATCACGCTCGTCATCAGGTAATTGCTCAGCGACAGTCGCCCGAGAGCGGCAAGCCTGCGGGTGAACGGATTGTCCTGCGCCAGAAAGGCCATTGCCAGCGCGGCGTAGCTTACCCCCAGCAGGGTATCGAAAGGGGCGGAGATCACCAATGCCACCGGCCCGACCAGCGCGGCGGGGAAACCCTCGGCCACCAGCCACGCGGCCAGCCCCAACAGCCCCGGCAGCGCCACCAGCGCGCAGATCGCCGCAAGACGCTGGAGATGGAAGGTCCGCCATTTCCCCTTGAGCATTCCGCCCTTCCACAACCCCATGCCGAGCGCAATGGCGGCAAGGTTGAGCGGCAGCGCGGCGAGCAGGGCGGCCAGCTGGGCGTGAATGGCAAGGCCGCGGCGGACGATCCTTTCGCCCAGCCCCTCGCGGCCCTGCTCCAGCAGCGCGGCCATCGCCGCCGGATCGCGCCCGAACTGGCGCTCGGCGAACAGCAAGGGCTCGGTGCCCGACTGGTGCTGGTAGAAATCGATCATCGCGCTGCCGAAGGCCGTCAGACCAAGCGCAACGTGCACCACCACCAGCCCCGCGCCGACCGTGAGCAGCGCCCGCGCGGAAAGCCCCGCAAGCAGCGGCAGGGCCAGCCCCGCCAGCGCGTAGGCGCGCAGCACGTCGTTGTTCGCAAGCAGGATCGCATGGACGATGCCGATCGCGAACAGCACGATCATGCGGGCATAGTGCGCAGGCCAAGGGCGTCTCTGTCCGCCCGCAGTCGCCTTCTCCAGCAGGATCAGGCTACCCGCGCCGAACAGCATCGCAAACAGGGTGCGGAACTTGTCTTCGATAAAGACGAAGCTGACAAGCCACACCCAGTAATCCGCCGCGCCCACTCCGCCGAAGCTCAGCGGGTTGTAATAGGCGGGTGAAGGCAGCGCGAAGGCGAGAACGTTCATCCCCGCGATCCCGATCACTGCGACACCGCGCAGCGCATCGAGCGCGAGGATGCGTGAGGCGGGCAAAGGGGCGGGCGCCGTCATTCGAGGCACCCCACCGCGCCGATCAGGCCAGCGCTGCCTTGAGATCTTCGACCAGATCGAGCCGCTCCCACGGGAACAGGTCGCCTTCCGCCTTGCGGCCGAAGTGACCATAGGCGGCGGTCGGCTGATAGATCGGCTTGTTGAGACCAAGATGGGTGCGGATCGCCCGCGGGGTCAGCCCGCCGAGCTTGGCGATGCCGAGGATCGCCGCTTCGATCTTGTCGTCGCCGACAGTGCCGGTCTCGTGCGTGTCGACATAGAGCGAGAGCGGCTTCGACACGCCGATCGCATAGGCGATCTGGATGGTGCAGCGCGTGGCGAGGCCGGCGGCGACCACGTTCTTGGCGAGGTAGCGGGTGATGTAAGCCGCCGAACGGTCAACCTTGGTCGGATCCTTGCCGCTGAAGGCGCCGCCGCCATGCGGGGCCGCGCCGCCATAGGTGTCGACGATGATCTTGCGGCCGGTCAGGCCCGCATCCCCATCCGGTCCGCCGATCTCGAACTTGCCGGTCGGGTTGATGAAATATTCGGTCTCGCGCAGCAGCACCGGCGGGATGACCTCGGCGACGACCTTCTTCACATAGGCTTCAAGCTCGGCCTTCTTCGCCGGGTTGTCTTCGTCATAGCCAGGCTTGTGCTGGGTCGAGACGACTACGGCAGTCGCCGCCACCGGCAGCGAGCCCTCGTAGCGCAGGGTCACCTGGCTCTTGGCGTCGGGTTCGAGGAAGGGGGCCGCACCCGAATGACGGTCGGCCGCCATGCGCTCGAGGATCTGGTGGCTGTAATAGAGCGTCGCGGGCATATAGCCCGGGGTCTCGTCGGTTGCATAGCCGAACATGATGCCCTGATCGCCCGCGCCTTCATCCTTGTTGGCGCCCGCGTCCACGCCCTGCGCGATATGCGCCGACTGCCCGTGCAAGCGATTGATGAACTTGAGATTGTTCCAGTGGAAGCCGTCCTGCTCATAGCCGATGCGCTTGACGGTGTTGCGCACCACCTGCTCGATCTCGTCCTCGGCGCCCGGCGCCCACTCGCCGTTCTCGTAAACGCCCTTGCAGCGGATTTCCCCCGCCAGCACGACCAGATTGGTGGTGGTAAGGGTTTCGCAGGCGATGCGCGCTTCGGGATCCTTGGACAGGAACAGATCGACGATCGCGTCGGAAATCTGGTCGGAAACCTTGTCCGGATGGCCTTCGGAGACGCTTTCGGAGGTGAACAGGTAAGTCGTGCGCATGGATCCCCCGGGGGCTGGTGGTGTGCCGATATCCGCCGGACGCAGAACCTTATAGAGATATAAGGAAACCTTTATGTCCGGCTTCTTGCCGTTCCGCCCTAGCCGCGCGGGCGGGCAAGCGCAAGCACTCTCGGCAGCCCCAGACCAAGGGCGATCAGCAGCGCCGCCCAGCCCAGTGTCAGCGCATGGCCGAACCGCGCGAACAGGGTCGGCGGCTTGGCGGCGGGGACGAGGCCTTCGAGCTTGCCCGCTTTGCCCGGCGCGATATGGCCGCGCACCACGCCGTTTGCATCGATCACCGCGCTGATCCCGGTGGTGGTGGAACGCAGCACCGGCAGCCCTTCCTCAAGCGCCCGCATCCGCGCCTGTGCGAGATGCTGCGGCGGGCCCCAGCTGCCGAACCAGCCGTCGTTGGAAGGATTGAAGATATAGTCCGGGCGGTTGGCCCTGTCCGCCACCGCGCCCGAGAACACGATCTCGTAGCAGATCATGATGCCGGCCTTGCCGTGCGCGCCGAGATCGAGCGTGCGCGGCCCGGGGCCGGGCACATAGTCGATGCTCCCCGCCACCAGCCGTGACAGGCCGAGCGGTTCGAGCAGCGGGCGCATCGGCAGATATTCGCCATAGGGCACAAGGTGCGCCTTGTCGTAGCCCGCGCGGATGCGCCCCGATCCGTCCAGCGCCATCACCGAATTGCGCGCACTGACCGCAGCGGGAACCCCCGAAGCGTTGGCGCCGATATTGAGGTTGACCACCCCGGTCAGCAGCACCGACTGCGGCCCGATCACCCCGCCGATGCGGCGGCGCGCGAAGCCGGGATCGGCCCCGGCGGTCATCTGCAGGTAGTAGCGTTCGGGATAGCCGTCCTCGAGATAGTCGGGCACCGCGCTTTCGGGCCACAGGACAATCCGCGACCGGCCCCGCGATGGCGTCGTGAGCGCGGACAGGCGCGCGAACTGCTCCTCGAACTTCGACGGGTCGTTGATCTCGGACTGGGGGATATAGGGCTGGACGAGGGTGTAACGGATATCGCTTTCAGCCGCGGGCGTCGCCGGGACAAGCATGACGGCGATAAGCGGCAGCAGCGGCACGATCAGCTCGGTCGCGCGCCTGCGGATGATCGCGGAAATCACGCCGCAACCGATCAGCACCGTCACGCCGGACAGGGCGTAGGTGCCCATCCACGGCAGCGCCCGCGCCAGGCCCGGAGTCTCCCACCCCCCCAGCAGCATCAGCCCGAGCGGCGGCCAAGGATAGCCGGTGAACACCCAGCCGCGCAGCCACTCGGTGACGATCCACGCGCCCGCCAGCACCAGCCCGAAGGCCCACACGGGGCGCTGCTTCGCCAGCAGATGCGCCGCCAGCGCCGCCAAGGCGGGATAGCAGGCAAGGTAGATGCACAGCAGCGGCACCGCCAGCCACCCGAGGAATTCGGGCATCTTGGCCTGATGGGTGAAAGCGGTCGCAATCCAGTTGTTGGCGAGCGTCAGATGCGCCCAGCCGAACCACCAACCGCGCCACAGCGCGCCCCGCCACGTTTGAGCGGCATAGATCAGCCACACCACCCCCGCCAGCGCGACGAGGCCGAGCGGCCAGAGGTGGAGCGGCGGATAGGCGCAGGCGGCGACCAGCCCCAGCGCAATGGCAGCCAGAGCCGGACGCCGCTGCACCAGCGCCGCAAGCGCGGCCAGCCGTCCGGTCATGGCAATCAGTCGACGGTTTCGAGCGTGCCGCTGTCCCCGCCCGCATCATCGCTGCGGATCGAGGGCGGGAGGATCGACGAATCGATTCCGGCCGGGGCGCCGGCATCGGCATTCTTGCGCGCCCTGCGGGCGCGGGCGGGCTTTGCCTCGCTGCGTGCGGGACGTTCGGCAAGCTCGACCGGCGCTTCGCTCCGCTCGGGACGCTCCTGCCGCTCGCCGCGGCTCTCGTCGGGCGCGGCCTGAGCGGACTTGCGCGGCTGCTGGCGGCGCCGGCCACGCGCACGGCCATCGTCGCGCGGGCCGTCACGATCGTCTCGCTCCTCCACCAGGAAGCTTTCCCCTTCCTGACCCGGCTCGCCTTCGGCGAGCGCGGTCGCATCCCCGTTTTCACCCTGTTGGTCATGCGCGCGCGTCGGCGCGGCGCTGCGCCGGCTGCGGTCGATGTCGAAATCGTCGTCGAAATCCTCGCTCTGCTCGCGCTCGTCGTTGCGCCGTCCGCCGCGCTGCTCTTCCTGGCGTGCCTTGTTATCGGCGATGACCCGGAAATAGTGGTCGGCAAACTGGAGATAATACTCCATCTGCACCCGATCGCCATTGTGCTGGGCATCCTGCGCCAGCTTCTTGTACTTCTCGAGCAGCTGCGGGGCATTGCCACGCGCGCGGCTGTCGATCCGGTTGAGCTGGTTGCCGTTGCCACCCTGAGAGCGGTTGCCGCGCCCGCGGCGACGGCTATTGCGATTGTTATTCAAGGAAACCGTTCCTTAATCAGCGGCCTGACGCAAAAAACTGCCTGCACGCGCGGCCAACAGACCCCTTGTCCTTGCGCCGCACCCATCAGCCTTGCCAAAGCGTGTTGCGCGCTCCGCGCCGATAGGGCCGAGGGCGCGCCCTGACGGCCGGTTCAGCTGAGTTCTGGAGCTTGGCTCAGCGATTTGCGCCCTTCGCAGATCGTCTAGCCTGGTCCATCCCCTAGCGATGCGAAACCGGTTTGCCAAGCCCTGCGGCACAATTCGTCAACCGAGCACGAGCGCGCGGGCGCGTCCGGCGAGGTCGCGGTGCAGCCGGGTGGCAAAGCCGGCGGCGGCGGCCAGCGCCGACACTGCATCTGCCTGATTCGCTCCGATTTCGAGCACCGCCACCGCGGCCTGGTTCATCAGCGCCCGCAATTGCGGGATCAGCACGCGGTAGTCATCCAGCCCATCCGGCCCGGCAAACAGCGCGCTGTGCGGTTCGAAATCGCGCACCTGGGCATCCAGTGCGGCGTCTGCTTCGACATAGGGCGGGTTGCACAAAACCAGATCGAAGGTGCCAAGCCCATCGCTCCAGCCCGCCGCGTGCCAGTCGCCGGCCAGAAACTGCGCCTGCGGGCGCAATCCCAGCCCTGCGGCATTTGCGCGGGCGATTTCCAGCGCAGCCTCGCTCCGGTCGATACCGATCCCCTGCGCCTTGCCGAGATGGGCCAGCACCGCCAGCAGCAGCGCTCCCGAACCGGTGCCGAGATCGAGCACGCGCAGCGCATCGGGCTTGCATTTCAGCGCGGCCTCCACCAGCGTTTCGCTGTCGCCCCGCGGGATCAGGGTGGCAGGCGAGACGATCAGCGGCAGCCCGTAGAATTCCTGCACACCGGTGATGTAGGCGACTGGTTCGCATGTGGCGCGACGCTCGATCAAGGCGGCGAAGCCCGGCGGCGCAGGCGCACGCAAGTGGCGCAGCAGCAATTCGGAGCGCGAGACCCCGAACAGATGCGCCATCAGCAGCTCGGCATCCAATCGCGCGGTGTCGCTGATGCCGGCGAGCCGCTCCGCGGCAGCACGGATCGCTTCGCCGGCGGTGATCATGCGGCCACCCTCACTCGCTGAGCGCCGCCAGGCGCTTGCCTTCGTCCTCGGCGATCAGGGCATCGATCAGCTCGGCCAGCCCCGGCCCGGCGAGCACTTCCTCGAGCTTGTGCAAGGTCAAGCCGATGCGGTGATCGGTCACGCGCCCTTGCGGGAAATTGTAGGTGCGGATCCGCTCGGAGCGATCCCCGCTGCCAACCATCGCCTTCCTCGCCTGGGCCTCGGCGCCCTGCGCGGCTTCGCGCTGGGCATCGTAGAGCCGCGTGCGCAGCACCTGCATCGCCTTTTCGCGGTTCTTGTGCTGGCTGCGTGCGTCCTGACAGGTCACCACGGTGCCGGTCGGCAGGTGGGTTATGCGCACCGCCGAATCGGTGGTGTTGACGTGCTGGCCCCCGGCACCGGAGGCACGGTAGACATCGATCTTGAGGTCTTTCTCCTCGATCTGCACGTCCACGTCATCCGGTTCGGGCAGCACTGCGACGGTCGCCGCAGAGGTGTGAATGCGCCCGCCGCTTTCGGTGACAGGCACGCGCTGGACGCGGTGGACCCCGCTTTCGAACTTCAATTTGGCGAAAACGCCGGTGCCGGTGACGTTGGCGATCACTTCCTTGTACCCGCCGATGTCGGAGGCGTTGATGCTGACCGGCTCGACCTTCCAGCCCTGTTCGGCGGCATATCTTTCGTACATGCGATAAAGATCGGCGGCGAAGAGCGCGGCTTCATCGCCCCCCGTCCCGGCCCGGATTTCGAGCATCGCGGGCTTGGAATCCGCCGCATCGCGCGGCAGCAGCGCGATGGCAAGGCGGCGTTCGAGATCGGGCAGCGTAGCCTTGAGGTGGGCGAGTTCCTCTTCGGCCATGGCCTTCATTTCCGGGTCGGCGAGCATCTCTTGCAGCGCCGCCATTTCCTCGCGCGCGGACTTCACTTCGGCGGCGATCCTGGCGACGGGTTCGAGTTCCGCATAGTCGCGGCTGGCGCGCACGAAGGCCTCGCCCTCGAGCGTTCCGCTCGCCATGCGCGCCTCCAGCTCGGCAAAGCGGTGCGCGATCTGGTCAAGGCGTTCGGGGGGGATTTGCATGGGCTTCTTTTCTCACTCGTCGTGCTGAACCGGTCTCAGCATCGATTTCTCCCATTCGAGCCGTGATCTGCGCGGCGCGATGGCCCTGGAAGCGCAGCTGTCCGATCGGCAACCGCGTTGAGGATGACGGGAGGGGCTAATGGCCGGACAGGATGAAGCTCTCGACCGCCATATGACGCTTCCCGCCATCGCCCATCACCCGCATCGGCGAGCCTTCCTCGGTCACAGCGAAGGAGACAAGCGTGTGCGAAGGCAGCTTCTTCGCCTTGTCGAACCGCTTGCGCGGCGAGCCGCTGGCGACAAGTTCCGAGGAGAAACCAGCAGAGCGAAGCCGACCCATCAAGTTGATGGCCTCGGCGAGCCGATCGTCATTCTCGACCACCACCACGGCATCGGCCTTGACCTCCTGCCGCGCCCCCACCAGCATCGCCAGCCGCTCGATCCCTGCCGCCCAGCCCACAGCAGGCGTCGGCGGACCGCCGAGCGATTCCATCAGACCGTCATAACGCCCGCCGCCCAGCACCGTGCTCTGGCTGCCCAAGGCCGCCGCCGAGACGCTGCCCTCGTCGGGGATGAATTCGAAAGCGGTGTGGCGGTAGTAGTCGAGGCCGCGCACGAGGCTCTCCGCGCGCACCCACTTCACCCCTGCCGCATCCAGCCCGCTGGTAACAGCGGCGAAGAAGGCGCTCGCCTCTTCCGACAGGTAGGCATCGATCTTCGGTGCATCCGCTAGGAAAGGCTTGTCTCGCGGGTCCTTGGAATCGAGAATCCGCAGCGGGTTCTTCTCCAGCCGTTGCTGCGATTCCTCGGACAATTGGTCTTTCACCGCGCGGAAGTATTCGATCAGCGCTGCCCGCCACGCCTCGCGGCTCGCCGCATCGCCCAGCGTATTGAGGTGCAGGGTGACGTCGTGAATGCCAAGCTCGCGCAGCAGCTGGTCCGCCATCGCCAACAGCTCGACATCGGCCTGCGGTTCGGCGGCGCCGATCACCTCGGCATCGATCTGGTGGAACTGGCGGTAGCGGCCCTTCTGCGGGCGCTCGTAACGGAACAGCGGGCCGTGGGTCGCAACCTTCAGCGGCGCATATTGCTGCCAGCCGTTGGTGAGGAAAGCGCGCGCGATCCCGGCGGTGAATTCAGGGCGCAGGGTCAGGCTCTCGCCGCCACGATCCTCGAAGGAATACATCTCCTTCGAGACCACATCGGTCGTCTCGCCCAGCGAGCGCGCGAAGACCTCGGTCTTCTCGAACACCGGCATTTCCACCCGGCGGAAGCGATAGAGCCGCCGCACGCGCTCGAAGGTTTCGACCACGAAGGCGAAGGCCTCGGCATCGGCGCCGAAAATGTCCTGGGTGCCGCGGATGGCATGGGGAGTCTTCTTGCTCATGTGGCGCGCGATTACGGCCACGCGGCCCCTTTCGCAATCCTGCGGCACCGATTAAGGAGCGGCGCGTTGCCTCTCCCATCGTGAACCATAAGAAGAGAACAACCATGCGCATCGACAAGATTCCCACCGGGGTGAACCCGCCCGATGACATCAACGTCATCATCGAAGTGCCGACCGGCGGGGAGCCGGTGAAGTACGAATTCGACAAGGAAAGCGGCGCGCTGTTCGTCGACCGTATTCTGCACACGCCGATGCGCTATCCGGCCAATTACGGCTTTGTGCCGCACACGCTATCGCCCGATGGCGACCCGCTCGATGCGCTGGTGATTTCGCGCTCGCCCTTCATCCCCGGCTGCGTGGTGCGCGCGCGGCCGATCGGGGTGCTCAACCTCGAAGACGAGCAGGGCGGCGATGAAAAGCTGGTCTGCGTGCCTGTGAACGAGACTTTCCCCTATTACGCCGACGTGGTCGAAACGAGCGATCTGCCCTCGATCATCTTCCAGCAGATCGAGCATTTCTTCACCCATTACAAGGATCTCGAAACCGAAAAGTGGGTGCGCGTAGGCAGCTGGGGCGATGCGGCCGCAGCGCGCCAGATCACGATCGAGGCGGTCGAACGCTATCGGGCGTCCCAGTAGCGCAGCCGCCTCTGCCGCCGGGTGTGCCGCCCGCGGCAGCACGGCTTGCCCGGCGCGGTTCTGGTGGCGTGCGCCGCGGGTTACCTGCGGCTCGCACCTTGCGCTCGCGGGTGCGATCGCAAATCACCGGTGCGGGAGGAAACATGCGTGCGTCCCGGTCGGGTCGGCGTTGGCCAAGCCATTAGGCCACCCGCCGCCGGGCGCGGCGCAGCACACCAACCCGGCGAGGACGGGTGGCCGGCAATCGGCACCCGAGGCTCACAAGACGCGCAACAACGCCTTGAAGATCGCGGTCAGGGCAAAGGGCAGGCCGATCGCCAGCAGCCACAACCCGATCGTGTCGCGGCGGAAAGCCTGGGCATAGGCCTCATCGGCAGCAGCCGCGTCGTCGAGTCTGATCCAGCGGCTCTCGAACCAGCGCAGCGCGGGGATGATGCCCGCCACCAGCACGATCAGCGCAAGATAGGGCAAGAGGCCCGACGTTCCCTCGCTCAGCGCCTTGACGGTCACGAAAATCTGTAGTGCGGTGTACACCAGCAGGCCGTAGGCGACATGGTTGCTCATTGCCTTGCGCCAGTCGCGCGCCCGCGCCGGTGCGGCTGCCTGCGCCTGATGCTGCCCCGATACCTTCCCCATATGCGCCGCTCCCCAACGGTCTGATCTGTCGCGAGCAGTATCGCAAAGGCGACACCAAGTTGCAACATGGTGGGCAGAGTCGCCGCTTTGTTGCGCGGCGCGCAAACGCCGCTGGCCAAGGCGTTGCCATCGCAGCAGGATTGATCACGCCCCGCCGGCCCGGGCAAGGCCTTGGTCCGACCAAGCAAAGATCCTGCCAAACCCGTCTCGGGTCTTTCCTGCGGCTTCAGGGCTGCTAAAGACCCTGGTGACATGCTCGAGTCCTCACCCACCGCGCCGGAAGCCGACGCCGCCCCTGCCAGCCAGCCGACAGGCAAAGGTCTGGAAGTCATCTCGATTGCCAAGAGCTACGACAAGCGCGCGGTGCTCACCGACATTTCGCTGACCGTGGCCAAGGGCGAAGTGCTCGGCCTGCTCGGGCCTAACGGCGCGGGCAAGACGACCTGCTTTTATTCGATCATGGGTCTGGTCAAGCCGGATTCGGGCCGCATCCTGATGGATGGCGAGGATGTCACCAAGCTGCCGATGTATCGCCGTGCGATCCTCGGGCTTGGATACCTGCCGCAGGAAACCAGCATCTTCCGCGGGATGACGGTGGAACAGAACATCACCTGCGTGCTTGAACTGGTCGAGCCTGATGCCGCCACCCGCGCCTCGGAACTCGAGCGTCTGCTCGACGAGTTCGGGCTCACCCGTCTGCGCGCCAGCCCGGCGATGGCGCTGTCGGGCGGCGAGCGGCGGCGCTGCGAGATCGCCCGCGCGCTGGCGGCCAAGCCTTCGATCATGCTGCTCGACGAGCCCTTTGCCGGCATCGACCCGCTCTCGATCAGCGATATCCGCGATCTGGTGAAAGACCTCAAGGCGCGCGGCATCGGGGTGCTGATCACCGATCACAACGTGCGCGAGACGCTCGACATCGTCGACCGCGCCTGCATCATCTATGGCGGGCAGGTGCTGTTCGCCGGGTCTCCGCAGGAGCTTGTCGCGGACGAGAGGGTGCGGCGGCTCTATCTCGGCGAGAGCTTCACGCTTTAGCGATCCTGCGATGGCGCTCGGCCCCCGCCTCGATCTCAGGCAGACGCAATCGCTGGTGATGACGCCGCAATTGCAGCAGGCGATCAAGCTGCTGGCGGCCTCCAATCTGGAAATCGAGACTTTCATCGCCGAGGCGCTCGAGGCCAATCCGCTGCTCGATACCGGCGAACCGGCGGATGTGGCCGAACCCGAACGCATCGAACTGCCGCCGCCTGCGCGCGAAGAGGCCACCGCCGATCAATTGATGCTGGCTGGCGGGGGCGAAGGGGATGCGCCGCTCGATCTGTCCTCGGTGGACCACGATTTCGACACCGGCGACGGGGCCGGCCCGGCGATGCGCGATGCCGATTGGGGCGCCGCAGGCAGCTTTGGCGGCGATGGCGACGCGATGCCCGATTGGGAGCAGCTGCGGGCTGCCGAAATCACGCTGGTCGCGCACCTTGAAGGCCAGATCGGCGCTGCGGCCAGCGATCCGCAGACTGCCTTGATCGCCCGCCACATCATCGGACTGCTCGACGATGCGGGCTACCTGACGACGCCGCTTCACGAAGTGGCCGAGGATATCGGGGTGGATCTGGCCGCCGCCGAAGCCGGGCTTGCCCTGGTGCAATCGCTCGATCCCTCGGGCGTCGGGGCGCGCAGCCTCGCCGAATGCATCGCCATCCAGGCCCGCGAGGCCGACCGCTACGATCCCTGCATGAAGGCGCTGATCGACAATCTCGATCTGGTCGCGCGCGGCGAGGTTGAGCGATTGAAGCGCCTGTGCCGGGTGGACGACGAGGATTTTGCCGACATGCTGCGCGAGCTGCGCAGCTACAACCCGCGCCCGGGCCTCGCCTTTGCCCCTTCCGAAAGCACCGCCGTGGTGCCCGACATCCTCATCACCGCCAACGCCGCGGGCGGGTGGGACATTGCCTTGAACGAGGAGACCTTGCCCAAGCTGATCGTCAACCGTGGCTATTTCGTCGAACTGAGGGCCGGGGCGACGACCAGGGAATCGCGCAGCTGGCTCAAGGAAAAGCTCGCCGATGCGCACTGGCTGATTCGCGCGCTCGACCAGCGCCAGAAGACGATCCTGAAAACCGCCGCCGAGATCGTCAAACGCCAGGACGGCTTCTTCCGGCGCGGCGTGTCAGAACTGCGCCCGCTCACGCTGCGCGAGGTCGCCGAGCAGATCGGGATGCACGAAAGCACCGTCAGCCGCGTCACCAGCAACAAATATCTGTGGTGCGAACGCGGCACCTTCGAGCTGAAATATTTCTTCACCAGCGGGGTCGGCCGGATCGGCGAGGGGGCGGACGGCGAGGGCGCCTCGGCCCATGCGATCAAGGCGCGGATCAAGGCGCTGATCGATGCCGAGACTGCGAAGAACATCCTTTCCGACCAGCAGCTTGCCGACATGCTAAAGCAAGAAGGCTATGACCTCGCCCGGCGCACGGTCGCCAAATACCGCGAGGCGATCGGCATCGGCTCCAGCGCCGAACGGCGGCGGGCGAAGAAACTGGCCGAGGCGCGTTAGGAGTTTTCTCGCTGGCGACCGCGAAGGGTTAAGCGCCCAAGCCCGGCGTTTCGGGCGCCGCGACGCGGTGTGTCTCGAAAGACTCACATGAAAAGCGTTAATACGTTAAACCTCTTATTAACCTTTTTTGGTGACAAGCCTCGTGGTTAACTCGCGGCAATCTCTCCTAAGCGGGGGTTAGCGAAGGGCAAACAGGGGACCCACCGATGCGTGTGCTGCTGATCGAAGACGAACCGACGACCGCCAAGGCGATCGAACTGATGCTCACCACCGAAGGCTTCAACGTCTATTCGACCGATCTGGGCGAGGAAGGTTTGGACCTCGGCAAGCTGTATGATTACGATATCATCCTGCTCGACCTGAACCTGCCCGACATGCATGGCTATGACGTGGACACCTCGAAGAACCTGCTGTTTTCGGCCTGATGAGGGCGCGGATGGTCTGATCGCGGTCTTTTGTGCGTGAAGGCTGGCCTTTTCGGCCTGGTTTCCGCGGTTTTCGGGGCCTGAGTGCCGCTCAGCAGTCCGTTTTCGCGCTATGCAGGCGCACCTTGCCCCTCGAGCCAGGCGAGGCGCTGGAAGTTATAGGCAAGGTTGGCCATGCCGATCTTGATCCGGGCTCTGGCGATGCCGATGGTGCGGATGAACAGCCCCATGCGGTGCTTCTGACATGCGAACACGTGCTCGACCGCCGAGCGCACAGCGGAGCGCTTGGCATTGGCTCTGGCGATGTGTTTGGGCAGCGGCCGACGCGGCGTGCGCTTCTGGTGGATGTGGCTCTTGAACATGCCCCGCTCGAGGAACGCCTCGTTCTTCTTCGAGCGATAAGCGGTGTCCGCCCATACGCCCGAACCGGTATTCTGCTTGCTGATGAGGT